>DBRH01000015.1:28240-53769 GCA_002305955.1 Kosmotogaceae bacterium UBA1373
CATCATTTTCCAGCCCTCCACCGGCGGCGCGGTATGGCACACGGCTCAGGAGAGGGGAGGCCCTCTAGAGCTCGATCCCGAGATGGCGACGCTCTCGACCGGGACCTGCAATTTCGGAGACGACGTTTTTTTCAACTCTCAGGAGATCATAGAGCATTTCGCGCGGGAGATGCTCTCGCGTAAAATAAAGCCTGAGATAGAGATTTTCGAACGCGGAATGATAGAAAACGCCCTGAGACTGGTGAAGAAAGGGCTGCTCGTACCGCCCGTTCATTTCGATTTCGTTCTCGGCGTACCCGGCGCATGCCCCGGTAACATAGAAGATCTGTTGCATATGGTAAGATCTATTCCTCAAGGCAGCACCTGGACGGTGGCCGGTATCGGGCGTTACGAGCTTCCGCTGGCGGTCCACGCCATACCGATGGGCGGCCACGTAAGGGTGGGGTTCGAAGATAATATATACTACCGGAAAGGCGAGCTGGCGACCTCCAACGCCCAGCTGGTAGAACGTATCGCCAGAATCGCGAGGGAGTACGGAAGAGAGATCGCCTCTCCTGACGAGGCCAGAGCCATACTGGGAATAAGTAACTGAGGCGGGAGGTAAGCATGAAAGGGTGTCCGTTCGGAAGCCACAGAGTCATCGAGCCGGAGGGGAGTCTTCCCCAGGCGGCGAAACGCATTGATAACACGCCCCGCATAAGGGATAATGAGATACTGATAGATGTGCAGACGCTCAACGTCGATTCTGCCAGTTTCACGCAGATAAAGAGTGTTTGTGGCGACAGTGAAGAAGCCGTCGCCGCTATGATAACAGATATCGTCAGGAGCAGGGGAAAGCTCCAGAATCCGGTCACGGGGTCGGGCGGCATGTTGATCGGAAGAGTCGCGGAGATAGGGAGTCTCCTGAAGGGCAGGGACCTCGAAGCGGGCGACAGGATAGCGACCCTGGTTTCGCTGTCTTTAACGCCTCTCCTGATAGAGAAGATAGGGAAGATCCACATGGATAAGGACCAGGTAGATATTCGCGGCAAAGCCGTGCTTTTTGAGAGCGGCATCTACGCCAGGCTGCCCGAAGATATGCCCGACAGACTGGCCCTTGCCATTCTGGACGTTGCCGGTGCGCCTGCCCAGGTAGATAAACTGGTGAAGCCGGGAATGAACGTGGCGGTGATCGGTGCCGGTGGAAAATCCGGTCTGCTCTGCTGTTACCAGGCCAAAAAGAAAGCGGGGGCGGGAGGAAGGGTTATAGCGGTCGAGTATTCGCCCGAAAACGCCGACAGACTTTCGAGAATGGGTCTGGCCGATCATACTATAGTCGCCGACGCCACCAGACCGCTCGAGGTGTACGAGAAAGTGAAGGAGATCACTGGAGAGGCCCTCTGCGATGTCGTGATAAACAACGTCAACGTTCAGGCGACCGAGATGAGCTCGATTCTAGTCACCCGCGAGGGGGGGATCGTTTACTTCTTCAGCATGGCGACCTCTTTCGCCAGAGCCGCGCTCGGAGCCGAAGGCGTCGGTAAAGATATAACCATGATAGTCGGTAACGGTTACACCAGGGGCCACGCTTCCCTCGCGCTGGACATTTTGAGAGAGTCCGTGGCCATCAGGGAGTTGTTCGAGAGATTATACGTTTGAGGTGAGACATATGAGAGATTACAGAGATATCCCGCTCTGGAAAGACGTCACCTCCGAGCAGTGGAGCGACTGGCGCTGGCAGGTGGCAAACAGGGTGAAAAGCGTCGAGGCGCTCCGGCAGGTAATAGAGATAACCGAGGAGGAGGCTCTGGGCATTTCCGAGTGTCTGAGAACGCTCAGAATGTCCATCACTCCTTACTACGCAACTCTCATGGACCCGAGAAACGAGAGGTGTCCTATAAGGAGGCAGGCCGTTCCGACAGACAGGGAGTTGAACATAGACAGGTGGGACATGGTCGATCCGCTCCACGAAGACGAGGACTCGCCCGTTTCCGGTCTGACTCACCGCTATCCCGACAGGGTGCTTTTTCTCATCACCGATCAGTGCTCGATGTACTGCAGGCACTGCACGAGGAGAAGATTCGCCGGTCAGCTAGACAGGCCCAGGACCAAGAAGGAGATAGACGCGGCCGTGGAGTACATAAAGGAAACTCCCGAGGTGAGGGACGTTCTCCTCTCGGGCGGCGACGCGTTGCTTGTGGGAGACGACTTCCTGGAGTACATACTGAGCGAGCTTCGCAGAATACCCCACGTGGAGATAATAAGGCTGGGCACCAGAGCCCCGGTGGTCCTGCCCCAGAGGATAACGCCCGAACTGGTCGCCATGCTGAGAAAGTATCATCCCGTGTGGATCAACACCCATTTCAACCATCCGCTGGAGATAACGCCCGATTCGAAGAAGGCCTGCGAAATGCTCTCGGACGGAGGCATACCGCTGGGCAATCAATCGGTTCTCCTCAGGGGAGTAAACGATTCGCCTTACATAATGATGGAACTGGTCCACAGGCTCGTGGAGATAAGGGTCAGGCCGTACTACATATACCAGTGCGATCTCTCGCAGGGGATCGGACATTTCAGAACCTCGATCAGGAAGGGCATTGGCATTATGGAGGCCCTGATCGGAAACACATCCGGCTTCTGCGTTCCGACCTTCGTCGTCGATGCTCCGGGGGGAGGCGGCAAGATCAGAGTCATGCCGCAGTACAACATCTCCGAATCCGACAGGGTTGTGGTGTTGAGAAATTACGAGGGCGTTATAACGACCTACCACGAACCGGAGGATACCGTCAGCGATGTCGATGACGGTCTTTATAAAGAGAAATACACCTTCACGGGAGTTTCCGATCTTCTTTACGGAAACGGTCTCAGTTTCGAGCCAACGGTTTTGCAGAGACGCGAAAGAATAAAACTCTGGAAGGAAAAGAGAGTGCTGAAATGATATACGATGAGTTCACTGTAGGTCAAAAGTACGCCGTCAAGAAGATAATAACGACGGAAATGGTCGATGCCTTTGCCGCTATAACGGGCGATAAAAATCCGGTCCACGTGGACGGAGAGTTCGCGAAAACGACACGTTTCGGGCGTCGAATCGCTCACGGTATGCTGTCGGTAGGGATAATTTCCGCCATACTGGGCAACGACTTTCCCGGGCCCGGTTCTATATACATGAAGCAGGACGTGAAGTTTTTCAAGCCGATCTATCTCGAAGAGGAGGTAGAGATCGAGATAGAGCTGCTGGAGAAGATCGAAGAGAAGAAGAGACTGCTGGTGAGGACCACAGTAAAGAAATCATCCGGAGAGATCGCCGTTGACGGGGAGGCGCTTCTCCTCTTCACGCAAGAGTGAAAAAGTGTCACGCCTGATCGAACTTGCAAGCCTTCATCCGGTCGTCTCGATCGTCGGGATGGAGAAGAACACCGGCAAGACGGTCGTTCTGAACCATCTTATAAAGGGACTGTCCGGCGAATCGGACGTCACCGGGATAACCTCGGTCGGTCTGGAGGGGGAGAGGTACGATCAGGTATATCTCACCGAAAAACCCGAGATTACTCTTCGCAGGGGCAACCTTTTCGCAACGTCTGAAAAGGATTTCCGGTCTCGCCGGTTTCCGGCCACCGTTCTGGATGTCAGAGAGTTCCGCTCCCCTCTGGGGCGCACCGTTTTCGCGAGGGCGCGGTCCGACGGAAAAGTCATAATCTCCGGCCCTTCCATAGTAGATTACCTATCGCAAACGGTGAGGCTGCTCAGAGAGTTCGGCGCTCGGAGGGTCCTTGTTGACAGTTCTACGTCCAGACTGAGCCCCGGCTCGCCGGCGGTGGTCGACGCCATAATTCTGGCGACGGGTGCGGCCCTTTCGATCAGTCCGGGAGAGATCGTGAGGAGAACCATACATCAGGTGAAGATCATCACTCTGCCCGGGGTGGAAAAGGAAGCGGGCGATATAATGGAAGGGCTCGGTAACGGCGTCTGGACTGTGGATGGACCGGAAGTGAAACTCCTCGCGGTTTCGAGTCTTTCCATGGAGTCGGGCCTCGATCTTTCAGGGAGAACCGTTTACGTGAACGGTTCGTTGACTTCCAGGGCTCTTGGAAAGCTCGCGGCGCCGGGTGTCAGGGTGGTGGTCAGGGACTTCTCGAGGATCTTCGTCGACGAAGAATCGTTGAGATCTTTCCAGAGGCACGGCGGCAGCGTTAACGTGCTCCACAGTGCGCGACTTCTGGCCGTTACTCTCAATCCCGTATCGCCTTCGGGTTACTCCCTGAGATCCGGTCAGCTGAAAGAAACGCTGGAGAGGTTTTTGCCGGTACCGGTCTTCAACATTTTGGAGGAGGAAGATAGATGAATCTTTCGGCCGGCTGCGGTTTTGATTATATAAAGGGACTGGTCGAGACATTAACCCCAATGGGTAGAAAGAGGCTTTACGATATCTCTTTTCTGACTGAGCGGGGCCGGATAGAGATGGAGTACGACCGTCAGGAGGATCTGAAAGAGATGGCGGCCAACCCCGATAAAGTCGTTTCGATCATCTCGAGGTTCAGGGATATCTCGGCCACTCTGGAAAACCTGGCGGCCGGAGCGGTGCTTGACGACGTGGAACTCTTCGAAATAAAGAGCTTCGCGATCTGGAACGAGAAACTCAGAGAACGGCTCGGCGACTGTCCGGGCTGGATGAGACTTCTCGACCTTTCGACCGTGATCGATCTTCTCGATCCCGAAAAGACGGGGCTGGAGAGTTTCTACATCTCCGATCTCTTCGATGGTTCGCTGCCGGAACTGAGGAGGAAAATCGCGCAATGTCAGAGGAGCGACGATCCGCACGACAGGGAGAGAGCGGCCGATCTGCTGGAGATGAACGCTCGGGTGGAGTCGAAAGTCAGGGCCCGGCTCTCGAAAGAGCTGGAAGGCTTTTCAGATACTCTATCGCTTTCTTTGAACAGGGTGGGCGATATCGATCTGACGCTGGCCAAAGCGATCTTGAATGAGAGGCTCAAACTGGCGAGACCTTCGATAGTGGAGGATGCCTTCTCTTTCGAAGGTCTTTTCAACCCCGAAGTGGCCAGTGTTCTTTCGGAAAAGAATAAAGAGTTCCAGAGCTATTCTCTCTCTCTGCGGAGATTGGCCCTCGTGATCGGGGGCAATATGACGGGGAAGTCTCTCTTTTTGAGGACGCTGGCGCTAGCCCAGACGATGTTCCAGCATGGCTTCTTCGTTCCGGCGAAGGAGGCTTCGCTGACTCCGTACGACAGAATAGTCTATTACAGCGGCGATCACCAGTCGTTCGAAAACGGCCTCTCTTCCTTCGCCGGAGAGGTTGAGTTCTTGAAGGAAGCGGTCGGTATCGTCTCCCGTGGAGAGAGGGGGCTCTTTCTCTTCGACGAAATCGGAAAGAACACCAATCCGCTGGAAGGACCGGCCTTCCTGCTGGCGGCGATGGAGTACCTCGGTCGCGGGAACGGTTGCAGGGCCGTCTTCTCTTCGCACTACGAAGAGGCGCTAGAAAACAGGGAGATCCAGATGCTCATGGTCAGAGGTCTGGACCACGAGAAACTCGCAGGTCGAGAGCGACGGGATATCTCTTTCTATATAGATCACACGGTACAGGAGATAGATGAATTTTGCGGCTTTCCGAGGGAGGGAACGGTCATAGCCCGGCTGCTCGGGATGGACGATGATTTTCTAAAGCTGGTAGAAAAGCACTTATGGAGGAAAGAATGAAAAGTAAACTCGATCTCGATTTTCGAAAAGTTGAACGGGCAAGAAAACTGGCGGTGAGCATCGCCGACGGCGTTCAGAATTTCGTGGCCGGGAGAACTACCGTGAGCGTCGAGCGGGCCGTTTGCCGGCTGATGGGTATCGACGGGGTGGACTCTTACGGGGTACCGTTGCCGAACGTCGTCGTAGAGCATCTGGCATCCAGGAACCTGCTCCAGGAAGGCGCTTCGTATTGCATCGCGAACGCCATGATGAAGACGGGACTATCTCCCCAGAGAATAGCCGAAGAGATATCGGCCGGCCGGCTCGACCTGTTGAGCATGAGTTACGGCGGAGAAGAAGAGGTCTATGGTTTTCTGGATCCCCTGGCCCAAAGAGCCGTCGAGAAGGTACGCGACAGAAGGTCCGAGAGAGAGGCTCTCATCGACAGACTCGCTGAAGGACCGCGGCCTTACCTGTACGTGATCGTAGCGACCGGAAACATCTACGAGGACGTCGTTCAGGCACGGGCGGCCGTAAGTCAGGGAGCCGACATAGTGGCGGTAATAAGATCGACCGGCCAGAGTCTGCTGGATTACGTCCCTTACGGCCCCACGACGGAAGGCTTCGGGGGAACCTACGCCACCCAGGAGAACTTCAGGATCATGAGGGCCGCCCTCGACGAGATGGGCGAAAAGGTAGGTAAATATATACGTCTATGCAACTACTGTTCGGGTCTGTGCATGCCGGAGATCGCCGCGATGGGTGCGATGGAACGTCTCGACGTGATGCTGAACGACGCCCTTTACGGGATACTCTTCAGGGATATAAACATGCAGCGGACATTGATCGACCAGTTCTTCTCCAGAGTCATAAACGGCTTCGCGGGGGTGATAATAAACACCGGCGAGGACAACTATCTTACCACCGCCGACGCCTACCAGGAAGCCCACACGGTTCTGGCGTCCCAGTTCATAAACGAGAGACTGGCCCTGATTGCCGGTATTCCCGAAGAACAGATGGGACTCGGTCACGCCTTCGAGATGGACCCGGATATTGAGAACGGCTTTCTGTATGAGCTGGCCCAGGCTCAGATGAGCAGGGAGATCTTTCCCCGAGCACCGCTGAAGTATATGCCCCCCACCAAGTTCATGACCGGTAACATCTTCAAAGGTTATGTTCAGAATGCCCTGTTCAACGTCGTTTCGATCTGGACCAACCAGGGAATACAGCTTCTGGGAATGCTGACCGAGGCGATACACACGCCCTTCATGGGAGACAGGTATCTGGCCATAGAGAACGCGAAGTACATATTCAACAACATGCGCGCGTTGGGGGAGGAAGTGGTCTTCAAGAAGGATGGAATAATCCACGCCAGGGCGAACCAGGTGCTCGATCAGGCACTCGAGCTTCTCGCGGAAATAGAGGAAGACGGTCTCTTCAGGGCGCTAGAGAGGGGAGTCTTTGCCGGGGTCAGGCGACCGGTCGAGGGAGGCAAGGGACTGCCGGGAGTTGTTTTGAAAGGGGAGCGTTACAGAAATCCATTCCTTGAGAAAATGCTTGGGGGGTCTTGCAGATGAGCGGTTACTCTTTGGAAAACAAAAAGCCTGATAGAGCGCTGGATCCAACAGGAATCAAGCCTTACGGCGACACGATGAACGACGGAAAGGTCCAGCTAAGCTTCACTCTTCCTGTACAGAACGGACCGGAGGCCGTCGAGGCGGCCAGGCTTCTTCTGGGAAAGATGGGTTTCAAAGAGCCGCAGATAGTCTTTTCCAGGGAAATATCGGAAGGCTTCACCTTCTTCGTTGCTTACGGCGTGTCGATACACGAAGTCGATTACTCGTCAATAAAAGTCCCGAAACTCTCCCTCGAGAAGATGTCGATGGAAGAGATCGACAGATTCATAGACGAGAGGATAAGAAGAAAAGTGGTGGTGGTTGGCGCCAGCACGGGAACCGACGCCCATACGGTCGGGATAGACGCGATAATGAACATGAAAGGCTTCGCCGGTCATTACGGGCTGGAGAGGTACCGCAACTTCGAGGCCTACAACATGGGAAGCCAGGTGCCGAACGAAGAGCTGGTGGCCAAAGCTATCGAGGTCGGAGCCGATGCCATACTGGTCTCCCAGACAGTTACGGCGAAGAACGTTCATCTGAAGAATATGACCGATCTCGTCGAACTTCTGGAGGCCGAGAATCTTCGCAAAAAGATAATTCTCATAGCGGGCGGAGCCAGGATCACTCACGAACTTGCCAAGGAGCTCGGTTACGACGCCGGGTTCGGACCGGGTTCGTTCGCCGAGGATGTCGCGTCTTTCATCGTACAAAAGCTCGAGACCATGATTGGAAATCTGTGATAGAATTTCTTATCGTTGACTTTCTGGGGGTAGATCCTTATGAAGACTCTGGTTGTCGTTAATCCCAACGCCAGTCACGGTGAATCGGGGAAGGATTTCGAAACGACCATAAAGGGAATGATAAGGGAGAAACTGGGAGATTTCGATCTGCATGTCACTACCGGCCAGAGAGACGCGATGTCTTTCGTGTCCGATCACGGGGATTACGAGAGAATAATAAGCGTCGGGGGCGACGGTACGCTGAACGAGGTCGTGAATGGAATCATGAACAGCCGGTCCGGCGCCATGCTCGGCATGATAGCGGTCGGTTCGGGCAACGACTTCGCCAGAAGCATCGACCTGACGCGGGACTACGGCAAGATGGTCGATATCGCCTGCGGTAGCAAAGCCAGGCACGTCGATCTCTTCGAAGTCAGGTACAGAGCCTTCTCCGGCGAAAAGGCGGCGAGATTCGCCGTGAACGTCGTGGGAACAGGTTTCGACGCGGCGGTGACCAATCGGATGAACCGCTCGAGGTTCAAAACCAGCGGTAAAATGGCCTACCTCTTATCGTTCTTGATCGAATTTTTAACCACCAGAACTTACAGGCTCAACTACACCATAGACAGCGGCGAGTTCTCCGACAGGTACTACTTTTTGACCATGGGCAACGGGAATTACTTCGGCGGAGGCATGAGGATAGCGCCGAACGCCGTCGTCGACGACGGGCTCATAGACATAATCGGGGTCGCCAAGATGGCCAAGATCAGGTTGCTGTACCACTTTCCCAAGATTTACAAGGGCGAGCATCTGAAGATAGACGCGGTCTGTCATCATGTATCGGAGAGAATTTCCGTGAGCAGTGACAGGGACGTTATCATACAGATGGACGGAGAAGTCGTCGGGAAGCTCCCGATGGAGATCTCCGTCCACAAAAAGACTCTCTGTATTCTTTCAGCGTAATACTTTCAGATTGAGGATGGCGCTCTCGAAGGAGAGGTTGGTGTTGTATTCGTTTCCGGTGCCTTCGTAGATGTATTCCTCTCCCGAACCGGTCTTGTTGAGGTCGGACTTCACGTTCTTTATGGCCGCCCTCGCTCTCAAAAAGGCCCGCACATTTTCCGGCACGAAGATATCGCCGTTCGAGATCGCGGTCTTAACTTCGATCCTGGAGTTCGAGACGGCGGGGACTCTGAAATCGGCCTTCAGTACGGCACAATTGACATCCAGTTCCTCGACTTTCAAACCGGCGATGTCGAAACTCCCGTTGACGGCCGCCGTGTTCAGCTTGATTATGTATTTGTAGGCCGGGTTGAGCTTCAAAACCATGGTGCTCGAAGTCAGCCAGGATAGATTCGAATCGGCCTTAAGGGTCCATTTCTTCAAAGTCGCACTGCCGCTCTCTTCAATCTTCAGACCGGCGCCCCTGATCTTGTAATCCACATGGGCTACGGTGGAAAGCGGAGCGGCCGCTTCCATAGCTTCGATCCTTATGTTCACCATGGGTAGATCGATCTGTATCTCCACAACCGTGAGTTCTTCGGCCGTTTCCAGCAGGGTCGTTTCCGATACGGTTCTGCTGCCGGAAAGGAAGGCCGAAGGCCAGAAGAAGATGAAGAGTATGAAGCAGACCGTTAGCAACGCGTTCAAGTACTTCAGCCACTTGAGTCCCTTCACTCCTGACAGTATGCTCAACCCTATGAAAACGAGGATTATGGGCCAGTAGTTAATAAGGTTGACGAAGGCGTTCAAAAGAGTGTCGCCGGTGAAGATACCGAAAATCAGCAGTATCCCCACAAGTACAAATATCAACCCCATCGCGAGTTTCATGCTATCATCTCCTGTTGATGGACTTGTAGATGACGAATCCTCCACCGGCCACCAGAACGGCTCCTATGACGAACTTCCAGAACACGCCGCTGAAGATATTCCATGGTGTGAATGTGCCGAGCAAGAGAGCGATACCGAATATTATCAGCACAACGGCTATTATTATCTTGCTCTTGTCGTCGGATATCTCCACACCGGGTTTGTCTTCTATTGGTTTGCCTTCCTCGTCCATTATGACAACGTTGTTCTCGCTGTTCAAAGGTTCACGCGGGATTATGAACATACCGATGATGTAGATTATCAGTCCGGCTCCGCCGGCGAAAATCAGGGCTACGAATATCAGGCGAACTATCACCGGATCGATCCCCAGATAACTGGCCACTCCACCGGCGACGCCGTCGATCACTTTGTCTCTTCGCGATTTGTAAAGCCTCTTCCTCGTGTCCAAGAGAAACACCTCCTGTCAGGATTTGTCGTAAAATCCTCCTTGAAAATGGACATTAGCATTATAATATGCGTACCGTTAAATTTATACTTGTTCATTGATTTTTGAATTTTTTCAGCGAAACATCCCGTTGGTTCGGAGGTTTTCGGGAGGTTGAGATGCAGTTCATCCTCGTTATTCCCGCAATAACAATAGTGGTATTTATAGGGTTCCTGCCGATCTTCACGGCCTTTTCCGACGCCGTGATAATAAACGGAACACCGAGCCTTTTGAACTTCCATTACATACTTCAGGATCAGGGTTTCATGTACAGCCTGAAGATCTCACTCGTGTGGGCCCTTTTCAACACCCTGCTATCGCTCTCGCTGGGCTTTTTGATAGCCCATCACCTCAACAGGGCCAGAAGATGGCGATTGATCTACCTGGCACTGCTGGTTCCGTGGGGACTGCCGGTCTATATCGGTGTGCCGATATGGAGAGCCATTGTGCACGGGGGAGGCGGCACCTCGATACTCAATCTGATCGGCATCGATATAAACCTTCTCACCGACCCGGTCGCGTCGTTCCTCGCCGCCCTCTTCGTCAGCGTGTGGTTCAGCCTGCCGCTGACTGTCTTCGTTCTCTGGGGTTCGATGGCCACCGTTCAAACCAGTCTTGTCGATGCCGCGAAGATCGANNGCCGGCCCTGATAACCATGTTCACGATCAACTTCATAAAGTTCTTGAAGGAGTTCACGGTGGTTTTTCTCATGACCGACGGAGGTCCTCCCCTGGTGTCGGGCTTCACGAAGAGGAGCATAATCGGCGCCACTACAACGCTGGATATATTTATTTACGACATTTTCACCGGTCGCAGCTCAACGGGCATCGCCTCGGCTTACTCGGTTTTGACGCTTCTGCTGGTGGCCTTCGTGATGATTCTCTGGTTCCTCTCGAGCAGGGTCGAACTGAACGCTCACCTTCTGATTATACTTGTGGTAGCGGCGCAGACCACGCTCGGCGGTTACACTGGCCTCGTCTTCGGAGGTCTGTATCTACTCGCTGTATGGAAGAGGGGATTGTTCAAATATATCCTCATCGGCGATATCCTCGTCAGTCTTCTGCTCAGTCTGTTCAACGGATTTCTCCGCGGTTTCAACGCCGCCACGATAATCTCCCTGATGGTCTTTCTGATACTCAGAAGGGAGAGGGAGGGTGCAGCCGTTGTAAAAAGCGGCGATAGAGCTCTGAAACTTCTCACCGGGATCGTGCTGGCGGGCGTACTGATCGCCTCTGTCCTCCCCCTTCTCGTTCTCGTCTGGATAAGCTTATCAGGACTCTCGACAACGTACATAGATTCATTTCTCCCCAGATATTTCACTCTGGATAATTTCGTGAGGGTGGTAGGAGAGGAGGGGATAATCTCAACACTTTTAAACACACTTTTCGTTTCTCTCGTTACTGGACTGGCCGTGCCTTTGCTCACATTTCAGTTAGCTCTCGCTTTGAGGAAGATCAAAAACTCGCTCTCGGACATCGCCATTGTCATATTGAACACCGTGGGCGTGATAGGGGGTATGCACACTCTGGTTCCGCTGTATTCCATATTCAGAACGATGGGAATGATAGACAGTTATTTTCCGGTGGTCCTGGTTTACATCTCTCACGCCATACCCTTTTCGGTTTTCACCATAAGGACTTACCTCGAGTCCGTGCCAGAGAGCCTGGAGGATCAGGCGAAGATCGACGGGGTCGGACCGGTCGCCTTCGGTTTCAGGATACTTCTGCCGCTCTCCAGACCGGTGCTGACAACCTCATTCATAGTGGCCTTTCTGGGCGCCTGGAACGGTTTCCTGGCGCCGCTTCTATTCCTTCTGAGCGACAGCAAATACACGATGGGAGTCAAGCTCTACACCTACGTCGGCAGTCTCGGTTCTGGCAATCCGCAGTGGAACTTATTCGGTGCGGCCGCCACAATAAACTTGCTTGTCATGGGCGTCATATTCTATACTTTTAGAGGGTATCTGGGCAAGACTCCGTTATCGGAGAATTATGAATAATCCTCCGAGCATTTCCTCCTGAAAGGAGTTCGCTGTCTCCCATGGAGAAATGCCGATAGGGTATGACTGGAAACGGTCATGCCTCCCGTGCTTGGAAAGGAGGTATATTTTGAAGCTTCGCGAGCTGACAGTCCTGTTGTGGCTGCTGCTGAATCTGCCATGCCTGTCTTTCGAAGTGCTGCTGAACGACGAGTCGATCAGGAGCTGGGACGGGTCACTACTCCAGTACTGCTACGACCTTCCCCAAGGAAAGGCGATACCGCTTCTGGAGATTCTCCCGCCGGTCGTCGAGAGAGATGGGTGTTTTCTGGAAACCGAAAGGGGCCGATTGTCCGACGTACCGATGGACTCGCTTCTCGTGTGGGAGGAGGGCGACTGGTTTCTCCATCTGGAGGGAGAAGGCGTAAAGATACTTTCCGTGGCCGTTTATGGCGAACCCATCGATAACGATTACCTCCAAGTGTGGCTTGACTGGGAGGGTATAACCGCCCTCAAAGAGTCGATCCAGAGATTCTCCTCTATCAACGGCCTCAGAATCGAAACCCGGGAAGTCCCGAAGGCTTCGAGCAAACTCGTCTCCGTTGTCAGGGCACGCGGCGAAGTTCCAGACGTGATCATGGTTCAGTCGAGCGACATCTCGCGACTGGTATATGAGGAGGCCATTCAATCTCTCGATTACATTCCCGTGCAGGGTCTGTCGGGGCTGTCTTCGTTCAACTATGAAGGGAGATCGTGGGCCATCCCCTTCTACTTCGATTGCCAGCTGGTGTTCTACAACCGTGGACTCGTAGGGGAAATCGATCCCGGATGGACGCTCGAAGATCTCGAGAACCTTTCAAAAGATCCCGGGAGCGGCGGGGCCGGCTGGAACATTTACTCGGCCTACTGGTTTATCCCTTTCCAGCTTGGATTCGGCAAGAGAGATCTGATCGAGGATGGAAGAGTTACGGTCCTGGATGGGCCCACTCAAGAGGCCCTCGGCTATCTCGTCGAGAGGGTCGACGACGGAACCTTCAGGGCTCTCGAGCGCGACCCGATGGTCACTCTCTTCGCTTCGGGAAAGGTCGGGATAATACTCTCGGGCTCCTACATGATAGAACAGTTCGAGAGAATAGGGATGGATTTCGGACTGGCTCCCTATCCCGAACCTTTGAGGCCCGTTCTGGATTACAAAGGCCTGGCCATAACAAGAAAGACTCGCAACCCCATCCTGGCCAGGAGATTGATAGAGTTCCTCACATCGAAGTACGTGCAGGCGAGCTTCTGCAAAGCTTCCTACAAGATCCCCTCGAGAAGGGAAGCGCTGGACGGGATGGAACTGAACTTTGCTATATCCAGCAGCCTCGAGAGAGGCTACCCGCTACCGGCCGATCCGCTGTACGAACTTTACAAAGACACCATGTGGAAACTGATAAGGCTGGCCATATCCGACAGACTGGGAGTGAGAGAAGTGCTCGAGAAGGGCCAGAAAATCATAGACGAAAATTCAGGGGGTGTTCAATGAAAAAACTACTCGCTATCATGTTCACGGTGTTAATTGCGATCGCTTCGATAGCCGGGATTACCGTTACCTGCAACGATTCGACTTTTGTCTTCGACAGGGGCGATTTTCCCTCGCTGAGAGTCGTAACCCGTTTCGAGGGACCGCAACCGTCTTCGGATCGAAATGGCAGCGATTACATCGAATACGAGGCGATTCCTCTGATCTCCGTCCTCGAATATGTCGGTGGTATGAGAGAAGGAGACCTGCTGAAAATAGAGGCCGACGACGGATATTCGAAACTCTTCCCTTTCGGCGCCATCTACGGTAGAACGGCCCTGGGCAATCCTTACATCGGATACAGGGAGGAAAAGCCTTACTTCATCTTCGTGCCCGACGACGGCGAGGTATCGAACGAAGACATGCTCGCTTCGCTCGGGGAGGAGTACTCACACTTCTACGATGGCCTGCCCTCATCCAAGGGTTTGATGGTGAAGAGTGTATCGACGATTCGTATAGAAACTTCGAGAACAGTCTCCCCGTTGATAATGGAAACTGCAGCCTTTCCGGGCCCTTCACCCGACTGGACGGTCGAAATCAAGGGAAGCGGAAAGAAGGAAATTTCCTCAATCGATTTCGAGGCAGACGAGGCGGACGGGGGACATTACGTGGAGATATCTCTCGAAAGAAAGGGAGAAACGAATACATACAGGGCCATTCCCCTGTGGCTAGTCGTGGCGGCCGCCAGAGAGGATGAGCAGAAGCGGTTCTCACAGTACAGAGAACTCTGGGAGGGCGGCTTCGATATAACACTTACCTCCGTCGATGGCTATTCGGTTACCTTCAATACTCTTGACGTACCGATCGAGGCTATTTTCATAGCCGATGAAGAGAACGGCGAAAAGATCGCGCCGGCCATTGTGGGCGAGATCTCCGGAAAACTGTGGGTGAAAGGACTGGCATCTATCGAACTGGATACAGAACGGTACTCTTACGAAGATCCCCGTCTCTCGGTTTCACTGGTGCTTAAAGCCGGTGGACTGGAAAGAGAGTTCACGATAGCAGATCTAGAAGCGAAGAGCTATTACGTCGAAAACTATGGTCAGTACATCACCTCGTCGGGGGGAAAGCACGGTGGGCTGTACGGCGGTGTGGAGCTGGTAAAACTCGTCGGAGAACTGGTCGAGTTGAAACCGACTTCGACGATCAGGACGGTTGCGAGCGACGGTTATGAAACGACTTACTCTGCGGGCGAAATCGAAAGCGCCGACGGGATCTGGATAGTAGCCTTCAAACTCGACGGAGATTACCTTCCTGAGGACCCGGGATATTTCAGGACGATCAAAGTCGGTCCGAACATGCCGGCAATCGAAAGCCGTCGATCTGCAAAAATGGTAGAGATCATCGAAGTGATCGACCTGGAATGAAGCTCATCTGGAAATTTACTTTCACATACGCATGTTATAATCCATCTAAGTTGCTTTTCTCAGGCTTTATACTCATTCGGGGAGGTAGCATATGTACGATTTCAGGGTGCTCGAGAAGAAGTGGCAGGATTACTACGCCAGAGAGAAACCATTTAATATAGACCTCGATAAGGCCGAAAGGCCTTTCTACAATCTCATGATGTTTCCCTATCCCTCCGCCGCCGGGCTGCATATAGGAAACATGTTCTCTTTCATCGGATCGGACGTATATGGAAGGTTCATGAAGCTCAAGGGTTACGACGTCTTCGAACCGATCGGTTTCGATGCCTTCGGCATACACAGCGAAAACTACGCCCTGAAGGTGGGCAAACACCCGGCCGAGCTGACACCGAAAAGCATAGAGTATTTCCGCGAGGAACAACTGAAGAAACTGGGAAACATATTCGACTGGGACAGCGAGGCGATAACCTCCTCGCCCGAGTACTACAAGTGGACCCAGTGGATCTTCATACAGCTGTACAAGCGAGGACTGGCCGAGAAGCGCGATTCCAGCGTCAACTGGTGCCCCTCCTGCAAGACGGTCCTGGCCGACGAACAGGTTATAGACGGCCATTGCGAGCGGTGCAGCAGTGAGGTGGATAAGCGCGAGATGAGCCAGTGGTTCTTCAAGATCACCGAGTACGCCGAGAAATTGCTCTCCGACCTCGACTGGCTAGACTGGACCGATACGACCAAGAACCTCCAGAGGGCCTGGATCGGGAAATCGGCCGGCGCTTCGATAACTTTCGACGTTTCAGGAATGGAGGAGAAGATCGAAGTCTTCACCACCAGGCCCGATACGATCTACGGTGTCACCTATATAGTCGTCGCGCCGGAGTACCCGCTGGTGGATAAACTAATAACTCCCGTTATGGAAGAGGCCTTCGAAGAGTTCAGAAACAACGTCAAAAACATGGACATGGCGACCAGAACCTCTATATCCCGGCCGAAGAACGGAATCTTCACCGGCTCTTACGCGCTCCATCCGCTCACGGGCGAGGAGCTGCCCATATGGATCGGCGATTACGTTCTGGCCGAATACGGCACCGGTGCCGTCATGGCCGTTCCGGCTCACGACGAGAGAGACTTCGCCTTCGCCAGGAAGTATGGCCTCGAGATAAGACAGGTAATAGAGTGCGACCCTTCGGAGCTGCCCTACACCGAAAAGGGAGTCATGATGAACAGCGACAGGTACACAGGCATGAAAAGCACCGACTTCATAGACCGGATAGATACCATCGACGCCTCGATCAAAGGCTCGGTCAACTACCACCTCCACGACTGGTGCATATCCAGGCAGCGCTACTGGGGCCCGCCGATCCCTATGATTTACTGCGACAGGTGTGGGACGGTTCCCGTTCCAGACGAAGACCTGCCTGTGATGCTTCCCAAAACCGACGATTACATACCCGACGGCAGCGGAAAATCGCCGCTGGCCAAAAGCCCCGAGTTTGTCAACACCACCTGCCCCGTCTGCGGAGGCCCGGCCAGGCGCGAGACCGATGTCTCCGACAACTTCCTCGATTCGGCCTGGTACTATCTGAGATACCTCTCACCTAAAAACGAGGAAATAGCCTTCGAAAGAGAACTCGTCGAAAAATGGTGTCCCGTGAACATGTACATCGGTGGGAACGAGCACGCGACACTCCACCTGATGTATTCGAGATTCATCGCGATGGCCCTTCACGATATGGGATATCTTTCATTCGAAGAGCCTTTCGCATCGTTCAGGGGCCACGGGCTTATCATAAAAGACGGAGAGAAGATGTCGAAATCTAAGGGCAACATCGTCAACCCCAACCAGTACTTCGACAGCCACGGGGTCGATGCCCTCAGAACCTATCTGATGTTCATGGGCACCTTCCTCGAGGGCGGAGACTTCAGGGACAGCGGAATGGACGCGATGAAGAGATTCCTCAACCGCGTCTGGGACATCGCTAACATGGGCGAAGGTAAGAGCTCGTTGAACCTGAAGATAAAGATGGCCGAGACCATTGAAAAGGTCGAATACTCGATAACCAGCATAAAGCCTAACACGGCGATCGCCGCCATAATGGAGTTCGTCAACGAGGCCTCAAAAGAGAGCGCGATCGAGAGGCAGCTCGTGATTGATATGGCGAAGCTCCTCTCGCCCTTCGCACCCTTCCTCTGTGAAGAGATCTACAGTATAAAGGGCGGAAAGAAGAGAACCATCCTGGAAGACGGCTTCCCCTCGGGTTACGAGAAATACGCTTCGATGGCGAATGTTGAACTGCCCGTCCAGATATCCGGGAAGATGAGGGGAAAGGTGACGCTCGAGCAGAACTCCAGTCAGGAAAAGGCCATGGAAGCCATCATGAAGGATGAAAAACTCGCTTCCATGCTCGAAGGAAAGACTGTCAGAAAGATAATATACGTACAGGACAAAATAATAAACATAATCGTCTGAATATCACGATTATGAAGAAAGACCGGCCGAATGGCCGGTCTTTTTGTTACGGACGTAACTCGTCACTTTCAGTTATGAACCGGTTACGAAAGGCAGAAAAGCAAAGCCACAAACAAAGCCGATGCCTGATACTTCGATAGACAGCTAACTACTCTCTCTTATTCATTTCAATAAATTCTTCAAGGAAAATTTCTAGACTAATTGAAATCCATAAACCTCCCCAGACGAAGCTTATGGAATAAATAAGAAATTTAAGAAAGTTATAATCGGAAAGCTAAGCCAGCAAGCGGGATATCCAGAGAACAAATGTGCCTTCTTCGTCTCTATTCGTCCTTAAACGCTTGCAGTCAGTTGGGATTGCCCTGAAAGATGATATTGCGAGATTTGCATGTTCGATTATAATGCTAGAATTCTCATGGAGCGGACATGAGCCGCGACAAAAAGAGGTGGCTAGGATGCCGGGCAAGAAGGATGTAAAGAAAGAAGTAAAGAAAGAGCCAAAAAAAGAAACCCCAAAGAAGTAATAGATACAGTCACACTCAAAAAAGAGGCGGGCCAGCGAAGGCTCGCCTCTTTTATTTAACCTTGCTCTCTACAGAAGAGCCAGATGAACCGGCACCAGACTTTTCTCTTCTCAAATAAACCGGTGCAATCGTTGTAGAATATCACTGAACAGAAACCAAAAGGAGGTGTGCAAGATGAAGAAAACAATGATCTTGATTCTCTTTGCCCTCGTAAGCCTGGTGGCTTTTTCCCAGAAAAATATAGTAGATATAGCCGTCGAGTCCGGTAATTTCAAGACGCTGGTCGCGGCCATCGAGACGGCAGGCCTGGCAGACGTTTTAAAGGGGAGCGGACCCTTCACGGTCTTCGCCCCGACCGACGAAGCCTTCGAAAACCTTCCTGCGGGTACGGTCAAAGCCCTTCTGGATAACGTCTCGAAATTGAGATCCGTTCTTCTCTACCACGTTGTATCGGGCGAATACTCTTTTGAGAGCATAGTGCTTTATCCGGCCCTTCAAACACTGCACGGACAGTCTCTGGCGATAGATACGCGCGGCGGCTTGAAAATCGACGGAGCCGCGGTTACGGTTAAGGACATAAAAGCCTCCAACGGCGTGATCCATATTATCGATACCGTTATGATCCCCAGAGAAGAGGCCAACCTGGTGCAGGTGGCCAGAGATTCCGGCATCCTCGAGACACTGGTTCTCGCACTCGAGAAATCCAGCCTTGTGGATACGCTCAGAAGTGGCGGCCCGTACACTCTCTTCGCCCCGAGCGATATCGCCTTCGCCAGAGTTCCTGCCGAGACCAGAGAAGCGCTTCTAAACGAACCACAATGGCTCAATGCAGTGCTTCTCTACCACGTTGTGCAGGGAGAGTACACAACGGCCGACCTGCTCAACGAAAAGGGATTGCGCTCGCTTCACGGAGAACTGTTGAACGTGAAAATCAACGAAGCCGGGCTTGGCGTTGACAACACCCTTATCACGATCGGCGATATCGACACGGGAAACGGTGTGATCCATGTGATAGACCACGTGATGATGCCGCGAGAATGGAGAAGTGGCCTGCCTTCGATCGTTGAGGCCGCAGAACAGGCCGGACAGTTCACAACCCTTCTCGCAGCTTTGAAGGCTACCGGTCTAGAAGAGACGCTTTCTGACGGAGGCCTCTTGACGGTCTTCGCCCCGACCGACGAAGCCTTCGCCAAACTCGGGCAGGAAACCATCGACGGACTCCTGAAAGACACCGAAAAGCTGAAGTCGATCCTCACCTACCACGTGATAGGCGGAGAATACTTATTCTCCGAGCTGAAGATAGCGCAATCGCTCTTCACGGTCAATGGTAAACCGGTAAAGATAAACCTGGACGGTACGCTGACCATAAACAACGTTAATATAATCAGCAGAGACATCCTGACCAGAAACGGCGTCATACACGTGATAGACGCCGTCCTGATACCCAGATAAGCTTAACCCTAATTGCTCAACAGAGGCCGCCTTCGGGCGGCCTTCTGTATTAGAAAGATAATTCCTCTGGCACTGACGACGCTTCCGAAGGCCAGCGTCCCGAGTCTTCCTCCGGCGCCGTTGAAATGGTTCGCGCTATAGATAAACATTATTCCCAGCAGAGCTCCGCTCAGCAGGATCTCCAGTTCGTTCCTCATCTTCTCCTTGGAAGACATTCCGGCAAAGGATGCCGCCATCACTACCCCGGTCAGCAAACCGGAGCTCACGCCGTGAACGGCCGGCAAAATCACCGCGCCGGCAAGACTCACAACGCTGGAAGCCAGCACGGGACCATTTTTAAAGCGAATACTGAGCATATACGTCAACAGGGCCGATCCCAGACTGTAAAACATAATACTCAACCCGGAGTGTCGGATCTCCACCTGAGTATCCAGCAACTTAACGCTTGAAATGGCCGTCATTATGATCCAGCTGCTGCAGGCTATCGTTCCGAGCTTTCCTCCGTAACCGTTGAAAACATCTCTGGCCAGGTAGAAGACTATACCGGCGATAAGCCCGGCGAATATCGTGTGGGTGAAATCGTGCAGAACCTGGGGCGAAACCATTCCGACAAAAGCACCGCAATAAACCTCAACCGCGAACTTCTTCGTGACCGCGACCGCGATCACCCCCACCAGACTCGCCGCCATAATCGCGCTGATAGAGAGAGAGCAGTTCATGATATAGGCGCCTATGGCTCCGGCCATAACCGCGACCATAGTCTTCAGAAAATGCGAGCGATCCGTGGGAGTGGTTTTTCCCGAAAGCAAGGCTCTCACACTTTCGATCACAAATCCGGTAATCACAAGAACGAGGAGAGGCACCATGATAGGCTCATAACCAAAAGAAGAAAGAAGCGTAATTACAAAAAGCAGGAAGGTCACAAAGAACAATATGGCGAATCCTGCAAACCTCATACGAACCCCCGGAAAACTACGTGGCAAAGAAATCTACAACGGGCCACGATCGGATTTTAATACATTTGGTTCCGGTACAAATAGAAGAATCACAATTCAATTATACAGTAATCGTTCGCAATGATCGCATGTGCGTGCGCGATGTGGCTAGATAAGAGGTATGAGGACAGATCAATCGAAGTAAAGCGTGTCGCCGAGTCTCTTCTTCAGGACTACTTCCAGGCTAGAAAAGGCGCGTCGGAAAGTATTCTCTCTTCCCGCCCCTCGTAGAAGAGCTTCAGCCAGCCTTGCAGAGGACTCGATCGGGTATAGAAATCGTAACACTGAATGAAGAGACTCAGTTCGAGAAGCTTCAGAAACTCCTCGACTTCAGACAGATGCATTCTCTCACTTGTGCTGGACTGATTGTAACTTTCGATTATTGCCCCGGCCAGATTTCTCACGACTTCGGTTTTTCGCTCACATTGCATGATCACTCCGAGGTCGAACACCACCATCGTCAGGTCCACAACGAAGAGCCCCTTGCATATATCGTCGAAATCGTACAGAGACGCGATTTCCAGAATCCCTGCTCTCNNTTTTGATCGACCCTGATTTTCGATCTCTGTACGATGATGACTCCCACCAGTATGGCCACCATAGAGATCAACATCAGAACCGTCACACGCTCCCCGAGCAAGAGCGCCCCGAGCGTTACCGCGACTGCGGGATTGACATAGGCGTAGGTTCCGGCCCTGGTCGCGGGCCATTTTTGAAGCAGGTAGATGTAGCTGCTGTAGCCTATCAACGAGCCGAAGACTATGAGATACAAAATCGCATACAATGAGTTGGCGGTGAACCTAACCCTCGGCAGCTCTCCGGAGATCAGGGAGGTGATCATCAGTCCGATTCCACCCGCGAACATCTGAATTCCAATGCTGGCCACGATCGAGCCGTTGCTCCTGACTTTCTTTGAAAGCACCGTTCCCGATGACCAGAGGAAACTCGCTGTCAGAAGCACCGCAACGCCTTCGAGGTTTATTGAACTCGAATCTCCAGATGGATGCAACAGGAAGTAAACTCCGAGAAAGCCCAGCAGGAGACCGAAAACACCCTTGAGAGTCAGCTTCGTCCCCTTTATGAAGAAATGTTCGAGAATCGCCACGAATATCGGAACGGTTGCGATCATCAACGAGGCCACGCCCGAATCGACCCACTGTTCGGCGAAGACTACCAGACCGTTGCCGCCAAGGAGCATGAAGAGACCGACCGTCGAAAGCAGTGCTACTTCTTTGAAGCTCGAGGGGAAAGTCAATCTCCTGACCTTTGAGAAGAGGAGCATCAGACCCCCGGCAACGATGAACCTGACGCTGGCGAAGAACATTGGGGGCATATCCTGAACGCCGATCTTTATCGCCAGGTATGTCGAGCCCCAGAAGAAACAGACGAGAACGTACGCGAACAAGGCCTTCCCATTTTCGCTCAGGATCTTTCCCATCGTCTACCCCCCGGTAAAACAAACTGTCCGTATGCGGACGCGGCTTATTGATGAATTATGTACAAACGAGACGGGAGATGTTCGTTCGCTTCACGAAACATTGTGTGACAGATAGATCAACGGCGATAGATCCGACCCGGGAAAGCCCATGATTACCAATAGGCTTTTGCTCTTTCAATCGGTTTTCTTTTTCCTTGAAGAAGTCCAGACAAGCAACTTTATCATTATGAAAAACGCGACAGTGATGAGAAAAGTCGTCGGATACCCCTCGGCGAATATCGCCAGACTCTTAGATACCGCTTCGCTCATACAGATCCCTCCTTCCGATCGTGCTCATATGAAGAGAGCCAGAACGATGCTTCCGGCGAGGACCGAACCTATCTGCCCTGCAACGTTGGCTCCGGTGGCGTACATGATGAGGAAGTTGTTCGGGTCTTCTTCCAGGCCGAGTTTGTGAACGACGCGTGCCGACATGGGGAAGGCCGAGATTCCGGCCGCCCCGATCATGGGGTTGATCTTCTGTTTGCGGAAGAGGTTGAAGATCTTGGCGAAGGCTATTCCGCCCATAGTGTCGAGAATGAAGGCGACCAGTCCCATCACCAGGATCAGGAGCGTTCTGGTGTTAAGGAAGGCCTGTGCCGTCATCGTGGAGCCTATCGTGATGCCCAGAAAGAGAGTTATAAGGTTGGAAAGCTCGTTTTGAGCCGCATTGCTCAGCTTGTTCAGGACTCCGCACTCGCGGATCAGATTTCCGAACATCAGCATTCCGATCAGCGCGACACTCACCGGGGCGACGATGCCGGCCAGAATCGTGACGAAGATGGGGAAGAGTATCTTCACATATTTGGGCACTTTCTCGGTCCTGTTGTCCATCCTGATCCTTCTCTCGTCTTTGGTGGTCATTAATCTGATTATCGGCCTCTGCACTACGGGCACTAGCGCCATGTAGGAATAAGCGGCCACCGAGATGGGACCGAGCATTTGCGGGGCCAGTCTGCTGGCGACGTATATAGATGTCGGGCCGTCGGCCGTTCCGATTATGCCTATCGAGATGGCCTCTCTTATATCGAATCCAAGGATCGCGGCCACTATTATCGTCAGGAAAATACCCAGCTGGGCCGCCGCTCCGTAGAAGAACATGATCGGTTTCTGAAGAAGCGGGGTGAAGTCTATCATGGCGCCGATGCCGATGAATATCAGCGCGGGGAAGAGCTCGTTCGCGATTCCCGCCTCGTAGAGAATCGTCAGCACCCCGTGCTCTCCGATGGCTGAAGAACCGGGAATATTCGTGAGGATGGCGCCGAATCCGATCGGCAGCAGAAGCATAGGTTCGTAATCTTTCTTTATGGCCAGGTAGATCAGGATTCCCCCGATGGCGAACATGACCAGATTGCCTATGGGTATCGCAAAGTTCGAAAATAACTGCTGCACAGAACTTCCCCCTTTGTCCTATCTTCAGTTAGCGTTCTAATTCTGCTTTTGAACCTCGCCGATTTTCAGTACAATATTATCTCATTTTCTGCGCTATTTCAGCGCTGCAATGGGTTTTTTTGTAGATCCAGATAACTTCAGGGTTCTCCGTTTCTTGAAGCGATCACGACGTTCCTCCCGGTCCTTTTAGCCTCGTACAATCTCTTATCGGCCAGGTCTATGAGCGTCTCGATATCCTCACCTCCCGGTGATTCTCCCACCCCTGCGCTGATGGTCACTCTGGAACCTTCGCCGAAGTCGAAGTCCTCGACTTTCCTCCTGATCCTTTCGGCAACCGATGCAGCATTATCTTCGGCGGTGTTTGGAAGTACGACGAGGAACTCTTCTCCCCCGTACCTTCCGACCGTGTCGAGTCCACGGAGGTTGTTTCGAATAATGGTCGCGATTTCTTTCAGAACGCTGTCTCCGAACAGATGGCCTTTCGTATCGTTCAAAACCTTGAAATGATCGATATCGAGCATTATCACCGAAATAGGGGTCCTGTTTATAGAAGCCTCTACTAATCGATCTTCCAGTTCGCCGATTATGGCCCTCCTGTTCCCTATGCCTGTCAATGGATCTGTCCGGGCATCCCGCTCGAGATCCTTGCTCCTTCTCTCAAGGTTCAGCTCTCTTTCTTTGTTGCGGGTTATATCGAAGACTATGCCGGTAGCGAAAAGCGGCGCGCCTTTCTCATCTCTCTGTGTGATCTTTCCCCTGTCATAAAACCACTTCCAGCTCCCGTCTTTAGCCTGAATTCTGTATTCGGCTTCGTAAACTGTCTTCTTTCCATGCATGTGGAGAAGCATGGCGTCCATCGTGCCTTGATAATCGTCGGGATGGAGCCTTTCTGTGAAATACTGGTAATTGACTTCCCGCGGCAACTCCTCCATACTGTAGCCCAGAACGGTAACTTTCAATGGATTGAAGACTACGGAGTTGCTTTTGATATTCCAGTACCAGTGACCGAGGTTTCCGGCCCACGAATAATCTAGCCTCGTCTCCTGTTCCCTTTCCCTGAGCAGCTCCCTGTTGAGCATATCCAGCTCGACAACCTTCTTGAGAAGCTGTTCGTAAGTGTATTTTGAATAATCCATGCTTTTCACCCCTTGGTCTGGAGTTCGCAGCTCCCCGAAACCGGCGGATTGATCTATCCAAATGCGGCCGGGGAAGAGGGGAGCGTTCACAGAATTCTATCATATCCGGTATCACAGTCCGGTCATTCAACTCCAGACAGCCTGGTGTATCGGTGAAAATCGAACTGTCCATCCATCATTGAAACTGGGTCGGTAAGTGCTATAGTAATGATATCTTTGATGCTTCCTGCCTATATTATTTGTCGAGATGTAGTTTTAAGAGGCCTATCCTGTGGCCGAAGCAGACTCGATGTAATTTTCCCTTACGCTGAACGAATACAAACATGTATCGTAGATTGATCCTATAAGGGAGGGATGTCGATCATGAAACGTTTATCTCTTTTGGTTGTTCTCGCAGTTGCCGTTATTATCTTGCTAACGGGGTGTCCGTTCATTCCTAAAAACATAAGCCTTGCCGGTACATGGAACCTCTATATCTCGGTCGGTGGTGAAGTGGTTACCGATGCGGCCATCATGGAGATAACCAGTCATGCCAATGGTCAGCTCGCCGGATTTGTGAAAGCTAATCCCGGGTCTGGAAGCATCGGGTCGGTAGCCGGAACTACTTCCTCCGACAATATAACATTCATTTTCACGCATATCTCGGGAGAAAGAACCGTTCATTTCACCGGCAAGTTCAGCAGAAACGCTATGCACGGAACGGCTATCGCTTACGACGACGGCACTTACGTTTCGGGACCCCATAACTGGACGGCGCAAAGGCAATAGAAATTCAACCTAATACACTATAAAACTCGACGCACTTCGAGTTAAGAAACGAGGCGGAGCTTAAAACGGCCGGCCGCGCTATGGATC
>DBRH01000015.1:53779-72694 GCA_002305955.1 Kosmotogaceae bacterium UBA1373
CAGAGGTAAGAAAGTCGAGATCTTATCGCTCTTCCAGCCTCTCGCCTCAGGTTCCCCAAGGACGGGTCCACGCTCTTGGACGACAACGCTGGACGTCTCAAAGATATGGGCTACGGCTTTTCGTTGATCGAAAACGTGCGAGTCGAGACTACAGATATCTCTTCTTGTCCAGTGTCCTGTCGACTTTTTCCAGAGTTTTCAGCGTGTCGTCCCTCATTTTGATCACTTTTTCCAGCAACAACTGAATCACGACCAGCTGGCAGACTCTTGGTTGCAGCTGCGGTATGCCTGTCTCATGACCACCCTGGGCGACGTAGATGGTCTCTTTCGCCGCGCTCACTATCCTCGAGCCGACCCCTCCAGTTATCGCTATGGTGTAGGCGCCGGAATCGGTGGCAACCTCGATAGATTTCACCGTGTCACGTATATTGCCACTGGCGGAGATACCGAAGACTATATCTTTCTCGTTAAGCGAAACGGCCGTCATGATCTGGAGATGCGGATCGGTGTAGTAAGCCGTCGAGAAACCGGCCCTCATGAAGAGCGTGGCTCCGAACTCGGCCACGATTCCGCTCGAGGCAACTCCGAAAAATATCAGTCTGTTCGCTCTTACGATCCGCCTGGATATTCCATCGAGCTGCCCATCATCCAGCAGCTGGTTCTGCTGATTGAGCGCACCGATCAATTCCGAGATCAACTCGTTTTTATCGGCGTACACGACAGGGGTGGAGAGAGAAAGCTCTCTGGCGATCTGTATCTTAAGGGACTGGTAACCGTCGAAGCCCAGTTTTTTCGAAAGTCTGAAAATCGTGGTCTCGCTAGTTCCGGCCAGAACGGACAGCTCGCTGATGGAGTGGTGAATCACGTCGTCCGGGAAGTCTATAATATATCTGGCGGCCTTCTGTTCGGCCGGATTAAGACCTTTGAGCATCGCTTTCAATTTTCCGTTTATTGCGTATTCTTCTCCCATACCTTCCTCAACTCTTCTTTGGTGTCGACGAATCTTTCGAGCAATCTGTCGGTTTCGCGTTCGGCCTCTTCCTGGTTCATCTCCAGCGTTCTGGCGACGAAGCCGGCCACTCTTGCGAAGTACACCGGCACCAGAAGTTCTATCAGTCTGCTTCTGAGTTCTCTCTTCCTGTAAGTCGATGAGATTTTGTATACGACCTCGACCCACAGATCATCGGCCACTATCGCATTTTCCTTCGAGAAGGTCGAGAGTTTCTGTGTGATTTCGCCCCCGAGAACACTCTCGCTGAAGTCCAGCCGGGTCCGGATACCCTCGTAACATTTGCTCATCATGTTGTCCATATCCACCTGTAAAGGTTCGGCCTCTCCTCCAACGGCCTCTCCGTAAACGGGTACCGTTTCGTATCCTGCGATCGCTTCCCACTTCTCGCGGTATTTTTCCATCAGTGCGAACAGAGTGCCGACGACTTCCCTGAACATGTTTCCCAGCTGCTTACCCGGGTCTTTTACATCGTGGATCTTGCTCCCCAGAGCAGCCTGGTATATCTTTCCCCTGGCTTCGTTTATCGCGGAAGTCGTCATCCAGATATCGATACCAAACCTGGAGATATCACAGTTCCAGGCTTCTACCGGCATCGACACATAATAGTCTATCATCTCTCTGCCCACACCGAAGTCGCCACCGATAGGCTGGCGCACTTTTCTCCCGTAAAGCGACGTTGTTAAGGGATAGCAGATACTGTTGGTGATGGTTCCGTCGTATTTATGGCGGATATAATAAGGGGCCACGTATGAAGCATCCAGATTAATAATTGGCCCGGCCAGTCTCTCTATCCAGAAAGGCTCGACACTCCTGAGGTCGGAATCGAGAAAAACCACGGCTTTGGCGCCCAGACGGCTCGCGAGCTCCAGGATAGATCTCATCGCGCTTCCCTTGCCGGATATTCCTGTGTACTTGAACGACAGGAGATCTAGGCCCATAGAGTTGGCCGAATAGAAAGATCCCTCCGTTCCGTCACCGGAGCCCCCGTCGGAATTCACTATGCAGCTTTTCAATTCGGGGAAATACTCCTTGAGTCCCCTGGAAGAAACCTCGACGACGTGTTTTATCGTGGATCGGTTGTTGAAACTGGGTATGCCCACCACAATATCGTATGAATCATGCTTCAAACCGGACAAAATAGAACCTCCCATTCCGTTTTATTCTTTGACTCCTCCGGCGGTGAAACCGGATGTGAGATACTTCTGCATGAGGCTGAATATAATTATTATGGGGATTGCCGAGACCACAGAGGCCGCCATCAGTCTTCCCCATACCGCATGTGCCGAACCGGAGAAAGTGCTAAGGCCTATAGGCAGTGTGAAGAGATCTTTGTAAGACTTCAAGCCGAGAAAGGCCGAAGCGAAAAGGTATTCGTTCCAGCCTATCATGAATGCGTATATATATACAGTGGCGATCGCCGGCAGAGAAAGGGGTATAACGATTCTGAAGATCGCCTGAACACGCGAACAGCCATCGATAATAGCCGCTTCTTCTATCGAATAGGGTATGGTTCTGAAGTAATTACCCAGCATATACAAAGAAACCGGTAGAGTCTGGATAACGTAAACCATAATCAGATAGATGCTCGTACCCAGGGGTGAGGAGAGGATTCCCAGCTTTACGGCCATCTGATAAAGCGGGACCATTATCACGGTGCCTCCGAACAGATACACAAACAGCACCGATCTCTGTACCGTTCCTCTCCCTTTGAAGCGAAGCCTTGAAAAGGCATAGGCTCCCAGAATGGCGACAAAAAGACTAATTAGGGCCGACGTACCGGCGAACATCAGGGAGTTTCCCAGATACTTCAAGAAGGGAAACTCGCTGGCTTTCTCTTCGAGTATCCTGTTTTTCTGTGCCTGATAAGCCCCGAGTTGTGACCTGGCCCTTTCCAGTCCCGCCGATATCGACTCGTCTGTCAGGGCCTTCTCGATCTCGCTCCTGAGATCGTTGAATTTCTTTATGTCGTTGGCACCGAAGATCGATTTCATGTTTTCTTCAAGTACGATCGCCTCTTCGGTACCGTTTTTCATGGCTCTCTCGGTGAAAGCTTCACGGTCTTCGACCTTCATTCCGCTGAAGTCTATAACCAGATCGACTATATCCTTCAGTTCTTTCTCCTTCTCTTTGAGCTGCACGTTGTGTACGTATTCTGTGTAAGCATCTCTAGAGGAAGTTATCTCCTCCAGTTCGGCGATCTTCTTCAGCACGGGCTCGAGGTTGGCCCGCGTTATTTCGTCGCCGAAGAACTCCGTCTCGCTGCTCTGAATGAGTCCGAAGATCTCCTTGTAATTTCTGGTGGTAAAATCGGAAAAGCTCATCTTGTTTGGGTCGTAATCGGCTTTCAGAGATACGTGTATCATAAAATAGAAGGGCACCAGAATGAAGAAACATATCAAAAATATACCCGTGAAAAACAGCGCCTTCTTGAATGGCGAGGCTCTCTTCACCATTTCAACACCTTCTTCACGTACATAGTGATCAGGCCAAGCATTATAACCATCAGAATGGTCGCGATGGCGGCAGCCACACCGAACTCGGGCGATGTGGTCCCTATGACCCTCTCGTATATGAAGATAGGCAGCGTTCCGGCCTTCTTGCTTATTAGATACACCTCGTCGAACTTGTAGAAATTCCAGATCCCCCTCATCAAGGCCACTGCACCCATGACGAAGTAGAGCTCGGGTAATGTGATATTAGTGAATTTTTTCCAGGGCGATGCCCCATCCATTTCGGCGGCTTCGTAGTATTCGTCGGGAATCGACTGTAATCTTGAAAGGATCATGAGATAGACGAAGGGAAAGTTGCGCCAGATATTGAAAATTGAAGCCACGATAAAGGCGTTGTTCGAGTTGTTCAGCAGATCTAACTGTGGCGATATCCATCTGAGCTGCCTGCCGAATATCTCGACGAAGGGGCCGAGACTCGGGTCGAAAATGTATTGCCACGAGAAGACTATCGAAATCAGTGGCGTTATGTATGGTAAAAGAACTATAGTTCTCACGATCGATCTGCCCTTGAATTCCTTGTTCAGCATCAACGCAACTCCAAGACCGAGCAGAAGACTTCCACCGACAGTCATTAGCGTAAAGCCGACGGTTATGAAGAATGACTTCCAGAAGGCCCCGTCTTTCAGGACTCGCAAATAGTTATCGATCCCGACGAAAGTCGATCTGGTTATTCCATAATCGAAAAAGGATATATAGATGTTGTAGGCGACCGGGTAGAGGATCAGTATCATGAGAAGAATTACCGTGGGTGATACCAGTCTCCAGCCAAGCCTGTTTTCATTTTTCAACATAGTGGAAACGCTTTGCATGAGAAACGACCTCCAAAAAAGGAAGGCCCCGCTCAACCGGGGCCTTCCCGGAAGACACTACCTTCCAATTAATTTTCTAATATCGTCTCTCCAGAAGGTGAGGACCTCGTCGGGTGTTGCGTTGTTGTCGAACATCATTACTATTCCATTGCCTATCGTGAAGGCTCCGGATATCTTACCCATTTCTGGAAAGACCTTGCCTTCAACATATCCGAACTTCTCGATGTTCTCCAGCCCGTAGATGATCGATCTGATCTTTTCCGCACCGTAGCTCTTGTAGATTCCCTTCGGATCGTTTATGAAGGCTTCGCTCTCGGCAACCGATGATCTGGTGGGAAGCATGCCGCCAGGGGCCATGTGTATGTACTTTATATAGTTGTCCGGTTTGAACATGAAATCGAGGAATTTGAGTACATCGAGCTTGTTTTGCGAGGTCTTCGTCACTGCGAGGGAAATGACCTGACCGAACGAGGAAGACCTGCTGTTGGACATGAAGGGAGCGAACTCAGTGTTCTTGACTATATCCGGATCGAACTCGCTTATTATAGTCGTCTGGATCTCGGCGAGCGCCAGATCGTCCATAACGTACGTGGAATAGAAGAACATCGGTGTTTTGCTGGCGAGATAGAGTTCTCTTGCCTGCTTCCAGTAGGTGTGCCCCGGAGCGGAATAGGCACCGAGGTCTTTGTAGTACTGGAGAACCTCTTTCATCTGCGAAGAGTTTATGGTTACATTGCCGTCTTTGTCGAATATACGCGCTCCGTTGGAAAGTGAGAAGATAGTGAAAACCTGTTCGGCGTAAGCGTCATTCGTCTTTCCAAGAACGATGCCGTACATTCCCTCTTCAGGTTTGTGGAAGTATTTGGCTGCCGTCATTATCGATTCCCAGGTTGTCGGAGCTTCAAGTCCCGCAGCCTCGAACCAGTCTTTTCTGTACCAGATACCCTGTACCCATCCATGATATGGAATGGCGAAATACTCGTTTCCCGCCGGTGTGATGACAAACCTGGTAGCGCCCGTGTAGAAATCGCCGGCATTGTCTATGAATCTGGTCGGTATGGCCGTGTCTAAAAGACCGTCGGCACCAAGCCCGAGTATAGTCTCGGCGCCCGCCTCGATCACATCGGGAAGAGTCCCGGCCGCCGCTGCCGCAGCTAGTCTTGAGAACATCGCGTTCTCCTCAATCGCGACGACTTCGACTTCGATGCCTGTCTCGATCTCAAAGGATTCCATGATCTGTGCAATTACCTGCTGCCTGCTCTCTTCTTCCTGGGTGTGCCAGTAAACTAATCTGGCGCTGGCCGTAACCACCAGGAAGATGATAAGAAAAGCTACAAAGAAAATTTTTTTCACCTTTATCACCTCCAAAGGAATATTTTTTCGTATTGCTATGATAGCAGGAACTCGATCGCTAACAAAAACCTATGAGCTATGAAGAGGAGCGTTGAGAGATGATGAGAGGTCTTCTGAGGGGATTATCGAAATAAATCGGTCGAAAATGGGTGACAGGATTTCGAGCATCACCTTCGGAATAGTGTTAGGAGACGTTTTCCGAGAAGAGGGCGAGAGCGAAGCGAACTCTCGATGTTCCTTCCCGTGTTTTTACCCACAACGCACAACCATGGCTTAAAGACCCGAAACGACGAATGATATTGTTTTTCTAGTGATATAATCGAATGCAACAATCAATATTTTGCTGGGGGGTAAATGATGAGAAAAATGCTGCTAGGATTGTTCGTATTTCTGGTCGTTGTTGCTTCTGGAATGACTTTCGAGCAAAAGGATATTTCCGAGTTTTTTGACATCACGATGAACGATTTCTTGGAGAAGTATGAGATTCCCGGCGCCGTGCTTAGTTTCGTGAGTGATGGAGAGGTCTTATATGTTAAGGGTTACGGTTATTCCGATCTTGAGAGCAAGACGCCGATGAAAGCCGACTCGCTGGTACGGATCGGTTCTGTGTCCAAGCTCTTCACGTGGATTTCGCTGATGCAGCTGTATGAACTCGGAGAAATCGATCTCGAAGCGAATGTCAATGACTATATTTCCGAGTTCAAAGTTCCAGACACTTTCCCGCAACCGATCACCATTGAGAATCTTTTGACTCATACACCGGGCTTTGAAGAAACGCCATACAACGTAATTCAATTTGAAGAATACACCGTGCAACCACTCGGAGAAGCTCTGAAATGGATGCCGGAGCGAGCATTTGAACCGGGAAAATTCGCGGCGTACTCGAATTACGGAACGGCTCTGGCGGGATATATCGTTCAAGAAGTCTCGGGCGTTGAATTCTCCGACTACGTGGATATGAATATAATCGAGAAGCTCGGAATGAAAAGCACAACCGTAAAGCAGGAACTAGAACCCGATCTCAGGGCGAGAATGAGCACGGGTTACTACTACTTGGATGGAAGGAACGAACCTCTGACTCCTTTCGAGAAAATCACCATCCCGCCCGCCGGATCAATCACATCGAGCGCCGGCGATATGGCGAAATTCATAATAGCCAATATCCAGAAGGGGGAGTTCGAGGGAGAACGTATCCTGAACGAGGAGACCGCCGAGTTAATGCAAAGTGTGCACTTTCGGCATGATCCAAGGCTTAACGGAATGTGTTATGGCTTCTACGAAATGAGTATGAACGGACTTCGATTGATCGGGCACGGCGGTGACACGATTTTCTTTCACTCTCTCCTGGTGTTCTCTACTGAAGACAACTGGGGGTTTTTCGTTTCCTTCAACTCAAATGGAAAAGGTTCTGCAAGAGATGCATTGCTCAGCGCTTTCATGGATAGATTCTATCCCGTCGATCAATCTATCGAAAGGAAGGAAGTCGCTTACTTCGATAAGATAAAAATAACCGGTGATTATATATCTAACAGAAGAGTCTTCTCCGATCCTTTCGAAAGACTCGAGTCCTGGATGAATCCGGACGTTACCGCTGAAATGTCGCCAGATGGAGATCTTATCATACAGGGCTTAGAATACTGCTTCATCGACGATAACCTTGCGATGGCAAAGAATGAAAAAAGCCTCGTTGCTTTCAGAACCGAGGGTGCGAAGAGTTATTTTTTCCCCAATTCAGCACCGATCCTCGCATTTGAAAAAATACCCTGGTACATGAGCCAGAAACTGGTTGGGAGCATGATTTTTGTCCTGCTGGCAGGGCTGTTCCTTTTGCTCCCCTAGAGTTTTTGGAACTCAATTCGAACCCAGATGCAAGACCTAATACCCGCCCTTCGAAAAAACGGATGAACCGTCCGCTCTTTCGAAGGGCGGGTTCTATATGTGTATGTTTTCCTCGCCAGGAGTTTCGTAACCGATTCTTTACATCAAATCCCGATAAAACCACTCACATATATTGACAAAGCCGAGTTAATTGGGTAGAATTATATCAAGAAGAACAGGAAGACAAGAAGAACCCTTGCAACCCCCAAAGCTCAACCGGTCATTAACAACAAGACAAAGCACCTGAGCACCGCGATATGCACAGTCCACCATTACCCCCCAGGTTCTGGAACAGACGGACAGGCATGTTGAAACCCCCTGGAATATCCCGATTGATAGCCGCCGAAAGGCGGCTTTTTTTTATTGTATTGGCATTGTTTTCTACACCAGCAGCTCGAGCCCGATCCGCATTCTCTGCAGGTCAACCTCGACAATCTTCACTTTCACTATCTGGCCGACACTGAGTACCTCTAGAGGATCTCTGACCCTGTTACCCATCCTGCTTTTGTGGATGAGACCGTCCTGCTTCACACCTATATCGACGAAGGCTCCGAAATCCACCACGTTTCTCACAGTTCCCTCCAGCTCCATTCCAGAGGCGAGGTCTTCCATGGTCAGAACGTCGGTTCTCAAAAGAGGTTGAGGAAGCTCTTCCCTGGGGTCCAGTCCGGGTTTTTTGAGCATGCCGATGACCTCTCTGACTGTTATCGGATTGAAGTCCTTCTCTTTCGAAAAATCTTCGACATCTATTGCCGCGAGTCTTTCGGGTAACTCAAGGCGCTTTTCGAAAAGCTCTACGGAAGGGACGCCGATCTTATCCAGCAGTTCTATGGCGACCGCATAACTTTCGGGGTGGACGGTTGTTCCGTCGAAAGGCTCATCGCCGTTTACGATCCGGCAAAAACCGGCCGCCTGTTCGAAGGCTTTAGGACCGAGACCGGTAACTTTCATTAGATCCTTCCTGTTTTTAAAAGGACCGTTTTCGGATCTGTACTTGACTATGCTCGAGGCGACCTTCGGGCCGAGACCGGAGATGTATTTCAGTAGATGCTCCGAGGCCGTGTTGAGATTGACACCGACCATATTCACGACCGACTCCACTTCTCTGTCCAGGGCTTTCTTGAGTTCCGATTGGTTCACATCGTGCTGGTACATGCCGACCCCTATCGCTTCGGGCGGTATCTTCACATACTCGGCAAGTGGGTCCTGCACTCGCCTGGCGATGGATATCGCGCCCCGGGTGGTCACGTCCTGATCGGGAAATTCTTCGATGGCCACTTTCGAGGCAGAATAAACGGAGGCTCCCGATTCTGTGGTAATCATGTATTTTATGGCCAGTCCGTGTTCTTTTATGAGTCTGCTCACAAACTGCTCCGTCTCTCTTGAACCCGTTCCGTTTCCTATGGATATGAGCTCCACCCCGAGAAGGTTGGCCGCCTGAACGACCTTCATGGCCGAGCCGGCGTAATCGTTCTGCGGCGGAGTCGGAAAAATCACATCGTGGTAGAGCAGCGCGCCATCCCTGCCTATAACGGCCAGCTTACAGCCGGTGCGGTAACCGGGGTCGATTCCCATAACGACTTTTTCTCCCAGGGGAGGTTGAAGAAAGAGATCTCTGAGGTTTCTGGCGAAGACGTGTATGGCCCTTTCTTCGGCTTCTTCACGTATCTGTGTCCTTACTTCTCTCTCTATCGAAGGAAAGAGGAGCCGTGAGAAGGAATCGATGGCCGCCTCTTCCAGTTCGCTGTAATAGGCCAGAGAGTCGATCCAGCCCGCCGCTCTCTTCAGAGCCGGCAGTATGTCGAAAGGAAGCTCGAGATGCACTTTGAGAATCTCTTCGCGTTCGCCTCTGAAGAGCGCCATAACCCTGTGTGCCGCCAGACGATTTATCGGCTGGGAAAAGTCGTAGTAATCCCTGTACACCGAGCGTTCGTCTTCCGCGTCGGTCTTTTCGCTCTTTATAATCCCTTTGGTTTTCAGTTCGCTCCTGACTCGCTCCCTTATCACTATATCCTGGGCGAATTCCTCGGCCAGGATATCGCGCGCGCCTTCCAGGGCCTCTTCGACCGTCGCCACTTCGAGTTCGGCGTTTACGAAACCGACTATGAAGCCGTCGTCTCTTTTCCTCGCGGTTTTGAGGAAGTCGGCCAGCGATTGGAGTTGCTTTTCCCTGGCTTTGTCGGCCCTGGTTTTTTTCCTGGACTTGTAAGGCAGGTAGAGATCTTCGACGACCTGGAGAGTGCCGGCCTCCACTATTCTGTTTTTGAGTTCGTCGGTAAGCTTTCCCTTCTCCTCTATCAGGCGAAGGACCTCTTCCTTTCTGGCCTGAAGCTTTTTCATATACTCCAGCGTGTCGGCTATGTCTCTTAGCTGTATCTCGTTGAGTTCGCCCGTCTTTTCCTTTCTGTATCTGGCTATGAAAGGGATGGTCTTCCCGTCTTCAAGAAGCTCGATGGCGTTCTCTACTTTCCAGGCGGGAAGACCGAGCGATCGTGCTATATCCAGAACCATTTCACTCATCGGAAGTAACCTCCAGAACTGTCTTTATAGTCTCGATCGGAAAGGAGCCGTAAGCGGTCTCGTTGGAGAGAACAACTCCGGCATAACCACTCTCCTTAATATCTACGAGGTGACAGATCTCGCTCCGCGTGGCGCAGGGATGATCCACCATGTGCTCGAGCACCTCGCCGGCCATCAGGACCGGTCTGTTGAGTCTTTCGATATTTCTGGTGAAGAACCTGTAGAAATCAACCAACCCCCTCGTACCGAGCTGGGCCCCGAGATCTCCCCTGCAAAACCAGATTTCGTCGCTGGCCTTTGCTATATCCTCAATCCTGTCGAAAGGGAGCTCGCGCTCTATCTTTGAAGCGACAGGTCTTTGAGACAGTTCCTTGAGCTCGGCAACCTCGCATGATGAAGAGACGAAGGACAGTGCGTACCTTATAAAGCCGTACTTTTTGCTGAGCGTTACTATCTCTGCATCTCTTGATGAAAGCTCTATCTGGTTGACAGGATGGGGAGATATATTCATTCCTTTGGCAGCCCTGATTGTACCGCCTCTCAGAACCAGCGCCCTCGCGTATTCGGACTCTGCCTTCAATACCTCTAGCTCGATTCTGCCGTCTTCTATCGAGACCCTCATCCCCGCAGAAAGATACGACAGGGCTCGAGGGTCTATCGAAATCGTTTTCAGTGCCGAATCCGAGCTTCCTAAAACCACCTGCTCGCCCGTCTTGATCTCGAACTCCGGCTGATTGCGCGAAAGTCTGAACTTTGCGCCCTGAAGGTCTAGATAAAGAGGAAGCGAACAGTTGCGGTTGTAGTACTCAAGAAAGGATTCGAGTTCACCCAGATCGCAATGGGAAGAGTTGAACCTAATTGCACTGGCCTGCATCATTTCGACGGATTTGAGGAGCTTCCTGTTCTTCACGGTAGCCACGATAGAGAATTTGGTCATATCGATCACCTCTAGAAAGATTATAACAGTCAACCTGGAGAAAGAGCGTCTGTCATCTTGAAGGATCCCTCCAGCGGTTCGCCCAGGAGATAATGACTGAACCAGGCGAGGTTTTGCGTCATTATGGCCCTGTGAAGACCGGGTTTAACGGTGTTGTGTCCCATGTCTTTGTAGATAACCAGTCTTACTGGCACATTCATCTCTCTCAGACCCTGGTAAAGCTCGAAGGCGTTAGGCGTCGGAACTCTGGTGTCGGAATCGCCGTGCTGTATGAGCGTGGGGGTAGAAGCGTTCTTAATGTAAGAAATGGGCGATGTCAGCTCGTATATCTTAGGATCTTCCCAGGGATTGTTCCCGAGGTAGCGATGGCAGAATTGATGAATGTCGGTGTTGACGTGGTAGGTCATCCAGTTGGATATACCCGCTCCCACGGAGGCGGCTTTGAATCTCTTTCCATAAGTTGCGCAGAAGGCCGAGATGTAGCCTCCCTGGCTCCAGCCCATAACTCCGAGACGGTCTCCGTTCACCAGCCCTCTTTCTATGAGCGAATCGACGCCGCTCACAACGTCTTCGTAATCACCTATCCCGAGGTTCCTGTAATTCAATTTCCTGAAGTCTCTTCCGTAGCCTTCGCTTCCGCGGTAGTTGGGCTCCAGTACCAGCACTCCTCTGGATACCAGCTGCTCGATAGGATAATAGCTGCTCGTTATCCTCGCGGCAAGAGCCGTCCAGGTCGGTCCTCCGTGAACCAGCACAACGAGAGGGTATTTCCTGGAACTGTCGAAATCGGTGGGAAGGTTCAAAACACCGTGGATCTCAGTACCGTCGCAACTCTTCCAGGAGAGTCTTTCCTTCCGTACCCTTTCCCTTCGGGGATGTATAGACGCGATATCTGTTATTTTTCTTCCGTCGAGATAGATCTCGGGAGATTCAAAAATGCCGGCCATGACGATGGCCAGTCGTTTTCCATCCGGAGTGACGCTTGAGGCCATTACCATCTGATCCTCATCCGTCAGGCCTTCCAGATGGCCTTCCTCATCGAGCAGTCCCAGGCGAATCGTACAGTCCTCGATCCAGTTCACGAAGAAACCCTTCTCCGTCCAGGCAACCGGTTCGATGTTAAGGTCCTGTCCCACACTCAACCGCCTTTTCGAAAGATCGGAAAGATCTACGATCTCGACCACTCCGTTATCCATCCAGGGGTCGTCTCCGGCAGGTACCACACAGGCCAGTCTCTTCGAGTCGCCGGAGAAGAGACAGCCCCTCGGGTGAGCCAGCGGTAGCTCTTTCAGTTCTCTTTCTTCGTTCATGAGAAAAACCTTCGCGCTATCGAAATCGTTGTAATCGCTCGTGGGTGGTGCCAGAAGTGCGATGTAATTTCCGTCGGGAGATAGAGAGATCGAAGAGATATGAAACTCCTTGCCGTCCGTCAACTTATCGAAGAGAGCTTCTTCGCAGCGCATATCTCTGGGTAATTCGAACCTTGCCGAATATTTTTTCATGGCGCGCGAGAGATGGACGAAATACAGCGAGCTGTTCTTCGTCTCTTCGTCTATGTATTCGAACTCTCCGTAGCTTTCCTTTCTCTTTTTCAGTTCTTCGCTCTCCGGAGAGGCGGCTACGAGAAAGAGTCCGTCATTTTTCTGACTCCACTTCATCTGACTGATCTCCTGTTCGAAGGTGAGTAACTTGTAGGAACGTTTCAGTTCGAAATCGAAGATCATCAGATCGTTCTTGTTTTCCTCACCGGTTTTCTGGAGAAAGACAAGCCTCTTCGAATCGGGCGACCAATCGGGAAGAGAGCAATCGAACTCATCGTTCGAGACGTGTAACGCCGTCTCGCTTTCCGCATCGTAAACCACAACCGTTCGCATGTACTTGTTTCCGTCCCAATCGGTGCGCCTGAGCGTGTAGGCCAGCTTTTTGCCGTCGGGTGAAATCACCGTACCGTTGACCAGAGGAAGCGAGAGCTGCTCTTCGACTGTCAGGTATCTCTGGCTCAAATCATATCCCTCCCAAAATAAAAGTGCCAATATAGTATAACCCGCACCGAAGGAGTAAAACAAACCGCGTAATTTGCGAAGATCCAGACCTGTTTGTGGTATAAACTTATCAGGGTGGTGGGATGATGATTAAGAGACGCTTATCGATTCTTGGACTTCTCTCTTTGGTTCTGTGCCTGTTTCTTTCTGGATGCCTATCACGGAAGTTTCCAGTGATGTCCGGCCTGTGGGATCTAGAGATGATATCGGAGGAATATACCGGCAACGGCCATTTCGAAATAACCAGGCATTACGGCTACAATTTCAGCGGTCTTTTTTGTGAGGGCGGTCGTCCGTGCCGGGAGCTTTTCGGATTGCTCTTCGACGGTGGAAAAGTTTCTATCTACACATGGATCGACGATAAAAGCATCGATTTCAACGGCGAGATCTCGAAAGACAACATGTCGGGAACCTTCATAATTCACTCCACGCAGGAGGAAGGCACCTGGACAGCATCAAAGCAATGAGCGAGTCCCTTTCTTTTGAAAAATCCAGTCGGTCAGAAAGGCTAGCTCGCTATTAGAAGATCTTGATAACAAAATCAAGCAGAAGACAGAGGAAAAAGGATAAGAGTCCGGCAACGAGCGGGGTCTGTACCCATCCCAGCGCTATTTTCTTCAGAATCTTCAGATTCACGTCTTTCGTGCCTCCGGCGAATCCCGCTCCGATGACAGCCCCGACTATCGCCTGAGAGGTGGAAGCCGGTATGCCCAGCAGGGTGAACATCCACACGACCGACGACATGGAAAGCACGGCGATTACGGCGGCGAAGTGATCGAGGCTGATGATCTGTTTTCCCACCGTGTACATGACGCGCTTGCCGAAAGTTATCACGCCAAGACCTATGCTTATGCCTCCCATCAGCACGGCGACATTGGTCGGAATTATTCCTGCGAAAGGACCGATAACGTTCGCTACGTCATTTGCCCCGAGCGCGAAGGAACCGTACGCTCCTATGGCGATGGCACCGATTTTTAAAGCGAGATTCTGTGTCGGTATGGTCTTTATCTTTGCAAAGAAGATCGATGTTATTCGGTACAGAAAGAAGCCGCCCACGGCGGCCCCGACAGGAGTGACCACCCAGCAAACCACGATTTTCAGAAATATTGACCAGTCGGCCGTTCCCTGGAACATTCCGACACCGAAGATAGCTCCCATCATAGCCTGTGAAGAGGAGACTGGAATGCTCAGAAGAGTCATGATCGTCATCGTCAGAGCCGCTGCAATAGTTCCGGTGACGGCTGTAAAGACGGTTTGCGAACTGAGGCTGGAGATAGTCTCAAGAACTCTAGAGCCGGCGAAGACCGCGCCTATGAGTATGAATATCACGGATGAAGCGACCGCAACCTTGAACTTAACAAGACCCGATGCCACGGCCGTACCATAAACGTTGGCTGCGTCGTTCGCCCCCAGTGCCCATCCGAAAAATACCGCCGAAACTACTGCAAGAAACACATCAAGCCTCCAGATAAGGGAAAATACGATCTCCAAACAATCCTATAATTAAGATATTAGGTGATCTTTATGCGAATGTTTTCCCAGTTCGCATTGGAGATATGTTTCTAATATGCAAGCTAAACTTATCAATCGAAGATAAAACCAGTCGATATTTAGATCCAAGAAGCCTTCTCTGGAAAATGGAAGGAGTCCCCGGGTAGATTGACGTTCCGTGAGACCTGCACAGAATTCTCTGGCAATGGAACTAACAGTCTGAAAAACCAGATCGTTTTTTGTATTGTGGACTTACAATGAACATTAGGGGGTGAGACCTATGAAGAATGCCATCCTTGTACTTTGCCTTTTGCTGGTTACTTCACTTTCGTTTGGAAGCCTTTCTCTCGGATTAATCAATGTTGCCGCGCAAACCGAATCTCTTTCGAATACTCCTCTTTCCGGATTTGTTGGAATAGACGTGCTTGGAATTGACTTGCGGTATGATTTTGGACCTCTGTCTTTTGGAATAGCAACTCCGTTTCTTATGTTTACTCTTTCGGAAGACACCGGAGTAAAGTCTTCATTCATGATTCCCGGAATTGCCTGGTACGGTTATGTTGGACTGAAACTCGATCTCGGCGCTTTTTATGTTAGAGGAGATATCGGCCACACGTTCGCTTTTGGAGAGCAGTCACAGCTGGGTTTTTCGCCTCTCAGACTTGGAGTTGGGATGGATTTTAGTCCCGGTTATTACATAGAGCTCAACGTAGATCTTATTCTACAAAAAATCAATGAGACTGTCGGTAAGATCTTCGATTTTAAAATAGGCTACAGATTCTAAGAGAAAAAAGGGGTGTTTGAAGATGAAGAGATCTCTTGCCACCGCCATTGTGATAACTGTGATTGCAATCTCTTGCATTTCGAGAAATCCAACGGTTGAGGCGTACAGAAATAGTTTCTACTCAGTTACTTTTCTGGATATAGAGAGCTTCAGTGTGAATCTGACAACGGATAAGATCAATATCTCGAGAGATGAAAAACGAATGCTCAACGATGGTGACATTCTTATCTACCTTACAGATGAAGACAGGCTTGGAAAGATGCTGATACTGGAGCTCGACAATAAAAGAAGCGGCATACTCTTGTTTGATTTTGTCACGTACGATAGGGATGGTCAAATCCTCCTTGAGAAGAAAGAAGTCAAGCTTCGGGCTTCTTATATCTTTGATTTCGATAAAGGAATAATTCCCGAAAAAATCGAGGGTGTCGAGCTGTGGTGGCACAATATGGATGATATGGAAATGTATCTCGTTCCCTGGACTCCCACAAAACTCGGGAAATATCCACTGGCGAAGATGAACTGAGAGACCAACACATTTCTCAGAAGAAATATGTTTGACCGATTAGAAGAATCTTTCTACAATCAAGCTTAGCAAAGAACATCGGCATAAGCTTCATGATGGCATCTACGAAAAACTCGCCAGGCAGGCTGATGGGAAGCCCCGGCTCTCCACAAGTAAAAATCTACCGGAATCACTATCTCAACTCATGCGCTTTTGTGATCCTTCTTGCAAGTAAAGAAAGCAACCTTTGTCCAACCATTTCGATTCACCGCTGGATAATCATTTCTGCCCTTATTGTGTTTTTAAATGTCCACCAGGTATATTTGTCGATTTTCAATGGATGAAATTGATGGGAAAAATCAGCGTGAATACCGATATAGATATTAATTATGCGGGAGTTCCGGAGCATTTATATCCATTAAACTTAACCTTAAGCGAGTTTCGAAAGTTGTTCGTTTTTCTGCCGCAAGTGCTAGACTTTTCATGCGCCGCGACGACATATGGGCGCAGATCGGTTGGTAGTTTGTCCGGTCCTTATCTTCTGGATAGGAGGTGTATCATGAAACGGTTCACGTTTATTATGATGCTCCTGTCAACCCTCATTATCCTCTCTGGATGCATCCTGGTTCTGAAGTGTATAAATTTCGAAGGTTTTGCTTTCGGTGCCACTTATCATTTCGGAGATACACTGTGGGAATCGGCCACCAAGATGACGCTAAAGGAGTTCTACTGGTCTAACGGCACACCAACGAACAACGGGAATTTGAAAGTAGATAACAAAGGACTTGCCGGTCATACCGGCCTCGACGTTAATCTAAACAACATCACAGTAGCCTTTACCTTCCCATCAGCACCCACCGGTCTCATTCTCTACTACGGCGAATACGGCGGAAATATCAACGTCGAGGTTAACGGAGATCTGAAGAACGTTCAGAATTTCGCCGACATAAACGGTGCCGTTATTGGCGGAGTCAATGTCTCAATCACAAACGTCGTAGGCCAGAAAGGCGTTCTGAACCTTCTGGGAACGATCAATTCATTTTCGATCGGCGGCCAGGAACTGTGGATCGACCACGTCTGCCCGAGAAAATGAAGAGATCATTTTTCACAGGAATCAGAGCAGCAACTCAAGTTGTCAAGTGCTGAGTTGAGCTTTCACTACCCTATGTACGCATGTGACCGCCTTCGTTAAGCGACACCGGCAAAATGGAGTCATACTTGAGACGGCTTTCAGCGTAAAACTCATCCCCAGAAGGATTTGATGAATATTCTCACTACATCGGCCCCACCTATGAAAGTTCCGACAGTGCTTCCGACGTTCGCCAGAACCACTACCAGCAGTATCCGTGTGACCCGGTTTCTCCAGAAGCCTTTGAAGGAGTTCACATCCTCGCTCAGGTTTTCAAAGTCCGAGACATGGGGCTTTCTCACCATGGCTTCAACGAGACCGGCGAACCAGCCGGCGGCGAGCAACGGACTCAAAGAACTGATCGGAGCGACCGCAAAGGCTGTCAGTATCGATAGCGGATGCCCGAATGCGGCCAGTGTTCCCAGCGCCGAGAGGGAGCCGTTCCAAAGTATCCAGCTCAGTATCTGGTCGAGGCCGGCGTCGCGGTTAACGATTACAGTCGCCACTATCAGCGAGATTATCGCTATCGATATCGTCCAGCCGACAATCTTGCCGGTCTTTTTTTTGGGCGGGATCCTGCTCAAGGCCTCCAGATCCTGCTCTTCCTTGATAGCCTCTTTAAGGCCCGGAACGTGCCCGGCGCCAACCACTGCGACTATCTTCTTTCCCGGGGCTTCTTTGATCTTCTGGGCGAGGTATTTGTCCCTTTCGTCTATCAGAGTCTCCTTTAACTGTGGAAAGGATTTGGACAGCTCGCTCAGGGCCGACGTCAGCATGTCGCCCGATTTCATTTTGTCCAGCTCCTCCTCGGTTATCTTCTCATCGCTGAAGATCGAGAGAACGAGACTGAAAAAGAGTTTTGCCTTTCCCCAGAAACTCAGGTTTCCCCAGATCCTCGCGAAGGTCACCTGTATATCCCTGTCGGCCAGCACCAGCTGCGCGCCGGTCTCCCTTGCCGATTCTATCGCCTGGAGCATCTCCTGCCCGGCCTGTATCCCGATCTGCTTGGCCATTCTCTTCTGGTAAGAGGAGAGGATAAGATTGGCCAGCAACAAAAAGGACTTCTTATCCTTTATCACTTTGGCAATATCCGTCTTTTTCCAGCGATCCTGGTCCTGCATCGACTGATAGCGCGAGTTGCAAAGCTCGATCGCCACGGAATCTGGTCTCTCTTCCTCTATAATCCGCTTCACTTCTTCGGCGCTGTTTTTAGACACGTGAGCGGTTCCGATCAGTATTATTTCTTTATCTTTGAGCTGTATTCTGTGTACCGTCTCTGACAAATCAATCACCGGCCCTTTCTATATTCTTTCAAAGACTATTTAATCACAATATTGCGTCCGGCTCTCAATTGTGAGATTATCAATTGTGTGGTTTTTGATAATCGATATCGTGCTGAGTGAGGTGATCGCCTTGTCGGATCCCGTTGTCGCAAGAGTAGAAGATATCCCCGCCATGATAGAACTTTCTAGCCAGGTCTTCAAAACAGATATGGGCAGTTGCTTTCCGCTGCTTTTTTCACCGGAGAACGTGGAAAACATGACGGTCGTGAGAGAGGCCGGAAGGCCCGTGACCATGGTAGGTATGCTTCCCAGAGAAATCTCTGTTTTCGGTCACAGTTTGAAGGTCGGTCTCATCGGCGCCGTCTGCACGCACACCGATTACAGGGGCAGAGACTACGGGGCGAAGGCCCTGGCGATGTCCGAGAAAATGGCGATCGAGAAGGGCATATCGCTCTTTATAATCTCGGGTAAGCGTGGTCTGTACAGCAGGTTCGGAGCCATTGAGCCGGACGGCTTCTACAAGTTGAGAGTCTTGCCGGGAAAGGCTTCACGTGTCAGAGAGGCGAGCGAAGAAGATCTTTCGAGAATCGCCTGGCTCTACATGAGGAGGCCCGTACGTTATTTCAGGGATCTTTCGCAGTTCAGTAAAATTTTCGCCACAGGCC
>DBRH01000015.1:72733-81583 GCA_002305955.1 Kosmotogaceae bacterium UBA1373
GGCGGCAAGGGGCTATCTCCAGTTGAGCGGAGAGAAGGAATGCGTTCTTGTTCTTGACAGTCTCTTCCCTAGCGAGGAGAGGGAAAAGGCCGGCTTCGAAGGAACGATGAAGGTCATATCCATTGATAACTTTCTCGATCAACTCGAAGGTTATTACAGGGAAGTAATGACGGACGTAGAGTTCGAAGCCTTCAGAGAGGAGGCCAGAAAAATGACTCCGGCCGAATTCACCAGACTGGTGCTGCTTGAGAGTAATATGAAGGGCTCCCCTATTCCGCTGCCCGTCTATGGTTTCGATTACATCTAGTGTTTTCCGGCAGCCGGAGCTTTTGAAAACCTCCAGTTGACCACGATGATGCCCAAAGCGACGAGGAGAAGCGAGAGTAGTGTATAGGAGTTTATCGCTTCACCGGGAACGAAGGCGGCCGACAGGAAGACTCCGGCGACGGGTATGACGAAACGGAACATGGTTATCTCACCGGCCTTGTGATAACTGAGCAGGGCGTACCAGAGAGAGAAGGCGATCGCCGAAAGCAACATAGAGTAGATCAAAAGTGAGACTCCTTTCGGTGTGAAGACCAGCGCGCCGGCCTTCAGGCCGGGAAGACCGAAGAGAAGCAACATAAGACCGCCGATCGACAGCTGCCAGCCCGACACCAGGAAGGGTGATCTGCTGGCTGAAAGCCACTTGGCGTAGATCGTTCCTATGGCCCCTATTGACGTGGCGATCAGCATGAAACCGTCGCCCTTGAAAACGAAGCTCAGCGTGAAACCTTCGTTGAAATTGGCCAGAAAGACGCCCAGAAAGCCAAGCAACATTCCGAGAGTTTTTCTCCAGCTGAGACGGTCGTTGTGGTATATATAGTGGGCGAGGAGTATGACCAGAAAGTTTTCTCCGGCCATGATTATCGAGGACTTCATGCCGGTGGTGTAACTGAGACCGTTGTAAAAGAAGAAATACAACAGGAAGGTCTGCATCGTACCCAGAGCTATGAAGTGGAGGTAATCCCCGGCCGTGAACTTCTGTCTTTCCTTTCTGCCGAAGGGAATCGAAAGAAGCAGTACCATCAGCCCGGCGCCCAAAAAACGCAGACCGGCGAAAACCAGCTTCGCCGAAATATCGTCGGAAGCGATGGCCATCTCTTCGTAACCGATCTTGAGAACCGGGAAGGCGCTTCCCCAGAGTATCGAACATATTATAGCCGTCACGGCTGCCGCGACTTTACCCCTTAGAATCTCCATGAACCGAGTTTACACCTTCACCATTAAATAGTTGATGCGGAAAGCTGACGATACAGCTCCGTATAACCGTCGTGGTAGGTTGGGGGACGGCCGCTTCGTTTGTTAGATACCCACCGATGGTATCATTGTAATAGGATTTATGAGAGGAGAAGATTCCTATGAAGCAATTGCGCACCGTGCGAAAGATAGTTACAGGCAAGGACGCGGTCGATGGAGCCGGGGTGAAACTGGTAAGGGTGATCGGTTATAGAGATACCGCAGAGTTCGACCCTTTTCTTATGCTGGACGCCTTCGACTCCACAAACCCGGACGATTACACGAAAGGCTTTCCCTGGCATCCACACCGTGGTATCGAGACGATAACATACCTCATAAGCGGGGATATAGAGCACGGAGACAGCCTTGGAAACAGCGGCAGCATTCTCGACGGCGATTGCCAGTGGATGACGGCCGGATCGGGGATAATCCATCAGGAGATGCCCAAGGCGAGCGAGAGGCTCTTCGGTGTTCAGCTATGGCTAAATCTGCCCGCCAGAGACAAGATGGTAGATCCTCAGTACGGCGACATAAAAAGCGAGGACATTACTGTCGTAGATGAAGACGGGAGCAGAGTACGCATCATCGCGGGTCGTTACAGAGACTCGAATGGCGCATTTGAAGGAAGGTATGTGAAAGCTACCTATCTGGACGTCGAGGTCGCGGCCGGAAGAGACTGGTCTTTCGAAAGCCAGAGAGACTCGACTCTGTTCATCTATATTCTTCAGGGCGAGGGACTCTTCGATCCGACAGGAATGGAATCCATAACCAGCAAACGGGCCGTTTTGTTCGACGAAGGCGACGGATTCTGGGTCAAGGCCGGCGATGAAGGGATCAGGTTTTTGCTGCTTTCTGGCAAACCACTTAAAGAACCTATCGCATGGGGAGGTCCCATCGTGATGAACACCCGTCAGGAGCTCGATCAGGCTTTCAGAGAACTCAACGAAAACACGTTTATCAAGAAGTGAACCGTCCGTCCGGGGAGGCGCTCCATTTCACGGGTAGAGATGACAGCCAACCGAATGCCCCTTCGATACCTCGACGCTCCTTGGTCTGGTGTGAGTGCATATCTCCATTCTTTTGAAGCACCTGGGATGGAAGGGACAGCCCTGTGGAGGGTTGGTCGGATCGGGTGCGTCCCCCTGAAGGATTATCCGCTGGCTCGCGGCATTCTCTCCCGGTATCGCCGAGAGTAGCGACTGCGTGTATGGATGACAGGGATTGACGTACAGCTCCGTCGCTTCAGCCATTTCAACGATCTCTCCGAGGTACATCACGGCTATCCTGTCGCAGAAGAAATGTACTACGCCGAGATCGTGGGATATGAAGAGGTAGGTCAGCGAAAGCCTCTTTTGAAGGTTTTTCATCAGGTTGAGTATCTGGGCCTGTATGGAGACGTCCAGCGCCGAAACGGGTTCATCCGCTATGATGAATTCCGGCTCGAGAATCAAAGCGCCCAGTATGCCGATCCTCTGCTTCTGCCCGCCCGACAGTTCATGTGGGTAACGATCCAGGAAACTCTCGTCCAGATCCACCAGCTCCAGGCTTTCCCGGATTGTCCTTTCGATCTCCAGGCGGTTTCTCACACCCTGTGCGCGTAAAGGCTCACTCAGGATCCACTTCACAGTTTTCCTGGGGTTGAGAGAGCCGGCGGTATCCTGAAAGATTATCTGGATCTTCCTCCTGAGATCTTTCAATCTCTCGCCCTTGATAGTTGTTATATCCTTGCCCTCGAAAAATATCTTCCCATCTGTCGGCTCGAGCAGCTTTATTATCGTGTGGCCGGCCGTTGTCTTTCCGCAGCCCGATTCCCCGACCAGTCCGAAGGACTCTCCCCTCGCTATGGCGAAGGAGACACCGTTGAGAGCCCTGACTCTGCCCGGGCTCTCCAGCAGCTTCGTCCTTCGCAGCGGGTAGTGTTTCACGAGGTCTCTGACTTCGAGAATTATGCCGCTCATCGCAGCTCACCGGCCAGGAAGCATCTCGACTCGTGTTGCTCTCCGAGAACTTCGAATTGCGGCAACTCCCTTTTACACCTTTCGAAGGCGTATTCACACCTGGGCTCGAAGGGACAGCCGGGAAGCGTATCGGTTATCGACGGCACTTTTCCGGGGATGTCGTAAAGTTCCTTGCCTTTGGAATCGGTTTTCGGAATTGCCTTCATAAGACCTATCGTGTAGGGATGACGCGGTTCACAGAAGAGCTTTTCGGTCGGGGCGATCTCCACAAGATGCCCGGCGTACATCACGCAGATCGATGTGCATATCTCTCTTATTATGCCGAAGTTGTGGGAAATGAAGATTATGGAGGAGCCCTTCTCTCTGTTTATATCCTTCAGCAGCTGGAGTATCTGTGCCTGGATAGTGACGTCGAGCGCCGTCGTCGGCTCGTCTGCGATTATCAGGGCCGGCCTGCAGGCTACGGCTATGGCGATGGCTATCCTCTGGCGCATTCCGCCGGACAGTTCGTGGGGGTATTTGTGGTATAGTCTCTCCGGGTCGGGCAGCCCCACGTCTCTCATGATATCTACAACACTTTGAAACCTATCATCGCCCTTCAGTTCGGTGTGCATCTTCAGGTTCTCGTCGATCTGTCTACCGACTTTCCACAAGGGATTTAGCGAGGTAAGCGGTTCCTGGAAGATCATGGAAATCTCGCTGCCGCGCAGTTTTCTTATCTCTTCCTCGTGCATCGCGACTATATTCCTGCCGGAGAAGTCGATCGTACCCGAAAGCCGGGCGTTTCCCGGAAGGAGTCTCATGATGGCCAGGGCAGTCACGCTTTTTCCGCAACCCGATTCCCCTACCAGACCTACGATAGAGTTTCTCCCGACATCGAAGGAGATCCCCCTGACCGCCGGGAAGTCTCCCTTAGCCGTGGTGAAGGAGATATTCAGATCCCTCACCTGAAGGAGAGCCCTATCTGAGATTATTCGCTCCACGTTTACACCTACTGCTGCCTGTCCTGGAGATCGGCGATACCGTCGCCCAGGAAGTTGAAGCCGAGAACTATCAGCGTTATGAAGATCCCCGGCGCTATGGTGTACCACGGACTGAGAGTTATGAAGACCTGCGACTCGTTGAGCATCCTGCCCCAGCTGGGATCGGGCGGCTGAACTCCAAGGCCAAGATAACTCAGGGCCGCCTCCGAGAGCACGGCGCTGGAAAAACCCATCGAGGCCGCGACGATTATGGGAGACAGCACGTTCGGAAGTATGTGGCTGAACATTATCCTGAAGTTCGAGACGCCTTTGACCCGCGCGTTTTTAACGTATTCGAACTCTTTGTGTTGAATGAATCCGCTCCTGGTTATCCTGGCGAAAGAGGGAATCGACATGATGCCTATCGCTATGATCGTATTTCTTATCCCGACCCCGAAGATCGAGACGAACATCAGGGCGAAGAGAATACCCGGAAAGGCCATCATCGCGTCCATCAATCTCATTATGAACTCGTCCAGCATCCCGCCGAAATAACCGGCGATGGCCCCTACGAGCACTCCAAAGAGACCTCCCACCGATACCGCTATCAGGCCCACGAAGAAGGCCGTCTGCGAACCTTTCATTATCCTGCTGAGAACGTCTCTACCGAAGTTGTCCGTTCCCAGCGGGTGGTTGGCGGAGGGAGGGGCAAACCTCTCGTCGCGGTTCATCTCCGTTACCGGATACGGCGTGTAGAAAAGACTCACCACCATCATGGCGAGCAACGAAGCGATTATGGATATTCCTATGTAAAGACTCACTCTCTTCCTCTTCATCGCTCCTCCGCTATCTGAGCTTGATTCTGGGATCGATCAGCGTATAGACGATATCTATCAGAAAATTCGTTACGACTATCACCAGCGAAATGTACAGCACCATCCCCTGGACCAGCGGGAGGTCGCGCACCGATATCGCGTTGATCAGGAGTCTCCCGACTCCGGGCAGAGTGAAGACCTGTTCTATCACTATGCTGCCGCCGAGAATGTTGGCCGTGATCATTCCGAGAACGGTAATAACCGGAATCAGCGCGTTCTTCAAAACGTGTCTGAAAAGCACGGCGTTCATCTTCAGACCTTTGGAGAAGGCGAGTCTGACGTAATCGTTCTTCATCTGCTCCATCACGGTGTTCCTGGTGTATCTTATCACGGTCGCTATCGAAGGGAGGGCGATCGCCACTGCCGGAAGCAGAAGCGATTTGAAAGCCTCCACAGGGTCGACGCTCCAGGGTGTGTAACCCCCCGGTGAGACCCACCTGAGAGTGAGACCGAAAATGTACATCAGGATTATGCCGGTCCAGAAGGAAGGCACGGCCATCCCTATCTGCGAGACGATGGAGATCGAAATACCGGGCAGTCTGTCGCCGTACCTGGCGCTCAAGATTCCCAGCGGCACACCGATAATCACGATCAAAACCATGGAGATCAATGCCAGCGAGAGCGTCACCGGCAATCTGTCGAAGATCAGTTCGGAGACGGGTCTCGAGTATCTTATCGATTGACCCAGATCGCCCGTGAAGAGACCGGTGATCCACCCGAAGAACCTTTTGTAAAGCGGCTCGTCCAGTCCCAGCTCCTCTGAAAGCGCTCTGATCTGGGCCTCGTCGGCATCTACTCCAAGCCTGGCCAGGACCGGGTCTCCCGGGATGATCTCGAAGGTGATGAACGTTATCATCGAGACCAGGAAAACCGTCGCGAGCATCGCAAAGAGCTTTCTGAGGTAGATGTACACGGGTCTCTCCGGTTCTATTTGTAGTAAAGTGTCGACATATCCTGCACGTACAGCGGATAGACGTTGTACCCGAAAAGGTTCGACGCCAGTGCTACTATGAAGTTCGGGTCCATTATGTACACGGCGACGGCCTCCTCCGTGAGCAGCACCTGCGCCTGCTTGAAGAGCCCGGCCTTTTTGTCTATATCGGTCTGCTTTATGGCTGAATTGACCAGTTCATCGTACCGGGGGTTGAAGTAGTTGTAGAAGTCCCTCGGATAGTCGCTCAGGTACCTCTTCAAGATGTCGTACGCGCTGAGCTTCCCGGTGAGACCCACTATCGTCATCTCGTAGTCTCTCCCCGTGTAAACCCTGTCCAGCCATATGCTCCACTCTATGAGCTCGATTTCGGCCGTGATCCCAACCTTTTTCAATTGCTCGACGATCACCTGGGCCGTATCGACGTGGAACTGGTAGTTGGAGGGAACGGTTATCGTCGTCTTGAAACCTTCCGGGTAGCCGGCCTGGGCGAGAAGCGATCTGGCCGCGACGATATCGGTTTTGTAGTAATCTTCGAGCCCTTCCTGGTAGTATCTCTCCATAATAGGCGACATGTTGGAACCCAGCACCGTTCCGTAACCGTTGGCGACTATCTCTATGATCTCTTCCTTGTCTATGGCCAGGTTTATAGCCTGCCTCACCTTAAGGTCATCGAAAGGTTCCCTCGCGAGGTTCATGGCCATAAGCTGCACCATGTTCTGTTCGGCGCTTATGAGGTTGTACCTGCCCCTCAGAATCTCGGCCTGTATCGCGTCCAGCCTGGGAAGCATCTGAACCTCCCCGGCCATGAAGCTCATGAGCGCGGCCTGGTTGTCCGGTATTATCCTGAACTCGACCTCGTCCACCAGCGGAAGATCGGGATTCCAGTACTCGTCGAACTTTGCGATTACCACCCGCTGGCCCGGCTGGTAAGTGACGAATTTGAACGGGCCTGTCCCTATGGGATTCCTTTCGTGATCAGGGTTGTCTGCCGGAATTATCGCGATTATGAACTTTTCGAGGAAGTCTGTGTTCAGAGTGTTCAGAGTGATCTCCACGGTTATATCGTCGGTGGCTTCGATTTCGGATACGAACTTCTCGAAATCCGAAGAAAGTCCCCTGACTTCGCCGCTCCCCTTCAACCTGTTAAAGGAGTAGAGAACGTCGGTCATAGTCACCTCTCTGCCGTTATGAAACTTGACTCCCTCCCTGAGCTTGAAAGTGTATGTGAGACCGTCGGGAGAGATGGAATAGCTCTCGGCGATCGCCGGAACCACGTTCCCCTTCGAATCGGGTTTCAGGAGACCTTCGAACACGTTGAACATCATCTCGTATGTTCCCGAGGCCGCCGCCCTGTGCGGATCGAGAAAGTCCGGGTCCTGCATGACGGCAACGACTATTTTCTCTACCGAAAGCGCGCTAAAGGCGGCCAAAAAGAAAATCAAAATTGAAAGAATTCTTCTCATATACTTTCCTCCTTCTGGAGTTGGTTTATCGTGTATCTCCCTTTCGTACAGATGCTACCTATATATTACCGGGTGTTCTTTTCCCCAGTTATAAATACCTGTGTTTCTCTCAACAACCTTCGTTCTTACAGACATTATCATAAACCTGGCAGATTGACCACAGAAATTCCCACTGTCTTCGGACACGTTATTTAGTATCGCTTCGCTCATAAGAAGTCGGGAATCCTCTTAAGAAATGTTGTTGGTTGTGCGTGGTGCGTTGTGGGTAAGGGTATAGAAACGATAATTTATGTCGGCTTAACATTCGGCACGCTGAAAGAATGTATAATAAATGTGAAAGAAATCACAACAGGAGGTATAAAATATGCCGGATGCCAATTTTAGAGTAAGAGCGATGTCGGAAAGTCCCGCGAGGGTTTCGGTGAAAGCCAGAAGCTTCAACATGATAGTGGACGAACCGCCAAACCTGGGCGGGGAGGACCGGGGAGCCAACCCGGTAGAGTACGTACTGGCCGCCCTGGCCGGCTGTCTCAACGTGGTGGGTCACATGGTGGCCGGAGAGATGGGCTTTTCTATAAAGAAACTCGAGATAGATGTCTCCGGTCCGCTGAACGCGGCCAGGCTTATGGGAAAATCCCAGGACGACAGGGCCGGCTTCAAAGATATAACGGCCACTATGAAGGTCGATAGCGACGCCGACGAAGAAACTCTGGAGAGATGGGTAAAAGTGGTCGAGGATCGCTGTCCTGTATCGGACAACCTTTCGAACGAGACTCCCCTCAGCGTTGTGTTTTCGACTATAGGCTGAGCGCCATTTATACGGGCAATCACAAAGAAAGAGACTCCCGATCGGGAGTCTCTTTTTTACATTACAGGTGAGAAGTTGACCGGTCCTGCCAGCTCCTTTTCTCCGCTGGAATTGTAAAAGAGCAGGGCGGCATTCTCGAAGGCCGGTTCCCATCCGCTATAGCCCGCGTAGCCAACCAGATCGCCCTTGTCTATGACTCCATTCGCGTTGACATCACGCCAGACCCTCAACTTGATGTTCTGGTCTTTCAAGCCGCCGATCTTGAAAGAGCCGTCCGGCCTGACATCGCTCTGGGCCAGCACCGAGCCTCCGATGCTCAACACCTGCACCACGAAAGGTCTCTTCTCCTCGATGAAGGACAGGGCATTTGCGGCCTGAATCAATCCATAACCGTAATACTCGTCCCATCCTGGATCGCCCAGATCCAGCGCTGTCTTCCTGATTATCTTCCTGATTATCTCTTCGCCGTTCGAATCCCTTCCTATGTATCCCTCTCCCATCAGGAGCGCGACCAGGCCGGTCACGTGCGGACAGGCCATGGAAGTTCCGGAAAGATAGGTGTAACCATTTCC
>DBRH01000015.1:81604-99818 GCA_002305955.1 Kosmotogaceae bacterium UBA1373
AGTCTCCGTAGTTCGAGTAACTGGCCCTTTCCATGGTCGGCCCGACCGCGCTAACCGAGATGACTTCATCGTAAGAGGCCGGATAGTACGGATAGGAAGTGTTGTAGTTACCGGCTGCCGCTATCATCATCACTTCGTTGGCGTAAGCGTACTCCACCGCCAGCCTCACGGCCTCGGTGTCCGGTCCGGCCAGGCTCATGTTGATCACCTTCGCCCCGTGATCCACGGCGTAGATTATCCCCTCGGCGATGATTGTATCGGTTGTATTTCCACCGTTGTCGAAGACTTTTATGGGCATCACGGTCGGATACCTTCCCCAGGTCATTCCGGACACGCCGGTGCCGTTGTTTGTAACGGCCGTGATCGTTCCGGTTACGTGTGTACCGTGGGATTGTCGACCGGGGTTCGGGTTGTCGGTCGGATCGTCATCGTCGTCGATCAGATCGTACCCGGGAAGAAACACTCCCTGCAGGTCGGGATGGTCCGGTCTGGTACCGGAGTCGATAATGGCCACGACCACCGTCGGAGAACCTTTAGCGATAGTCCACGCCTCCTCCATCTGTACCATGGGATAACCCCACTGATCTGTGTAGAGAGGATCATCCGGCACGGTAGTCACCGATTGCAAAGTGTACAACATGTTTCTCTGCACGGACCTGACGCCTTCGATTGCGGCAAGGGCTTGCGGATCGGATGTCCTGACGGTCGAGATGACCACCGAACCATCGCGCGAGGAGAATTCGCCCAGAACCTCCGCCCCCGGCAGTATCGTCGAATCGTAACCGCTGTCGAAGATCACTGCGTATTCGTCGGTGAAGCCTCTTTCGATATCTTCGGCCGTCAGCTCCGGAACATAACCCTTTCTCTGAACCGTGAACCCTTCCTCACCTGAATATGGCCTGATAACCCCGCTGAGGGAATAATGAATATCCACTTTGGGACAGCCTGTCAGAAAAATGATCATCAGTGAAACAACCGGAAGAAAAGCGTATCTTCGCATCATGAACCTCCATCGATATCATAATGAAGATTTTATCATCTCAGCTACGTGAGTTTCCGTTGAAACCGGAGAGCGGTTAAGTGTTGTATGAAAAAGCTCGCTGTTCAGGGGCGGAACAGTTGGTAGTAGTGATAAAGCTCCTGTAACCCAGCCTTTCCGTCATTCGGTGTTATCTGAAGCCGTTTGGCTCAACGCCTTGAACTAATCCCTCTTGATATGTAGATCGATCTGACTGAAGGGAATCTCTATGCCGTTTTCGTCGAACTTCGTCTTTATTATCTTCGCCAGATCCGTGCTGGAATTGACGAAATTGCTCCTTTCAACCCAAAAACGGACCACGAAATCTATCGACGAGCTGCCGTATCCTGTGAACTGGATCACCGGCTTATGGCTTTCGTCTTTGTAGAGCTTCTCATACGAATTGACCGATTCCTCGAGTACCTTCATGACCTTGTTCAAATCGCTGGAATAAGAAACACCGACGTTAAGATCGTTCCGCCTTATATTCTCCGGCCAGAAGTGGACTATCGTTGCCGTCCAGACCGATCGGCTGGGCATGGTTATCATCTTTCCGTCCCACGTTTTCAGAAGTACATGATTCAACTTGATCTCGACGATCGAGCCTGACTGGCCGGAGATCTCCACGGCCTCTCCTTCTATTATGAGTTTATTGAGCATAATGAGAATCCCGCAGATGAAGTTTTCCAGAGGCTCCTTGATCGCCAGACCTATTATGATGCTCGAAACTCCGAGCCCGGTCAAAACCGGGGTAAGGTTCTTGAAAAGCACGGATACGATTATGAAAATGGCCAGTGCGAAGAAAGCGATGTTGAACAATGTCTTCAGAGTCCTCTGGTACTGGACGTTCACTATACCCGTTTTCTTGGACAGTTTCATGAACCCGTTGTAGAAGATCTTAGATAACCACCGGGCTATTATGAAGATGAGTAAGCTTACCCCTATCCTGACAGCCCAGTCGATGATTATTGATACCGTATCGTTCAAAATGACTCACTCCTTCCTGATTGAGAAACTATACTCTATTCTTACATATTTCGACCGGGATAAAAGCCTGGAATAGATGGTGGTAGCACGGGCTGACTCTTGCGAATCAATCTCTATCCCTATTTTGCGGTGAAAAACGAGGATATCAAAAGTCGGATCTTCTTCTTGTCAGTCTATAGCTAAGAACGCTATACATTATGATTATGATATTATTTATCACTATATATCTCTTTTATCATAGGCATTTTGATAGTATATAATTTATAACTATTCTTGTTGACAGTGCACAAACTCTTACCTATAATATAAATGTAGAAGCGTTGAGCTGCGCAAGGAGGGGAACAAGATGGCAAATAAAGAATACACAGTAGGAATCGATCTAGGCACGACCAATTCGGTCATAGCATGGGTAAAGCAGGATGGCGGCGTTGAGGTGATACCCAACGCCGAAGGAAACAGGACCACACCTTCGATAGTCTCCTTCAGCAAGACTGGAGAGATAGTCGTCGGAGAGCCGGCGAAGAGACAGGCTATATTGAACGCCGATAGAACGGTCAGATCGATCAAAAGGAAAATGGGTTCGGATTACACGATAAAGATAGATGAGAAAGACTACACTCCGCAAGAGATCAGCGCGTACATACTCAAAAAAATGAAGGCCGACGCCGAAGCTTATCTCGGCGGAAAAGTTACGAAGGCCGTTATCACTTGTCCGGCATACTTCAACGACGCGCAGAGACAGGCCACCAAGGAAGGCGGTATAATCGCCGGAATGGAAGTTCTGAGAATAATCAACGAACCGACGGCCGCGGCGGTTGCCTACGGCATCGATAAGAAGCAGGGAGACAGAAAGATCATCGTTTACGACCTGGGAGGCGGAACCTTCGATGTGTCGCTGCTAGACATAGGAGACGGAGTAGTTGAAGTTCTTTCGACCTCGGGAAACAACCACCTCGGAGGAGACGATTTCGACCAGTTGCTCATCGATTACATCGCCGAGGACTTCAGGAAGAAAAACAACGTCGATCTCAGAAAAGACAAGCAGGCCTTCCAGAGGCTGAAGGATGCCGCAGAAAGGGCCAAGATCGAGCTCTCGGCGAAGTACGAAACGGAGATCTCTCTACCCTTCATAACCGCGACGGCCGACGGACCGCTCCACCTGGAGATGAAGATCACCAGATCGACCTTCGAATCTTTGATCAAAGACCTGGTCGAGGGAACCAGAGAACAGATAGAGAGGGCCATGAGCGATGCCAAAGTCTCTCCAAAAGAAGTGGACGAGATACTCCTGGTCGGTGGCTCCACTAGAATTCCCATGGTCCAGAGTTTCATCAAGTCGATATTCGGCAAAGAACCCAACAAGAACATCAACCCGGACGAAGCCGTTGCGGTCGGGGCGGCTCTCCAGAGCGGTATCCTCGCCGGAAGTGTGGAAAGCGATCTCGTTCTGGTGGATGTAACCCCCCTCACTCTGGGAGTTGAAGTAATGGGTGGCCTGCTGGAACCGATCATCGAGAGGAACTCTACGGTGCCGGTCAAAAGGTCCAAGGTCTTCACGACAGCGGCAGACGGACAGACAGAAGTGGAAGTTGCCGTTTACCAGGGCGAAAGATCTATGGCCAGAGACAATGTGGCGCTGGGAAGTTTCAAGCTCACCGGTATAGCGCCGGCCCCGAGGGGAATCCCCCAGATAGAGGTAACGTTCGATATAGACAGCGACGGAATAGTTCACGTATCGGCAAAGGATCTTGGAACCAACAGAGAACAGTCGATGGTGGTTAGCGGAAGACAGAAGATGTCCGAAGAAGATATAAAGAGAATCGTCGAAGACGCCAGGAAGTACGAAGAACAGGACAAGAAGAAGAAACAGGAAATCGAACTGAAGAACCAGGCCGACCAACTCGCCTACAGCATAGAAAAGCTCCTTAAGGATAGCGGCGACAAGATCTCTTCCGAGGACAGGGGAAAGCTGGAAGGACTTGTCAAGGATCTGAGAGACGCGATAAACCAGGACAACATACAGAGAGTGAAGCTGCTCTTCGATCAGCTCCAGAAGGAAAGCATGAGAGTCGGACAGAGCGTTTACCAGAAGACTCAGGCACAGACCGGTCAGGGACCTGAGAGTGGCGGCGAAGGTAACGACGGCGGCACCGAGTACATACCGCCGGAAGACAACCAGTGAACAAAATAATATAAACAACGGAGGTGTTTAAAATGTTGGCTATCAGAAGAAGTGATGTTTTCAGACCGTTCGAAGAGATCCAGAAGGAAATGGACAGACTTTTCAACGAAGCCTTCAAAGGGTTCAACAACCAGCCCAGAGAGACCTCTATGATCAGTCCGGAAGTCGATATCTACGAAAAGGACAACTCGGTTTTCATCGAAATGGATGTACCCGGGATAAAGAAGGACGAACTGGAGATAAAAGTAGAGGAAGATATACTCTCGATAAGGGGCGAGAAAAAGCTCGAAAGAGAGGACAAGGGAAGGGACTACCACCGCTACGAGCGCTGCTGCGGGTCCTTCCAGAGGATCTTCAGACTACCCGAGTATGTTAGCTCGGAAGAGATAAAAGCCAGGTACGAAGACGGTGTTCTGAAGATCGAGCTTCCAAAGAAAGAGGAAGTCAAGAAAGAAGCCGTTCAGGTCAAGATCGACTGAAGAGGCTGAAGGATGGTGGGGGCGCTCGAAGGCGCCCCTTTTTTGGAGGTGTAGAATGATAAACTACGACGAATACACCGAAAAGGCAAAAAAGATACTGATGGATGTACAGGATATACTCACGCGTTACAGACAGAATCAGCTGGCCTCCGAACACATACTCCTGTCGATGCTCGAAGATGACGACAATATAGCCGTGGATATTCTCAAGGAGAAAAACGGTAATACAGAGGCTTTGAGAAGGGACGTCGAAGAGGTAATTGGCCGCTACGGCAGCTCCGGTCAATCGACCAGCCAGATCTTCATAACTCCCGAGGCCCGACACATACTGGAAAACGCCAGGAGCGAGTCGAGAAGGATGCAGGATTCCAAGGTCGGAACGGAGCACATACTCCTGTCGATGGTTAGAGAGACTTCGGCGGTCGCCAGCAGACTCCTTCAGAAGTACGGCATTAATATAGACAATATCTACTCTCTCATTCTGAAAAGAAGAAACGTGGCCGAATCGGAAGAGAGCGAAAACGTGAACTCCCTGAAGAAATACACTATAGACCTGACACAACTGGCCAGAGAAGGCAAACTGATGCCCGTGATCGGCAGGGAGGACGAGGTTCGCAGGGTTATTCAGATCATAGGCAGGAAAACTAAGAACAACCCGGCCCTGGTCGGCGAGCCGGGTGTGGGGAAGACGGCGATCGTGGAGGGTCTTTCCCAGAGAATAGTGAGCGGAGACGTTCCGCATTACCTGAAAGACAAGAGAGTCTTAGCCCTCGATATGGGAAGACTGGTAGCCGGAACGAAGTTCCGTGGAGAGTTCGAAGAGAGGATGAAGGATATAATCGACTCGGTGAAGAAGCTCTCCGGCGACGTGATCCTCTTCATAGACGAAATCCACAGCGTAGTCGGCGCCGGCTCGGCCGAAGGCTCGATGGACGCGGCTAACCTCATGAAACCGGCCCTGGCGAGGGGCGAACTCCAGTGCGTGGGTGCCACCACTCTCGACGAATACAGGAAATACATAGAGAAAGACAGAGCGCTCGAGAGAAGATTCCAGCCGGTGCTGGTCGATGAGCCGACCACAGAAGAGGCTTACGAAATAATGAAAGGCCTGAAAGAGACCTACGAGAAACACCACGAGATAAAGATAACCGATGAAGCGCTGAAGACGGCCGTCGACCTGAGCGTGAAATATATCCCCGACAGATACCTCCCCGACAAGGCCATCGACCTCATAGACGAGGCCGCGTCCTTCGTCAGGCTTAAGGCCGGCTATATGCCGGACGACCTGAGGTCCATGGACAGGGAACTGAAGGAACTGGACGCACAGATCACCGCGCTGGCCGAGAAAGGCGATTACAAAGCGGCCGCCGAATCGAAAACCAGAGCCGAGCAGCTCAAGAAAGAGTATCTGGCCGAAAAAACCAGATGGGAAACGAGCGAATCTATCAGCAGTATGGTCACACCGGATATAGTGGCCTCTATAGTAGAGCAGTGGACGGGAATACCGGCCGGAAAGATGCTCCAGTCGGAACGCGACAGGCTGAAGAACCTGGAATCGCTGATACACGAGAGATTCATGGATCAAAACGAAGCCGTCGATGTGGTAGCCCAGACGATACGCCGCGCAAGGGCCGGCTTGAAAGATCCCGATAAACCATGGGGCTCCTTTCTCTTCATGGGACCGACCGGGGTGGGAAAGACCGAGCTGGCCAAAACGCTGGCCTTCCTTCTCTTCGGAAGCGAGGAGGCTATGGTGAGGCTGGATATGTCGGAATACATGGAGAAACACACAGTATCCAGACTGATTGGCGCCCCTCCGGGCTATGTGGGTTATGACGAGGGCGGACAGTTGACCGAGGCCGTCAGAAGAAGACCTTACTCGGTGGTCCTGCTGGACGAGATCGAAAAGGCCCATCCCGACGTTCACAACGTACTTCTGCAAACCATGGACGATGGAAGGTTGACCGACGGCAAGGGGAAGACAGTCTCCTTCGCCAACACGATCATAATAATGACCAGCAACATCGCTTCGGAAGAGCTGGCGGATATACAGGAGAATCCCGGGGCCAGAGAAATAGCCGGTGAAAAACTTCGCAGAACGTTCAGACCGGAGTTCCTTAACAGACTGGATGCCATCGTTCTCTTCGAACCGCTCGACCCTTCGGCGATGAAGGGAATAGTCAGGTTACAGCTCTCGGAGATAGAAGAGCGATTAAGAGAGCAGAACATATGTATAGACGTTACCGACGGGGCCGTCGAGTACCTGGCTGAGAATGGATACGATAAACTGTACGGTGCGAGGCCGGTGAGACGTCTTATAGAAAGAACCATAGAAGGACCCGTGGCCGATATGATAATAGACGGTAAACTCCAGGAAGGAGCCACTGTGTCGGTCGATACTGATGAGCTTGGAATAAAGCTGGATATTTTGTAACCTTTCAAGACCGGAGAGGTCTCTCTCTCCGGTCTTTTTCTTCAAATACAAGATGATATCATTATCACAGGAGGTGCCTGAATGGACAAAATATTCTACACTTACAGAATCCCCGATGAAGGTATGCTTCTTCTCAAGAACTACGAAATCTCCGGAAACAACGAGGATCGTTTTCTAAGCAAAGAGGAGATAATCAAAGGGGCCCGCGACGCCTCTGCGCTCATTTCGCTGCTCTCGGACAGGATAGATTCCGAAGTTATTTCGTCGCTGCCGAAACTGAAAGTGATAGCCAACTACGCGGTTGGGTACAACAACATAGACATAGAAGAGGCCAGAAAGAGAGGAATAAGAGTGACCAACACTCCGGGCGCCCTGACCGATGCGACCGCCGATCTCACCATGGCTCTGCTGCTGGCAACCAGCAGGAGGATAGTCGAGGGCGACAGATTAGTGAGAGAGCGCAAATTCGAAGGCTGGAAGCCCGGCCTGCTCAAGGGCCCCGCCCTCAAGGGAAAGATCCTGGGAATAATTGGGATGGGCAGGATAGGAAAGACCGTGGCGAGCAGAGCGCATGCCTTCGGCATGAACATCGTCTATCACAACAGAAAGCCTCTCCTGCAATCGGAGGAGGAAGAACTCTGCGTTAAACACGTTAGTCTGGAAGAGTTACTCAAGAGCTCCGACTTCATCTCTTTACATGTACCGCTCATGGGTGAGACATACCATCTGCTCAACGAAAAGAGACTCTCTCTCATCAAGCCGGAGTCGATAATCATCAACACCTCTCGCGGAGCCGTTATAGATGAAAAGGCACTGATCAAGGCTCTCAAGGACGGAAAATTAGCCGGCGCCGGGCTCGACGTCTATGAGGAGGAGCCGTTCGTGCCGCAGGAGCTGATCGATCTTCCAAACGTGGTTCTCCTGCCTCACCTCGGATCGGCCACCAACGAGGCCAGAAGGGAAATGGCCATAATGGTCGGACGAAACGTAGCGGCCGTTCTCGAAGGCAAAGAGCCACCCAATCTCGTTATTTGAGACGCTTTTCCCGGTTACCTTGTCACGAAGTACCAGATGGGTCCGGAATAACGTTTGCCGTTTCTATCCACCGCCACTATCTGCCAGTAATAGGTCATATTCGGAGACAGCCTGTCTATCATGACCCTGTTCGATGCCGTACTGGTGTAAAGTTGAGGGGTGGGGGTGGTTCCCAGATAAACGTTATAGCTCACGATCTCTATGTACGGCGCGGATTTGATTCCTATACTACCGCCGGAGTTCCTGCTCGAGAACCAGATGTCTATGTTGTTGAGAACCAGTGAGCTGCCACGGACAGTAACGTCCCAGCCGAGCATTACACTCCCTCCATAAACATAGGCTCCGTCCTGGAGATAGCTGGAAAAAGTGGCTTCACTATAAGGTGTCAGCGATGCGGCCAGCGCCACCACAAAGATCGTAAGGAGCACGGTGAAAAAAACTCGTTCCATTCTTACACCTCCATTTATCGTTTTGACTGATAGAAGCAACGTATGGTTTTACTACCGAAAGGAGTTGAGAAGGTGAAAGTTAAAAAAGTTGGAGAGGTTTATCGCTGCGAGATCTGCGGAAACGTCGTGGAAGTGAAAGAAGTCGGCGGCGGCGAGCTGGTCTGCTGCGGAGAGCCGATGAAACTGGTCAAGGAATGAAGAAAAGCCCCGGACTCCGGGGCTTTTTTGTTGAACAGATATGTCGATGCAACGGCTAGAAGTCGGCCGAGAACGGCCGCAATTTTCATTTGTACGGTCCCCCGATTGCGACTATAGGGAGTTGCTTTGAGTTATGTACCATTTATTGCCGATCTTCACGACGGTCCAGTTGTAGTTGTTTTCGACGAACGTGCCGTCCATATAACCGATTCTCGCAAAAAAAGTCACGTCGGCCTCATTCAAACCGGTTTTGAAAGAGATATTCTTATCTGAAAGGAATTCGAAGTAACTCACATCCTTAATGAGAAATACCAGGCCGTACAGACTCCCTATCTGGTTTCTGGTGTAACTGGTTCCGCCTACAAACGCCGGCTCGGTGTAGAGAGCTCCCAGCCCGACAGCGCTCTCCTGTTCCCAGTACTTCTCGAAATCGTTGATCAGATTGCTGACGCCGACCACCGGCGTGATGATGAAACAACCGCTCAGCATAAAAACCACCAGCAGACCGGCAACAGATAGCGCAAATAGTGATCTCTTCACCTAAACCCCTCCCCTTGAAAGTTTTGAAGACGACTCAATTATACGCCTTGCTCCTTCCTTTGAAACCCTCCAGCCTGTATTGAACATTAAAAAGCGGCCATTGAAGGCCGCTTTGCACAATCTAGATCCCTGTGTTCTAGAAAGTGGGAACTATGGATCCTTCGAACTTCTCCCGGATGAACTGCCTCACCTCATCGCGCGTGATTATCTGCTTTAGAGTGGCTAGCCACTGGCTGTTCAGGTCTTCTTCGCGAACGACTATGAAATTGGCGTACGGCGAATTGCTGTCCTCAACGAAAGTGGCATCCTTCTGTGAATTCAATCCGATCGACAGGGCGTAATTGGCGTTCAGAACCGCCCCCACAACTGTGTCGTCTTCTTTGAACACTCTCGGCACAAAACCTGCCTCCATCTCCACCAGTACCAGCCCCTTTGGGTTGTCCTGTATATCCCTCACCGTCAAATCGGCCTTAGACGGATCCTTCAACGTTATAAGGCCGTTGTTGTGAAGCAGGAGCAGCGCCCTCGTCTCGTTGGTCGGGTCGTTCATCAGGGCTATTTTATCGCCCTTCTTCAGATCTTCGAGCGGCTTTTTCAAGTAAAAGCCCATCGGAGCTATGAGAACATTGACGGCCGAAACCAGTCCTTTGATCCCTCTCTGTGCGGTGAAGGATTTCAAATACTGGGCGTGTTGAAAGAAGTTGGCATCCAGTTCCTTCGAAGAAAGCGCAAGATTTGGAAGAACATAGTCGCTGAAAACGACTATCTCCAGCTCAATACCGGCCTCTTCCAGCTGAGGTCTGATGAACTCGAGGATATCCACGAATGGGATCGGCGTGACTCCGATCTTCACCTTCGTAGCCCCGCAAACGATGATTGCCATAACGATTACCAGAACCAGTAAAACCTTTTTCATAGAACACCTCCTGAAGAAAATAAAAACGGGATGTCTCGCGACACCCCGTATTTCTCACAGCGACAGAAACCCTGTCAGAATAACGGGGCTTCTCTGCACATCACCATGCTAATAGAAAATATGAACCCACGAAAAATCGACAAAATAAATCCCTCCGAGTTATTGGAAGGATTATACAAAAAAAGTGGTTTCGAACAAATCAAATGATTGTGAATTGTGGGACGCACGATCCTGTGCTGGTGGATTGCCTTCGATTTTTTCTGTGCGCGTTTCATTTTTCCATGTCTCTTGTGATATTCTATTGCTGAAGTGATAGCTTCATTGTCACCAACATATTTGTTAGTTTTGCAGCGATAGCTTCAAGATGGAGATGAGACGATGGATTTTCTTTTAAGTTCCAACGTACTGATAGATTTTCCTTTGAGGGACGCGCTCGAGATCTTCGCGCAGAAGAAGGTCGATGGTGTTGAGATATGGGTCGAGCATCTGTGGAAGGAGAAATCCTCACTGGAAGATCTGCGCGGCTTCATGGATTCTCTGGGGCTGAAGCGCACGCTTCACGCTCCCACCAGAGACGTTAACATCACCTCCTCCAACCCCGGTATAAAGGCCGAGTCGATCAGGCAGACGCTCGAAGCTCTCGAGATAGCTTACCGGCTCGGCATAGACGTTGTAACGGTTCATCCGGGACATATGTCCTCTTCCAAAGACAGGCCGGGGGATTTTTTCGAGGAGCAGACGCAGGCTCTTTTCAGGATCGGCAAGAAGGCCAAAGAGCTGGGAATTAAAGTCGGGGTGGAAGTTATGGAAAGGAAACCGGGCGAACTGGTGGTCGCTCCAGAGGATCTTAACGTCCTTCTCGACATCGTCAATCTCGACTCTCTGGGAACGACTTTCGATATAGCCCACGCCGCCACCCACTACAAGGACTCCGTCGAGCCCGCTCAGCTGAACGGGAGTATCGTCGATTATATGAAGAGACTCAGAAAGATCTACAACGTACACGTGAGCAACTCCAGTCTGGAGAAAGTTCACCTCCCCCTCTCCAGGGGAGCTTACGATTTTCTGCCTGTTCTGAAGGAACTCTCGGAAATCTATGAGGGCACCGTATCGATCGAAGGCTTCGTACCTGGAGATGGAATGAGGGTGCTGGAAGAGAACATGAACGTTATCCACCGGTGGAAAGAGTCGCTTTCCAATTTATGAGGTGATTTTGTGAATCTCCGCGAAGCGATACTCAGTCAATACGATAAAGGTCTAAACGATTACTGGATCCCGCCGCTCGTCGCGTGTGACGGAGAGAGCAGGCCGGGAAGGATTCAGGATGGCGATACGGTTATCTTCTGCTGTCGAAGGGGAGAGAGAGAGGTCCAGCTCATGGAAAGTTTCGTGGAAAAGCGTTTCACAGCCTTTCCTGTACGCGACTTTTCGAGGCTCCGTTTCGTGCCTCTGGTAGAATACCACGAAAAGTTCTCGAAGATAGAGCCGATCGTTCCGCCGGTCAGACCGGAAAGAACGCTCGGCGAAGTTCTCAGCGGGGAAGGCAAGAAGCAGCTCGCGGTGACGGAATCTGAAAAGGAGTCTCACGTGACCTTCTTCTTCAACGGCCGGCACAGTCGTCTCTACCCCGGTCAGGTAGCCGAGATCATACCGAGCTGGAAGGACTTCAAGAACCACCCGGAGATGAAGAGCGCCGAGATCGCAAAGGCCGTGGTGAAGGCGATGGACAGGTACGATTTCATCATAATCAACTTCCCGGCCGGCGACGTGATAGGCCATCTCCTGGAAATGGACTTGAAGGTGAAGGCCGCAGAAGAGATCGACAAAGCGCTGGGCGCGATCTACAGCCAGGCTACATCCCTCGGGCGCACGCTGATAATCACAGCCGATCACGGTCTCATGGAAAGAGGCTTCTCCGATGAAGGCACCCCTTCGGTCTCCCACACGACGGCGCCGGTTCCCTTCATAGTGGTCAACCCCCGGCTCGGGAAGGGCGATATAATCAGAGATGGCGGCTCTCTGGTAGATGTGGCTCCTACGGTGCTCTCGCTGATGGGCATGCGCAAACCCGAGGAGATGACAGGCCGCTCACTTCTCAAGAGAGTTCCCGTCTCGAGCGGCGTGGTCCTGGTCATACTGGACGGCTGGGGAGAGGGCAGCGACGATCCCTCCATCAATCCGCTGAAGGCCGCCTCCACTCCAAACCTCGATTTCCTGAAGAGGGAGTTTCCCTTCACAAGGCTTAAGGCCAGCGAGGAATACGTGGGACTTCCACACGGGAGGAGCGGCAACTCCGAGACCGGCCATCTCACCATAGGGGCAGGCAGGTTGATCGAGCAGGACGAACTCAGGCTGATGAGAGTCATAGAACGCCGCTTCGAAGACAACCCCGTTCTCGAGAGGGTATTGAACGGCGTTAAAGGTGGAGCCTCCCTTCATCTGATAGGCATGCTTTCTGAGGCCAGCTCGCACGGGAATATAAACGAGATTCTGTCGATCTCGAAGGTGGCCGAGTCGAAGAATATAGAGAGAATCTTTTCGCACCTGATACTCGACGGTCGCAGCGCGCCGCCAAGAAGCGCCGTCGACCTGCTCGAGAAGTACCGCGAAGAACTCGGAAAGACCGAAGTCGTAACAGCTGTTGGAAGGGGTTACGCCCTGGACAGAAGCAAAGATTACACAGGGAAAACAAAACCGGTGTATGATGCACTGGTAGAGGGTAAAGGCGAGTGTTATTACGGACTATAAACGGGAGGAAGGGCTCTTGGAAAGATATGTGACTATTCTCGACAGGGTCAGGGAGGTCTATCCCACCCTCACTAAGTCCCAGAAGCTCATCGCCGACAGCATCCTCGAGAACTGGGAAAACATCGCCTTCGTCTCTCCCAGAGAGCTGGGGGCGAGGCTCGGAGTGAGCGAAACTACGGTGATAAGGTTCGCCAGATCGCTTGGCTACGAAAGCTTCACCGATCTCAGGCAGCACAGCCAGGATCTGATAAAGGAGAGGCTGACTCCGGCCGAGAAGATGTCGGCGACGGTGAGGAAGATAAAATCCGGCGAGACATCTTTCGAACGATTGCTGACGGCCGAGGTAGAAAACCTGAAAGAGGGCATCTCCAAGGTTTCGCCGGATGAATTCTATCGTGCCGTCGACCTTATCGAAGGCGCTCAGAGGGTCTTCGTGACAGGGCAGGGCGTGTCGGAATCGCTTTGCAAGTTCCTCCAATTCAGGTTCAGACGAATGCAGATCGACACCAGGGTCGTCACCGGCGGTGGGAAAAGTTTCTACGAGACGCTTCTTCTCATGAACGATAGGGACGTTCTCTTGGGTATAGGCTTCTTTCGTTGCTCACAGGACATACTCAGGGCCTTCGACTACGCGAAGAAACGGGCGATCCCTACGATCGCACTCACGCACAGTACCGTTTCCGAGCTGGCTTTGAGGTCGGATGTGACTCTGGTAGCCAACAGAGGGCCGGTCTCCTTATTGAACTCGCTGGTCGTCCCGATGGCGATACTCAACGCCCTGGTCCTCTATCTGGCAGAAAGGGACGAAGAGAAACTGAAAGCGCTGAAAAAACTGGATGAAATTCCAAACATCTTCGGGCTTAACGGGAAGGAATAGTTTCCCGGGCCGGTGCAGGAGGTTGTCTAATGAGAAAGTACGCAATTGTAATTCTGCTACTGATCTGTAGCGCAGTGTTTTTCGGGGCCGAGAAGATAATGCTTTACACCTCGGTTCCAACGGAGATCATGACGGCTATCGCCGATGCCTTCATGGCTGCAAACCCCGGAATCGAACTGGAGGTCTTCAGGTCCGGTACCGGAACCATCCAGACCAAGCTCGCCGCCGAAGCGCAGGCCGGCAACATACAGGCCGACGTTCTCTGGGTCGCCGAGTTCTCTTACTATGAAACTCTGAAGAAAGAGGGGCTCCTGGCGCAGATATTCCCCGAGGAGGCCGCGTCTCTGCCGGAGAACTTCAAGGATCCGGAAGGCTATTACTACGCCGGAAGGCTGATCAATATGGTTATAGCCTACAACACCAAGGCGCTCACACCGGAGACGGCTCCCAAATCCTGGAAGGAACTGACGGATGAAAAGTGGTACGACAACTACGTCGTGCCCAACCCAGAGTACTCGGGCGCTGCCGTTGCCGCAGTCGGCGCGCTGGCCAAGAAATACGGCTGGAAATACTTCGAAGATCTGAGAGAGAACGAGGCCGTAGTTGTCAGGGGAAACAGCGATGTCGCGCAGAAGGTTGCGGCCGGGGAGTTCCCGATAGGCATGACTCTCGACTACATAGCCCGCGACCTCAACGTCAAAGGCAGCCCGATCGACATCATCTACCCCACCGACGGAACGATAGCCATCCCGAGCCCCATCGCGATTTTGAAGTCGTCGCAGAAGATGGAGGCCGCCATGAAATTCGTCAACTACATCCTCTCTATCGACGGCCAGAAGGCACAGGTCGAACTTGGTTCGCTGGTTCCGGTCCGGAGCGACGTCAATCCCCCGGCCAACACGCCGCCGGCCGGCGAGATACTCGGTCAGGCGATGGAAATCGACTGGAAGTATATCGAAGAAGGACTCGCCGAGATCAACACGAACTTCTCCGATATCATGCTGTTCTGATGGTTTTCGGCCCGGCCGTGAAAGGCCGGGTCTTACTTTCATCCTGAGGAGTGGTACCCTTGTTGCAGAGAAAGATCAAGGCCGATCCCTTCATTCTGGGCGGGACTTTCGTGGTGATAGCCATTCTCGTGGTTTTTCCCCTGACGCTGCTGTTTTTGAACAGCTTCAAATTCGACGGGGCCTACACGCTTCAAAACTACGCTACGGTCTTTCAGGCGAAGAGAAATTATACGGCTCTCTTCAACAGTCTCAAGCTCGGTCTCTTCACATCGCTTTTCTCCATTCTTCTGGGGGCGCCGCTGGCCTGGCTCGTTACCAGAACCAACCTTCCTTTCGCGAAGCTCTTCAGAACACTGTTCATATTACCCTACATGATCCCGCCGTTTATCGGCGCGATAGCCTGGTCTCAGTTGCTCAACAGGCGAAACGGTTATATAAACAGGCTTATCCAGTCGATCTTCGGCATAGAAGGATACGTCTTCAACGTCAACACCATGCCGGGCCTCATATGGGTGATGACGCTCTACCTGTACCCCTTCGTGTTCATAACCGTGGCCGGGGCGCTCGAGAGGATGGACCCGACGCTCGAGGAGGCAGCAAGAACGTGCGGATCGAAGACGATGAAGATCATGCGCGATATCACCCTTCCTCTTGTCGCTCCGAGCATAGCGGGAGGAGCGCTCCTGGTTTTCGCCTCGAGCATAGCCAACTTCGGCATTCCAGCGCTCGTGGGAATGCAGGGAAGGGTCTTCGTTCTGACGACGATGATCTACTCTTACATGCACAGCGGCGGTTTCAACGGAATAGCCACAGCTTCGGCCCTGTCGATCATGTTGATGGCAATCTCCGTGGGGGCTCTACTCATAAACAACTTCTACCTCAAGAAGAAACAGTACACCCTGATATCTGGAAAGAGCATGAGGCCCAAGACGCTAGATCTGGGTGCCTGGAAGATACCCTGCCTGATCGTCGCCATCGCGATAGTCTTTGTAGCCGTCATCATGCCCTTCTTCTCCATAGGCCTGACATCGCTGCTGGATGCCTGGGGCGCCGACATAACTTGGGAGAATCTCACCTTCAGGAACTACAGGTACATCCTCTTTGAATACAAGCTCACCAAAGACGCGCTGAAGAACAGCTTCCTGCTGGCTATTTCGGCCGCGACGATCTGTATGGTACTGGGCTCTCTGATTGCCTATATAAGCGTTAAAACGAAAATAAGAGGCCGCAAGGCCCTTGAGACCATAGCGCAGATACCCTACACGATACCGGGTACGGTGGTGGCGATAGCGATGATACTGGCTTGGTCGGGCAATTACGGGGTGAACCTCTACAACACCTTCTGGATACTCCTCGTCGCTTATGTGGCACACTACGTGGCCTTCGCCGTGAGGACGACGTCGGCCTCTCTGGAACAGATACACACCTCGCTGGAAGAGGCGGCCAGGATCTCTGGCGGAAGCTGGCTCACTTCTCTGAAAGATATAGTCGTGCCGTTGATAAGGCCCGGCCTCGTGGCTGGCTGGTTTTTGATATTCATGCCGACCCTGAGGGAGTTGACGATGTCTATACTCCTCTGGGGACCCAGGACGGTCACAATAGGCGTCGCGGTGTTCGAAATGCAGGAGGCCGGATACGTGCAGATATCGGCCGCCTTTGCCACCCTGCTTCTGTTGATCGTCATAGCCGGAAACCTCCTGGTGAAGTGGCTCACCAGGGGAAAAGTTGGAATATAGAGGGGAGCGAGTCGAATGTCAAAAGTTGTTCTCAAGGGACTTTCGAAGTCATTCGGTGAAGTGAATGTCGTAAATAACATAGACCTGGAAATCAACGATCGTGAGTTTCTCTCCTTTCTCGGCCCTTCGGGCTGTGGAAAGACCACCACGTTGAGAATGATCGCCGGTTTCGACATGCCCACGACCGGGGAGATCTTCATCGGCGAGAGACTCGTCTCGTCGGTGGATAAAAAGATCTTCGTTCCTCCGGAAGAGAGAAATGTCGGCATGGTCTTCCAGAACTACGCCGTCTGGCCGCACATGGACGTCTTCAAGAACGTCGCCTACCCGCTGAAGATAAAAAAGACCGGTGCCGACGAGATGAAAGAGAGGGTGTTGAAGGTTCTCTCCATGGTTAAGCTGACAGGAATGGAGAAACGCTATCCCCACCAACTTTCGGGTGGTCAACAGCAGCGCGTCGCGCTTGCCAGGGCGCTGGTCATGGAGCCTGACGTCATGTTGCTCGACGAACCTCTAAGCAACCTCGACGCGAAACTGCGAGAGGAGATGCGCTTCGAAATAAAGGACATTCAGCGCCGAATAGGCGTCACGATCATCTACGTCACTCACGACCAGGCCGAGGCTATGGCTATGTCCGACCGGATACTCCTGCTCCACAACGCCAGAGTGCAGCAGCTCGGGACACCCAGGGACCTGTACGAGCGTCCCGAAAATCAATTCGTCGCCGACTTCATAGGCCTGATAAACTTCTTGAAGATAGACGTCGCGGACCGGGACGCTCGTACGATGGCCACTTTCACATCCTCTCCGGAGACTCCGCCTTTTGAAGTGAACCTCGAAAACACCGGAAAGAGCAGCGAGGGGGGCTTCGTTTTTGCCGTCAGGCCCGAGAACGTAAAGCTAGTCCCTCCCGATAGCAGCTCAATAAGAGGAAAAGTGACCAAGAAAGTCTATCTTGGCAATATACTCGATTACCGTGTGGCGCTGGGAAAGGAAGAGATCCGTGTGGAGGCCTCCTCCGGCGAGGAGTTCCAGCCCGGGCAGACCGTGGGACTGCGGTTTGAAAGTTACGTGCTCTTCAAGTAAGATCGGGGATGTGAAGAGTTTTAAGGATTGCAGCCATTAGCGGCTCGATCTTCATATCTCTAAACTCGGACGCGAAAAAATTCACAGGTGTGATAAAGTATAAGGGTAGCCGATTTTCAAGACCGCGGGGCGTCGAATGGGAGAGAAAAAGAAGTACTACATCATCAGCGATCTGCACATAGGCGGAGACGGGGAACTGGAGGATGTAACCTTCAAATCCGAGCTGATAAGTTTTTTGAACTCGCTGAGCGAGACCGATCGCTCCGATGAAGTCGTCGAACTGATCATCGCCGGCGATCTCTTCGGTTTCTGGGAGCTCTCCACCGTTGAAGGACCCGGTCAACTTTCCTTCGTTCTCGACAGGTACGCCGATGTCTTCGAGGCCTTCAGGAAGGCCGGGGAATCCGTCAGGATAACCTACATAGTGGGAAACCACGATCACACTGTGCTTGGCTATCCAGGTTCGAAAGAGAAGCTAGGCGAATACAACATCTTTCTGGATGAAAATCAACACCTGAT
>DBRH01000015.1:99825-103655 GCA_002305955.1 Kosmotogaceae bacterium UBA1373
GAACTTTGCAGACCGGCCGGCTTCTACATAACGAGATATCTCCTGTCGCTCGCCGGCCTCATATCCAGAATGGGCAGAAAGAACTGGCTGGTTAACGTTCGCTGTGTGCAGCCTTTGAACGCGTTGCCGAGATGGATGTTTTCGAGTTACTTCTATCTGGAGATGCATCCCATATTGAGGCTGGCGATCGTGCCCTTTCTCTTCTTCTTCGCGGTCAGTATAGTCCTCTTTGTTATGGGAATCCTAGATATCTTCGGGCTCAACACCGTACAGTATCTGTACGAAGACACGCTCAAATCCTTCGGCGTCGTGGGGGACGTGGTCGATACTATCATCGGAATAGATGTTTTGATGCTGATCATATTCGTTGTGGTTTCGATCCCGCTGTTCATAGTTTTCAGGGACATAAAGTCGGCACTCAAGCGGTACGGTCTCGTTTACGAGAAGAAGGAGAAGGCTGAAAAAGAGCAGGCCTACCTCGAAGGCGCGAGAAAGGTCTTCGAAAACGACGGATCGATAAGGTTCTTCATCTTCGGCCACACGCACAATCCCTTTCTCCTGAAAGACGGCGATCGTTACGTTATCAACACGGGCACCTGGCTCGAGAGGCTGGAAAGAGTGAAATCTTTCATATGGCCTTTCCCGTCGATCTTTTACCCCCGATACGACCTGAACTACTTCGTAATAGCTCACGACGGCAAAGACACCGTCGTCGAATACCACAGGATCGACAAGGCGCCTTCCACCAAACTCACGCTCCTCCAGAGGTTTTTGATATCGTTGAGAAAAAAGCCCTCGACCATCGGAATCCCCTCGAGAACGAAAATTCAATAGACGAAATAATCTTCATCTAAGTGTGACACATATCACATACCGGAAGCTCCCTTCGAGATAGACTGTACTTGAAGGGGGAGATCTTATGATGAAGAAAAGCGCTGCAACCGCGAGAGTGATAGTGGAGATACTGTTTCTGGCCCTGTTCGTTTTTCTGCTAAGAGAGAGGAGCCTTCAGAAGTGGTTCCTGATATTCGGAGGCGGACTGGTCGCATCGCTGGTTTTCGGGCGAATCTACTGCGGCTGGATCTGTCCCATGGAGACACTATTCAGACCAATCGACTGGCTTTACTCAAAGCTCGGAATCAAACGCTTCAAGACACCCAAACTCTTCAGGGGAAGCGCCTTCAGGTGGATTGTTCTCGCTCTGTTCCTCTTGCTCATGGTCGCCACCAGACTCTTCCATCTGAAAGTTAACCTGCTTCTCTACATAACGGCGCTGTCGGTACTGGTTACTCTCTTCTTTGAAGAGGAGTTCTGGCACAGATGGATCTGTCCCTTCGGTACGCTCCTGTCGCTCTTTTCAAAGCGACCGTTGTTCGGGATGCGCGTCAAAAAACCGACCTGCGTCTCCTGTGGCATCTGTCAGCGTGTCTGCCCCGTCGATGCCATAGAAAGGGAAGAGGATGGAATGAAGATCGACACGTCGGAGTGTCTGGTCTGCCTGAAATGCGGCGAGAAGTGCCCGAAGCTTTCAATAAACTATTCAAGATCAGACCGGTAAGAAACGGTGAAAGGCTCTTCCGATGACTTGACAATCACAATTCCCACCGGGAAATATGGTTTCATCTTTGCAATAAATCGAGGGAAAAATGGTACGATTGCCATATAGTTCGTCTTTCGGGAGAGGATAACTTGGACCGCAGTTATCAGGACAATTCAATAAACGCGTCGCAGGCTCTTATAGAGAGGATAAAGGAGCTGAACTGTCTTTATACTCTCTCCCAGCTTCTCGCCGATTCCAGAACTGTAGAAGAGGCCGTCAGGGCCGTTCTACAAACTCTTCCCCCGGCTTTTCAGTTTCCCGACAGTGCGATTTCACGGGTACTAATAGACGGTCGGGTTTATTCTTCGAGAGAGGAATGGTTCCCCGACAGATCTATCCGGTGCAAACTGATTATCGAAGGCCGTGAAGCCGGTTGCGCAGAGGTTTCTTATTCTCCCGCCGGAAGCGGCCGGTCTCTGGAGTTTCTGCCCGAGGAGGAGAAGCTTCTCGCGACGGTCGCGCGAGATCTTGGAAGCACGATAGAACGAGTGGAGTTTTTCAACGAACTCACAGAGAGCAAAGAAAGGCTGAGTTTCGCGATAGAGGCGAGCAGGGAAGGAGTCTGGGACTGGAACGTCGAGACGGGAGAGGTTTACTTCTCGCCAAGATGGAAAGAGATGCTGGGCTATTCCGACTCTGAGATAGAGAACAGGTTAGATGAGTGGGAATCGAGAGTCTTTCCGGGCGACCTGGAAAAAGTCGAAAGAGAACTGCAGAGATGTCTGAACGGCGAGATCCCCTATTACGAGGCCGAGCACAGAGTCATGACCAAAGACGGCTCTTACAAATGGATTCTCGACCGCGGTAAGGTGGTTCTTCGCGATGCTCAGGGCAGAGCCTTGAGGATGGTGGGAACTCACACCGACCTCACCGAACACCACAGGATCGAGGAAGAGCTGAGGCGGTACAACAGAGCCCTTTCCTTCCTGAGTGAGGTCAACCAGTTCCTGGTACGTGTGACCGACGAGGAGGAGCTTCTCAAAGGAACGTGCGACATCGCCACGAAGTTTGGCGGTTATGCCCTCGCCTGGATAGCCTACAAAGTTCCCTCCAGAAGCGACTTGAAGCCGGTTGTCTCGAGTGGTCTGGCAAGCACGTATCCAGGGAAGATCAGCGTCACCTTCGACGAAAGCGAGCTGGGAAGGAGCGCTGTCGGCACGGCGGTGAGGACCGGCACGACCATTATAAAGAGCTCGATCGATAAAAGCCTGGAATACTCGCCCTGGAAAAATATGATCGACAGTTACGGGCTCAAGTCGGCGATATCGCTTCCCTTGAAGATAGAAGGGGAGACCATCGGCGCCCTCAACATATACTCCTCCGATGAAAACGCCTTCGATCAAGAGGAAGTTCATCTTCTGGAAGAGCTTTCAGGAGATCTCTCCTACGGGATTCTCTCGCTGCGGAACAGGAAGAAGCTGGAGCACCTGAACAGAGTTCTTCTATCTATAAGGAGCATAAACCAGCTTATAGTGAGAGAAGAGGACAGGGGTACACTCATCAGGAAGATAACCGACCTCCTCGCCGGACTCAGGAGTTACGACAAATCTCTCCTCGTTATTCTGGATGAGAACATGAAGGTCGTCGACTGGTCCAGTTCGGGATTCGAAGGAGCGAAGCTCGAGAAGGTAGAGACGGCCTTGAGAGAGAACCTGCTTCCGCCCTTCTTAACCCGGGTTTTAACCAGCGAAGAGGTTTTGATGATCCCGAACGAGGAGTATCGCAGATCCAACCTCTCCGGTGACGACCAGACCGGACATGCGGTTCTATTGAAGAGTTTGAAGAGTAGCGATAGAATTTCCGGCTTCATCGCCGCCATCATGCCGGAGAACTTTTCACAGGACCTCGAAGAGAGGTCGCTCTTTGGAGAGATAGCCAACGACATAGCCCTTGCAATAAGCAAAATAGAGCTGAAAAACGAGAGAGAGAGTCTCCAGGAGAGATTCGCGCTCTTCATGGACAAATTCCCCGGAGCCGTCTTCATGCAGGACAGAGATCTCAGGCTCAGCTATTTCAACAAGTATATGGAGAAGTATTTCGGTATCGACAGCCACTGGCTGGGAAAGAGCGCGGATCAGTTCCTCTCAGGTGAATGGGGCAGATCCATGCTGGGGGATGCCAGAAAAGTCCGGCCCGGCGAGAGTATTTCCGAAGAGTTAACGGCCAGATGTACCGACGGCAGGGACAGGATCTTCTTCGTGCAGAAGTTCCCGATCTCCTCCGGGAGCGA
>DBRH01000015.1:103720-109409 GCA_002305955.1 Kosmotogaceae bacterium UBA1373
TGGCGCGATAGAAAACACAGGCTATTCGATGGATGAATTGAAGGAGATGACACCGCTCGATCTCAAAAAAGAGACCTCGCCCGCCGAGTTCAAAAAGATCATCGATTACCTGAAAAAAGGTGAGAATCGCTCGGTGGTCTTCGAAACCGTTCACACGAGAAAGAACGGTTCGAAGTATCCCGTCGAGGTACGTTTGCAACTTCATGACGACAACATGGGAAAAGTCTTCGTGGCCGTGATAGTCGATATAACTGAAAGGAAAAAGGCAGAAGATTCTGTCAGGAGAAGTCTCGAGTCTCTCATAAAGACTCTCTCGGTTCTGGTCGAATCTAGGGATCCCTACACCTACGGTCACCAGAAGCGGGTGAGCGAACTGGCTACCGCTATCGCTGCCAGATTGTTCGCAGATGATACCCAAGGAAAGGACAAAATCGAGTCGGTGAGGGTGGCGGCGCTGCTGCACGATATAGGGAAGAACGCCGTGCCGACCGAGATACTCACCAAGCCGATTCAGTTGAACAAGATCGAATTCGAACTGGTGAGGGAGCACGCCAGACAGGGGTACGAAATCCTGAAAGATGTTTACTTTCCCTGGCCGATCGCAGAAATAGTCAGGCAACACCACGAGAGGCTGGACGGCTCGGGTTATCCCGATAAGCTCACCGGCGACTCGATATGCCTGGAGGCCAGGATAATCGCCGTGGCCGATGTCGTGGAAGCGATGTCTTCCCACAGGCCGTACAGGGCAGCGCTCGGAATCGATGCGGCTCTGGAGGAAATAAGAAAAAACGCAGGGCGGCTTTACGATACTACCATCGTAAAGGCCTGCCTGGAGGTCTTCAAAGAGGGCTTCGAGTTCAGCGACTGAAGGCCGTCTTCAGGTACGATTTCACCAGCCCGGCCATCCCCGACAGGAAACGCGCCGTTATAATGTCCAGCTCTTTCGTCTCTCTCTCTCGAGAGACTTCGTCGAAGTAAGCCCTGTCACCCCTAAATCCGTCGAGAGTGTCGAATCCCTCTCCAGCGACCGTCCTTATGCTGGACTGAAGATCTTTCACCAGCCTCAGGCCGCGTCTTCTGGCCTCTACGGCCAACTTTCCCGTGTCGCTGAGGCCATGTGAGAGAGCCGCCAATCGGATGGCCTCCAGAAACGGCCCGTACCCACGCCAGAGCCGGTAACCCGTGTACCTGTCGTGGAATTTGTGGTAGTTGCTTATCTTTCTGAACTGTTTTCTATAGGCGAGCGGGATCATGAGGATATCTCCCGTGGTTCCGGGGGAGGTGTGGTATGGCGTACCGCTGTCCTGGAGGTAATGCACGGTACGGGCCATGAACCTGAAGCCCCAGTAGCGATCGCCCCTTTCGAAGGCGATCCGGCTTAATCTGTCGAAGTATTCGACCATTTCCGTTACCCTTCCAAAGCGCAGCCCCATGTGGAACTCTTCGTGGCGCCAGGCCTGGCTTGAACCCATGAGTCTTTGCAGTGGCGAGAGCGCCATTTTTCCATCCATTCCGAAATCCGGCTCGTAAGAGTAGACCGTGAGAATCTGCCACACCGGCGCCCGCCCGTCGACAGGTTTACAATTGTCGAAGAAGGGACGATAAAGTTCATGATCGGAATCGACCAGGTACTTCTCGCCGAGATAATCCTCGAAGGCGCTTCGGGCGGGGTTGTACGGTCCGGGATCGACGGAGGCGTAGGAGTAGGGAGTTATTTCTACCCTCTCGTTGGCGTAGTCGCTCTCCAGATCGAGACAATAATAAGTCAGCGCGTCGTGACCGTCCATTTCAAACTCTTATCACCCAGGCGCTCTCCCTGGAGAAGTAGAGTTCCGTCTCCCTTCCCACGACCGGCAGCTTCCGCTCGACAGGATTGTAGGTAACGGCGTTTATCTTCCTGCCGTCGGACAGCTCCAGTTCGTATTCGACGTTCGAACCGAGAAAGACGTACTTCAAGACCTTTCCGCTCAGGGAATTGATCCGCTCTTCCTTTCTGTCCGACAGCGACTCGGGCCGTAGAACCACCCTTGCCGGCTTGCCTGGCACAAGCTCGGTTCCTCTCTTTCCGATTATCTTGTTGCCGGTCGCTCCTGCCGAAACGACTACGGTATCGCCATCGACAGATTCCACAGTCCCGTCGATGAAGTTGACCCGGCCTATGAAATCGGCGACGAAGCTGTTTTCGGGACGGGCGTATATATCGAACGGACTGCCGATCTGCATCACCTTTCCCTGGTTCATGACAACTATCACGTCCGATATGCTCATCGCCTCGACCTGGTCGTGCGTGACATAGACGCTCGTGATATTCACTTCCTGCTGAATACGCCTTATTTCCAGCCTCATCGTCTCCCTCAGCTTCGCGTCGAGGTTCGAAAGAGGCTCGTCGAAGAGCAAAACACTGGGCTCCATGACCAGGCTCCGGGCCAGAGCCACCCTCTGTTGCTGACCGCCGGACAGTTGATCCGGCCTCCTTTTTTCGAGACCCTTCAGCCCCACCAGATCGGTCATCTCGACAATCTTTCTCCTCATCTCGGAGCGATCCAGCCTTTTCAGTTTCAGGCCGAAGGCGATGTTTTCCTCCACAGTCAGGTGCGGGAAGAGCGCGTAACTCTGAAAGACCATCGAAATGTTTCGCTTGTTGGGTGGGAGGTTCGTCACATCCCTCTCTTCGAGAAGAACCCTTCCGCTGGTGGGGATCTCGAAACCTGCGATAATTCTTAGCGTGGTAGTCTTTCCGCAGCCCGACGGGCCGAGCAACGTCACGAGCTGCCCCTTCTCTATCACCTGATCGAAGTTATCTACGGCCACGGTCTCCACGCTGTAACTGGTGAAGACCTTTCTAACGTTCTTCAGAATCAAACTCATATCATCACCCCTGTCCCATGCTTTCGCTGCCGGAAAGACTGACCTTGTTCTTGAGGAAGATCTTCAAAACCAGTATGAAGGCCATTATCATCGCTATCAGTATCACCGAGAAGGCGCAGGCCTCCGAAAGCCGGCCGGAATCGCTCTGGCTGAGAATCTGAACGGTTATCAGGTTCCACCGGGCCGACACCAGGAAGATCGCCGCGCTTATGGCGGTCATCGCCCGGACGAAGGCGAAGACGAGGGCTGAGAAGAAGGCCGGGACTATCAGAGGGAGCGTAACTCTAGTGAAGACCTGACGGTTATCCGCCCCCAGGGTGTAGGCAGCCTCTTCGATCGCCGGATCGACCTGGTTTAGCAGGGCCACCCCCGACTGGATACCGACGGGGACGTATCTGAAGACGAAGTTCAAAACCAGGATTGCCAGAGTCCCGGTGAGCAGGAAGGGCTTCGTGTTGAAGGCCAGGATGTAGCCTATGCCTATAACCGTTCCGGGAACGGCGAAACTGAGCAGGGATGTGAACTCCATGAGCCTCCTGCCGGGAAAGATCTTTCTGACCAGCAGAAAGGCGATCACCATTCCCAGGAGCGCAGATATAGGCGTCGATGTGAAGGCGATGATCAGGGTATCCTTGATCGCTTCCAGGCCTACATCGAAGACGTACCTGAAGTTCTCCAGCGTCAGCGTGTTGTTCATGCCCCAGGCCTTTACGAAGGCTCCCCAGAAGATCGTGGCGTAGATCGCAAGAGTGAACGCTGCCATCAGCATGCAGAGCGAGAAGAGCAACCACTTGACCGGTCTGTTCACACTCTTGAGAACCGAGGTGGTCGGTTTGCCGGTGACGGTCACGTACTTCTTCTTTCCGACCCAGTACTTCTGAATTATGAAGGCGACTATCGAAGGGAATAAGAGCCACACAGCGAGCGCCGCGCCCCCACGGGTGTCGTACATCCCCGTTATCTGGAGATAAGCCTGCACCGATAGCACCGGGAACTTACTGCCGGCCAGTATCAGAGGGTTGCCGAAATCGGCCAGCGATTCTATGAACAACACCAACATCGTGCTGGCGATGCCGGGAATAGACATGGGAAGTATAACCTTGCGGAAGGCCTGCCAGCGGTTGGCGCCCAGGTTGAAGGCCGCATCCTCCAGCGTCGGGCTTATCGTCCCTATGACACCGTCGAGCGTGATGAAGGCGACCGGGAAGAAGCAGACCACCTGGGCCATCATAAGTCCCCAGAGGCCATAAACGGGAAAGTTCCGGATACCGAATATCCCGGCTGTTATGAATCCGTTGAAGCCGAACAGCATGATTATCGACAGCGCCCCTATGAAGGGCGGAAAGACTATCGGGAGAACGGCCACCGTTCTGAAGAACCCTTTCAGGGGGATGTCCGTTCTGTTGATGGTGTAGGCGAAAATGTAACCGATCAGCATTCCGAAAAAGGCCGTTAGCCCGGCGACGAGGAGGCTGTTGAAAAAGCCCTGCCTCATGTACCTGTTGGAGAAGGCCTTCGTGTAGGCGCTCAGATCGAACTGTCCGTTTTTATCTATGAGACTCGCGGAGAAGACCTTGAAAATCGGATAGACTATGAATATCGCCAGCGCGGCAAAGATGATTATTATAGTTAAAAGCAGAACCGGGTCCTTTAGAAGATTGAGCAATCTGTTCCTGGTCTCTTCACTCCTGAAAGCCACAAACGCTCCCTCCCCGACATACTTCGAAATCGCCATTAACCTGTACGTGAGGGCGAACAGGAGCTCGCCCTCACGGTTTGGTTCATGAAATCAAATTGACCGGGAGCTCTGGAGTTCCCGGAAAGTCTCTCAATCATTGAATCAGTAAGGAAGAACCTCGTTAATCCATCTCTCGATGAGTCTAGTTTTGTTTTCGGCCGCCCAGACCGGATCGACCGGTAGCAACTTGATGGTCGAGAGCGGCTGAAGGCTGCCGAAATCGACGTCCGATCTTATCGGGTAGAAATAGGTCTGCTGGTTCACGATCTGCTGCTGACCGGCTTTCGATACGACCCAGTCGATCAATTTCTGCGCGTCGGTCAGATTCCTGGCACCCTTGAGTATCGATACGGAGGCCACTTCGTATGGAACTCCCTCTTTGGGGAAGACGACCTTTACGGGGTAACCCTGTTCCATGAACTGGAAGAAGGCCGGTGTGAACTGGATGCCCATCGCGACCTGTCCCGGTCCTACGGCCTTGGACGGCCCGGTGCCGCTCTGGGTGTAGGTCTGTATGTTTGGCGCCAGCTTTTTGAGATAGTCGATCGCACCGTCCTCACCGTAGATTTGAATAAGTCCTGTAATGAGACTGTAGGCCGTTCCGGAGGATTGTGGGTTGGGGTACTGGATCATTCTGCTCAGGCTGGTCGAGAGGATATCTTCCCATGTTACGGGCATCGAAGCTTTGATCTGTTCCAAAACGGCGGTGTTGATTCCGATCCCCAGAGGATTCATGTAGATCGGGTGATAGTAGCCTTCAACATCGTAGAACTCCGGAGAAACTCCGTACACGCTCAGAGTCTTGTAAGGCTGGGTGAGACCGCGTTCCTTGGCTATTATGTGGTTTTCCAGCGGCGCGCCGAACCAGACGTCGGCCTGCGGGTTGTTAACCTCGGCCTCGATCCTGGCCAGTGCCGGGCCGGAAGAGAGGAAGACGAAGTCGACGCCTACTCCCGTCTCCTCGACGAAGGCGTTGAGGATCTTTCTGGCGTTCGCCTCATCGACACTAGAGTACACGACCAAATTCGCAAGGGTTACAGCAACGAGCATTAAAAAAAGAGATAAGATAAGAACACGTTTCAT
>DBRH01000015.1:109445-113610 GCA_002305955.1 Kosmotogaceae bacterium UBA1373
GATTCTGTGCGATAATCGAAGATATATATCTATAACCGCTCTCCATCGCCTTTGAAACTACTAAATCACCTGCATTCGGAGTATGAAACTGCAATTTCAGAGTGCTACTATATTGAAATAATAGTTTCATTAGTTTCCCGGGTTTCGAATTTGATAGGCCAAGGAAACTCCTTTTTTTGCCGGAGGTACCGGATGGTTTCAAAGAAGATCTCGGAAATGATGGGTCAATTTTCGCCTGTAAATAGAAAGATCGCATCGTGTGTACTGAGAAACTACCCGGAGATGGGGTTCATCTCCATAGAGAGTCTCAGTTCGATGGCCGGCGTCAGTAAAGCGTCGATCGTAAGATTTTCCAGAGCGATAGGTTTTTCCGGTTTCAACGAACTGAAAAAGCGTATTCAAAGCGATCTCAAGAAGAAGCTGCAACCGTACGAGAAGATCGCCGCGACGGACCTGGATAAAAAGAACGTAGACGAGCAATTGCGGGAGCTGGCGAGAAACGAGATCGACAACCTGAGGAAGACTCTTTCGAGCATCGAAGAGGGGGAGCTCCTGAAATGGATCGGGGCTATCGGCAAGGCCAGGAATATATATTTCGCCGGATTCGGTGCAACCAGGCACATCGTGTCTCTTATGCAGTACACTTTCTCGGTGCTCCAGAGAAAACCAACCTGGTTGCTGGACGGCTCGATCTCCGATTTCTCATACAAGATCAAATTGATGGATAAGAGCGATATACTCATTCTCATGACCTTTCCTCCTTACTCGAAGGAGATCGAGTACATAGTCCGGTTTGCAAGAGAGAGGGATGTAGAGGTTTTCCTGATCACGGATTCGGTGGAGTGTCCGGTTTATTCTCAGGCCCGTTCGACCATCGTTTGCGAGAACAACTCCCTGCTGTTCGGCAACTCCTTCGTGGGACCGATAGCCCTGATCGAAGTTATAGGCAACTTCCTGATCCTGGGCGAGAAGGAACTGGGAATGACTGAGATGAAAACGCTCTGGGAGGTTGAAGAAAAGGGTTACTCTTTGATAGATTCTCAGTTCGAAAAGTGAGTTTGAAAGTCGTTTCATTCTTTACGGCTGCACCGCTTCTGGATTGGCTGCAGACGTGTTCAGGAATCGAAGTGGGGAAATGCCGGTCCGGGTATCCTGTTCGCCGGTCGGAGTTCTACCGGCGAATATCCCGGCGGTGCGTTGCGGGAAGTTTTACGAAATTCTACTATTTAACTGGAACAGAGGTGTTTTCATGAAAGCTATCGTGGTTCATGGCGGGGCCGGTAGTTTCGAAAGCGAGGAGGATCACAGGAATCATAAGAGGGGAATAGCTGAAGCTCTGGAAGCCGGCTTTTCCATGCTCGACAGAAGAAAAAGCTCTATAGAAGGCGTTGTCGCCGCCGTAAAGAAAATGGAGGAAGACCCGGCTTTCAACTGCGGAAAAGGTTCTGTACTGAACTTGAAGGGCGAAGTGGAGATGGATGCAGCGATCATGGACAGCGAACTGAACGCCGGCGCCGTCTCCGGCCTCAAGAGAATCCTCCATCCCATAGAGGTGGCGAGAGCCGTCATGGAGCAGACGGACAACGTTTTACTCTCTGGCCAGGAAGTGGAGGAGTTCATCCGGATCATGGGTTTCCCGCGCGAGGAGAACCTTGTCGTGCCGACGAGACAGATGCAGTGGCAAAGGAATATGGAAAAGATCGAGCGGGGCGAGAACCTGCGCTTCTCCAGAACCATTGCGCTGGCCAGAAAAACCCCGGGGTATTACTCCACCTCCGGGGCCGTTGCGATAGACGACAACGGAAAGATGGCCGCGGCCACTTCCACGGGCGGCATCGTGATGAAAACCTTCGGAAGGGTGGGAGACACTCCCGTAATCGGTGCGGGTACCTACGCAAACAACTTCGGAGCCGTCTCGGCAACGGGACACGGGGAAAAGATAATAAAGCTGACGCTTTGCAGACTCGTGGCCTTCTTTATGGAACAATACCCGGCCCAGAAGGCCGTCGATCTGGCCCTGGAGAGAGCCAAGTATATCGACTGTGAATGCGGACTGATCGCGATCGACCGGTACGCAAACATAGGGATAGGTTATACCACCAGAGATATGTCCTGGGCGTATGCAAGAGAAGGCCATAAACCGGTAACCTTTTGACCCACACTTATTCGGCTCTTCCGTCGGCAATCTGTGATCGGCTCTCTACTCTAAGCTTCTTGATCGCTCCCATCGCTAGGATCCCGGCGACGAACAACGTGAAGAAATCTGCCGTTGTCTGGGCGTAGATGACCCCGTTGAGCCCGAAAATACGCGGCAGCGTTATCACGGCCGGTATGAGGAATATCCCCTGCTTGGCCATAGAGAGGATACCGGCCGACAATCCCTTTCCCATGCCCTGAAAGAGATAGTTGAAGGTCAAAACGAAGCCGAAGGTCGGGAAAAAGATGCTCACGGCTCTGAGGGCCTGTGAACCGATCTCTATGACCTCGGGATCGTCGCTGAATATATTTATTATCATACCGGGGAAGACCATGCCCACGATCCCGAACACGATCGCGAAGGCCGTAGTAACCATAAGGGAAAACTTGAGAGCTTCGAATATCCTCGAGTAATTCCTGGCACCGTAGTTGTAGCCGGTAACGGGCTGGAAGGCCTGGCCGTAACCGAAGAGAACCATCATTCCCAGCATCAGCACCCTCATGGTTATTCCGACCGAGGCGACGGCGTGATCGCCGTAGGCGGCCGCCGCGTTGTTGAGCAGGGCGACCGAGAAGCTAGAGAGAAACTGCCTCAGGAAGGTCGGCAGGCCGATCTTGAAGATCTCGCCGTAAATATGAAGCGAAAACCTGTAAAGCTTTATCGACAGACGCGTGTAACTCTTCTTTCGAAGATAGTACTCCAGAAGTATCATGGTCGATACGGACTGGGAAATGACCGTGGCCAGCGCGGCACCGACTACCCCCATGCCAAAACCGAAGATGAAAATCGGATCGAGGGCGACGTTCAGAAGAGCTCCCGACACCATGGCCATCATGAACCTCGGCGCGTTTCCCTCGGCTCTCACCAGGTTGTTCATGGTCATGTTCATCATGTTCAGAATCGATCCCGCGATTATAACCATCGTGTACTCTCTGGCGTACTCCATTATCGTTTCCGTGGCGCCGAAGGCCCGAAGCAAAGGATCGAGGAAGGTCAGCCCCAGGATGGTGAAGACGATTCCCGTCGCCAGACTGGTGAAAAAGGCCGTCGAAGCGGCCCTGTCGGCCTGTTCCCTGTCTCCGGCGCCCAGCAATCTGGAAACGTACGAAGCGCCGCCGACACCGTAAGTGAGGCCGACGGCGCCGATCAGATTGAATATGGGAAAGGCGATGGCGATCGCTCCCATCGCGCTCGTGCCGATCCTTCCGATGAAAAAGGCGTCTACGAGGTTATAGATGGCATTGGTCAACATGGCTATGATAGATGGTATGGAGAGGCCGATCAAAAGGGACGGGATCTTCATCTTTCCCAGCGCCCTGGCCCTCTCCTCCGAACTGCTGAACTTCAAGACGATACCTCCATTGTATTGCGAAGCTTTGCTCTTTCAATAATACACCACGCACTGCAATTATTTAGAATCAGGCCTCTACATTACGCTCAACACAATGTTTTGCTCCCGACGGCCACTTCGCCTGAGAAGCAGAAATGCTAGAATTGTTCTAAACAGTTGTAGCGGGAGGGAAGGTTTCTGTTCATATTGTTGTTCACCTTGATAGCCTGGTTAACGGGCTTACTGATTTTCGGCGGGTTAAAAGTTCTGGAAGCCTTGCATTCGAAGGATGGTGGCACTGGAAGGAAAGTCTCTCTAATAATCCCGGCCAGGAACGAGGAGAAGAATATCGGGAAGCTACTGGAATCGATTTCGAAGCAGAAGACCGTTCCGCACGAAGTGATCGTAGTTGACGACAATTCGTCGGACGGAACTGCGGAGATCGCTTCGGACTACAATGTCAAACTTGTCAGGCTCGAATCCGACCCGCCGACGGGATGGATAGGCAAGTCCTGGGCCTGCTGGAACGGCTACCTCAATTCCGCCGGAGAGACCCTGGTCTTCCTGGATGCGGACGTAGAACTCTCTCCTGAAGCTCTCGGCACCATCATCGACCTTCAAGAGCTCAAAGGCGGCCT
>DBRH01000015.1:113686-117013 GCA_002305955.1 Kosmotogaceae bacterium UBA1373
GATTATTCCGACGTGGGCGGTCACGAAACGATAAGAAGCAACGTTCTTGACGATATCGAGCTGGGAAGGGCCTTTCGGAAAAGTGGATTCCCTGTGAGCAACACCTTTGGAGGCGAGCTGATCAGTTTCAGGATGTACCCGGGTGGGATCGGGGAAGTTCTGAAGGGCTGGGGAAAGAACTTCGCGAAGGGCGCCGGCTCTACACCGCCGCTCACCCTCTTGCTGATGATCCTGTGGATCACCGGGGGCTTTTCTACCTTTCTGAGACTGCCCATCGCCTTAGGTTTCCAGATCCAGTTCATCGCGTTCATCATCATGTATCTGGCTTATGCCATCCAGATCTACCTGTACTCAAGGAAGATCGGCTCCTTCTCGATAGGCCACGCCCTTATCTTTCCGGTCTATTTTCTCTTTTTCTTCTATACCTTCATCTACTCAGGTTTGAGAACTCTGCTTTTCAGACGTGTCAGCTGGAAGGGAAGGGATATAGATGTCTGAAGTTATCTTTCTTCTTCTTTTTCTGCTGGAGTTCTTCATGGGTTCGATGATGTTCTCGTACTGGCTGGGGAAGATCAAGGGAAAGGACATAAGGCAAACCAGGGACGGCAACCCCGGCGGCTCTAATCTGGGAAGGATCTTCGGCTGGAAGTGGGGTATGGCCGGCATAGCTCTGGATTTTCTCAAGGGCTACGTTCCGCTGGTTTTCATCGTAGAATCGGGGATTTTGAAAGACTGGCGACTGGCGGTCGTTTCGGTCGCACCCGTTCTCGGCCACGCCTTCTCGCCCTTCCTGAAGTTTTCGGGGGGGAAGGCCGTCGCCGTTACCTTCGGCATCTGGTCGGCTTTGACCAAGTGGGAGGTTCCCGTGCTGCTCGGAACGATCTTCACCATCTTTTCTCTCTCGAGGGCAATCGGCAAGAAAGGTAAAACAACCCCCGCCGAGGACGCCGCGAGGGTCGTGGTTGGCATGCTCGCCGTTCTGGTTTACGTTCTTCTGCGTGGCATTCCCTATCTGCTGCCCGTATGGATCATGAACATGGCGATACTTATCTACAGGCACCTGGCGGATATGAAAGCGCTTCTCGTCAACCACGCCTCAAAAAGAAACGGCCGGTGAAGCAAATGAAAAATACCAAAACGGACCGGAATCATCTGGCGATTACGAAATAAAAAACAACACCGAGAACCGTCACCAGGACAACACCGACGGCCAGCGATATCAAAGTAAGCATAAAATCACCTCCCTGAATATTTTATCGTAAACAAACCGTTTTTTAACCTCGGTTCCCGCCAACTCATAACGAGGATGGTATCGTCTGTCGGTAGGCCAAAGAAACCATAATCGCAACTTATGCACCTCGAAACGCATAGGTTGAGTGATTAGCTCTTTTGATTGGTCCGTTGTGATAATATTGATTAGATGGCAACGCGGGATGAATTGTATATTTCGACCTTCAACCGATGATTACCCTTTCCAACAGTTACAAACCTCAGCAATTATTGATCCCGCACAATGCATCAACTTGTAGAGCAAGTAGTTTTTAGCAAAGGTTTGAGTGCCGTCACAAAAAGGGAAGTGGAGACATGAAGGTTTTGATGGTCTATCCAGAATATCCAGAAACATTTTGGAGTTTCAAGCACGCATTAAAATTCGTCTCAAAAAGGGCAGCGTACCCACCACTCGGACTAATGACCGTTTCGGCTATGTTGCCTGAAGAGTGGGAGAAGAAACTTATCGATATGAACACGGACACTCTAAGTGACGAAGATATCTTAAACTCCAATTACGTAATGATCAGTTCAATGGATATTCAGTTCGATTCAGCAAAGAAGGTTCTTCAGAGGTGCAAAGATTTAGGTGTCAAAACTATAGCGGGCGGGCCGCTTTTCACAACTAGACCAGAGGAGTTCAGTGAAGTCGATCATCTAGTTCTTGGTGAAGCAGAAGTGACTCTGGCGCCGTTCCTTCATGATTTAGAGAAAGGCCGGGCTAAGCACATTTACAGATCCGACGGCTTTCCAGATATCTCTAACAGTCCCATTCCAGACTGGAAGCTTCTTGACATGAGAAAGTACTCTTCTATGAACATCCAGTATTCTAGAGGTTGTCCTTATAATTGCGAGTTCTGCGACATTGTTCTGCTAAACGGACGTATTCCCAGGACGAAGAGAGCGGAAAAACTCATTGGCGAAATGGAAGCGTTGTATATAGCCGGCTGGCGTGGAGGAGTATTCATAGTTGACGATAACTTCATCGGAAATAAAACTAAACTGAAGAGAGAAATTCTTCCGGCTATTGCCGAATGGATGAAAAACAGGAATTATCCGTTTTTGTTGAATACGGAAGCCTCAATTGATCTTTCAGATGACGATGAACTGATGAAACTCATGGTCGACGCGAATTTTGGAACCGTCTTCGTCGGCATAGAGACTACCGAGGAGGAAAGTCTCGTTGAATGCGGCAAGTACCAGAACCGAAACAGAGACTTGCTATCCTCTGTAAGGAAGATACAGGAGTTCGGTCTGCAGGTTCAGGGCGGATTTATTGTAGGCTTTGATCACGACAGGCCTTCGGTATTTCGGAACATGATCAATTTCATCCAGAAGAGCGGTATAGTGACGGCAATGGTTGGTGTCCTCACAGCGCCTACGGGCACAAGACTCTTCCTGAGGTTGAAAGATGAGAACAGGATCGCGTCGGAGTTTTCCGGCAACAACACCAGCATTCTGACTAACATAGTTCCCAAGATGGGTCTCAATAACCTTGTAGACGGTTACTATAAAATACTCAGAAGCATCTACGCGCCGAAACCCTATCGCCAGAGAGTAATAACCTTTCTCAAGAACTACAAACCGAATTCACTTAGACATGTCAGGCCCCTTTCCGACAATCTGAAGGCTTTCGTTAAGTCGCTGTGGGTACTTGGAATAAGGGAAAAAGGTCGAATTAACTATTGGTTGTTGCTCCTCTGGACGGCCTTCTTTAAGCCATCGCTTTTTCCATTGTCAGTTGAATTTGCGATATACGGCTATCACTTCCGAAAATCCTTTTCTTTTGGGTTATACAGAGAGAATAAAACACAACCACCGAGTTACGCAGAAAGAGATTCAAAGTGACCGCAGACTGATGTCAGCGATTCTCGATGGCTCCTTCTAAAGCTCTGCCAGAAAAAACCGGAGGGCATTTACCCTCCGGCCTTGTTTTGATGGTTCGCAACGGCTTTTTTATTCCGGCCTGACGTCGGGGAAGATCAGAACATCGTAGCTCGGCATGCTTTCAAAGAGAAGTTCGTTGGTGGTGTAATCCATGACCAGAACCCTGTGCAT
>DBRH01000016.1 GCA_002305955.1 Kosmotogaceae bacterium UBA1373
GACTCACCCATAGCCAGGCAATTTGCGGTTGCCGGTAGAGACTCGCGGGCCATATTCCCGCGATTATACAGGTGAAAAACAAAAACAAGAGCCATAGGCGACTCTCGTTTGGTTATAAAAACGAAAAGTCACCTGTAGCCAGGCAATTTACGGTTGCCGGTAGAGACTCGCAGGCCATATTCCCACGATTATACAGGCGATGCTTTATTCAGTTTTCCTACTCTGAAATACTATCATAAAACGAGTAACAGGGAGTTTTTCTATGATAATTTTCTCTGAACACTTCCTATCAGAAGAGAAGCCTTATAATCCACTCAAATAGCCCGCTGATCCCCTCGGTTTTCGAAGTGATGAAGCCCACTATCTGGTGAGCCGTGGCCGGCAGCCTCAGAAGGTAATCTCCAAGGCCTTTCTGGTAATAGACGGCGATTATCCCCCTTGCCTCGCCGCCTATGGCCACTCTGGCCGAAGCGAAACCACCGAGCGCATAGTTCTTCGCCAGTGCCGCTCCGCCTATGGCTATGTCGTAAGCGATCGCCAGGCCGCCGACGGCCATGTAAAGCGCTACGGCCAATCCACCGAAGGCTACCCAGAGGCTCGCCGAAACTCCGCCCAGCGATAGAGAGAGTGCCAGCGAAATACCACCTAGCGATATTACACCCAGCGAGATGCCGCCGAGCGAGATAACACCCACCGCGACACTCCCGATGGCTATTATCCCTTTCGCCAGGCCGAGCGGCCTTGTGTTGATATGAACCAGCGGGATTCCCATGACAGTGGTTTTTGAGGTGTACTCGTAGCCGTAGGAACGACCTGTGGTCCTTCCGCCACCTCCACCTATATACCTGGCCTTAGGGTAGATGGTCCGCATCTCGTCCAGGTATTCCCTGGCAAAGACGGATGGATCGCCCAGAACTTCGTAAGGGTCGTTTCGTCCACTGTCGAAGACTCTGTCCCTGACCATTGATAGAACCTCTCTCTCCATCCTCTTCTTAGTTTCTCGATCGGCCAGGATCCTCATCATAACGGCCCGACCGTACGCCTTTATCTTCTTCTCATCGATCATTTCGATTCGCCTCCAGACTGCAAAAACCATTTCTCTTCAGCAATTATAGCAATCCCGAACCAGAGGCATCAGGGGGTGCCTTCTATACTGAAGTAGAAACCGAATTTGCCATTGTAGTAGCTGAAGCCGATTTTGGGATATAAATCGCCAAGGCCGATCGTGGTACCGGCGTTAGCAAAAAGATAAACCAGGGCACCATCAAACGCCAGATTCTTGCCGAGGACCTTCGCACCCAGCCCGACCTCCTTGAAGAAGAGAAGGGGACTCCAGCCGCGGTCTATCCTGAAGAGCACCTGTGCCGCTCCCGCATACCAGTAAAATTCTTCGTCGAAGCCCACCCCTATCTCCACCAGCGTTCCAAGGGTCGGAACGAATAGAGCGTCGAGCGACAGAATCAATCCTATCTTCCCTGCCGTTAGCCTCAATCCAGGATTAAGCGTCAGGTTGAAGATATTTCCTCCCAGAGAAAGCGGCACTTTCATGGACAGATTGCCAGAAGTGTCTATCTGCAGAGTCGCCGAAGAACGGAACCTCGTAGAGGGGTTGATCGGCATCTGGAACAGCTCGGCCGATATCCCGGCGCTACCCAAAGGAAGGTCGGTCTTCCCGAGATTGAGATCGAGAGCGAGATCTATACCGCCTATTATTCTTCCGCTGTATTGAACAGTCAGGGAAGGCTTTAACGTTCCTAAATTGAACGAAGGATTCACGGTGAGCGTGTGCTCTCCGTCGAGCGACATATTCAAGAACAAAAAGCCCAGTGAAAAGTCCTTACCGTCGTACTCGATTAGGGGTGCCCGCAGGATAGGGTTCACAAAGTGAAGGAAGGCCTTTTTAAGGTAATCTCCACTTTCGTACTCCGATTCGGCCGGCTCGAAGCTGTCGCTCTCCACCTCTTTAACTTCATAAGGAACGGCCGAGTAATCGAACCGGTAAATGGACATACCCTTCGCCAGGCGTGACTGTCCGAAACCGTATATATAGTCCTCAGATAGAACGGCCTTCTCGAGGTTGGCCCCCTCGGTGAGTCTGTAGATTTCCCCGGTGGAAAGATCCACTGCGAAGGCGTCCATATAACCCGCCTCGTAAGCGGCCGTATAAACTACCAGTCCATTACGGACATCGATCCCCCGGCCCTTCATGTAAGGATCGTCGAGGATTATCTTGAGCTCTCCCTCGCCGAAAAAGCCTATCGCTCCGTTGGTACCGTTTCTGGAGAGGAGCATGACGTAACTGCCATCTTCCGTGACGATCATATCCCTGACCAGCCAGGGGAGTCTCAGAACTTCCATTTTATCGAAGTAGACTGTCGATACGCCTTCTTTTTTGTTGTAAACGGCCGTTACCAGCTTCCCGTCGAAGACATCGAAGGCCGACATCTCGCCTTTATCGAGGAGTCTGACGTTGATCGAGGAACGCTGCTGCCATATCTCCCGCGATACACGGCCTCTCTCAGCGACGGAAGTCATGAGATATGTGCTTCCGTCTTTCCATTTGAGCGAGGTAGCCCCGAAATCGGAGAGTCTTCTATCGAAACCACTGTCGGTTATCTCTCCAAGACCGCGATCGTAAGCTCCAACCCATGCGCTGACCTCTCCGTTGCGTATGTAAGAGAAGACCACGCCCTCTCCCGTGCCTGCCATGTCCATGATCTGCCCGTTCTCGATGGTTTTGATTTCGGTCAGAGTCGCGTAGGCAGTGGATCTCAAAGCCACTTCTTTCTCCCAGTCACTGTATAGATCATCAAGAGTGGCGCCGAAGGCGTTTTTAGCCGAGGTGATCGTACCGATCACAGGCAACAGCCTGCCCGCTCTCTCACGATGAAAATCTTTGACGGCGTCTATTCCGAAGCGTCGGACGAGATAATCGTAAAAGGCCGCCATATAGTTGTAGTAAAGGGCGCCGCTCCGGTAGTCCTCCCTTGAAACGGTGAGAGCATATGCCAGATCAGGAAATACGCCGGCCACATAGTTCTGGTAGGCCAGTTCTCTTCCCCAGAGAGGGTTGTTCAATCTTCCCTCTGAAAGATAACTGGTCGATTCTGCGAAGACGGTCACACCCTCAATGAAGGGCGAGAGATTCTGAGGCGACAATAGCTCCGTTCCCAGAAGGATTCTAGAGATAAAGGCCGGTATGCCCGTAGTATAGGTCAGATGGACGATGTGCGTGAATTCGTGGATCAGCAACTGCCTGTAAAAGTTGGAAACGTTCAGCCTGTTTGACAATGCGGCATCCGATGGCCAGAGATATATATGGATCGTCTTGTGGTTGAAAGGAAGCGCAACGCCGTTCGTATCGGTGCCTTTGTCAAGGAGTACGATGTTGATTCTCCCGGGATCGTTCCCGATGAGATCTATGGCCTTCTGCCTTATAGATTCGAAAGTGTTGCCTATATAGACAGCCAGATCTTCGTAGTCCCCGGGGTAGTAAACGTCGGCGTTTGGAAAGACGAGCACATTTCTGGCCAAAACAAGAACGGGCAATATGAACAGAAGTAAAATAAAAAGCTTTTTCATGATACCCTCACCCTCCTGCCGAAAAGATTTCGGTCGTCCTGTGGATGTTCGATCCTTTGAAATCGTCCCGGGCTTTTTCCAGTTCCCTTACGACTCCTCTCAGATCGATCATCCGGTCGGTCAGCCGCTGCGATAGAATACCCTCGGGCAGAACCCGGGCACCGGGGATTGATTTTTCAGAAACCTCGAAGAATTTCCGGAGGACCCCGTACCAGCGTTGTTCACCGGAAAATAACCTAAAGACGAGGGGTTAATGTGATCTGGCCTGCCCGTTTCGAGTATATTCTAACATTGTTTTCAACCCTTCCGTTCCAAAAGACATTTTCCTATTGCATAATAGACTTTAAGGAGAAACTGATTTCACTTTCGGAGGTTAATATTATGTGGGCATTTCTGGACGGGGAGTTCGTCGAAGAAAAAGATAGGCATATCAAGCTGGAGAACAGGGGTTTGACCTTCGCCGACGGTCTCTTCGAAGTGATAAGGACCATCGAAAACAAGATCCTCTTCTTTGAAGATCATTTTTCGAGGATGCAAAAGAGCGCCGCTCACTTCGATATCACTCTCCCTTACGGCAGCGGCTACGTCAAAAACGCCGCTCTCGAACTTATAAAGAAGAACGGGATTGAGGACGGAGAGCTGTACCTGGAACTCACACGCGGCACCGATCTTCACAGAGAACACAGATTTCCCCCTAAGAGAACACCTTCCACTTTCTTCATGCTGGCACTACCCCTGAGGCACATAGACAGAGAGAGCTGGAAGAAGGGCGTTAAGCTGCTGACATACCCGGACCTGAGACACAGACTCTGCGAGCACAAGACGATAAACCTTTTGCCGAACGTCCTGGCCAAGAACTACGCCTATTCGAACGGTGGGTACGAAGCCCTCATGTATAGAGAAGAGGGTAGCTACAGATATGTTACCGAAGGCGGGAGCTCCAACTATTTCATGGTGAAGGACGGAGTCATTCACACGCCGGAGATAGACAACATACTACCGGGGATAACGAGGGGAAAGGTCGCGAAGATGATTTGCGAGCTCGGCTACGAACTGCACGAAAGAAGGGTAGGGGTAGAGGAGTTTCTCGCCGCCGACGAGGTCTTCCTGGTCAGCACGGTCTCACGCGTCATGCCCGTGCATTCCATAGATGATTTTCACTTCAATGCACCGGGCGCCGTTACTTTGAAAGTTCAAGAAGCTTATGAGAAGATTTTCTTCTCGTTTTTATGATCGGGGGAGTTTGGTAAAATGTACTTGTCGGTTGGCTTTATCTTCCCGATCTGAAGCCGTTCTGATATATAATAGTATCTATAATTGTAGTACCACATCATCTTTCTTGGAGGTGTTTCATAATGAAAAAGCTCCTAATTTCCACGTTACTGCTGCTCTTTGCGGTCATGACCTTTGCCCAGATCTCTCCCGAAGAGGCTGTTCCCATGATAGAGGGAAAGGGGATAATAACCGCCGCGGATGATTCCCCACTGACCTTCGAAGAGTTCAAGACCGCCGTAGAAAAGGCCTTCCCCGGCAAGGGGCAGCTTATAACTGGAACTGGAGAAGTCTCGAGAGCCGACTTCGCAATGGCCATGGTCAAGGTTCTTGGGCTGGAAGCCGAAGCGAACGTCGTGGAAGAGATCTGCACCACCGCTATCGACGAATGGGAAGCTCCCGAAGAAGCATGGGGCGCATTGACGGTAGCCTACAGAAGCAACAGACAGATTCTCGATTTCAGGTACGGTCACGTAATAGAGGCCACTTCTCCTATTACTAAGAAAGAAGCCGCCGTTTCCATCTACATGGCGATGAATCCTCCCGTC
>DBRH01000069.1:0-773 GCA_002305955.1 Kosmotogaceae bacterium UBA1373
CCAGCCCTTCGCCCCTCGCTATTCTCTGATCGCTGTCGGCAGGGAACTCGACGATCAAGTAATTGTCCCTGGATAAAACCGCCTCTTTATCTGTGTTCTGAACGGCCCTGTACTTAATCAGGCCGGTGAGGATCCCTTCGAAGCGTTCATCGGGAAGATTCACCAGGTTCACCTCGTACACGGTCTCTTCGAAGGATTTGGCCTGCGAGGTGCTGACGGTGTTGATCACCAGGAAGATAACCGGCATGATCAGCATGGGAAGTATGAGGACCGCGAAGATGGTTCTTCCATCCTTGAAGACGTTTTTCAGTTCTTTCCTGAAGATGATGAGGGCGTCTCTAAGCATTCTCCATTACCCCCTCTCTTTCGGCCACTTTGAAGAAGAGATCCTCGAGGTTGTCTTCGTTGAACTTCCCGTACAGGCCCTCGAGCGAGTCATCCTCGACCAGGCGGCCCTTGAATATTATGCCGACGTTGTCACAGAGCTTTTCGGCGACAGCCATTATATGGGTCGATATTATTATCGTCTTCCCCTGTCTGCGATAATCCTTCAAGAACCCCGTTACCGTTCTTGCGGTCAGTATGTCCAGACCGTTCGTAGGTTCGTCGAAGATTATAACTTCGGGGTTGTGAATCAGGCTCACGGCCATCGCGGCCTTTTGTTTCATACCGCTTGAGAGCTTTCCGACCTGTTTGTCTAGAAATTCCCCCATATCCAGATATTCGGCCATTTCCATGATGGCCTTCTTTATATCGCCGTTCTGCATATGGTT
>DBRH01000069.1:883-22022 GCA_002305955.1 Kosmotogaceae bacterium UBA1373
CCGTATATTCTGCCCGGTTGCGCTTTGAAGCTCACTCTGTCGACGGCTTTCACTTTTTTCTTTCTGCTTTCGAAGGTCTTCTCTATCGAACTGATCTCGACCATCCTGCACCTCCTTGCTGTCGAAATAACCCGAAGAACATCGTCTCCATTCGATAAAAAACACTGTTTTAGTTTGACTTCAATTACTTTCTATATTATGAGCCGTATAGTAAATAATATCAAGTGGCATTTTCAGTTATTTCATTTATTGATTAACTATAGTATAATGGTCTTCAGAACAGGGCAAGTTACAACGAAAAATCAGGAGGTAAATGATGAAAGTTGGAAAGTCTCGGTTTTTACTCGATAAAAGGCCCGCTCTGAAGAAGCTGGTAGGGCTTCTAGGAGAGACGTATCCATACGTCTCCATTCTCGGAACCGATGTGGCGGGCAAGACCTACAGGGTCACTACAACCGGAATCGCCGTGAAGGGAAGCGACTGGTTGGAAAGAGGCTTCGTGATCAGGGTGCATGACGGGCAGAGATACTTCGAGTATTCATTCAACGAAGTAGATGAAGACTCCCTAGAGGGAATCGCCGAGTACGTAAGGGAAAGAACTGGGAGCGCTTCGAAGACCATAAAGGAGCTGTCGCTCTCTTACACTTCTCTGACACCGCCTGAGGAGGAGAAAAGCGAGATCGATTTCGAAGGCGAAGTGGCGGTATTGCCCGGCCAGACGAGTCCGGGCGAGATAATCCGGAAGCTTTCAGCCATAAGGGACAGAGCCCATGCGATTTCCGAAGAGATAGTGAACGTGATGACGCTTATGGAGAACGTGAGGGTCAGCAAGCTCTTCGTATCCACCAGGAAAGACCTTTATCAGTCGTACATGTGGTCTCAGGCGGCTCTTTACGTTTTGGCCAGGCGCGACGGAATCACCAAATACGGTATCGAGGGCTTTTCGGGCCTCAAAGGACTGGAAATACTCGACGAAATGGAAAGCAAGATCGACAAAGTCGTTGACAACGCGCGCATGTTGCTATCGGCTGGGCGAATCGAGCCCGGTGTTTACGATGTAATCTGTTCTCCCGATGTGGCCGGACTGATAGCTCACGAGGCCTTCGGCCACGGCGTGGAAATGGATATGTTCGTCAAGGGAAGGGCGAAAGCCGTGGAATACATGGACAGAGAAGTCGCCTCCGGGCTTGTCACGATGCACGACGGGGCCGCTTCGGCGAGAGAAGTCTCATCGTACGTTTTCGACGATGAAGGAACTCTGGCCCACGACACTGTGATCATCGACGGGGGTATTTTGAAGCGAGGTATATCCGATATCATATCGGCGACGGTTCTGGGCACCGAACCCACCGGAAATGGAAAGAGGGAGTCTTTCGAACGCAAAGCGTACGCCAGAATGACGAACACTTATTTCGCCCCGGGTTCCGACTCTCTGGAAGAGATGATCGCCTCAATAGAGTCCGGATATCTCCTGGAGAACTACTACAGCGGTATGGAAGATCCGAAAAATTGGGGAATCCAGTGTGTGATCGCCTACGGGAGAGAGATAAAGGATGGAAAATTCACCGGAAAGGTCGTGTCTCCCGTGATGATGACCGGTTATGTTCCCACCCTGTTGAAATCGATCTCCATGGTCTCCGGAGAAATCGAGCTTTCCGGAACCGGTGCCTGCGGCAAGGGTCACAAAGAATTCGCAAAGGTTTCCTCCGGAGGACCATACATAAAAGCCAAAGCGAGGTTGGGATAATGCTTGAAAAGATAGTCAAACGTCTCCAGAAAGCCGATATAAACGGCTGGAAAATAGAAGAGAAATTCATCGAAGGTCAGGAGTACTTCTTCGTCAAGAGAGAGCTGGATCTGAGCCGGGCGAAGAAGGTAAGGCATTTCGATCTCACCGTTTACAGAGATTTCTACGAATCCGGAGAGAAGTACAGGGGCAGTTCCAGCACCAGATTGTCGCCCACGATGTCGGATGACGAACTACAGGCCGCGATAGACGAGGCTGCCTTTGCGGCCGGTTTCGTCAAGAACCCGTGGTATCCTCTCGTTTCTTCTTCAGTGGAGCGACTGGGATCGCATGATCGCGATCTTCAGGAGCTCTCATCGAACGCTATGGAGGCGATCTTCAAGGCCGATAACCGCGAAGGGGCCTGGCTCAACTCGATGGAGCTGTTCATAACCAGGAGCAGTCACAGGATAATCAACTCCGAAGGTGTCGATGTATCCTACACCGGATATAGAACATATATCGAAACTATCGTGAACGCCTCCGGAAAGGAAGAGGTCGAGCTGTACGACCAGCTGTTGCTATCGCTGCCAGAAAAGAGAATCATAGAGGAAAGAATCCATGATCTCCTGGCCAAGGCCATCGATAGATCTCTGGCCGTATCGACTCCCTTCCTGAAGGCGATACCGGTTATACTCACCGGCGACCCGGCCAAAGAAGTCGCGCGATATTATCTCAACCAGTCGAGCGCCAGGATGAAGTACGATAGGATCTCGCAGGTTGAACCCGGAGAGTCGGTACAGGGAGATGAGAGGGGCGACAGAATAAACCTGAGCCTCGTTCCAGACCTCGAAGAATCTTACTTTTCAGCCCCCTTCGACGAGGATGGTTTCAAACTGTCGAGAAGAGATATAGTCAAGAACGGCCTGCTCGCGGGGTACTGGGGCAACTTGAGGTACTCCAGCTATCTCGGTGTCGAAACCACCGGATCGGCAATGAACTTTTCCCTGCTCCCGGGCAGCGTGGGCATCGAAGAGATGAGGTCCCGCCCGCACCTGGAAGTTCCCAATTTTTCCGCCGTCGAAGTGGACGAGGCGACCGGTGATTTCGGAGGAGAGATAAGACTGGGCTGGTATTTCGATGGGACCAAAAGAGTGCCGGTGACCGGCGGGTCGATCACGGGCAATCTGAGAGACATCGAATCTCTTTATCTATCGCGCGAAGTCGAACTGGAAAGCGATTACCTGGGTCCGAAGTCCATGATGATAGAGGGCTTCAATATAGCCGGTGAATAATCGCTCGAACAAAAGTCCCGGTAGCTTCAATCTAATATACGCATCGGGAATTTGCAGCGAACCGTTGAAGTCTCTGAATGTCGTTAAAATTTACAGAAATTCTCCCGGCCGGGGCCTGGTTAAGCAAAAGGAGGAGGAGTAATGATAATCGAGACAATAAGGATGAGACACTCAACAAGAAAATTCGTACCTTACAGCCTTTCCGAAGATGAGAAAAAACATCTCAAGGAATTCATGGCTAGTGTTTCTTCCCTCCACTCCCGCCATCTGGAGTGGATTCTCGCTGATCACAACAGGGGTTCGGGGGTCATATACGCTCCCTGCCCCGACAAATCCTCCTGTCTTGTGGAGTACGGTTTTCAGGGCGAGCAGATAGTGCTGGAACTCACCAAAATGAATCTCGCCAGTTGCTGGAACGGAAGTATAAAGAACGACGGCGCTCCGGCCGGGATAGTTGTGGGTAAAGAAGAGACGGGCAAACTTTCTCTGAACGATCTGTTGACCGGCATGGGAAAGAGAAAGGAGCTACCGGCTCTGGTTGAAGGGCCTGTCCCCCAGGACGAGAAACTACTGCAGATACTCGAAGCCTGCAGGCTCGCGCCCTCGGCCATGAACAGGCAACCCTGGAAATTCAGCGTGCAGAAGGACGGCTTGTACATCTGGACCAGGTCCGATCTTCTCGGAAATCATCACTGGCTGGATCTGGGGATAGTTCTCACCCACGCCTTTCTCGTGGCGAAAGAATTCTTCAAAAACGTATCGATAGAGAAAGCGGCAGGAGATAAATACAGGCTTGTTATGCGCTGACGGGGGAGATTATTCCTCGATTCTGGATTTATTTATCCTTCCGTTCGTTCGGTCCTTGTCGGAGTACATTCTTTCGTCGGCTACTATCAGCAGTTCACGTACACTCTGACCGTCCTCGGGAAAGAGCGCTTTTCCTATGCTCGTCGAAAGATAGATGCTTTTGTTCTCAACGACGAAAGGCTCTTTGAAGGAGTTCCTTATCCTCTTTATAACTTCGGCGATCTCTTCTTTCCCGGTCGAGGGGAGAACGTAAACGAACTCGTCGCCGCCCATTCTGGCTAGTAGATCGCTGCTCCGGCATATTGAATTCAATCTCTTTCCGACTTCCTTCAACAATTCATCTCCAAAATCATGTCCCATCGTATCGTTGACACCTTTGAAGTCGTTGAGATCCAGGTAGAGAATCGTCATTTCTTCTTTCCTTCTGCGGAGGTATTCGATCTGTCTGGCCGAGCAGTCGAAGAAATACCGTCTGTTGGGAAGGCCGGTGAGCGGATCCTCCATAGAGAGCCTTTCCATAAGTTCCCGCTGCTTGTTCAGCTCTCTCTCCAGCCGGAGCCTCGAAAGGAGAACGGCCACCGCCCTGCCGAAGCTGGCGGCGATTTCCTGGATTTCGGGATTGTCGAAAACGGTCGAGGATTTTAGACTGTCGAGGTTGAAGTACATCATGACCTTACCGTCGATGAGTATGGGAATGGTGATGGTACTCTTGATTTCTCCTAGCCGACCGGCCGTAAGGATTATTCTCTGACGCTCGTCGTCCATCTCGTAGTCAACAGCGTAATCCTTTATCACCGTTACCCTGTCGCTGTTGGCCTGGATCAGTTCATCGGTGGCGAAGGATACCTTTTTGAGTTCTTCAAAATCGTAGTTGCAGGCCGCAACGTAATGGAACCTCTCATCTTCCTCCTTCAGCAGGAAAACACCGGCATCGGCGCCGGGAAAGGCTTCGACACACCTAAAAAGAAAATCGTGGTATGCGTTGTTATCCAGACCGCTCTCCAGTGCTTCCGTCACCACTTCGTTCAAAGCCCTGTGGAACCTGTTCAGTTCCCTCAGAGATAGTTCCATCGCTTTGATCCTGGTTATGTCTCTGAAGGCGAATATTATATAATCGGGGATTCCCTTATCGTTTTTGACGAGCGAGGCATTTACCTGAACGTCTATCTCTTTTCCGTTCTTTCCGGCGTACCTGGCCTCGTAGGGAGATATCGTTTCGCCTTTCATAACTCTCTCCATCATCTCACCGTGAAATTCCAGCTCTTGAGGGAGCACGATATCGTAAATGGAGAGCCTTTTCAGCTCTTCGGGCTCATAGCCGAGTATCTTGCGGGCCGCTTCGTTGAAACGAACAGTATTATCTTTGAGATTGCGCAAGATTACCCCTTCGTTGGAACCGTTTATTATGGTCTCGTGTTCGATTATCATAATCCTCAGATTTCTCACATGCAGCACAATATAGTATAGTAGAACGATTGCCGCTATAATAGACAAAACAACGGCAAGCGTCTCGAAGAGGATGAGCCCGGTTATGGACTGTAGAAGATCCATATAGACCGACAGGGATATGAGCAGGAGCCCCGCGGGAATCCCGGGGTGAACGAGACTCCTCTTGAGCACGAACGCCACCACAAGGGATGCGCCGACCAGAACCGACTCGCTGAGAACGGTCAAAAGCCTTGCGGGTTTCTCCGAGGGTATAACGAAAATGAATACTCCCGCAAGAAAGACGCATATGAGAAAGACTGAAACTCGAAACCAGCTGAAACGTACTTTCAAGATAAATTCACCCCGGATTTCCCTTTCTTGATAACTTCGCTCACTCGACAAACACGTTGAAAGCCCTGAAATCTACAGCCGATCCTTCCCCTTCCCACGATCTGAAGTATCTGAACACAATTGTGGTGTAACCTTCGTCAACGGCCTGAAAGGTCCATATGACTTTCGCGGGAGCCCCGACCAGACCGCTGGTGTCTGCGATGGTCTCTTTCTTGATTTCCTGAAGGCCCTCTCCAAGAATATGATATCTCCAGGTGTAACCGGTGCTTCCATTCTCTTCCAGAGTCACGGTCGCCGTCGATCCGAGCGCCATCTCGTTCAGCACTATCTTCAGATCCACCTGGCCTTTCTCCTCTCCGCTCACATCTACAGTCACCGCTCTGAAATCTATGGCCTTCCTCTCTCCCTCCCAGTCTCTGTAGAGCTTGAGAGTAAGCAGCGCCTTTCCTTCTTTTGCGGCCGTCATTATCCAGCCCTTGACGGACGGTGCGCCCGGAAAGGCCGAACCGGCCATGTGTTCTTCGAGGAAATTGCGGAGAACATTGGAAGGTTCCGCGCCTATGTGCCACAGGTAACCGGTGGCGGGGGTTTCATCGATTTCTAGAACGGCCAGCTGCGTCGCTTTCATCTGGTTGCCAGAATCTTTCAATTCAATCGAGAACAGTACCGTGAACGTTGAGACCAGCAGCAAAACAAGGATAAAACTTCTCTTCATGTAGTCACCTCCCTGAATCGAAAACGACTTCCCAATATCCCTATATTCGATAAAATCGATCGAAAAACCATCATACCACATCCCGAGTTCCCGTAGATCTTTCGATCGTATTAATGCTCTGGATTCTCTTAATTCACTACATGAAATTCCGTGCCAGAAAGCACAGATCTCGATTCGTCATTCGACCGGATTATTCCGGCTGCGTATATTCAGATTCAAAAGCGGCTATATTCGGGAAGGGTTCACTCCTTTTCCAGCGGAATGTTCACCTCCGAATCGCTCACGAGGGTTTTCAAGTATTCCCTGTTACTCTTGAAAAAGCTCTCCTCCCTCTCCAATCTTACCCCCATCGGACCGCGAGTTCTTATCTTGATTTGCTTGTGCCTGCTTTTCTGTCTGCTCACGAGTTTGTAAGTTATTCCATCGACGTCGATATAGCCGTTACTCTCCAAACTATCACCTCCTCGAATAATTTACCATTTTTGGGAAAAAACATTGTCATGTCTCATTGTGTTGCATTGTAAAGTGGGTTTGAAGTAGAATTGATTAATTAGCCCAGACGAAAGGAGATTGCAGATGTTAGTCGAACTCCGTTCCGAGGACTTCTCCCGTGTCAGACCTTTGCTGGGTGAGATTTCTTATAATCTAGCCGTGCCATCGATTTTAGAAGGAAACACATTGGGGAAGTTGTTCGTTTGCAACGAAGAGAAACCCGATTCGGTTATTGTCTGGAATTGCCACGACACGGTATTGATAGGCGGAGATCCCGGAGAGGAATCTAAGGGAGAGTATGGCGAGTTTCTGGAAAAGTACCTGATTCCGGCCGCCGGAGAAAAGGGTATTCCTGTGCTCAACTTCTACTCGACCGGTAAGGCAAAGAGATGCTTGAGGGATCTTCTAGGCGATCTGGAACCGAAACCCATACTCAGGTACCTGTTCAGACTCAACCCGTCTGGCTTCGGCCCAAGCACCCTTGAAAGCGATTCGGCCGTTAGAATCACCGCGGAGTTGCTGGAGAGCAGTCTGGAAAATATCGATCACCTTACAGGATGGATCCTATCTTTCTGGCCAAACCTCGATAGTTTCCTTGAGAACAGTCTCGGCTTTTGTGCCGTGGAGGACAGCAAGATCGTGAGCCTGTGTATAGGGGTTTACAGGTCAAAGAACCATATAGAACTTGGGGCCGAAACGCTGAAAGGCTTCAAACGACTGGGCTTTGGTAGAAAGGTTGCTTTGGCCTGCGTGAAAGAGAGTTGTTCGAAGGGTTTGATAGTTGACTGGCAGTGTGAAGCCTCCAACAATCCATCTGTCCTTATAGCCAAGAGGCTGGGCTTTCAAGAGGTTCTCCAGTATACTATCAGCCAGATAAGCATCTGAACCTCCGGAGGAAGAAATTGTATCGGTTGATATGCACGGGCTGTGGAAAAGAATATCCGGGCGACTCTCTCGCTTTCAGGTGCGGCTGCGGAGAGCCCCTGGAAGTTTTGTTTGCTCCGGAATCAAAAAGCTTCTCCTCCGAAGGACAGAGTATCCTGAACCGCTTTTCGTCGTTTCTTCCCCCGTTGAAAGATGAGGCGTTCCTTTCAATGGGGGAGGGATGGACGCCCATGTCCCGGTCATTTGCGTTCGCTTCCGAGTGCGACTTCGAGTTCTATCTCAAAAACGAATCCATCAATCCCACCTGGTCTTTCAAAGACAGGGGAACTTATCTCACTCTGCTGGACGCCGTTGAAAAGGGATACAAAGGCTTCGGGACAGTATCTACCGGCAACATGGCGGCTTCGGTGGCCGCCTACGGCGCGCGGATGGGAATGAATACGACGATCCTGGTGTCGAAAAACATACCCGCGGAGAAGATCCGGCCCATCGCCATATACGGACCGAGGGTGATCAAAGTCGATGGAGATTACGGCGAACTCTACCTCAAATCACTCGAAACGGGGCCTTCGAAGGGTATATACTTCTCCAATTCGGACGTTCCGATGCGAGTGGAGGGCTCGAAGACCATCGCCTTCGAGATTTATCTGCAGCTCGGTGAAAAAGTGCCGGATTTCGTCATCGTTCCGACCAGTTCGGGCGGCAACATACGGGGTATCGAAAAGGGCTTCAGAGAGATCGCAGAGGCCGGCCTTTCGGAAAGGACGCCGGTCATGGTGGCCGTTCAGGCCTGCGGCTGCGCACCGATACACAACGCCTTCGATTCTGGCCGGGAGAAAATAGAGAGGGTTCCAAATCCCTCCACAATAGCGCACGCCATAGAGAACCCCTTCCCGCCGAGCGGGAATGCCGTTCTTCGAATGCTCAAGAAAAACGGCGGCCTGACCCTTTGCCTGAAAGAAGAAGAAATACTGGAGGCACAGACGAGACTTGCCGGAGAGGGACTGTTCGCTCAACCGGCCGGCGTGACGTCGGTCGCGGCGATAAAGAAGTTGAAAGAACTGATTCCTCTGAAAAAGGCCCGGATCGTCTCGATAATCACCGGATCTGGGCTGAAGTACCCCTCGATACTTGAAAGACATTGTTTATCGGCCGAAAGCATATCCATCGGAGATCTCGAAGCCGCGCTATGATTGGATAAACTTCTCCGGTCCTCTTCCAAGGACGTCTTAATATTCTTGCCAGACTCTACATCCAGTGTCCCAGACTCGGCCCTTCCCAACGCGGGCAGGGAGGAATCCATGCTTCGAATTGGAAATACTCTCAACGGACATCTTCTTGTTGTGAGCGCTCACAATAACGTGATATTGGCGAGACTGCTGGCAATGCCAATTTATAGTCTTAGGAAATGTATATCGCTATAATTGTTTTTAATGGCCATTAACGTAAGATATTTCCACTCAAATGTGAGAATTGACTTTTGTTGCTCGATTATGATATATTATTGTGAGCCCTCACAATATTCAATTCATATCTTTCGACAGGGGAGTGAGATTATGAAACCGATAACGATAGAAGATGTCGCCAGACTCAGCGGAGTATCGCGAGGAACGGTGTCGAGGGTAATCAACGGAAGTCAGAATGTTAACAGCGAAACTAGAAAGAGAGTGCTCGAAGTAATAGAAAAACTCGGTTACCGCCCAAACCAGAACGCCCGGAGAACGGCCGGTGGAAGATCCTCCACAATCGGTATAGTGATTCCCATGATCGGTACGGAGTTCTATGAAAGACTAATAAAAAGCATGGAAGAGAAGCTCAGAGCGCAATGGTACGCCATGATGCTCTTCCCCGTTCTCAAAAGAGACTGGCTCTCGAAAGTCATGATGCACGACATTCCCAATTCAGAGGCGGCTGGAATGTTTCTTTGCTCGTTCGATATCGAGCATCTCTTTTCATCTTTCCGTAAACCCTTCGAAGGTCCAACGGTTCTTGTTGACAGCTATTCGCCCCTGTACGACTCGATCTACATAGACAACGAGCTCGGAGGATACCTTGTGGGAAGGAAGTTCTCGCAGCTAGAAGGAAGCACACACGTCATAATGATGCAGGAATCGATAGATTCGGGCTTCTGGCCCGTCTTCAACTCAAGATTCAAAGGTTTTCAGAAAGCGCTCCTCGAAAGCGGGAAAAGCCTTCCGCAGAGAAACGTTCACTCCTACGATTTCAGCTGGAGCGCCGGAGCTCTCGCGGCCCGCGATATCTTCGACAACGATCGGCCTCCCTTCAACATCTTCGCCATGAGCGATCTTTACGCATTCGGAGTTATGCGGGAGGCCCAGCTCAGAGGCCTTCGCATCGGTCGGGATGTGAAGCTGGTCGGTTACGACGATCAATCGCTCGCCAGAGACTGGGGAATCACTACGGTGAGGCAACCGATAGAGCAGATGGGAGAGAAAGCCGTAAATATGATGCTCCAGCGCCTCGAGAGACCTGGAAAGGAAGTCGAAAGTCTCTGCTTGAAACCTGAAATGGTGGAGCGTGAATCCGCTTGAGCCTGGAATAATTCCAGGGTATAGAAAGGAGGAGAATATGAGAAGAAAGGTTCTGATCGTTCTTGCGGTTTCGATGTTGTTTCTGGGTTCGGTGATAACTGCCACGGTCGACGGACAGCTGATAATCTGGGCAGATGACACGAGAACTCCGATCTTCAAGGAACTGGCCAGAGAGTACACCGAAATGACCGGTATAACCGTGACGGTCTACGAAATGACCATGGATGCGATTACCGAACAAGTGGTTACGGCCTCTCCGGCGGGCGAGGGTCCCGATCTGATCGTCGGGGCTCATGATTGGATAGGAAGACTGGTCCGCAACGGTACCATCGCCGCTATCGACCTTCCCGAAGATCTACTCTTGCAGTTCGATCCCGTGACTATCGATGCCATGTCCTTCGAAGGAAAGCTTTACGGCGTCCCTTACAGCAGGGAGGGGGTCGCCCTGCTGTACAACAAAGATCTCGTTCCTGAACCCCCTCAGACCTGGGACGAATTGATCACTATCACAAGAGAGATTACCAACCCCGCTATCGGGCAGTACGGATTCATCGTCGAACTCCCCTTCCCTTACAACAGCTTCCCGGTGCTTTCGGCTCTCGGAGGATACATATTCGGACAGAGTCCGGAGGGGACGCTATTGATGGACGATATCGGTCTTGACTCCGTCGGAATGATTCTGGGAGCCACTCTTATAGACTGGCTTATCGAGGAGGGGCTCATGCCGGGAGAGATACCCTGGGAGACTATGACGGGACTTCTCTCCGAAGGAAAGGCGGGAATGGTAATCACCGGACCCTGGAGTATCCCCATCGCAGAAAGCGGAGGAGTAAACGTAGGAGTTGCGCCCATACCGACAATATGCGGGCAACGGCCACGGCCTTTCGTAGGCGTGTCAGGCATCATGGTCAACGCGTACTCCCCCAACAAGGCAATTATACAGGACTTCATCGAGAACCATTATGCAACCAAAGAGTCGATGCTAAAGATATTTGAGATGGACCCGAGGCCGTCGGCGTTCATACCGGCCTTTGAAGAGACCAGGGACGATCCGGTCATGAATGCCTTCGCAGAATCGATCTCTTTCGGTATGCCGCTTCCAAACGTTCCGGAAATGAACACGGTCTGGTCTGTCTGGACGGATGCGATGACTTTGATATGCAGCCAGACGCTTTCTCCACATGAAGCTCTGAGGCAGGCTGCAAAAGTGCTAGAAGATACCTTTTCCAACTGACGAATGCAAGTAGACCTGTATCCCCCGGCACTGGATAGAGAGGGCGTACTCAATAGAAAAGAGATCTGAGATGAGTATTCCGGGGGATACAGTTTATGGAGAAAGTAATGGAGAGGCGTTTACTGGGGTTTCTTCTGAAAATAACCGTAATATCGCTGTTCAATGCGTTCGCCATTTTCGTATGTATACTCTTCGCGATCTCGGGCGAATTGTACCTTTCGACCGCGGGAATCGTGCTGCTGGTGGTAGTAAATTCAGTTGTCTTCAAAAAGAAGAGCTACCCTTTGAGATACCTACTGCCCGGACTCTTTTTCTTGACGGCCATGGTCGTTCTTCCGATCCTTTACAACGTGTATCTCTCCCTCACCAACTACTCTACAGGTCACGTCATAGGGAAAGACGACGCGATAAATCTCTTTCTCAACCGCGAATATCTGCGGCCCGACGCCGAAAAATACAGCTTCAAGGCGTACGGGAACGATTCGGATATAATACTTCTCTTGCTGAAATCCTATGAAGAACTTCTTGTGGATATGAATGGCGAGATTCGCGATCCCGGCGAATTCGAAATCGTTGACAGCGATCTGGACGGAACGCCCGATAAGATCGGTGAATGGAAAGTTATGGAGGCGTCAAAAATCGCCTCAAAGATCTCTCTGCTGCAGAAATTGAGAATACCCTACGGCAACGGCTGGCTGAGGCTAAGTACCCTGCGCGAGTTCAGACAGTACGAACATCAGTACGCTTACGACGAGGCTACCGACACGCTGACCGATCTAAAAACCGGGAAGACTTACAGACCCGAAAAGGCCCGATTCATCTCGAGCGACGGAGAAGCTCTTGATCCAGGCTGGACGGAATATGTCGGTCTTCAAAACTATCTAAGAATAATAAAGACCGAAAAATACAAAAAGCCCTTCTTCGGGGTCTTCGTCTGGACCATCGAATGGTCGCTTTTGACGGTTCTTATCAGCTTCGCCATAGGCCTGTTTCTGGCCATGATGCTTAACGACAGCAAACTCAGATTCAGAAAACTCTACAGATCTCTTCTGATAGTTCCGTACGCGATGCCGTCCTTCATCTCTCTGCTGATCTGGCGGTACGGTTTTTACAGCGGCGAGTTCGGCTTTTTCAACAGGATGCTTAAATATCTTGCCGGTATATCCATACCCTGGCTGGACACGGTCTTCTGGGCGAGGTTCTCGGTGTTGCTCACCAACATCTGGCTCACATTTCCCTACATGATGCTGGTTTCGTTAGGGGCTTTACAGGCGATTCCACCGCATCTTCTTGAAGCGGCGAAGATCGACGGTGCCGGGAGCTGGCAAAAGTTCAGGAAGGTGACCTTTCCGCTGGTGATCGTGACGCTGGCTCCGCTTCTAATAGGTTCATTCGCGACGACTTTCAACAATTTCACGGTGATCTGGCTACTCACCGAGGGCCGTCCGGTAACGGGAATCGGAGATGTCGCAGGAGCGACGGATATCCTTATCTCTTACGCCTACAAACTGGCCTTCTCGGGAAGAGAGGGAAGCGAAATGGCCCTCTCGGCCGCGGTATCTGTGGTGATCTTCGCGATCGTGGTTACTATATCGATTATCAGCTTTAGAAGAACCAGAGTGCTTGAGGATGTTGCCAATGAGATATAAAAGGACCGCCAGATATGTTATCGGTAGGATGATTCGACACGGGGTGATCTGGGTTGCGATCGTGTTTGCAGTCTTTCCGGCACTTTTCATAATAGGCACCTCTTTCAATCCGGCCAATTCGATCAACTCGACGGGAATATTCCCGGCCAAACCGACGCTCGACAACTACACGAGCCTTCTCTTCGGCACCAACAGAGTGTTCACGATGTGGATGTGGAACACCCTGAAAATCTGTTTCGTGACCTCGTCAATAAGCGTGTTTCTGTGCGCGCTGGGGGCGTACGCTTTTTCACGGTTCAGCTTTCGTGGAAGGAGAGCTGGATTGTTGATGATTCTCCTGGTTCAGATGTTTCCTCAGACACTGGGAATGACGGCGATCTTCCTGATTATGGCGTGGTTCAACAAGAACTTTCCCCTGCTCGGCCTCAACACCCACGCAGGGCTGATCTTCGTCTATCTGGGAGGCGCGATAGGTTTCAACACGTGGCTCATGAAGGGATACTTCGACAGTATTCCCCGTTCGCTGGAGGAGGCGGCCTTCGTTGACGGAGCCACCCACTTCAGAACGTTTCTGAGCATTGTGCTGCCCCTGGCGAAACCTATTCTCGTTGTAGTCTTCATTATTCAATTCATCGCCACTTATTCCGAATACATGATCGCGAGTACCCTGCTCAAGGGTGACAACATGTACACCCTGGCCGTGGGATTGCGTCTGTTCGTAGGTCAGCATTACGACGACAGGTGGGGACCCTTCGCCGCGGCCGGAGTCCTCGGTTCTCTCGTGATAGTGGCGATCTTCTATTCGTTGCAGGGTCAAATCGTCTCCGGCTTGACGGGTGGAGCGGTCAAAGAATAAAAAGGAGGATATGAATGCAGCTAAAACCACCGGAATGGACAAGTGACGCCATCATTTATCAGATATTTCCCGACTCTTTCTTCAACGGTGAACCGTACAACGATCCTCCGGAAACCCTTAACTGGGGTGCCTCGCCCGAGAGGAATCGCTTCTACGGAGGAGACCTGCGAGGAATCATCCATAAGCTGGATTATTTGCAGAAGCTCGGAGTCAACTGTATATACCTGACTCCCATCTTCGATGCGCCTTCGAACCACAAATACGATACCCGCAATTACTTCAAAGTAGACGAAGCTCTGGGCGGAGACGAGGCTCTCATAGAATTGGTCGAGCAGGTTCATGTGAGGGGGATGAGAATCTTGCTGGACGGAGTTTTCAACCACTGTGGTGTCGAACACCCGTTCTTCGTTGACGCGACGAACAGGGGTAAAGAGTCCCGCTACTGGAAATGGTTTCACATCGACTCGATACCGGTTGTCGAAAGCCCTGAACCGAACTACCGTTGTTTTGCCGGCTACGGAAAGATGCCCGAGTTCGATCTTTCCAACCCTCAGGTGAGAGAGTATTTGCTTGGAGTGGTCCGATACTGGTTCGAGAAGGCCGATATCGACGGCTGGCGGCTCGACACTGTGGAATACCTGCATCCCGATTTCGTTCGCGCCGTTCGAGAGACCTCCAAAGAGATGAAGCCGGAGGCTTACGTTCTGGGCGAGCTTCTTCATCTTGGAACTTCCTGGTTCAAGGGAGGTTATCTGGACGGAGCGATGAACTACAGATTGAGAAAGTATCTTCTCTCCTTTTTCGTCTTCAACAACATCGACGCGAAGACCTTTGGAGAAAAGCTCTATGTCTTGCGACGTAGCTATCCCGACTGGGCGAATTATGCGATGTACAACATGATTGACAGCCACGATCGCCCCAGAATCACCACACTCTGCAATGGCAGGAAGGAGATAGTCAGACTCATACTATTGTTCTTATTCGCCTACCCGGGCGTTCCCGCGATCTATTACGGCGACGAGATAGGCATCGAAGGCGGTAATGATCCGGACTGCCGGAGGTCGATGATATGGGACGAGAGACTCTGGGACCGGGAACTTCTTGAGTTCTGCAAGAGGCTCATAGAGCTTCGAAAAACCAGTCCGGCTCTGAGAAAGGGAGCTTTCATACCCGGCGTCGCCGAAAACGGAGTTTTCACGTTCGAGAGAGAGTACGGGAATGAACGGGTTGTAGTTTGCCTGAACAACTCGCCCGTCGCCGGGGAATACGAAATCGGGAGGCCTTACGATGTTCTGCTTTCGGGATCTGCCAGGATCGATTCATTTACTCTGTCTCTAGATCCGTACGGTTTCGCGGTATTGAGAAAGACGGCGGAAAACGTCTGATCTAGATCGCAATAAAACCGGCAGTCATCTGGCTGCCGGTTTTAATCGTTGCCGGATTTATTTCAATTCTATTCTGACAGACCCTTTCGTTTCTCCACCTTCCGATACGACGGGAATGTTTCTCGAGGATGAGCTGGCGGTTATTCTGGCCGCTCCGATGAACTCCGCGCTTTCTTCAGTCACTTTCCATATGGATACGGTATCGAAATCCAGAGGCCAATCGACTTCAAGCTCTGCGCGTTGCCCGCTAGAGATTATCTCGTGAGAGCCGGCGACCAGTTTCACTTTATCGATCCCCGAAGAGAACAACGCGTATGTTATGGAAACTACGCGATGACCCGCTTCCACGAAGATCTTTAAAGGAACGGTTAACTCGCTCTTTCCATCGCTAACCTTTATCATAACATCCTTCTGACCGGCCTCTCCTGTGCGAGGCTCGAAAACGTATTTACCGTCCACGATGCTTCCAGGCCCTTCTCGAATCTCAAACAGCAAATCATCGCCGTCGGGATCGCTTATGAAATCCCCGAGTTCGATTTCAACGGTCTTCCCCTCTTCGAGGGTAACTTCGGGAAACGGTTCCTTAATTTCGGGTAACCTGTTAACATCGAGAACCGTTATGATGATGGGCAGTGTCACACCGCCACCCCTGCCATCGCTGGCGGTTACGAGTATGAATTTTTCGCCGGAATCCTCGTAACCGGGGCTGTAGGTGTAGCCGTTCCCTTCAAGTGTTCCCGGACCCTCCAGAGAGAGTGTCAATTCATCGCCGTCGGGGTCGCTGAAGAAGGTGGTCAGGTTCATGCCAAGGGAGAACCCTTCTCTTATGCTGCTCTTGATCTCTTTGATCGTAGTCTCGGGGGTGCGATTCACATCCACCACTTCTACCATGAATTCGCCCGTCACCGACGCTAGACCATCGGATACCTGTATAGTAACAGTGTGGTCTCCGCTCTCATCGAAAGAAGGTTCGAAAGTGTAGATCGCATTTTCGACGCTCCCGGGTCCTTCCACGAGAGTGAAGGTCAGTTCGTCGCCGTCGAGATCTATCGACTGCATCCGGAGATCCACAACGAGGTTAGCCCCCTCGTCTATCATCTTATCGCTGAGAAGTATTCTGGGGGATCTGTTAAGATCCATCACAGAGATAATAATGGGTAGATTTGCGGAGAGACCCGAGGAATCTCTCGCAACTATCGTTACCGTCTTTTCCCCCTGGTCGTTGTACGAAGGCGTGTATTTATAATTACCCCCCTCGATGCTTCCCGGTCCTTCTAAAATGGCGAAGGACAGTTCCTCGCCGTCCGGGTCGGTGAAGAAGCTCTTGAGATCTAGACCCAGCGTGAAGGTCTCCTTTATGCTTGCCGCAATCGAAGGCAGGACAGCCACGGGAGCTCTATTTACATCAACGACATCTATCTCGAAGACGAGTATCTTTTCTTCGCCATTGGAGTCGGAGACCTTTATCTTGACTTCCTTGAGACCGGCCGATTCAAAATCCGGCTCGTAGGTGTAACTATCGCCCTCTACACTTCCCGGTCCTTCAAGCAGTTCGAAGAATATCCCATCGCCGTCGGGATCGTAGGCAAAGGCTTTGAGGTAAAGGTTAAGCCTCTCTCCTTCGAAGATGGTTTCGTTAGCTATCGATCCTTCGGGTGGTCTGTTCGCATCCTGCACCAAAATCGTGAAAGAAGCTCTGCCAGTTCCGCCTTTGCCATCGGAAACCATTATAGTAACGGTCTTATCACCGGCATCGCGGTAGCCTGGAGTATAAACGTATCTGTTCTCTTGCACCGCGCCGGGCCCTTCCACGGTGATCTCTAAAGGATCGTTGTCGGGATCTATCAGGCGGCTCGAGAGGTCCACTACGAGTTCTTCACCTTCGGAAATAACCATATCGCTCAAGAAGATTCTGGGCGGTCTGTTCGTCTCGGTAACCGTCACTTTGAAAGTCGAGGTCGATTCGCCTCCCCTGCTATCTTTGGCGGAGATCGAAACCACACTTTCACCGGCCTCCGCAAAGCCCGGCTTATAGATGAAGACTCCGTCGACGATCTCTCCCGGTCCTTCGATTAGCGTCAGTGTCACCCCGTCCCCTTCAGCATCCGAAACGAGAGCCGCGAGATCTACGGCCAGAGAGTCTCCTTCCCGGACCGTTTGATCGGACACCACCAGAGCCGGCGGCGCGTTCACGTCCACCACTTCGAGTTGCACATCCCTCACCGTTTCGTTGCCCTCGGAATCTTTTGCGGTGATTCTCAGGACTTTCTTACCGGCATCCAGATACCCGGGAGCATACACATACGTATTTCCCTCAAGCTTTCCAGGACCATCGACGGCTAGAGACAGCTCATCGTTATCGGGATCTTTAACGATAGTCAAAAGGTCGAGGGACATACTCTCTCCCTCTAAAACCTTGAGCGGTGTCGTGTCGATTTCCGGAGGTCTGTTGACTCGTATGACGTTTATCTTCAGCTCTCCGGTCGAGTTTTTCCCCTGCTTGTCGGTCGCCTTTATCTTTGCGATCACTTCGCCCACATACTTGAAAGCCGGCTCGAATGTGAATACCGATCCGGTTATGGTTCCGGGGCCATCGACCTTTTCGAGCGTGACTTCATCGGCCTTTTCATCTTTTATAAAGGCCCTCAAATCGACAGTGAGCTTTTCTCCCTGGTTGACCACCTGAACCGGCAGCTCCATAACGGGTTCTTTGTTCAGCAGTGCCGGAATCGTCGCTATGAGAACGATCGCCACAGCGACCGCGGCGATGAGCGTATAGATCATCCACTTCTTCATTTTTTCTCCCCCCTCAACTTTTTTTATCAACCAAAGACCTTTTATTTCTCAAAACGTATATCGCTTTTTAGATAGTTATAAATCGCCTGACTCAGCGAATCGCGGTATTTGTGCTCTCCCGGAGGCTTTGCGGTCTTTCCAGCTCTTTGAAAAGCACTACCACCTCATCGAACCCCATTCCCAGGAGCAATCCGTGGAAGAAGTTTCTGGCGCTCTCTCTGGAAGTCTCTTCAATACCCATTTCGTGCGCGCTGATCAACGCCTGTTGTTCTATCTCTTTGCTGTAAGACTGGAACGTCTTGAGCATATCCCTGTTCCCGAAAACCTTAACCAGCACACCACTCTGATTTATCACACGTATATCCGGTATCTTGCTCTGGGGTATGGTCACCTCGAGCTCCGGAGGAGGGAGAACTAGCTTTATTCTTCTGCTCTCCCCTTCGTATATCTCGATAGAGTTGCTATCTATGCTTTTTAGATCGAGATAACCGCGAACTTGAAAGGGAACTATAAAAATATATCTCTGCGAAGTGCCCGGCACTATGCTTTCCTTTTCAGGTTCGAATATGAGCAGCGTGGTCATTCTGGCCGTGCTCAGCTCGGCGATTCGCTCGATCCTGTGAATCACCGATTCGGTTCTGACGGTCGTCTTCTTGCGCGACTGTAACAGTATCAGCAGCAGTATGCAGACCGCGATTATCAGAACGATGTTTAGAACGATGAGTAAAACCTCCCTGTTGCCATCTTATGTGTTATAGAAATCGAAATTGAAATTGAAAGCCGCCCCCATTACGATCACGGCGATCAATGTGATAAGAACGAAGACGATGGCCAGGATTATAAGGACGCCCTGGATCCTGAAATACTTCATCATGCTGTCGAGACCTATCTCGAGATTCACAGGAGCCTTGGTGTGAATGAAGGTTTCCAGCTCCCTCTTCGTTCTTCTTAGCCTGAGACCCATCACCAGCGCAACGATAGCACTGATGAGACCGAATATAGAAAAGGGGTTCGCTATCATTCCTGCGATCGAGCCGATTATTCCGAGTGTAGCGCCGATGAGAGTCCATACGCCGACGAATCCGGCCCAGTAGCTCAAACCGCTCAGAGTCTGGTAAGAGATTCCTTCGATGCCAGAATTACCTTCGCTTCTTTCGTACATACGAAACACCCCCTTTTTTATTCACAAATAAAGTTTATCAGAGAAAGCGAAAAAAACTGTAATGCTTTGCCGAGTTGGCGCTTTTGTTGAACTTTCAGCAGGGGAAGAGTTTCGGTCGATATATTGTTAGTTAAGCTTACGGTGGTATAATCAAAGCAAACAAAGTATATCGGAATTAAAATCATTGAGAGTGAAGGAGGTTATTTATGGAATATCGCAAAGTTGGAAGAAGCGGTTTAAGGATCAGTGAACTGTCTCTCGGTTCGTGGTTGACTTTCGGAGCGCAGCTGGATATCGAGAACGCCAGGGAGGCCATGCGCAGAGCATACAGAGAGGGAATAAACTTCTTTGACAACGCCGAGGCCTACGCGAGCGGAATGTCTGAATCGATGATGGGCGAGATACTAAAGGAGTTCAAACGCGAGGAAGTCGTCGTTTCTACCAAGATCTTCTGGGGTGGAAACAAGCCGAACCAGAAAGGCCTTTCGCGGAAGCATCTTCTCGAGGGCACCTGGAACTCTCTGAAGCGACTCCAATTGAGNNNNTATATAGTCAGAAATGGGCTGGCCTTCTACTGGGGAACTTCGGAGTGGAGTGCCGGCGAACTCGAAGAGGCGCACCGTGTGGCGGAAAAGCTCAACGCAATTCATCCCGTGGTAGAACAGCCCCAGTACAATATGCTCTCTCGAGAGAGGGTGGAGAAGGAATATCTCCCCATATACGAGAAATACGGGATGGGACTGACCGTCTGGAGCCCGCTGGCCAGTGGATTGCTCACCGGCAAATACAACGATGGAGTTCCTAAAGACAGCCGCCTCGCCAGATTCCCCGGTTTGAAGAAACACCTGGAAGAAAACGGCATGCTGTCCAGGAAAAATCTTGAAAAAGTCGGAAAACTGGCCAATGTGGCGAAAGAGCTGGAGACCGGTTTGCCTCAACTGGCTCTGGCCTGGGTTCTGAAAAACGAGAACGTGAGTTCCGTAATTCTCGGGGTCAGCAGGGTCGAGCAGCTCGAAGAGAACTTGAAAGCCCTCGAAGTCAAAGAAAAACTGACCGATGAAGTAATGAAAAAGATAGAGAGTATAATCTAAAGTACAGTCCTGAACATCTCGCCCGGTGTGCTTCTCGAGTAGAAATTCCTGTTCGATCCACACCGGGCTTTCTTGAAGATAAAGCGGCTAAAATTTCTGGAGGGGAGAGATTTTTATGAAGAGATGGTTTTTCATTCCGGCGATACTTTCGATGGTACTGGCGTTGAGCGGGTGTCTATACATAATGCCAGTTCCAATACCGATAACAGAGAGCCTCATCGAACCCATAGTCTTTCAGCTACCGGGCACCCCTTTCCCGATAAATAGCTTTGCCTTCGGCAGCCAGAGCATCCCGACTCTCGACGAGATTATCGCAGAGGCTCAAAAAAGCAGCCCGATTCAAATTCCAGATAACTTCCAAATCACCAGTGTTCAGGTGAAGGCCAGGGTGCTCTGGGAGAGCGAAGATGGCCAGCTAGATCTAAAGTTCTATATTTCCCGCGATCCCTTCACGGATATACCTCTACTGATAACCGATCCGGAAAGCATAGAAGACAACGAACTTTTCAACGACACTATCCTTCCGGGCGAGAATATCTTCGAGAGGGATTCCGGTTCCACTCCGGCATTTTCGATGATAATCGACATACTGAACAGCGGAGTTTCCGAGGACATAAACTGGCTGGCCCTGTACGATTACAGCGCCACGCAGGATTCGACAATGACCATATACGTGAGCGGAACCGTCTGGGTCAAGAGGTTTGTGGAATAGATT
>DBRH01000008.1:0-18570 GCA_002305955.1 Kosmotogaceae bacterium UBA1373
AACGTTGACGAAATTGGCGTTGAAGAGACGCTTGGCCCGGTCCCTGGCAAGGTTTTCGGCCTCATCCACGAAACGGCAACCTCCGTAGTACCTCTTAGCGGGATACCCTTCGGCGTACTTGTTCGTCATAATCGATCCGACAGCCTCCATGACGGCTATGGAAACGAAATTCTCGGAAGCGATCAANNTCCAGTCCGTTTTCCTGCCTTTTTAGCTCCTTGATAATTATATCGAATACCTCTCTATCCTTTTTACCAAGAACTTCCCACATAAGAAACCCTCCTCAGTGTGTCGATTCGAACATCTTTGCGAGTGAAACATCGTACGGTGGTCTTGCGATTCCCTTTTCCGTTATTATGCCTGTAATCAGGTTCCAGGGTGTTACGTCGAACGCGGGGTTGTAACACTTGACACCGTCGGGTGCGATCTGACTCTCCCCGATATGTGTGATCTCTCTGTGACTTCTTTCCTCTATAGGTATCTTTTCCCCATCGCTGCAGGATAGATCCACGGTGCTCAAAGGGGCGGCTATGTAGAAAGGGATTCCATGATTCTGGGCCAGTATCGCCAGCGAGTACGTCCCGATTTTGTTGGCCGAATCACCGTTTGCGGCAATCCTGTCGGCCCCGACAACCACAAGATTCACGTATCCCTTCTTCATTACCCAGCCGGCCATGTTATCGCAAATAAGAGTCACGTCGATACAAGATTTCATCAACTCCCAGGAGGTCAATCTGGCCCCCTGGAGGTAAGGACGCGTCTCGTCTGCATAAACTCTGACTCTCTTTCCCATCTCTACCGCCGATCTTATAACTCCCAGCGCCGTTCCATAATCAACAGTTGCGAGGGCCCCGGCGTTGCAATGGGTTAGTATTCCGTCGCCATCTCTCACGACCGCGGAACCGTTCTTCCCGATAGACCTGTTTGTGAGTATGTCCTCCCGAGAAATGACTATCGCCTCTCTCTCGAGTGCTTTTATCAATTCCTCTGGATTCAAAGAAGACAAACCGGCAAAAAGCCTTTCCATACGCTCAAGCGCCCAGAAGAGATTGACCGCGGTTGGTCTGCTTTCGGCGAGTCTGTTCTTGACGGCCTCCATGTGTTCGGCGAGCTCTTCCGGTTTCTTATCGAATTCCATGGCTCCAAGCACGTATCCAAAGGCTGCACTTGCACCTATGGCCGGCGCGCCCCTGACCACCATGTCCTTTATAGCGCTGTAAACCTCTTCGTGTGTTTGGCATTCTACATAAACTTCCTCGACCGGTAGCCTTCTCTGGTCTATAAATATGACTCTGTCGTCGCTCCATTCGAGAGTTATGCTCTTGAACCTGGCCACTATCCCTTCACCCTCTGCAAGAGATTGTAGATCATACTCCTGTAGGCTTCCTCAAGCCGGGAGCCTCTCATATGTGTCACTATTCCCTGACCGTTATCGGCCAGTCCCACCAGTTTCGGGTCGAAAGGCAGACTGGCCAGAAGCGGAATGGAATAGCTCTCTGAGAGCCGTTTGCCGCCGCCACTTCCGAAAAGGTCTATTCTTTCGCCGCACTTTGGACAGGTGAGATAGGACATATTCTCCACCAGTCCAAGAATCTTTCTGTGCATGGTCTTGACTAGGTTGATCGCTCTCTTGACGTCCTGGACGGCAACCTCCTGTGGGGTTGTCACGATCAGGGCGCCTACATCGGTGAGAGTCTGAAGAACGGTGAGCGGTTCATCACCGGTGCCGGGAGGAGAGTCTATGACCAGAAAGTCCAGTTCACCCCAGATAACGTCTCCGAGGAACTGGTATATCGCGGTGGTCTTCATGGGACCTCTCCAGACCACCGGCGCATCCTCTTCTATGAAGCTGGAGATGCTCATGACTTTAAGGTTTGGAAGAACTTCGGGCGGAAAGATCTGCTCCTCCACGATCTCCGGACTCTTCTTCAGACCGACCATTCTCGAGACGTTGGGACCGTGCAGATCGACGTCCATCAATCCGGTCTTATAACCTTCATCGGCGAGCGCGAGTGCGAGGTTAACCGCCACCGTTGATTTTCCCACTCCGCCTTTTCCCGACATGACGAGGATCTTGTTCTTTATGGTTTTAACGTTGTCAATTATCTTTTGCATTGTCTGGGCCATTTCTTCTGAGTTCAAGTTGCGTCCTCCTCGTATTCGATTTTAAGGGTGATGTCGACAGCCTTCTTGAGCATGGCCGATACCGAGCAGTATCTCTCCTGCGAAAGACTTACGGCCTTTTCGATTTTATCCTTTGGCAGTTCTTTACCGACGAAGTGGTAAACCAGCTCGATTTTCGTGAAGACCCTCGGGTGTTCCTGTGCATACTCGTAATTGGCCGATATCCAGTATTTATAAACCTCGACCTTCATCTTGTTCAGAATAGCCACGATATCCATCGAGGTACAGCCCATCAAAGCGGCCAGTACCGTTTCCATCGGTGTGGGGGCGGAACCGTCGCCACCGGAGGCCTCTTTCGCGTCCATGTGAATGTCGTGCCCCGACGGTGTCCTTGCGTGGAAAGCCATCTTCCCGATCCGTTTCACCACGTAATCCATTTCACATCCTCCAAAAAAAAGGGGCTTCAAGCCCCTTCTCATTCATTTTTCGGCCAGAGTCGATTTGGCCAGTTCGCAGTAGTCCTTGAAAGTGTCGAAATCGTTCACCGCCAGGTCGGCCAGCATCTTCCTGTTTATGTTGACTCCGGCTATCTTCAGACCGTGGATGAGATCGTTGTATTTCGTGCCTGCTATTCTCGCACCGGCGTTTATTCTGGTTATCCAGAGCTTTCTGAAATCTCTTTTCTTTATCTTTCTTCCGGCGTAAGCGTAAACTCCGGATCTAATGTAATACTGTTTGGCCAGCCTGTACCTTCTGCTGAGAGCTCCCCTGTAACCGCGGGCGGCCTTCAGGTACTTTATCTTCTTTTTCTTAGAATTGACTCCACCTTTTACTCGCATCTAAATACCACCTCTTAATCGGGTCAAATGCCCAGGCTTTTCTTGACTTTCTTTTCGTAGCCGCCTTCGACAACCGTCCAGTTTCTGGCTTCACGGCGGTTGCTTTCGCTCTTCTTGCCCGTGTTATGGCCAGTACCGGAATGGTTTCTCATGATCTTGCCACTGCCCGTTATTTTGAACCTCTTGGCACTCGCCCTATGCGTCTTCATCTTTACTTTGTTGCTCATTCTCTTTACCTCCTTGAGGAGCTGCCTTTGGCTTGAGTATCATCCACATATCTCTTCCCTCCAGTTTTGGAGGTCTATCGACATCGGAAATCTGCTGAAGCTGGGTCGAAACCCTGTTGAGGATTTCCTTCCCTTTATCTGAAAAGACGATCTCCCTTCCCCTGAACATGATGACTACTCTTACTTTGTTTCCCTTTTCAAGGAACTCCTGTATTCTGTTCGTCTTCGTCTGGAAGTCGTGCTCGTCGATTCTTATCCTGAACTTCATCTCTTTGAGCTGTGTCTGTTTGGTCTTCTTTTTGGCTTCCTTTTTCCTCTTGTCTTTTTCGTACTTGTACTTCCCGTAGTCCATTATCCTTGCCACCGGCGGATTGGCGGCCGGAGAAACCAGAACCAGATCCAGGTTCTTCTCCCTGGCTATCTTCAGCGCTTCTGTCGTTGCGACCACGCCCAGTTGTTCACCGTTAACATCGACGAGTCTAACTGTTCTGGCCACGATTTCGTTGTTCTTAGGTGTCGAATCACCTTTCGCGATACTACATCACCTCTCCAAATGAAAATTGGCGGAATAACCCGCCAAGTCAATAACCTTATAGGTATCGACCCCTCGACCTTAAGGCGGGGGTGGGAGATAAACTCCGCTTAATCTAAAAACTGGTGAGCCGTGCAGGGATCGAACCTGCAACCTATTGATTAAGAATCAATCGCTCTGCCTGCTGAGCTAACGGCCCACTGACGTTTTTTATTGTATATCATCGATCCGGTCCTGTCAACCAGTTCTTCAACGGTAAAGGTCCTCTCGCATGTTCGCGAAGTACCCGTGGGAGTTGCCAGATTCTTTGTACCTGTATCTCTCCACCTGATGGATGTCGAGATCGGTCAGACAGAATCCTTCGCCCTTTCCGCAGTCGCACATTATTTCCCCCGAAGGCGAGACGATTCTGCTCTCTCCAAACATCTCCATGGAAGGACACCTACCACTCTGGCTTGCCGCAGCGAGGAAACAACCGTTTTCTATGGCCCTCGCACGAGTAGCTACTTCGTAGATCTCTCTCCTCTCCCTCCCGAAGGCGAAAGGGACGAGCAACACCTGCGCACCTTCTCTGGAAAGCTTTCTGGATATCTCTGGGAAACCGATCTCGTAGCACATGAGTATCCCGAACTTCACCCCCGCGAACTCGAAGCTCTTCAGTGAGTTACCGGGCTTGAAAACGTTTTTCTCGTTGCGAAAGAGGTGCGTCTTGTTGTAATATACAGGTTCGCCGTAAGGAAGCATTATCACGGAAGAGTTGTAGAGGTCCTCTCCGGTCTTGTTGACTACGCCACCGACTATGGCTATGTCGTTGTAGTCGGAAAGAGCCGAGAGCGTTTCTATGGTCTCCTCCTGCATCTCGATGGCACTCTTAATGACCCCCTCGTCAGTCCCGTAACCGCTGTTGAACATCTCCGGCAGAAGAACGAGATCCACCTCTTCTTCCACAAGATTTTCGATGTAATTGACTGCTTTTTCGAGGTTTTCGCCAGGTTCGTCTGTCTTAGAATTGAACTGAACTACTCCGATCCTTATCCTCTTTTCTTTACCCATGATTATTCCATCCCATCCCGTCCGGTGTAGTTTCTATCTATAGGTTTCAATATCCTTCTCACATCCTGAAGTGCAACCAGGACCATGAGCGCTCCGGCCAGAAGGATACCTTTCGTTCCAAGTTTGGCGTATGCCACCTGTGCCAGGGATACGGCTATCAGTGTCCAGCATCCACAGGCGAACAGGATAGAAAGCGTCTTCCTGCGATGAAAGAGCCCATATAACCCCGAGACTCCCTGCGCCACCGCCAGTAGAAAGATTTGATCGCCGTACAGTGGCGCCGATGTATTTTGCAAATATCCAAAGATGAGCAGCGCGTAAAACAGAACGAACGTGAGATTCTGGATTCGACTCACTCTATGACTCTCCCTGCCGAGCAACACACCGGCGACCATTACGGACGAGACCAGCAATCCTCGCAGCAGTCCATGACCCATGATCGGCATCAAGAAGAGGGGAATCAAAGAGAAAATTATTCTGTAAAGCATTTCAATATCCGTTTTCCGCCAACCACTTCTGTGCCTTTTCCTTCGATTCCTGGCCCTGAACGATGAAGTCCGTCTGGAGCTCCATCTCGACGACCTTTCTGTAGTACTGGGCGGCCAGGTCTTTTTTCTTCCAGATCTCGTAAAGGAGTGCGAGTTCGTAGTAAGAGTTAATATATGCCGGATCGTTCTCTATTGCTTTCAAAAACCTGTCTTCGGATTTGTCGTAGTTTCTGTACGGCCAGGGCGTATCTCTATCCCTCATGCCTTTGGCTATGAATGGAAAGGGGCTTTCGGACATCAATTCCATCGCCTTGTCGATGCTCTTATCGAAATCTGTTATAAGAAACATCGACTGAATAATCCCGGCCATCTGTGCCAGCTGTCCTATCGAGGCTCCTTTCACGTAGTAAGCCATACCGTAATTCGGGTTCAACTTTATCGCCTTTTCCGCGAGTTCCCGCGATGTCTTGTAGTGGGATTCCCTGGTCTTCTTGTCCTCTATCCAGTTTGCGTATTCCCTGTGACAATCGGCCAGAAGCGTTAAGATTTCGTAGTCGTTCAGATCTTCTTTTTCGACTTTTGTTATGAACTCGGACATCTGTTGCGAATCTTGCATCGATCTGATCTGTACAAACTCTCCCAGCAGAGTTTCGAAATCGCTGGAAAAAGCGAAAACGGTACTCCCCAAAACGATCAGAAAGAGAAGTAGTTTCTTCATAAAAAAGCGCACCTCCCTAAAAGAATGTATGATAGGAGTATTATATATCATGCAAGAAAGGAGTTATTCCAGTGGATAAATTCATCGTCGTCAGATACGGCGAAATAGCCCTAAAGCAGGGAAACAGAAAGATGTTCGAAAAGGCCCTGACCGGCAATATAAAGAGGCAGATCGGAAAGTCGATCGTCCAGAGAATCAGGGGCAGGATAATCGTCACGGTATCCCCCGAAAAACTGCCGGAGACCGAAGCGGCTATAAAGAGAACCTCCGGAGTTCAGAATTACAGTCTTGGATCCTGGACTACGTACGATATAAACGACATATACGCCACATCGATAGAACTCGCAAAGATCGAGATGATGAAGGGTCGCAGGACCTTCAAAGTTGAAACCAGAAGGCTGGACAAGAGGTTTCCCATCAAAAGCGTCGAATTGAACCCTCTCGTCGGTGAGAAGATTCTCGAGGCCATCCCCGAAGTTTCCGTCGATATACACAACCCGCAGTTCGTTGTAGAGATAGAGATAAGGGACGAGGGTGTGCTTATCTCCAGCGGTAAAACACATGCAATCGGGGGACTCCCGGTGGGCGTTAGCGGAAGGGCTTTGCTCTTTCTCTCCGGGGGTATAGATAGCCCGGTCGCCGGCTGGCTGGCCCAGAAGAGAGGTCTCAGCATAGATGCCATCCATTTCTCAAGTCCTCCTTACACGGGGGAAATGGCTTTTGAAAAAGTGCTCTCACTTGCAAAAAGGCTCTCGCTTTTCAACGGCGGTAGAGTGTTGAAGTTCTACAGCGTTCACTTCACTCAAGCCCAAATGGCCATTCACAGGCATGTACAGGAGAGATACAGTCTGGTGTGCCAGAGAAGGCTCATGATGAGAATAGCCGACAGAATCGCCGACAAGACCCACATCAAGGCCATGGTCACGGGCGAAAACCTCGGTCAGGTCGCCAGTCAGACTCTGGAAAACATGGCCGCGATAGCCGAACCGACCGGCAAACTTGTGTTGAGACCGTTGATCACTTACGATAAAATTGAGACGATCTCTATAGCGCGCGCTATCGAAACCTTTGAGATCTCAATACTGCCTTACGAAGATTGCTGCACGATCTTCGTTCCGTCGAGTCCAGTCACCAAGGCCCGGATGATAGATATTCAAAGAGTCGAGGCCGGGCTCGATTTCGATGAGATCGTTCGGGAGGCTTTGAATCGGTCGCAAGTCTATAGAATCAGGAATGGAGATGTCCTGGAGGTCGAAAAACTTGAGCTTTCTGAAGACGCTTGTTAGTTTATTCATAACCTTATGGATCGCGATCATAGGCGTTCTGTATATCTGTGTGTACGGTGGACTGGTAATAATCGTCGGCAGCATACTCGGTAAATACAAAGGAAAGAAATGGAAGAAGCGGTTCATCTCCCGGGAGGTTTCGAGGTTTGGAAGGGCGGCCTTCATTCTCTCCGGTTCCAGAGTTACAGTGAAGGGGAAAGAGAACGTTCCCGAGGATGGACCGATGGTTATAGCGGCCAACCATCAGAGCGCCTTCGATATACCGTTGATACCGGGATATGTCTATCCGGGGATATCTTTCATCGCGAAGAAGGAACTCTCGAAAATACCGGGGATAAGCTGGTTCATAAAGGCTCTGGACGGCGTGTATATAGATCGTGGAAATAAACTCCAGACGGCCGGAGCCATGAGGAAGATTCTGAAGATTCTGAAAGAGGACGGTACGATACTTCTGTTCCCCGAGGGAACGAGGAGCGAAAGTGGAGAGCTTGGAGAGTTCAAAGAGGGAAGTCTCTCGATCCCTTTCAAACTGGGCGTCAAAGTTCTTCCGGTTGCGCTGGATGGAACCGGGAAGCTCATGAAGAAGAACGGCTATCTTATCACACCCTCCAGAATCAACCTCTCCATAGCCGAACCTATCTCGCCTGAGGGATTCGAAAGTGAAGAGCGGTTCAGAAAAGAAGTCTATAATATAATTAAGAAAAACCTTGAATCATCCAGGAATCGAGGTGACTCGAATGTTACAGGTTAGACTCAGAGGGCTGGCTCTGGACCAGAGCAATTCGCCGGTGGTAATACTTGAGGTGGAAAAGACGAACAAGGGATTTGGAATATGGATAGGTCCGTTCGAAGCCGAGGCACTGGCTCTGGCCGTTAGTGGAAAGGACTTCCCCAGACCTTTGACTTACGACCTTTTCATAAACACGGTGGAACGTCTCGGCGCCTCTTTCGAGATGGCAGTGATAGGCGATGTGAAAGATAACATCTATTACGCGAGTCTTCACCTGAAGGATCCGTCGGGAAAGACCATGATAATCGATGCGAGACCTTCCGATTGCCTTGTCCTTGCAGTTAAAAAGAGTTTTGCGATTTTTGTTGACGATAGAGTCTTTGCCGAGAGTTCGATAGATCTCGACACGCTTCAACCCGATATGATTGGAAATAACCAGGAAGAAGACATGGAGGGTTTCAAAAAGTTCGTGGAAAACCTCGATATCGAGGAGCTGAAGAGGCATTTCAAGGACAGAGACGAAAAATGAAGCTTGAGAAGTTCATACCTTTCTTCGATAGAAAACTCAGCGATCACCTCGACGGAATATGTAGTTACTCGCCTTTTAGGGAAATAGTTTCGTACACTCCTCTGGTCGGCGGAAAGAGACTGAGGCCGTATCTAGTATGGGAGCTGTCCGATTTGACATCCTTTGGATGTGATAGTGCTCTGAAGACGGGTATCGCTGTGGAGCTCTTTCATAGCGGAAGTTTGATACACGACGATCTTCCCCCGATTGACAACGACGATATCAGGCGCGGAAAGCCTTCCAACCATTCGATCTTCGGTGAGGCCCGGGCCATACTGGCCGGTGATTATCTGATGCTCTACCCGTCAAAGGTCATATCTTCACTGGATCTCGATCACCGGTATAAAGAAAGGCTCGTAGGTTTGTGGAGTGATGTGTCGCTTCAAGTAGTCGAAGGAGAGTTCGCCGATGTCGCTCCATCGGAAAGAACCGAAGAGCTTCTCTCTTTAATACGCAGGGGGAAAACCGCTTCTCTGTTCGGTTTCTGTTTCGCCGCCCCTTTCTGTATGGAGGATGGATCTAAATTCCGCGAAATGTTCGAACTCGGTATAGATTTTGGGGAGATCTTCCAGATGATGGACGACATAAAAGATGCCACTTCAACCCTTCAGGAACTTGGTAAGACACCGGGGAAGGATCTCTCACAGGACAAACTCACCCTGCTCAGCTTTAAGACGGTCGAACAGGCGAGAGCGCTGGTCGAGGAGAGGTTCCGCGCTTTCTGTGAAAAAATAACGGAGTATCGCGATCTAGTAGGCGAACTGGAAGATATTTACCGGCTCATAGCTAGAAGATAGTCTAAAAGAAAAAACGACTGCTCAAGGCCTTTTTGAATTGATCGGAGTCACGGTATCTTTTTTTTGGAGAGAAAGACATCGCTTTCTCAATGATCAACCTGGCCTTTCTATTTGATATAAGGCTCATTTCAAGAGGAATTCCCTTGACCCTTTCCGTGGCCGGAACGGGGTCTTTGCCGCTCAGAAGAAAGAACATTATGCCTCCAATAGAATAAATATCCCACGAATTGTCGGGCACAGACGAGGCGAAGAACTTCTCCGGGCATGTATAGCTTATCGAAATAACCTTGGCAGAAAGAAAAGAGAAGAATGCATCCTTGAGACAGGCGGCGCCGAAATCCATGACTTTTATCCTTCCGTCGCCTTTGGCCATTACGTTTGTGGGCTTAAGGTCGCCGTGTATGTAGCCCCTGCCGTGAATGGCATTCACACCGTCCAGGATGTCCAGCAAGATCCTGTAACAGGTTTTCAGGTCTGGCATTCCGTTGTTTTTCACGTACTCTTTGAGATTCAAACCATCTATGAACTCCATGACGTAGTACGCCGTGTTGTTCTCGGTGAAGAAATCCAAAACCTTCACAACGTGGTCGTTGCTTATGGTGGAGATTATCCTGAACTCTTCGGAAAAAGACGAGAGCTTGTCGTAATATACCTCCCTCAAATCGTCGGAAACGGGGCTCACGTTGTTCCCGTTCCTTTCGGCACCTCTGGGGAAGAATTCCTTCACGGCGACTCTTTCCCCGCCTAGAAGATCGGTACATAAATAGGTTATTCCAAAACCGCCCTTTCCAAGAGGTTCGTTTATTCTGTAACGTCTCTTCAAAATCGTACCCTGTTCCAGGTAGTATTCTATTAATATCACCTCTTGCGTCTGGATAATAGCATTTTACCTCATTAACGGTGGTGTTTTACATGTTGGTTGATCTACACTGTCATTCCGACCGTTCAGACGGCACCGACTCTGTCCGGTCCCTGGTCACTAAAGCCTGTGAAAAAGGGATTAAGATCTTATCCATAACCGACCATGACACAGTTACGGCCCAGAGCGACGCCCGGATTATTGCGGAATCGAAAGGCATGACCTACGTCAACGGTGTCGAAATAAGCTGCGATCACAATGAGACTCTGGATATTCTCGGATACGGATACGATCTGAACCTCGATTATCTCGAGAGGACTCTTTCCCGACTGAGGGATATGAGAGACGATCGCAACGACCAGATCATGCGAAAACTTCGAGAAATCGGCATCTCTCTCGAGGAGAGAGAACTCGAGGAAAACTTTCCCGGCGAGAGCCTCGGACGGCCCCACATCGCAAGCCTGCTGACCAAAAAAGGCTACGTCTCTTCGATAGAGGAGGCCTTTCGTCTCTACATAGGCAAGGGCGCCGCTGCCTACGTCGAGAAAAAGAAACTCGAGATCGGTCAATCTATTGAGCTTATAATTTCCGGTGGCGGAATTCCCGTTCTGGCGCACCCCATGTCTTTGAAACTCGACCTTGATGAACTGAAAGAGATGATCTGCAAACTCAAAACCCTCGGACTGGAGGGTATAGAGGCATTTTATAAAGAGTACGATCGAGACCTAAAAATGCAACTCTTTGCCGTTGCCCGCGAGATGGACCTGATACCCACCGGGGGCAGCGACTACCACGGCGAACACAAAGCCCATCTCGATCTGGGAATCGAGTTGTCCGATGAGCTGGCGTTGAATTTTCTGGAACGTCTCAACCGCCGACGACGGCCTTCAAAATGATTATGTTTGAAGAGTCTTCGATCTTCTCTTCGAGCGGTACCAGAGAACCGTCTTTTATGACTAAATGATCTTCAAAATCCAGTCCCAACCGATCAAGCAACTCACGGGCGGTCATTTCCCCTTCCAGCGAGAGGAAACCGCCGGCATACTCCACTTTCACGTGTTTCTCCCTATAGAAAGGCTTGCCAGAGCTATGGACGCGAGCTTAGAAGAAGCCGAGTCGGCCCTGGAGACTATAACTATGGGGGCAGCGGCACCCACCACCAGACCGGCGATAGTGCCTCCGGCGAGATAGACGGCCGATTTGCCGAGAAAATTTCCGGCGGCTATTTCCGGAACCACCAGAAGATCGGCCATACCGGCGACCGGACCGGTTACCTTTTTTATCTTCGCCGCTTCTAAAGACAGTGCGTTATCGAGGCCGAGTGGGCCATCCACTTCGCAATTGGATATCTGTCCCCTTTGAGCCATCTTGGCTATCACTGCCGCATCCAGGGTCTCCGGCATATCGCCGTTTAAAACTTCCACAGCCGTTATAAGCGCCACTTTCGGTTTCTCATATCCGATGGACCTCAAAAAAACGACCGCGTTTTCGATTATCGAGACCTTAGTCTGGAGATCTGGCTTTATGACCATTCCCCCGTCCGTGACAAAAACGATCCTGTCGATTGCCGGCACATCGAGTGCGGCGATATGGCTCAAAACGTTTCCCGAGCGCAATCCCCACTCTTTGTTCAGAACGGCCTTCAGAAGTGTGGAAGTTTTGACGAGTCCCTTCATGACTATATCGGCCCGACCCTGTCGTACGAACTTCACGCCCTTCTCGCAGGCCTCTTCGTTGCTGGAAGCGGGTATCACTTCTCCTTCTAGTCCTTCTTCGGAGAGGATCTGCGAGGTCCGATTTTCGTCACCAACGAAAATCGGAAACGCAATTTCCTCTTCGACGGCCGATTTAAGGGCCTTGACACCTTCTCGATCTTCCGAGCCGATGAGAACCACTCTCTTCGGTTCCCTGCCTTTTGCAAGACGGATCAGATCCGAGAAGTTCTTCATCTCTACCATAGCCACCCTCCTATGACTTAGAACTTGAAAGCACGACGACGGTCTCCACATGCCAGGTTTGCGGAAACATATCGAAAGCCTTTACGGAAACAATTTCAAACCCCGAGCTTTTCAGAAGGGCTATGTCTCTGGCCAGGGTCGTAGGGTCGCACGAGATATAGGCCACCTTCGAAGGTCTGAACTTCTCCACCAGGAGTATATCTCTTCCGATGCCCGACCTGGGGGGATCCATAACGACCGTAGTGAAGGAATCGGATCGCTTTTTAAGATAATCTCCGACATCGCTCTCGACAGACTGTGCCGCGAACATTTCGTTGATCTTCGCGTTCGCCCTGAAGGCCTTCGCCGAGACGGGACTGGATTCCACAGCCACAACCCTCCGCAACTTCCTCCCCAGTGTGAGAGAGAAGGTCCCCACCCCTGCGTAGAGATCGAGAAGCGAATCTTCGTCGGTCAACTTCAGCTCTCTTTCAAGATGATCGATAATTGCCTCAGTTACACCTGAATTGTTCTGATAGAAAGCGGTTGTAGGGATCTCGAACCTCTGCCAGGATAGTTGATGGGCCAGCACCCCATCACCGTAAAGTACTCTCGCAAGACCTCTCAGGACCACTTTATCGCTGGTGTTTATGAGGTGAACTAGAGTCTTAACATTTTTCAGACGCTTTTGAACGCTCTCTGCTATGTAAGCTTCGCCCGGGAGATTCTCACCCTTCGTGATAAGGATGGCCATCATCTGGCTGCCGTTTCCCCGGAGAACGAGATGCTTGAGTTCTCCGCTTCCACCGTTCCTGTCGTAAGGCCTCAGGGGAGTCTTTCTCAAAATTCCCTGAAAGGCTCGTCTCGTTGCGTCGAAGTCCTTCAAACCCAAAACACAGCCGTCGCAATCGACCGGTATAAGGCTGCCTCTGGCGTACAGACCGAGCGAAAGACCTTCCTTCCCCGGGTAGGATACGAACTCCATTTTGTTTCTGTAATTCACTCTCTGTTGAGAGGGCGCAACTTCCAGTTGAGGGAGTTCCATCTTTCCAACTCTCCTGAACTGTTCTTTGACGATCTCGCCCTTCCAGTACAATTGCCGGGAGTATTCGAGGTCCTGCCAGTCGCATCCGCCACACTTTGGAAAGTTTTTGCACAGTCTTTCTCTCCTGTACTCGGAAGGCGTGACGAGCCGATCGACCTTCATTATCTGAAAATCCTGTTTTCCCTTCACGGAGCTGGCTATCACAGTCTCGTCCGGATATCCCTCCTGAAGAAAAACGACTTTACCGTCGCTCCTTCTTGCAAGCGAATACCCGCCCGCGACTAGCCTTTCAATCTTCAGTCTTTCCGTCGGCTCCATAAGGTTTCGGTTCACATACTCTCCGGTGCGCTTACTCCCAGTAGTTCGAGACCACCTTTGAGGATATTTTTCACCGATTCGCACAGCGCAAGCCTGGCTCCGGAGGTTTTCACATTGCCGGGATCGACGACGATGTACTTGTTGTAGTAAGCGTGGAAGACCCTTGAAAGATCCTCGAGATAAGAAGTCAACCGGTTGGTCCTGTAATCGAGAACTATCGAGTCCAGAATCTCGGGGAACATGCTCACCAGCTTGACCAGATTCCTCTCCTCGTCCGTGCTGAGAAGTTCCATGGAGTCGGTATCTAAAACCACGCCCTTTTCAGATGCCGTCTTGAATATGCTGGTAATCCTCGCATGGGCATACTGCACATAGAAGACGGGGTTTTCGTTAGACTTCTTTTTGGCGAGGTCTATATCGAAAAGCATGTGCGTATCGGGATCGAACATGGCAAAAAAGTATCTAGTAGCATCCACGCCGACCGATTCGACCAGTTCATCCAGGGTCGTGAATTCGCCTTTTCTGGTTGACATTTTCACGACTTCGCCCTCACGTTTCAGGTTAACGTACTGGTGGATTATTATATTCAAAAAATCGTCGGGAAATCCCAGAGCCTTCATCGCCGCTTTCATTCTTGGAATATGGCCCATATGGTCTGCACCCCATATATCGTATACTTTTACGAATCCGCGTTCGAACTTGTTCGTATGGTATGCGATATCGGTCATGAAGTAGGTGTAGCTACCGCTGGACCTCACCAGAACTTTGTCGTCGTCCTCGCAGAACTGCGAGACTTTGAACCATCTGGCGCCTTCCGATTCATAGACCAGCCCGCTTTTCTGAAGTTTTCCGAGGACGTTCTCGACCGTGCCGTCCTTTATGGTCGAGCTCTCATAGAATATGTTGTCGAATCTCACGCCGAGATCGTTCAGCGTACCGGTGATATCGGTCAGCATGTTGTTGAGGGCATAATCCTTGAAGAGAGCTTCCACCTGAGGATTCCAGGTATCTTTGAATTTCTCTCCATGCTTTTCGATGAACTCTCTGGCCATATCTATCAGGTAATCGCCCTGGTATCCATCTTCCGGAAGGTCGATCTCAGATCCCAGCAGTTGATTGTATCTGACCCACAGAGAACGGCCGAGCAAGTTTATCTGTCTTCCGGCGTCGTTTATGTACATTTCTCTTTGAACCCTGTAGCCTCTAGAAGAGAAGATCCTGCAGAGAACGTCTCCGAAAACGGCCTGTCTTCCGTGGCCGACAGTAAACGGCCCGGTGGGGTTGGCGCTGGCGAATTCGAACTGTATGTCAACGCTTTTCGGTTCTCTCCAGAATTCGGGACAACTCAGCATCTCTCTCAAAACGTCAGACAGATAACTCGATGAGAAATCGACGTTTATGAAACCGGGACCGGCTATCTCCACCCTATCGTACTCAGGCTCCTTCTGAAGCTCTGCCACAAATGAGGCGGCGATCTCTCTGGGGTTTTTCTTCATGATTCTGGATAAAAGGAACGCCGCATTGGTCGAAAGGTCGCCGAATCCCTCCGGTGGAATTTCTATCTTGAACTCGATTTCTTCTTCGATTCCCATTTTTTGCAAAACTCTGTTGACCGAATCCTTCAACTTCTCCTTAAGCACTTTGCCACCTCCAAATCAGCGAAACATACCTGAGCATACGAAAGCATAACACCGCTTTGTTGTGATAGAGTTTACTCCTTGTTTCTTCAGGCAGCCTGAGACAATTGAAAGCCCCGGCTTATATATGTATTATATTAGAGATAACAAAAAAAGGAGGATCGAAATGGGCGTAAATCTTAAAGGAAAGAGTTTCTTGACATTGCTGGACTTCACGAGTGACGAAATACGGTATTTGCTTGATATCTCGAAACAGGTTAAAGTGGAGAGGAGGGCCGGTACACCGACGAACCGGTTCGCCGGGAAGACGCTGGCGATCGTGTTCGAGAAGAGATCTACCAGGACCAGGACTGCCTTTGAAACGGCTTTTGGCGAGGAAGGCGGACATGCCGTTTTCCTTTCTAAAGATGATATACATCTAGGAGTGAAAGAGGACCTCAAAGACACCGCCAGAGTTCTCGGTAGAATGTTCGATGCGATAGCCTTCAGGGGATTCAAACAGGAGACTGTGGAGACTCTGGCCAACTGGTCTGGAGTTCCTGTTTATAACGGTCTCACGGATCTGTACCATCCGACGCAGATACTGGCCGACTTTCTCACCATCGAAGAGAGTCTGGGCAGTCTCAAAGGCAGAAAACTGGTCTTTGTAGGCGACTCGAGAAACAATATGGCCAACTCGCTGATGATAGGATCGGCCAAGATGGGGCTTCACTTCGTTGCGTGCGGTCCGAAGAGTCTTCATACGGATACGGCGATAGTGGACAAGTGCAGAGAGATCGCCAGAACCTCGGGTGCCACGATCGAAGTCACTGAAGATATAGATCTGGCGGTCAAGAATGCCGACGCCATATACACGGACGTGTGGGCATCCATGGGAGAAGAGGGGAAGCTCCAGGAGAGAATCGCCCTCCTTAAACCCTTCCAGGTCAATCGAGAATTGATGGAAAGGACGGGCAGGAGCGATGCGATCTTCCTTCACTGCCTCCCGGCCGTCAAGGGAAACGAAGTGACCGAGGAGGTCTTCGAAAGTCCGGCTTCAAGAGTATTCGAAGAAGCCGAAAACAGGAAGCACACTATCAAGGCCGTAATGATCGCCACGCTTCTTTAGGGGATTGTATGAAGAGGATTGTAATAGCCATAGGCGGAAATGCCCTTAACAAACCCAACGAAAAGCCAACCGCCGAGGTCATGCAGAGGAATTTGCTTTCAACGACCTCCTATCTCGCCGATCTGATCGAAGAAGGGTACGAAGTGGTCATAACTCACGGTAACGGTCCGCAGGTTGGTAATCTTTTGGTGCAGCAGGATATTGCCAAAGAGGCCTTTCCGCCGTTCCCGATTGACGTCAACGATGCCATGACACAGGGTTCAATCGGCTATCTCATCGCACAGACTCTCAACAACGAGTTGCTCCGGCGAGGCGTGAAGAAAAACCTGATCTGCGTGCTGACCCAGATAGTCGTCGATTCCAACGACCCTGGATTTCAGCATCCTTCCAAGCCCGTGGGTCCTTTCTACAGCGAAGAAGCAGCCAGAGAACTGGAAGAAAGCAAAGGCTGGACGGTGAAGGAAGATGCGGGGAGAGGTTACAGAAGAGTTGTACCCTCTCCGATTCCGCTGGATGTGCTTGAAATCGATGCAATCAAGACTCTCATCGATACTGGTGCAGTCGTGATCGCTGCCGGTGGTGGGGGAATCCCCGTCGTTAGAGAGCCTTCCGGTCTTGTGAAGGGTGTCGAAGCCGTCATAGATAAAGACAGGGCATCGGCTCTTCTGGCTAAACTCATAGATGCCGACGCTCTCGTAATCCTCACCGGTGTAGATTTTGCTTACGTTAACTTCGGCAAGGAGAACCAGAGGGCCCTCACCGTTCTCAGTCTCGACGAAGGCCATAAATTGATAAAAGAGGGCCATTTCGCGAAAGGGAGCATGCTCCCGAAGATCGAATCGGCGCTGGATTTCGTATCCAGCGCAGGCAGAGAAGCGATCATAACCTCTCTGGAAAAGGTCGATCTTGCCCTGAGAGGCGAGTCGGGAACAAGGATAATACCCTGAATTTTTTGAACCGGGTTGAAAACCCGGTTCTTCATTTATACAGAACATTGTGATATAATTTGTGTTATACGAACGATTGAAAGGAGTGACGACTGTGCGTGGTCAGGAAACGAGAGAAAAAATAATGGAAGCGGCAATTAGAGTAATAGCAGAAGAGACGATAGAAGGGCTGAGCACTCGCAAGGTATCAGGAATAGCCGAAGTGAACCTGGCTGCCATTCATTACCATCATCGCTCGAAAGACGGTATGCTGATAGATCTTTCGAGGTACATACTGAACAACTACGTTCTACCGAGACTCGAGCCTCTAATAGAGGCGGGCAAACAACCGGCCGATCTCATTAAGGATCTTTACAACGAGGTCCTGAAGATATACTCCGAGAGATCCGATATAATGGTCTCGCTCGTTTATTTGTGGCTTCACGGAATGAAGAACAAGAGGATCAGGGAGATTCTCATCAACGCCAGAGCCGATTTTTACGACAGGGTTGAAAGGGCTCTCGGCTCATCGATGTCAACCAGGAGAGCCGCCAAGGTCTCGAGAAGAATGTTGACCTACATAGCCGGAAAGATAATGGAAATGTCCGTAGACGGAGAAACACCTGACGAACGAGAGATAGAAGACATGGCAAAGTTGCTCTCGTGATACCGGAGTGATACCATGCCGGTCATCGCGGTTGCCAACCATAAAGGAGGAGTTGGGAAGACGACTCTCGCTTACAGTCTGGCTTACGAATACGCTCTAGGTGGTAATAAAACTTTGATTATAGATCTGGATCCCTCCGGGAACCTCACCATTGCACTCGACCTGGATCCGTACACGACCGAAAAACCCAACCTGGCCTCGATAGTGTCAGGAGACAGGATAGTCTCTTGTGAAGGCATAGTGAGAACGGTGAACAAGGGATTCGCTTTCATCGACATAATTCCCTCTTCCGATGAGCTTTACAGGGTTGAATCGATGAACAACGGTCTGGGGAGTCTCTTCACTCTCAAAGACTTTCTGAAGAAATTCGGTTTGCTCGATCGTTATAGAGTGATAATACTCGACACTCCGCCCAACCTGGGCGTTCTTACGAACATCGCCCTTGTCTGTGCCGACTACTTCCTGGTTCCCGTATCGCCGGGGAAATACGCACTCAAGGGACTGGATAGAATGTTCGAAATAGCCCAGATAATAAAGAAAACCGTCAATCCGGACCTCGGTTTCCTGGGAATCGTTATAAACAACTTCCGCAAGCACGAGCAACCTTCCAGGGCTCTTGAAAAGTCGGTGAGAGATCTTTACAAAGACAGCTACATCATACCGCCCGTCAGGAGAACCGTGGATCTACAGAAGTCCGAAATAATGAGCGAA
>DBRH01000008.1:18602-18739 GCA_002305955.1 Kosmotogaceae bacterium UBA1373
TTCGATGAAAGACTCTCTGAAGCACAAAGACGACGAAGTCTCCAGAGACCTTATGGAAGAAAGAGAAAAAGCCTTGAAGGCCTTTCAGGAACACTTCATGGGCAAAACCGAAGAGACCGATCCTCCCGTTGAAACCA
>DBRH01000017.1:0-14221 GCA_002305955.1 Kosmotogaceae bacterium UBA1373
GGATAGGCCCCTATATATGGTATATGTAAATGATTCGTCCTCCATACATATATTCTTCTATTGATTTTTGTGCAATTTTGGTTGGATAAATATAAAAAATTATGATATAAATCCTCGTGAATATAGAAATAACTTGTGCTTATCGCCTATATGAGCCTGATATATGCAAAAAAGAAAACCTTTACCGCACTGATCTGGATAAAAAGAACAGTATTTCCAATAATAATTGAAAAAAATCTTGGAATTTTTGATTTTTCCACTTGACATTTGATTATTCTTTGTGATATATTATGAATGTCGAAGGAAAAAATAACAAAAAGGGGGTGAGGAAATGAGAAAAGTTAAAGACCCGGCGTCGATCGAGAGAGAGATCCAGAAGTTCAAGATCAAAGTACAGAAAGAAGCCTTCCCACATTATCTGTAAAAGGAGGTGAGGAAGATGAACAAGAGAGAGAAGAAAGTGCACTACCATGAAATGGATCGTTATGTAGAAATCGCGAAAGAAGATTCTTTAAGGGCAAGAATGATGAACATCAGATGAGAAAGAGCTAAAAGGAGGAGAAGGGTCATGTCTAAGAGAGAGAAGAAGAGTTTCAGAGCAATTGACAAGTTGATCGAGAGCGAAAAGGACAGCGCGTTGAGCAACCTGATGATCAATCCGAGATTCTGAGAAGAGAACACAAATAAAAGGAGGAGAAAATATGAGAAAGAGAAGTTTGAAGGATATCGACAGAATGGTTTTTAAGGTAAGAGAAAGTGCGTACAGCAGTCTGATGGTAAGCCCCAGGTTCTGATATTACAGAAAAGGAGGTGTGTGCGATGATAAGAAGAATAAGAAATCTGGCAGACGTGGACATATTGATCGAGAAAGTGAAGATCGATGCGATTAAGAGATACATGTCCTCGCCCCACAGCTGATTAGAAGGCGAGGCGTGTGAATTGAAAAAATCAAACAAGAGTATTATCAGATAAACGAAGACCCTTTTTCCATAACTTTCTAGAGGGTCTTCTTTTTTTGGAGACATTGTGGAAAGATATGGATATACTGGTACAGAGGACGGCCTCTAGAGGCCGGTGTTTTGTCTGTACCGTTTTCGATATTTCATGAAAGGAGTTCGGGATATGTCTGTTAGCGGAAAAAACAGTAGCATGAGAAGTATTTTGAGGGTTGCAGGCCCACTCCTTATTTTTATAGGTGTGGTCATCCTTATAATTGCCATGGTAGATTTCTTCAGCGCTTTCGGCTCGTTCGGGCAGCCGAATAAGTTCTACCTCTTCTTCCTGGCGATCCCTTTTATCTTTCTGGGAGCTATCGCGACCAGTTACGGTTTCATGGGAGCCGTGGCAAGGTACAAAGCCAACGAGCTTGCGCCGGTGGCTAAAGACACTATTAACTATATGGCCGAAGGAACAAAGGATGGTGTCAAGACTATCGCAAGATCTATAAAGGAAGGGATTTCCGGGTCCGAAGAGTCAAAGGTCGTATGTCAAAAATGCGGAACCGGGAACGCTCCGGATTCGAGATTCTGCAAAAACTGCGGCGCAACTCTGAGAAAAGACAAGAAATGCCCCGATTGTGGCGAGCAGAACGATTCTGATGCCAGATTCTGCGACAACTGCGGTTTTAAATTCCCCGTTTGAATGTGATAATTGATTGAGCAGGAAAGGGGGAATTTCCAGATGGAGTTGAAAAACGTTCTTGTCGTCGATCCGGTTGACGGAGAATATACTGCCAATGTAAGAATTTCTGGCAACAAGATAGAGTCCGTTGACAGAACTCACGGCAATCCCAGGTTGATAATGATGCCGGGGTTCGTTGACACCCATTCGCACGGCGCGGCCGGAGTCAACAGTATGAAGATGGATCATATCGGCCTCGAGAAATGGGAGGAGTTTCTCTATCCTCACGGGGTCACGTTTCTTCTTCCGAGTACGGTCTCGGCTTTAAAGAAAGATATGTTGAGAGTGGCTAATCTCGTTTCCTCCTACATGGAAGAGAAGGCCAGAACGTCTATCAGGGGAGTGCACTACGAGGGACCGTATATAAACGTCAAGAAGAAGGGCGCTCAGAATCCCGAAACTATAAGACCGGCAACACCGAAAGAGTTGAGAGAGATCCTCACAGACGACGTGATTCTGGTAACCATGGCTCCGGAGATAGACGGTTTCTTCGAGGCGCTGGCGGAGATGAAGATGCAGGACGTAGTCGTTTCGATGGGTCACACCGATGCCACCTTTGCCCAGATAAATAAAGCTTTCGAGGCCGGTTGCGACAGGATGACGCACTTCCCCAACGGCATGAACACACTCCACCACAGAGAGGTGGGCTGCGTCGGCGCCGGCCTAATGCTCCCGCTCAAGCTCGAGATGATTGTCGACGGATTTCACACCGCGCCGGAGTTCGTAAGGCTGGTCTATGTTATCAGGGGGACCGACAATATAATCCTCGTTACCGATTCTATAGACGCGACGGGACTGGAAGACGGCATCTACGACCTCGGCGGGTTGAGAGTGACCGTGAATGAAGGGAAAGCGACCCTCGATGACGGAACGATAGCCGGCAGTACGCTCGTTCTCGATCAGGCCGTCCGCAATTTCCGAAAGTGGACCGGGTGTTCGCTGGTTGAATTGGCCAGAGTTTCTTCTTACAACGCTCTGACCAACCTCGGAGTCAGAAACAGAGGGAGAATAAAGGAAGGCTATCTCGCGGATCTCGTTATAATGGATAGTGAACTGAACGTAGTTGAGACGATTCTGGCAGGCAAGTCAGTATATAAATCGTGAGGGGTGCGTGATGAAATTCAACGAGAAAACTATAATGGCTATCATGGTTGACAACAGGAAAGAAGAGGCCGTACAGGTTCAGAAAGTACTGACAGGATGGGGCTGTCTTATCAAGACACGCCTGGGCATACACGACGGCGTTCTCGATAGCTGCTCCAATTATGGGCTCATCATTCTCGAGCTGGTGGGTGAAAGGGAGAAACACGAAGAGCTGATGAATAAGCTCAACGTTCTTCCAGGCGTGCAGGCCAAGTATTTGAGCCTCGAGCTGGAGGAATAGGGGCGGAAGAGCATTTAAAAGGTACACCTTCGGCTGAATACCCCCGGTGTACCTTTTTATTCTTTTCTCTATCTAGAATTTCGTGGATTACCGTGCTTTGCAAAGTGTCTTTCCGGTTTTTCAGCGAACCAGCCCCAGGAATACCTCCACTGCAGGCGGGTATTGCTTCAGTGTAGCGAAGTGTTTGTGTATAGCCGCCAGGAAGAGATCGGTGTACACCAGCTTTCTTATGGAAACGTTATGTTCTTCTTTGGGATCGAGATAAAGATTGTACATGTGGTAGTAGGCGAACATGTCGAGACTGCCTGTGAACCCGCCGGGGTTTACCGAGCCGGGTTCATCGTCGGCTTCGGCAAGTGTCATGTACTTGTATTCCGCCATCCTCACGGCTGAGAAGTAGTTCATCAGCCAGTAGTAGATGTACTTTCTGTTCGAGAGCCCATCCTTCGCGAGCAGGAAGGAGGTCTGGTCGATTCCGTCGATATATCTGTCGGTGGGCATTAGATCTTGCGCCCCGGCCAGCGTCAGAGAGGTGTTGAATATGTCAGCAAGATCGAACAGTCCGTCGGAGACGCGCCCGGGCTCTATCATTCCTTTCCAGTACAGTATTCCAGGAACCCTTACGCCACCCTCCCAGGTAGTTCCCTTGGCCCCTCTGAAGGGTGAGTAAGCGCTGTCTGGCCAGGCTTCCATTTCCGGCCCGTTGTCGGAAGCGATGAATATCAGAGTATTTTCCAGCTGACCGGTTTCTTCTAGAGCCTTGACGAGACGGCCGAGTATATCGTCCAGTTCTACAATTGTGTCCTTGTAGCGCTGTTTAGCCGGCGATTTTCCTAGGTACTCTTCGGGAGGATAATTATCGAAGTGCGCGCCCCTGGTACCGTGGTACAGGAAGAAAGGCTGGTCGCTGTCGGCCATCTCTTTTATGAAGTTGACCGAGAAATCCGCCCAGTTCTGATCCAGGTAAGTGAGCACGTCAATATCTATCTCGGCTATTCGCTCGAGTTCGCCGTTCTTCGATGCCTGCACCCAGTATTTCTCGAAGGCAAAATCTCGCATCATCTGGGTGCGCCCTTCGCTCAGGGCGATTTCGGGATAGAAATCGATATCGCGCCACTCCGTGTACATGTCCGAGACGCTCAGAAAGCCGGTGAAATGATCGAAACCGACGTTTTGGGGCTGTGATGCTAGATTTTCACCCAGATGCCACTTACCGACGGCCTGTGTAACGTATCCAGCTTCGCTCAGAAGTTCTGCGAGTGTTATGGAATCTCCCAATCCTCCCGGTTCGTTGTACAACGACGGTCTGAGAATTCCATGTCTCACGGGGAGTTGTCCGGTCAGCAAGGTGGCTCTGGTCGGCGAAGAAGAAGGCTGTGAATAGGCCGAAGTCAACATGAGGCCCTCTCTGGCAAGGGCATCCATGTTCGGTGTGGGTGCTCCGACCATCACACCTCCACCGTAAACTCCGAGATCGCCCCACCCGACGTCATCCATGAGGTAGATCAGAATGTTGGGCTTTTTTCCCGTTCTGCTTTCAAGCTCGGCGAGTTTGGCGAGGGCTTCTTGCATCTGTTCAGGGTGTGGAATTACTTCCTCCAGGTTTGGCGCGGGTTTAACCGTTTCTTTGGTCATAACGTCTTCGTAGTTTGCAGCCAACCCTGTGCTAAAAGTAAGGATACCACCGGTTGCACCGACGAGAAGATTTTTCAGTAGCTTCGCTTTCCCAGGATTCACAACTATCATCCCCTCTTTTGACGCCTTTTTTCAGGCGATCAAGCAGTTACAAATTATCGTGAATACTCATATAAGCCAGAATGAATCGCTTTTTATTCGATAACTACGGGGAGATAAACAGGCCGCAGGTTTTATGAAAGACGGTCAGGGATGCGGTCATGCCAATCAAGCCGACAAAAGAATATTATCACAAAGGCCGCTCCAAAGACAAAAAATGAGTCACATGATCTCCTTCCGTTTCATTATCGAATCTTTTTGGCGTATCTCCAGAAGTCTTACGCAAAACGGCTTTTCGGAAAGATACCGGAACTCCCCCTTGTCAGCGAATTAAAATCTATGAAGAATCGGGCAGCTATCTGCCTTTCTTCGACCGTCATTATCGATAATTCGTCCTGATCAGGTGCAGCGGGATTTGTTTGTAGAGAAGAGAAGGGTATAGAATTATTATGGTTACTTAAGTAAGTTACATATGTAACTTACCGAAAAAGGGAGGTTTTAGTATGCGCAGATCTTCGTTATTGGTTCTTCTTATGCTCGTCGTGCTTGCGATCGCCGGTGTATCTCAGACGATCAATATCTGGATAGGCGGACAGGTCGCGGAACTCGATGAAACCTGGGATATGATTATCGGTAAATTCGAGAAGGAGACAGGTCAAAAGGTGGAGGTGCAGCTGTTCGGGTTCGATATTTACTACGACAAACTCCTCACCGCCCTTCAAGCAGGACAGGGACCGGATCTGGCCTTTGCCGACCTTGGCGGCTGGGTTCCAACCTTCGCAGAGAAAGGCTGGCTCGAACCGATGGGAGCTCTCCTGGATTCCTGGGACGGAGTCGAACAGATATGGCCGAACCTATGGCCGACAGTTATCTACAACGGTGAAAGGTACGGTCTTCCGTGGTACACCGATTGCAGACTCCTCCTCTACAACCAGACTATGTTCGATTCGGCCGGACTGGATAGAAACGATCCCCCGGAAACCTGGGAGGAACTGGTTTACCAGGCCACGAAACTCACAGACGCCAGCAAGAGAGTTTACGGTTACGGTGTGAGCGGAACCAAGACAGAACACACCTCTCTGGCATTCATCATCTTTCTTTACGGCGCAGGCGGACAGCTACTGACAGACGATTATTCGGCGGCGGCCTTTAATACTCCCGAAGGCCTGAGAGCGCTTAAATTCTACACCGATCTCGCTCTCACCTATGGTGTCAGCCCGAACGCCGTTACTTACAACGAAGACGATTATAGAAACATGATGGCACAGAACAGGGTTGCCATGGCTATCGGCGGACCGTGGTCCTTCCCTCTTATCGAGACCGCCAATCCGGCGATAGTGAACAACTATACCGTCTCACTCCATCCTTACGGTTCCACTCCGGCCAGCGTTCTCGGTGGCTGGGCGCTCGTTATTCCATCGGTGAGCAAGAACAAAGAAAACGCATGGGAGCTCGCCAAGTACCTGACCAGCTTCGAGACCTGGATGACATGGATCGAGGCCAAGGGTGGTCCGATGCCGACCAGAAAAGACGTTTGCTATGCCGCACCCGTACTGCAGGATTCCAAATGGCAGGTAATTTTCGAAACTTTCCCCTTTGCTGTTTCCAGACCTCCTATTCCACAGTATCCACAGGTATCTGAACAGATCCAGATCATGATCCAGAATGTCCTCCTTGGTAATGCAACGCCGGAAGAAGCTATAAAGACTGCAGAAGCAAATGTAAACGCAATTCTTGCAAAGTGATACACTATCTTTCGGGGCGGGAGTGGTCGCCCGCCCCCTTTATAATTCTCGAAGAGGAAAGGGCTGAAGACAAGTGAGTACATTGAACAGAGAAGAGAAGTCCGCTCTCAAGATGGTTTTACCTTACGTTATCTTGACCGTTTTACTCTTTGTCTTTCTGCTTGGATCGAACCTTTTCAACAGTTTTACCGATAAAAATGGAAACTGGACTCTTCAAAACTACATAGATAACTTCACAGATCCGGTGGTTGGCAGAACGCTTCTAAATACAATTGTGTGGGTCGTGGGAAGTGTAAGCGGCCAGCTCCTTCTCGGGCTGTTTGTAGCGCTTTTGCTCAACGAATCCACGAAGGGGCAGATAATATTCAGAAGCATCATACTCATACTTCCATGGGCCGTGCTTGACATAGTGGCGGGAGTCATGTGGAAATGGATGTACAACGATATGTACGGCGTGCTGAACGATGTTCTGGTCAAGATGCATATAATAAGAGACTATATACCCTGGCTCGCGACGGAGAATATGGCGATGCTCTCGGTTATTATCGCCAACATATGGAAGGGCTTCTGCCTTTCGGGCATGTTCTTCCTGGCAGGCCTTCAAACGATACCGATCGACCTTTACGAAGCGGCCGAAATCGACGGGGCCAATTCCTTCAAGAGATTCTGGACGATCACCGTTCCTCAATTGAAACCGGTTATTATGACGACTCTCATGCTGACTACAATCTGGACGATAAATTACTTTCCCCTCATCTACACCATGACCGGAGGCGGACCGGGGTACGGAACAGAGACTATCGTCACTTATATCTATAAATTGGGTTTCAAGTTCATGGAATTCAACAGGTCGGCCTCGCTTTCCAACGTGCTGTTCGTGATAATCTTCTTCATCGCCTTTCTATTCCTTAGAAGCATAGCGAAGGAGGAAGCGAGATGACGAGGAGTCAGAAGAGAAAACTAAAAAAGACTATCACATACATACTGCTGATAATTATCTCGGTGGTGGTAGCTTTTCCCTTTCTGTGGCTGGTTCTAACTGCCTTAAAAACCTATCCGGATATCTACGCCTATCCGATAAAGTACTTCATTTTCGAACCGACGAGGGAACACTTCGAGAAGATCTCCAGCATGAATTTCTGGTCTTACTTCAAGAACAGCGTTATCGTGGGTGCCGGAACGATGTTTTTCTCCATACTCATAGGGCTCTTCCCGGCGTACGCTTTTGCCAGATATGAGTTCAAATGGAAGAGGACTCTTCTGACCGGTGTCCTCATATTCCAGATGTTCCCGCAGGTGGTCTTCCTGTTGCCGATCTTCAAAGCGCTCAACACCACGGGGCTCATAAACACTTACACGGGCCTGATTCTGTCGTACCTGCCCTTTACGACGCCGATCTCGATCGTGTTCATGAGAACCTTTTTCCTTTCGATCCCCAAATCGCTCGAAGAGGCGGCCAGGATAGATGGATGCAACTTCGGGCAGGCCTTCAGGAAGGTGATTCTACCCATAACCATACCCGGTATCGCCGCCGTGGGTATATACGCCTTTCTCTTTTCATGGAGCGAGTTGCTTTACTCGATGTCCATACTGACCAGTAAGGCAAAACAGACGATCCCCACCTTCCTCCAGCTTTTCGTGGGGCAATACCAGACCAGGTGGGGACCGCTCTTCGCCGGTTCGATTCTCGCGACACTGCCACCGCTTATAATATTTATGATACTTCAGAAGTTCTTCATTGCCGGACTGGTTAGCGGCTCGGTGAAGGAGTAAAAGATGATAAGTGACGAGTTATTGTTCGAAGTTGCGAGCGATTACTATGTGAGACATATGCTCCAGAAGGACATAGCCCTCAAATACGGCGTATCTAGGGTTCAGATAAGCAAGTATCTAAAGATGGCCGAAGAGAGGGGTATAGTCCGTATCGAAGTAGAACCGCCTTCGATAAAATCCTCCGTTATAAAGGAGTACGAAGCCTTCTTCACTTCCAGATTCGGACTCAAGAGACTTTTCATAGCCCGGGGGGCGCGGAACGAGAAGACCGTGCTGAGGGCGCTCGGACGGGAAGTCGCGAAATACCTCGGGACTCTGCCGGAAAGAGAGATGAATATCGGCCTGGGATGGGGCAACACAATTTTCACGGTCGCAGAGACGGTGGAAAGACTGGATCGTCCAAGGTGGCAGATAATACCTCTGTCCGGTGGAACGGCGAGGCTGGCAGACAAAAGATTCAATATAAACCACATAGTACAGAACTTCGCCAGCAGGATATCGGCCAGAGCCGTGCCGATGTACCTCCCATTCATTCTGGAGAACGCCCGGCAACTGGAAAACACGAAGCAATCTCTGGAGTACATGAATATTCAGAAGCTCTGGGAACGCCTGGATGTGATAATCTGTAGCGTTGGCTATTCTATAGCCCGTTCTCCGCTGTTCAGAGAGAATCTTCTTGACGTGAGCTACGCCGACGAACTGGAGAAGAGAAGCGTCGTCGGAGATGTGCTTACCCATTACTTCGATATTAACGGCAAGATGTTCGAGAAAAACATACTCGAGAACTGCATAAACCTCGGTTTCGAGCAGTACCTGAAGGCCGGAGAAAGGGTAATAGTCGCGGCCGGTCACCACAAGGTTGACGGCATAGTCGGGGCGCTGAGGGGAGGTTTGATCGACACTCTGATCACCGACGAATTCACGGCCAGGTTTGTCAAGGAATACGTGTTGTACGACGAAGGGGGAGAATAACATCAATACCTGTATCTTGAATCTTAATCCCTGTTACGATCACTGGGTTATTCTCAAAAAGCCGCCAAAGATTCCGAACGTTGTGAGGGGGGACGAGGTGGTTTCGCTCGTCGATGGCAAGGGCCTCAACATCGCCCGGGTTCTTTCGAGGGTTTTTAGTTTCGACGAGTATTTCTGCATAAATATTCTCGGTGGCCAGGTCGGCAAGATAATAGAGAAGGAGTGCAACGATCTGGGCATCAAGACCGATAATTTCTGGATCGAAGACAGCAATCGAATCAATACGGCCCTGGTCTATGAATACGAGAACAGAATGCTCATGATCAACGAGCCGGGTCCTGTGATGAAGATCGGAGAGGTCAGAGCCTTTATAGAGTATTTCAAAGAGAGAATCGGGTCAGGCGTGAACCTGGTTATTTCGGGGAGTGCACCGCGGGGATTTGAAAATGGAGAGATGATCGATCTGGTTATAGCGGCCCGGAACAGCGGTTGCACGCTCAAGATCGATATCGCCGGGGCGTGGCTCTCAAAAATCGTCGCACTGTCGCCGGAGCTTCTCAAAATAAACGCCGATGAACTCAAAGTGGCCTTCGGAATCGAGAAGGGCGATTTGAAGAACATGGAGGAGTTCAGGAGGGGCTCTTCGATCAAAGATTTAATAATAACCAACGGGAAGCATGGAAGCGTATGGCTTTCAGACACCGAAAAATTTTGGGCCGTTTCGACGAAGGTCTTTTCGGATTTTTCAGTCGGCTCGGGCGATTCCTTCTTCGCCGGGTTGATCTACGGCCAGGAGAGACTGGCCTCAAAGAGGGAGGCCCTGAAGATGGCGACAGCCTGCGGTGCGGCCAACACACTGCATTATGGTGCGGCCATATTTGAGCGCTCCGATGTAGAGAGGGTAATTAAAGACGTTGTAGTTTCGGACGTGGAACTATGAAGGCGTATCTGGGGATAGATACAGGCACGACGAATATGAAATGCCTGGTGCTGGGGTCGAACGGAAATATTCTCGAAGTGATGCACGAGGAGACTCCAAAAAAGAGGATTGCGGGAGCGGATTATCTCGATCTCGAAGCGACGCGCTCTATTGTAGACAAATTCGTATCCGAAGCGTCTTGCCAGTACTCATTGGGCGGTATGGCCTTCTCCAGTATAGGCGAGACGGTCGTTCCTGCGTATAAAGGGAAAGCGCTTTCAGATCCCCTGATGTGGTACGACGGTGCGACAAGACATATCTGGGAAAAGAACAGAACGGCCGTTGACGGTTTTTCCCCTTACAGGATCACTGGCGTGGAGAACGAATATACCTTCTCCATCTACAAGATCCTGTTCCAGAGAGAAACACTGCAATCCGATGCCGTCGAACACTGGCTCCCGGTGGCCTCTTATTTCGCTTACTCGCTCGGTGCGAGGCCGACCTGGGATATGAGTCTGGCCTGCCGTTCCTTCATGATAGATATACACCGGCGCTGCTGGAACTCTCCGCTACTAGAGTATATGGGAGAATCTCCCGAGAGAATGGGCGAGCTGGTCTATACCGGCCGACCGATAGGGTTAACCGCGGACGGCATCCCGATAGTGAGCGCCGGACACGATCACATAACCGGCCTCTTCGCGGCCAGGGTATTCGCCAGAGGCGAGGAGTTTCTCTTCGATTCCATGGGTTCGGCTTCGGTAGTGGCGGCCGTGATAAAGACCGGAGATCGAAACCTCGTCTTCGATAGTCCCTTCATGTCGGGCGGGACTGTCGGGATAGCCTTCGAAGATTCCCAGTATTATATAGAAAGCAACCTACGTTATTACGGGAAACTCCTCCAGTCCTTGATGAATCTCACCGGCCTCCAGGCAAGCAAAGAGGGTTATGAAAAAATTAACTCGGAGATCGAGAAGGGCAAAACCTGGCATTCCGAACCGCTATTTCTCGTGAACGGTGATCTTAGCGCGGGAGAGGGTATGCACGGCATCACCGTTCTCGAGATGCCCACCACGCTCACCCGGGAGCAGTTGATCCAGTCTGCCTATATCTATCTCGCCTCTTCCAGCAAGTTGATAGTAGATAACCTCGAGAAGATAACCGGAAGGAAGCTGCCGGTTATCTGCGGCGGAGGCGGGAGCCTGAACGGCCTGCTGATGAAGTACAAAGCTTCTCTTCTGGAAAGAGAGATCTGGGTTTTGCCCACGAGCGAATTGACGGCTCTTGGTGGAGCCCTCGCGGCGGCCAGCGGCGTTGGAGATACCCGGACCGTCGATAGGTGTGTGGAAAACCTGAGGCCGTTGAAGACGGAAGTCGATCATGAGATCGCCGCCAGACTGATGGAGATATTCAACAAGAACTCAAGCAGATACTCAACCATAGAAAGAGAAAGAAAGATAAAATTTCAGGAGGGGTAGAAATGCCACTTGCCACACTCGTAGAAGTACTTGAAGATGCAAGGAAAAACAGCTACGCCGTTCCGGGTTTCAACTTCCACCTTTACGAAGATCTGACCGCGATAGTCGAGGCCGCCCGGGAAGTTCGCTCTCCTGTAATACTCATGGCGGCAGGCACCTGCATGAAGCACTGGGGGCCGACACTCGCGGCGACTTTGATCAGAGAGGTAGCTAATAAAGTCGACATTCCGGTCGTGGCCCATCTCGATCACGCCAGCAGTATGGACCTGATATTCAAGTCTATGCATGCCGGTTTCACCTCGGTCATGTACGACGGTTCGATGCTGCCGGTCGAAGAAAACATAGCCAACAGCAAAATCGTAGTAGAGGTCGCCAAAGCCTTCGGAGTCTCAGTCGAGGCAGAGCTCGGAAGGGTCGCCAAGGGCGAAGAGGGGGAGGCCGCCAGAGAAATCCTCACAGACCCGTCGGATGTCGTCATGTTCTGCGAAAGGACGGGGGTGGACGCTCTCGCCGTGGCCGTGGGGACCGTTCATGGTATGCAGAAACAGGAAGCGAAGATTCATCTGGACCTCGTGGACGCTCTCTCGAGAGTCGCTCCCGTATCGCTGGTCCTTCACGGATCGAGCGGCGTGTCGGACGAAGATCTCAGATACATCGCCAAAACGGCCTTCTCCAAAATCAACATCGGCACGAGAATCAAAACCGTCTTCACCGAAAGCATAAGAGAGACGCTCCGCGTCAGGCCGGACCTGAAGGACCAGCTCCAGCTCCTTCAGCTTTCGGCGCCGAAAATCAAGGAAACCGTTAAGGAAAAGATCAGACTGCTCGGCAGCGAAAATAGATGCTGAGAAGTTCAGCTATCAGTCGTGGAGAGAATTAAGAGCCGTCCCTGGAAAGAGCGTTGGAAGCCGTTCTTCGTCATCCGTTGTCCGTCCCAGAGCATGGACATAAAGCGCGCGCGGAGCACATCAATCTGTCATCTGAGCTTGACTCAGAATCACGTGCTCTTAACTACAACGCACAACGGCTCCTAGAGAATTCTCGCCTTCTCGTGAGCGAAGGGAACCTCTCGAATACGTTCTTTTTCATGTCTTTGAATAAGTACTGGAAGGCGAACGACCAAAGTCGCCCGCCTTCCAGTTTTGTGCATTTATTCACCTGTCGTCTGAACTTGCGTCAAATCCTCTTGTGCCCGACCATCTTTCATTACATATCAGAAACCAACTTTATCAATTTCTCCTGGTTTTCCGGCCATGCGAGGTAAATACCAATGATCAATTTGTCGAAATCCGAGATAGATGGTGACTCCAGTGCCTGCCTGATTTCTTCATTATACGGGAGTCCGGTTATGGCAAGCGCGTTTTCGGCAGTGTCGGCATACGATACCGATTCGGCAAAACCCTTTCCGATTATATTTCCCTCGGCATCCAATGCGTAAACTCCACCTTCAGAGTATTGTGGTCCGTGAGCAAAGAATCCAGATTGTCCGCCCTCAACTACTGGCTTAAGGAAGAAGTGTCTAATATTTTCGGGAACTCCCTCTCCCTCAAACCGGAACTCCCAGGAGTTTGGATACCATGTATCCGTTACCCAGTAAAGTTCTGGATAAGGCGAATTAATCGATTTCACCCATTCGGAAACGATCATAACTCCATCCTGATCCATCGTATTGCCTTCCTGATCGACGAATATGCCGGTTGTAGCCGCTGACATCACTCCCGGGGGGTTGATCCCCGTCTGGAAATAGAAAGGTGTGTTTTCAAGAGTATGCATGGCAGACATTCCGATTTCCGTTTCATTGTCAAACTGTACCATGAACCAGTCCCAACCGGAGGGTTCGGGAGCCGCCTGGGTTTTGGCCATCCTTACAAGCAGATCCCGGGGATTTCCCGCAGGGCTAAGCCCGTTCGCCCACTGATGGTCGAACCAGAATTTCCCCTCCGCCAGAGCGACTTTCTCCCCGTCGATTACCAGATAACTGTCTTCGGGAATCATTCTAAAATTCGTGATTGAATAGTACAACGTGCCAACGCCACCAACACTGGGAACGGCCCCCTGGTTTCCGTTGAGCACCACATCTTTCATCTGTTCTATCGTTATGCCTATCTCAATCTCGACTTCGTGCTCCTGGCTTTTATCCCAGCCTTTTGCCTCCAGTCTGAGAGGAGTAAAATCATCTTCCTGCAGGGAAGTGATGGAGTTGTTCCCTATCGCAAAAGTGAATGGGTTGGATTTGAACTCCAAAAGGCCTGTTGTGCCACCGACCACGATCGGTTTGCTCCGGTAATGTCTATCTCCGGCGCGGCTGATCGCGAAATGCATGTCCATTATCTGATTCTCGATATCTGTAAGACCGAAATTTCTGGCCATTTCGGGCGGAAGAAGCGAATATCGCCAGAACATAAGCTGGATACCGTACTCATTACCCTCTTCATCAACACAGTTTCCGACAAAGAAATGCCAGCCCAGCTGGAAGCCCAGCTGAGGAGCGTGATCTTTGGGGATATAGAGGTACCCGACCCGTGGAACCTCTTCATAC
>DBRH01000017.1:14248-14468 GCA_002305955.1 Kosmotogaceae bacterium UBA1373
GTAAAATAATCTGGATTATCCAACATCCAGGCAAGCCGGTGCTGCATGCGCTGTGTATAACTTTCGTTGTGATTTTTCACATCAAGCAAGTTGGTGAGAACCTCTTCGGAAAGCCCTTCAAACAGATAGTTGCCATCCCGGTAAAGCCATAACGACCTCATAATATTGTCGATAGTCTCGTGATCCAGGTACGCTGAGAGCTCCGTTTCTACGTTTCCAA
>DBRH01000017.1:14519-14726 GCA_002305955.1 Kosmotogaceae bacterium UBA1373
AAAAAAGGCCTCCAAAGGATTCAACAATGATAACAGTTAAATAAAAAAATCTGAAACAAGGCCTAAATAGATACTATCACAAAAGATGTTTGAAATGACAGTATTTACAGATAGCGAATTCTTCAGTCATCACAAAACCAGTAACCTTCGGCGGTCAGTCTGCTTTCTAAGAACGGTTGTGGGTAAAAACACGATAAAGAGCGCATT
>DBRH01000050.1:0-5835 GCA_002305955.1 Kosmotogaceae bacterium UBA1373
TTCCAAAGGACTCCGGGTTAAATCAAGAGACTGCAAAAAGCGTTTTTTTAGCCTGACGTTTTCATCCAGAAAGATATCCATGAAGAGTTTTTCCTTTGACGGATAGTATTTGTAGAACGTTCCTACTGCCACTCCGGCCTTCTGTGTGATCTCGGATATGTTTGTATCTTTGAAGCCTTTGACGCCAAACAGTTCTTTCGCACAATCGTATAGCAACTTTCTCTTATCTTCCATTGTAAGCATCTCCGTGAATGAGTAATTTTATATTCATTCATATTGTACTCAACCCGCCACCGAAAGTCAACGGGTTTTCCAGAAAGTACGAACTTTATATCCCGTGGGAAAATAGGGACAAACACCATTTTTCTACATGAGTTGGTAAATGCGAAAATCGGGTACATAGCTGTCGATCAGATGAGTGGGTACTATCCACATGTTGTCCAGCCTGTGGAATCATAAGTCTGTTTCAGCCTTTCATACTGGGAAGGTGAACGCGGGTGAATCTGGTAATCTTGATATATAATATCTTCCAGACCTTTTCCGGAGGTGAAAAATGAAAACAGAGCTCTATGAGATAGTTGAAGAGTTCATCGAAAAGCGTGACTGGCAGTCTATAAGAAGGATTATCTCTGAAGAATCGCCTCCAGAAATTGCTGAGCTCATTATGGATCTCGAGAAGAAGTCGAGAGTGATTCTCTTCAGGATTATCCCGAAGGAACTTGCGGCAGAAGCCTTCTCATATCTTGAGTCGCGGGATCAAGACCTTCTACTTGGAGATCTTACTGATCAGGAAACAAAGGCGCTACTTGAAGAGCTTAGCCCCGACGACAGAACCGAGATTCTTGGCGAGCTTCCCGGCCAGGCAACACAACGCCTTCTAAATCTTCTCAGCCCAAAGGATCTCGATGAAGCCAGGACGCTGCTAGGCTATCCGCCCGAGAGTGTCGGCCGTCTAATGACACCAGATTATGTTGCGGTAAGGCCCGAGTGGAGTATCGAAAAGTCCATCGAACACATACGCAAGCGTGGGAGAGATAGTGAAACCGTAAACATGATATATGTGACTGATCATTCGTGGCGTTTGCTTGATTCTCTTGAATTGCGAAAATTTATACTTGCTGATCCAGGTATTACGGTCAAGGATATTATGGACTATCGTTTTACCGCCATCTCTCCGTTTGCCGACAGAGAAGAAGCCGTGAGACTTATCCAGATATATGATCTGGTGGCTATTCCTGTCATTGACTCAGCTGGAGTTCTTCTTGGAATCGTTACGGTAGACGACATTCTCGATATCGTCGAAGAGGAAGTAACCGAGGATTTTCAGAAAACCGCAGCTGTTGGACCTTTGAAAACGAGTTACGCTTATGCGAGTTTCTGGACTTTGTACTCCAAGAGAATCTTGTGGCTGATGATTCTTATACTCGTAAACCTTGTATCGTCAAGCATAATTGCGAATTTCGAGGCGACTCTTGCTTCAACGATTGCTCTTGCATTCTTCATCCCTCTTCTAATAGACAGCGGTGGAAATGCAGGCGCTCAATCGGCAACACTGATGGTGCGTGCTATTGCAACGGGAGATGTGAAGATGACCAGGTGGATGGCGACTTTCTTGAAGGAAATTCTCGTTGGAATCTCCCTGGGTATAACGATGGGCCTTGCTAGTTCCTTATTGGGTTTGTTCAGAGGAGGTCTCGAAATTGGTCTTGTTGTTGGCATCTCTATGACGGCGATAGTTCTGGTAGCTAATCTTATCGGAGCTATGGTTCCGTTTGTACTGACATGGTTCAAACTTGATCCGGCGGTGGCCAGCAGTCCTTTGATAACGACAATAGTCGATGCCGTTGGTTTATTGATATATTTCACGATCGCAAATGCAATTATTGGTAGCATGTGACAGGATTATCATCTTTCGGGGGAACTCTGGGTGTAAAACTGGAGAGCTTTTGAAGTGCTATACCCTGAGGAAGAACCTCCACCAGAAAAAAATAGACACCATTTTTCTACATGAGTTAGTAAATGCGAAAATTGCGTACAGACGCCAGGAACCCGTCCCCATTTTCGCCAAACGGGATGACAGTGTGGGGGCATTCTGGATGCGTAATATCGAGGAACCGCTCTTCTCGCTCTTCCGAAGGACGGGTTCATGCTCCGGGACGCCGGACCAAGGACGGCTCTTGCGGCTCTTACCGCTGCGAGAAGCCCAGCCTTTGGAGGCCGGTTTTTATGAATTGGCTACCCATGGTCAGTTCCCAGATCATTCCGCTTCTGTAGTTTTCGATCATGAGCAGTGTTATTCCCTTGTCTATTCCGATGACCCTGTCGGAGACCCAGTTTCTGTCGAGGTTGTAGGCATCTAGAAATCCGTACTCGCTCCAGAGTTCCGGTGTGTTTTCGTAGTAGTGTTTCACCGTTTCTTCGACTATCCCGGGGACGAAGACGATCGAGCCGAGCGCTCCGCAGGGTGGCACGGTTCCGTCGGTTCTGTGCGCGGTGTTGGATTTAGCCGAAGGCGGCGCTCCAAAATCTCCCCTGTAGCCGTCCGGAGAGTCGCAGGCGGTGAGTCCCCACGATCTTTCGTGCAGGGTTCTGTAGTTTTTCCCCTCGCTCGAGCAGTACTTCCAGTTGGCCAGAGAGGCTCTGACGGAGTTTTCGAACCAGTCGATGCCATCCCTGTCGCGTATTTTGCGAAAGTCAATCCAGGCGTGGCTGAACTGGTAGGTGAAGAGCGAGCCGGTGTATGTGTGGATCACTTCCAGCTCTTCGTAGGTTCCCCTGTCTCTGGCGAAGGAGTAGTAGAGCGACGGGTCGGTCGGGCAGGTCGGAGAGGCCGCGCCCAGTACGTACATGATTATCTGCTCGGCGTAACGGTCCCACCCTCCCCAGAAGCCGCGTTCGTAGTTGTGGCCCATATAGAAGCAGTTTCTCTCTCCGTTCACGTACCAGGGAAAGTTCACGCGCCCGTATATGGTCCGGAAAAGCTCCGACGTCTCCCCGCCGAAGTATTCGGCCGCGACGAGCCCGCCCATGAGAAAGAGCGCGGTGTCGATCACCGAGACTTCCGATCTGTAAGCCCTTCTGCCTTCGATCATATCTATGAAATGCACGAAGAAGCCTTCCTTCGACTCAACGTTGTTCAGGAAACTCTTCAGCGTCTTTACCGCTCTCTCTTCGCCGCTCTTTCTGGTTATCCAACCCCTTTCGACACCGGCCGGCAGGGCCGAGAGACCGAAACCCACCGAGGCGATGCTCGCCACGTTCCTGTCTTTCGTGTTGTCCCTTATCAGGCCGTAACCCCTGTCGGAAAGGGAGACCTCCTTCCAGAAGAAGTCGAACGACAATCTCTCCTCGAGATCCAGTATCTCTTCAAACTTCATCTTTACTCCACCTCGAAACCAAGCCTGTCGAGCCCGTCGACTATATACTCGCTCTCCATAAGTATATTCCAGACCAGATCGTTTCTGTAGTTGGAGATCATGAGCAGCGTTATTCCCTTGTCTATGCCTATGTAATCGGAGGCGAACCAGTCGAGATCGAGGTTGAACGAGTCCTTCAGGCCGTACCTGCCCACGAGCTCCGGCAGCCCGTAATAGGCTTCGAGAGCCTCGAGAGCCCTGTCGGGCAAGAAGACTATCGATCCCAGCGCGCCGGCCGGGGCGAGCGTGCCGTCGATCCTGTGAGCGGTGCCGTTGTTTCCCGATGGCGGCGTTCCGAGAAGTCCGTCGTATCCGCCCGGCCCGTCGCAGGCCGTGACTCCCCAGCCGATGGTGAAGCCGCTGTACTGGCCGGCGTTGTCTTTGCAGTAGTTGTAGCTGGCCAGTGAGGCCCTGACGGAGTTTTCGAACCAGTTCACGCCTCTCCCGTCGACGAGATCTCTGAAATCTATCCAGGCGTGGCTGAACTGGTAGGTGAAGAGCGAGCCGAACCAGGAGTGTATGAACCGCTCGCCTTTGTAAGAGCCCTGGTACCTCTTGAAGGAGTAGTAGACGACCGGATCGATCCTGTATTTGGGATCGGGAGCTCCGGCCGCCAGGACATAGAGCATGAGTTGTTCGGCGTAGAAGTCCCAGAACCCCTGAAAGCCCTTCTCCGGGTAGTAGGCCATGTAGAAATAGTTGTTGCGGTAATCGATCATCCTGTTCCAGTTGACCCTTTCGTACAGGGCCGAGGCCTTTTCTGCGACCTCTCCGCCGAAGTACTCCCCGGCCGTCAGGGCGCCGCAGAGGAAAATAGCCGTGTCGATCGTCGATATTTCGCAGCCCCAGGCTCTCTCACCTGTATTGAAGTCGAGAAAGTGGTAGAAGAAGCCGTGGAAATTCTCCAGCTTCAGGAAGGTCTCCAGAGTTCTCGAAGCCCTTTCAAAGCCGTCTTCGTAACCGATCCAGCCCTCCTCGACACCGATCGGTATCGCGGTCAGCCCGAAACCCACGGCCGCGATGCTGGCTATCGACGGATTACCGGGAAACCTGTCTCGAACCAGCCCGTAGCCGGGAGAGTTATCCAGAGTGTTTGTCAGCTCCCAGAAATAAAGGAAGGAACCTTCGTACTCCCTCTCGAGGTTCTGAGAACCCGTGGCAAAGACGCACAGCAGTATTAAAAGCGTGGTGAGGCAGTTTTTCAGGTTTTTCATAAAGTATCACTCCCCGGTTATGCCGGTTCTGTCTATGCTTTCGACGAACCAGCTCTGCGTGAAGAAATATATCATGAGCAGCGGGATCAGGGTCAGGAAGGTTCCGGCCATCACTATCGCTTCGTTGAGGTTCTTGCCCACCACCGAGTAGGGATCGGCCGGGTAGAGCCTCCTGAAGGTGACGGCGAAATTCTGGAGCTTCAGCGGCAGCGTGGCCCATTTCTCTCCGAGGTAGAGGGCCGTGAGCGTCGTTTCGTTCCAGTACCAGACCAGAGAGAAGAGAAAGGCTATTATATACGCCGGGGTAGCTGAAGGCACGGCGATCCGATAGAAGATCCTGAAAGTCGAGGCCCCGTCTATCTTGGCCGCCTCCTCGAGCGAGCGCGGGAGCATGTTGAAAAACTGGTAGAAGATCAGCACGAATATGGCGCTCCTGATCCCCTGTGTGAAGGTCGCCGGGAGTATGAAGGCCCAGATCGTCTCGAGGAGTTTGAGGTCGCGGAACATGAGGAACTGGGGGATCATGGTGACCTGCGGTGGGATTATGAAGGTCGCCAGTAGCGCTGCGAGCATTATCTTCTTTCCGGGGAAGCGGAAGCGCGAGAAGCCGTACCCGACGATCGAGGCCGAGATGGTCTGGAGGATCGAGGGCAGGACGGTCACGATGAGCGTTTTGATCAGGGTGGCCGAGAAATCCAGCACACTGGCCGCCTCGCTGAAATTCCCGATATAGAGCTTCGTCGGCAGCCATCTCACCAGCGGGTTGACGAGATCCTCGGTGTCCATGAAGCTGTAGGATATTATGTATATCACCGGGTATATGAAGACGAAGCCGATCAGCAGCAGGGTGAAATAGACCGAGGCCATGCCGGCCGCAGTCTTGACCTTTCTGTTCAGTCGCGGAACGTTCAAGACCTCTCGCCCCCTTTCTTTCTGTATATCACGTTGATCAGAACGAACAGTCCTATGATCGCGAGCATAACCAGAAAGTAGATCCATGAGAGGGCCGAGGCGTAGCCCAGCCCCTTTTCCGGTCTGTACATGTCAGTCTGTATCTTCTGGATCACGGCGCTTGTGGAGAAGGTGGAGACGGTCACTATCGTATATACGATGTTTATGAAGGTTATAGGGATGAGCGAGGGGATCGTCAGCTTCCAGAGGATCTGCCAGCCGGAAGCCCCGTCGATCCTGGCCGCTTCGTACAT
>DBRH01000050.1:5938-6785 GCA_002305955.1 Kosmotogaceae bacterium UBA1373
TCGGCCAGGACCGGCCCGCTGGAGATTATCACGGGGAGGAAGAAGATCGTCCTGAAGAGGCCCTGTCCCTTGATCTTGAGATTGAGCAGAAGCGCTACGGCCATGGAGAAGGAGATAATGACCGGTATATAGACGGCCATCTGCAGGGCGTAGTCGATCAACATTCCCGAAAACGTCACGTCGGTCAGGAAGGCGTCCCTGTAATTCTTGAGGTCCATGAAGAAGGTGCGGATTCCGCTCGCCGTAACCCGTACCTCGTTGAGGCTAAGCCAGAAAGTCCTCACCAGCGGTACGAGCGTGAAGATCAGAAAACCTATGAGCCAGGGCGATACGAAGGCCAGGCCCTGGAGCGCCTCTCTGGTCCTTATTTTTATTTTCATCTGCTCACCTCGACTACGTAGGAGAGAGGCTCTATCTCGAGATCTCCCGCTCTCGCCGGGTTTTCGTTGTAGTTCAGCGTTATGGACGTTCCGTTATCGTAGGTGTTTCTGAAGAGGCCGTCCGCCACTTCGACGCGTTCGACGAGCCTTGAATTGAGCGTGTTTTCGAGGGCCTTCGATACGAAATCGTAGGCGAACTCGATCTTATCCCTCCAGTTTTCGTACCCGGTGGAGAAGAGGTCGGACGAGGCCGTCTCCACGAGTTTCATCGAACTCTCGGAAGTTATGTAAAAATTGGGGAAGAGCCCGTAATCGACGGCCCTGAGCAGTTCGCGCCTGAAGTCGGACGTGAGGTTTACCGGACCGGTGAAGAGCCAGAAGGACTCCCTCAACACCGACGGCAGAAGTGGGACGACGCTGTCTTCTATGAGGTAACCCGAGTTCGAGACGGGGATATCGGAGATGTG
>DBRH01000050.1:6839-7581 GCA_002305955.1 Kosmotogaceae bacterium UBA1373
CTGTCCCTGGTCGAGAAGGCCAGTTCGGAGAGGTTGGCGAGGGCGAACTTCCCTATCCCGAGTTTCGAGAAGCTCTCGAGTTCTTCGAGCGCGAAGGAGGCCGTCTCCCGAGGATCTATTATGAATCTCGGACCGTCGATCATGATCTGTTCAGATCTGTTCTGCGCGTAGCGGGATCTCGATACGCCCCCGGATCCTTCGTAAGCCGTCAGATAGTCAACGTAGAAGTAGAAATCGCTCAGCCTTGAAACGTCTTCTATCGCTTTCCTCTCNNTCGGGCGAGGAGGTGGAGAGCCCGCCGGAGGTGTAGCCCCTCAAAACTGCCACTGTCTGTTTGGAGTATTTCGCGACTTCGGTGAGTATTCTCTCCAGTTCGCTCTGTGGAGTCATTATGTGGACCGTCCTGCCGAAGGTGGTCTTTTCGCTTTCCGATACCAGGAACTCCAGCTTCAACGGGACGACCGGCTCGAGCGGCCGCGAGGGGATGAGTCCCCTCAGCAGGAAATCCTCCCTGGCTTTGGCGGCTATCCCCGACGGGGACGAGTTCGAGCCGCCGAGGAAGTAGAATCTCAACGCCGGCGATACGGGGTTTCTCTGCGCCTGAGGTATGCTGACGCCCTCGCCCTTCTTGTTCAGTAGCTTTCTGTACATTTCCCTGTATATGAATCTTGTGGTTATCCAGTTGAAGGGGGTGACTATGCCTGACTTGTAGGCCTGGACCTCGGCGTAGAGATCGCCGCCC
>DBRH01000084.1:0-168 GCA_002305955.1 Kosmotogaceae bacterium UBA1373
TCAGCTGTTCAGGCTCATCGGGATATCTGTTGAAATCCTGGAAAGTGAAGACTGGATGGTTTTCACCGGCAGCGAAGGCAGTGTAAAAGCCGCGCTGGATGTCTTCGAATCGCTGGCCAAAGACGTCGGCGGTACCGAAGAGCCGCTTTCCTATACGATCACGATACT
>DBRH01000084.1:264-15740 GCA_002305955.1 Kosmotogaceae bacterium UBA1373
ATACCGGTCGGGACAGAGATCGACCAGCTCGAAACGATCGCGGGTTTGATGGAATTGAAATTGAAGTTCCAGATCGTCGGCGACAGAGTTTTCATGATAGGAACGGAAAAGGACATGAGAAGTTTCGAGGAGATCCTTAAAGGCCTGGTTGTTGAGGAAACCGGCGTGATAAACCAGTTCAGGTTTGTCAAAGCCATCACAGGAATAGATTCAGTCACCCTCGACATGTATCTCACAGCCAAGGGAATAGAACTCGCAGGAATATACGATGTGAGCGGTGGATATCTTTTGGTAGGCGATTCAGAGTCGATTGATCTGGCACAGGTCGCTGTGAATTACATAGCCGACAACCAGCGTGTACACTTCGACTACATCGACCTTCCTGAAAACTTCGATCCCGGGATTCTACAGAAAATGGCCGAGGATCTCCTGCTGGGCGTTTCTCTAATCCAGGTAAGTCCATCTCGCTATATGCTGATCGGCGCCGCCGAAGACGTGCAAAACCTGATAACCGTGATTTTCCAGGCGGCCGGAACCGGCGAAAAGCTACTGGATTACAGTATGGTTGTTCTTAGTCCCACCCTTGAAAAGGAACTTGATCTGGATGCCTTCCGGAACATCCTCGCAGAGATAGGTATAAAGGTTTCGGTTGGAAGGTTCAGCGGAAGATTGATATTTGTAGGAAAGCCCGACGCGATCGAAGCCTCTACAAATCTTCTCGAAAAATTGCGCAGCTCTATGGAAGAGGATGGAATCGGGAAACTCGCTTTCTATGAGCTTCCGGTGGTTGGCGGATGGAGTATCGCGGATATTCAGAACTACCTTGAAGCCGCCGGGATAAAGTTGAGTTCGGTGATCGAATACGCTGGCAGGATAGTTGGCATAGGTACTCAGAACGACCTGGCTATGGCCGAGGAGGCGCTTCTGTTCATTGCCAGCAAAGCAGCCAGAGAATCCGTGAGGATCGACAAAGGCCTGGTGACACAGATTCAGCTCTCGGAAATGATAAGCAAACTGAACCTGAAGGCGGAGTTTGTGGAACTGGACAAACAATGGTTGCTCATCGGAGACCCGGATTCCCTTATGAAACTGACGAGAACGATCGAAGAGGCTGCGGCCGACAGAGAGATATCCAGATACGTTACCGACCTGACGGTAGATCCCCAGGAGCTCGCCTCTCTGCTCAGGGAAGCGATAGACGGTCTGACGGTGCAGACCTTCGAGAACCTGCAGATGATACTTCTTAAATCCAAGAGTTCGGTGGTTCTCGATAACGCCGAGGCGATGATCAAGAGTATTCAGGAGTCCCGGAAGGCTGTGGATCCTGTCGAGAAGGGCGTTACGGTCAGCGGATCAAAGGTTGGTATCAATGTGGTTAACCAGGATCTTGAAAGACTGTTGAGAGTCGTGGCCGAAAAGCTAGATATTCCGCTGCTATTCATAGACGTGATCGATGAAAACATAACCATGTCCGTCAAGGAGATCGAGTGGGAAAGCCTGGTTAAGGTTATAAACGCCACGAAACCCGTCTCGATAAGCAGGATAGACGACATATACGCCGTAACCAAGAAGGAACAGAAGTCCGGTCAGGAAGCGACGGACATAGAACTCGTATATCGCGTTTACCACAACGTCGAAGAAGTGACGAAACTGATCGAGTTCTACGGTGGCGAAGTTCTTTCCGATGCGGTAAACGGTTACATAGTGGTCAGAGGGCTGGCAAAGTCCAAAGTGGATAGCATATTCGAAGAAATCGCCAGTTCGCTCGCCAAACCGAAGAAACAGGTCAGAATAGAGACCAAACTGGTGGATAAGTCGCTGGTGGATGAGATGCAGAGAGATTTCAACACGGCCATAGGAATCACCAATCCCGATGTTATAATTCAAAACGGGTCTATCGATCTGAGTTTCAAGGTCTTTGAAAATCTCGATATCTCGAAGATACTTAACAGCATAGTAAACACCGCAAATGCCAGCATCGGCGCCGACCTAAGGGATAGAGACGTTGATTCCGACCTCATCTCAAGCCCCTCGATAGTTTCGATGAGCGGTGAAGAGGCGACCATTCATATAGGAGATACCATACCTTATCTGGTGAAGAAAATAGAGTACGTCGACGGTCGGCCGGTGGAAATAGAGACCATAGAGAACCTCAACACCGGTGTCGAATTGCGGATAACTCCAACGGTCAACGACGATGGGAAGATCCTTCTCGATCTCTATATAAAGGTCAGCGAACCCGAGAAATACGTCGATGGCACCAGAACGCTCTACGGTGAAAAGACCAGAGAGGCCAAGAGCAAACTTGTGATTGGCGACGGCAACACGTTGACTATCGGTGGACTGGTTGCCAACAAAGACTCCGTGAACGTCAACAAGATGCCTTTCTTGAGTGATCTGCCGTTCATCGGTAAGCTTTTCACCACCGAGACCAAGACTACCGATAAGAGAGAGCTTGTTATCTTCATCACGGCGGAGGTGGTACAGCCTTGACGAGAAAACCCGTTGTCAGCGGAAAGTTTTACGCCGGCGACAGCGAGGATCTGAAGATTCAGATAAAGAACTGCTTTCTGCATCCGGCCGGCCCGGGGACGCTGCCGGTCGGCAGAGGGCAGAAGAGGGGATTATCCGGTCTCATAGTGCCCCATGCCGGTTATATGGCAAGCGGCCCGGTGGCTGCCTGGGGATACTACGAGGCCTCCCTGCTGGTTCAACCGGCGGTTGTCGTGATAGTGGGTCCAAATCATACCGGACTCGGTACCAGACTCTCTCTCTGGACCGATGGAGCCTGGTCAACTCCTTTCGGAGAAGTCGGTATCGATGAAGATCTCTGTAGAAAGCTGATAGAAAATTCAAACGGCCTTATTCAGGCCGATACGTCGGCCCATCTTTACGAGCACTCCATAGAAGTGCAGCTCCCCTTCCTCCAGTACGTGTATTCTCAAATAAGTCTGGTTCCGATCGTTATGACCGATCAGAGGCTGGAGCTAGCACTGATTCTGGCTGACATCATAAAGAAGTCTATAGGCGATAGAGAGGATATGTTGATAATAGCCTCCTCCGATCTGAACCACTACGAGTCTCACGAAAAAACGATGAAAAAGGATTCCAGACTGGTCCAGCTTCTGGTCGAAGGAAAGTACGAAGAGGCCTACAGTCTGACCAGAGAAGAACGGATAAGTGCCTGCGGACTGGGACCGATGGTTGCGGTGAGGAGTCTGTTCACGGAAATGAATGTTCTGAAAAACACTTCCAGCGGCGAAATTATAGGCGACAGGTACCGTACGGTCGGTTATCTGGCGAGTATCCTCAGATAATTCCTCTTCTCGCGACGGAGTAACCACCATGCTATAATTTTGTGAGCTGGAGGTGTGATCGATGGTCAAGAAATATCTGATGGCTGTGCTTCTGGTGGTATCGATTCTCTGTACCGGCACTCCATCGATAATAATAGATGGCGAACATTTCGCCAGTATAGGCAAAGAGACTCCATCACTAGTGTACGATGGTATAAGCGTGGCCTACCTTCTCGATTCCGGTGGCAAGAATTCCCTGGAACTCGGAGGGGGTTTTTCTTTCGTTTCACCGGTCTCTTCCAGGGATTACTTCCAGAACGATTTTTTCAATACGGTTCTGAAGGTCTTTGTCGGTCAGGCCTATGATTTCACCGGCGAATCGTCGGCCGGTTTGAGAGTCGTGTCAAGGGTCGGTTTTCTGGTCTTAAACTTCGGCAAGTTCGGTTTTTTCTACTCCATAGCTCCCGTTTTCTATGTACGTGTCGGTTTCCTGTCGTTCGGTGTGAGCGTGGGACTGGAGATCGAACAATTCTTCGGAGAGAAGACGCTTCCAGTATTCCACACCGGTGGTGAGATAACTTACCGGTTCTAACGGAGGATCAAGCATGAGAGAGTTGGCGATTGTGAAGGAGCTGAAAAGGGATACCGTGCTCCTCGAAAAGGCTCGCACTCAGGCCTGCTCGAGCTGCGGCTCCAAAAACAGCTGCAGTGTTTCACAGAGCGATAAAATAGTCACTATAAGGGCATTGAGAAACGATGTCGAGGTTGAACCGGGCGATACAGTTGAGATAGAAACCGGCAAGCTCTCCGCCACCAGGGTGGCCATGATAGTGTACGGCATTCCGCTGGTCGTTTTTCTCACCGTCCTGATAGTTATTAACACATTCCTGAAATCCGAGGGACTGGCCGTCGGGCTGGCCTTCGCTTCCGTCGCCGTGGTTTACGGCATCATATCGATATACGACAGGCGCAACCGACAGAAGTTGATGCCGCGAATAATCAGAAAGGTGGTCTTGCCAGATGGATTCATCACGCAGTAATGTGGCTCTTCGCCTTCTGGAGTTCGAAGCCGTACTTTCGGAGGTCGCATCTAAAACGGTTTCCAGGTACGGCAGGGAAAGGGTGATGTCGCTAGAACCATTTGTAGAGGATCCCCTTCTTCTTTACAAACGCTCCAGCGAGTTCGAGAATATCATGCGAATTCAGGGCGAACCGCCCTTTTCGGTTTTCCACGATCTATATGTTTACATCGACAAAGTCAACCTCGGCTATTCGCTCATAGGCGAGGAGCTGAACAGGTGCGCAACTACCATGGAAAACACCTGCAGACTAAAGGAGTTCTTCGAACCCCTGGTCGATTCCAGTCCTAACGTGGCGTCGTTGGCATCGCAGTTGTCGTGCGAGAGAGGTTTCATTGCAGAGGTGAGAAAGAAAATCTCTGAAGAGGGACTGGTGAAGGATCAGGCCTCCCCGGAACTGAGAGAGATAAGAAACGAACTCCGGGGATTGACCAGAAACCTTAGAAACAGACTGGACTCGATCATGTCGCGTTACAAAGACGGCCTGACCGACACGCTCGTTCTGAGCAGGGATGGGAGGTATGTGCTCCCCCTCTCCTCGGGTAAAAAGAACGAGTACCAGGGTATAATACACGGCTCTTCGAGTAGCGGAGCGACCGTGTATTTCGAACCACAGGAGCTGATCTCGCTGAACGACACCCTAAAGATCCTTCAATCGCGGGAAGAGGAGGAGATTAGAAGAATACTCAGGGAGCTAACTTTTCTCTTCCAGGGCACTTTCGAAAGGCTCGGGCCCTCTCTCGAAGCGCTGGGAGTGCTGGACAGTCTCTACGGAATATGTAGATACGCCAGAAAGAGGAAAGGCGTCTTCATAGAACCGTCGAACGACAGAACCTTCGTTCTCAGGGAGGCGCGCCATCCGCTCATAGAAGACGATAAAGTCGTTCCCATAACCTTTCACATGAGAGACGGGATAAACGGCGTCTTCATAACCGGCCCGAACACCGGAGGAAAGACGGTCGCGATGAAGACGATCGGACTTTCCGTAGTGCTTATGCTTTGCGGATTGCCGGTTCTGGCCGATCAGACTTCCTCTATACCCTACTTCAAAAACATATACGCCGATATAGGAGACGAACAATCCATAGAGCAGAGCCTCAGTACCTTCTCTTCGCACATTTCGAGGATCATAGGCATAATAAAGAACACGGACACCGACTCTCTGGTCCTGCTGGATGAACTGGGGGCCGGTACCGATCCTGTTGAAGGGGCGGCACTTTCGATAGCTATAATAGAGAAACTCTTATCCACCGACTGCCGGTTGATACTAACGACGCACCTGACTCCCATAAAGCTGTACGCTATGGAAAGGGAAGACGTGGAAAACGCCAGCGTGGAGTTCGATGTAAACACTCTCAGACCCACCTATAGACTTTTAATGGGAATTCCCGGCTCCTCTAACGCAATAGAAGTCTCGAAGAGACTCGGTCTTCCCCTGGAGATCATAGACAAGGCACAGAGATACATGGACAGCGATGCTCGCGACCTCGAAGTCGTGATAGGCAAACTCCACAAAGAGAGATCGACTCTCGAGAACGAGAGGAGAACCCTGGAGAGCACAAAGAGAGAACTGGAAAGCAGAACAAGAGAGTACGAGGATAAGCTTTCTCTCATCAAAGAGAAGAGATACAGAGAAGTCAGCGAAGAGATGGCATCTCTGGAAGAAAGACTGGGCCGAATACTCAAAGAGATAGAAAACTCGATCAACCTTTCCAGATCGGAAAGAGAGAGGGACAAGGTTTCGGCGGTCAAGAAACTGCACGATCTTAAGATTCAGGTTGAAAAGCACAGGTACTTCGCAGTCAACAAGAACGAAGAAATCCCCGAGGTCGGGGACACCGTCAGACTGCTAGACGGTGGCACAGAAGGGAAGGTCTCGGCGCTCGACGGCGACAGGGTTATCGTAGATTCGGGCAAGGTAACCATCAAAGTGCCGGTCTCCAGGATAAGGGTGATCGGGAAAGTGGATAGAACCGTCGATGAGATCCCCTTCGAAGTTCAGACTCCCATCACCAGTTCGGAGATAGACATCCGCGGAAACTACACGGAAGATGTCCCGATCCTGGTGTCGGATTTCATTCATTCTCTGAAGAGAAACGGTTTGAAGCAGGGATACATTATACATGGAAAGGGAACGGGAAAACTGGCCGAGAGCGTATGGAACTACCTGCGCAGGACCAAGGGCGTGAAAAACTTCAGAATCGGAACGGCCAGAGAGGGCGGAAGCGGCGTCACCGTGGTGGAGGTCTGAAGGACGGCCTATGAAAGCGGGGATAGATATAGTAAAAATATCCAGAATGACAGAGAGGATAGCCCTCAGAATACTTGGAGAAGAAGAGAAGCGGATCTACGATTCCCTCGGTCATCCATCGAGAAAACAGGAGTTCGCGGCGGGGCGTTTTGCGGCCAAAGAGGCCTTCGTGAAGGCATCGGGCAGAAAGGATATACCCTTCTCTGCCATCGAATTCCTCTCAAACGAAGACGGTTCTCCCGGTCCGTCCGGGGCTCTTCTTGAGATCGCCGGTTCGGCCGTCACTGTGAGTATATCTCACGAAAAAGAATACGCGATCGCCGTGGTCATCCTTTTTTAGGAGGGAAGATCTTGCAAGCCGACGAGAAGATAATAGAAAGATTGAGAAAGCTGAGAGAAGAGATCAATCATCATTCTTACAGATACTTTGTTCTGGACGATCCCGTCATATCCGACGGCGAATACGACGAACTCATGAGAGAACTGATCGATATAGAAAGACATTACCCGGAACTGGTCACCCCGGATTCTCCAAGCGTCAGGGTCGGTTTGAAGCCGGTCGAATTCTTTCGTCAGGTGGTACATACCAACAGATTGTATTCACTCGACAACACCTATTCCAGAGATGAAGTGGTGAAGTTCGACGAGAGAGTCAGAGAAGCCCTCGGCGGTGAATCCGTCCGTTATGCCTGCGAGCTGAAGATCGATGGACTGTCCATTTCCCTGAAGTACGAAAAGGGGGTCCTCTCGCTTGGAGCGACCAGAGGAGACGGTTTTGTCGGTGAGGACGTAACCACCAACATAAGAGCTATTAAATCTATACCGCTGAGACTCAGGAAGAGTCTGGACATCGAAGTGCGAGGCGAAGTTTACCTCCCGAGGGATGTTTTCGACGAACTCAACGGGGAGAGAAGTTCGGAGGGACTACCCGTCTTTGCCAACCCCAGAAACGCAGCGGCCGGCACTTTGAGACAGCTAGATCCGGGACAGGTCTTGAAACGCAGGTTGAGCGCCTTCTTTTACCAGGTTGTAGAGCCGATGAATTATGGGTTGAGGAGACAGGAAGAGCTCTACGAATTCATGCGCGAGCTAGGATTCAGGATTGAACCCAACCACGAGACCGTCAGCGACACAGAAGAGATAGTCTCTTACTGGAAGAAATGGACCACGCGAAAGGGCGGGCTCAACTATGCGATCGACGGCGTGGTTGTCAAGGTCGATGACTTTCTACAGCAGCAGGAGCTGGGATATACGGCAAAGGCCCCCAGATGGTCGATGGCCTTCAAATTCCCGGCCGAACAGGTGAGTACCGTACTCACCGGAGTAACTTTTCAGGTAGGCAGACTGGGAAACATAACACCTGTCGCCGAACTTGTGCCGGTTCAACTGGCCGGAACGACTGTCAAGAGAGCGAGCATGCACAATTTCGATTTCATAAGGGAGCGCGACATAAGGATCAACGATACGGTTATGGTCGAGAAGGCCGGCGAGATAATTCCACAGATCGTAAAGAGCGTACAGGAAAAGAGGGACGGCAGGGAAATCGAGATCGAAATGCCGTCGAACTGTCCGGTGTGTGGTGGCGATGTCGGACGGGAGAAGGAGGGAGAAGTGGCGTTGAAATGTCTCAACCCTCTCTGCCCGGCAAAGTTGATCAGGCGCATAACCTTTTTCTCTTCTCGCGACGCCATGGACATAGAGGGACTGGGAGAGAGACTCGTGGAAAGACTGGTGGGTTCAGGTCTTGTGAGCGGCTTTTCCGACCTCTACAGGCTTACGAAAGAAGATATGCTGAAACTGGGTGAGGGTGTGGGCGACAGGATGGCCGAGAACCTGCTGTCGGCAATCGAAAAGAGCCAGAAAAACCCCCTTCACAGGCTGATCGCCGCCCTGGGCATTCCCGGGATCGGAACGAAACTGGCGAGGGATCTGGCGAAACGCTTCGGTAATATTGAGGCTCTTGCAACGGCCTCAACCGATGAATTGACATCCGTTACGGGCATAGGCGAAGAGCTCGCGAACTCTATAAGTGAGTTCTTCTCCAGAGAAACCGTGAAGCGTGAAATCGACGCTCTCCGCTCTCATGTGAACACACAGGAGGAAGAATCAGGAGTCCCGAAGCCGCTTAAGGGGCTGAGATTTGTTGTAACCGGAACGCTCAAGAATTACTCAAGAAACGCGATACACGAGTTAATCTCTTCCCTTGGCGGAGAGGTGGCGGCTTCGGTTTCCAGGAACACCGATTACCTTCTGGCGGGAGAAAACCCCGGTTCCAAAGAAGCGAAGGCCAGATCTCTCGGTATAAAGGTGATTACCGAGAGCGAGTTTGAGGAGATGATCGATCTTTGATCTGCTATTTCGACAACAACGCAACCACGGCCATGGATAGAGATCTGGCCGGGCTAATGCTGAGTCTCTGTACCGAAGAGTACGGAAATCCGAACTCTATTCACTCTATGGGCATAAGGGCGAACAAGATGCTGGAAGAGGCACGTTTGAGAGTAGCCAAAGTTCTCCTGGCAGATCCCAGAGAGATCTTTTTCACCTCAAGCGCGACCGAGTCGATCAACTGGATATTACGCTCGTGCGTTGCCTTCAGGGGCAAGAGGAAAAAGGTCGTCACATCGGCGATAGAACACAAAGCAGTTTTGAACACCCTTAAGGATCTGAAAAACACCCACGAGATCGAAGTTGTGGAGGTTAAGCCTGGTCGCGACGGGGTGATCGATAGTCGAAAAATGCTCGAGATGGTGGATGAAGAGACATTTCTGGTCTCTCTCATGGCGGTGAACAACGTCACAGGTTCCATCCAGCCTTTCGAAGAGGTGGGAAAAGTGCTGAGAGACAGAGGGGTTCTATACCACGTCGATGCCGTCCAGACTATAGGGAAATATCCCTTCGCACCGGCGGAAGCTTTCTGCGACTTCGCCTCCTTTTCGGCTCACAAGTTCCATGGACCGAAAGGCGTGGGCATTACCTATGTGAAACGCGGCGCATCCATACGTGCGGTTGTAACCGGGGGCGGACAGGAGAAGGCCCTGCGGTCTGGAACTCAAAACGTTCCGGGAATTGTGGTTTCCTCTATGGCCATGGAAAGGGCCGTCAATTCGATGGAGAAGACAACGACGAAACTCAAGGGACTTAAAGAGAGGTTGAGGCTGGAGGTCGAGAAGATCGGAGGGGTTGTCAACACTGCTGAGAGATCGGTCAGCAACACTTTGAACGTCTCTTTTCCAGGTGTGAAATCCGAAGTCCTTGCCAATGCTCTCTCCACCGACGGCGTTTATGTGGGGATATCTTCGGCCTGCTCTTCCAGAAGCGACAGCGGTCAGTACGTTCTGGATAGCATGGGACTGGGTGCCGGGATAGCTTCCAGTTCTTTGAGAATAAGTATGTCGAAGTTCACAACGGTTGAAGAACTTGAGATTCTAGTAGAAAGACTGAAGAAATCGGTCTCTCTTTTGAAATTTTAGCTCTTAACGGTTATAATTGACTGTAGTTAGACGTAACTGTCTTTGAGGTGATTCTTTTGATCAGAAGTATGACCGGTTATTCGAGAGCCGAGAGTGTGGTTGACGGTATTAACGTTCTTGTTGAACTCAAGACAGTTAATTCGAAGTACCTGAACCTCGACGTCAACTCGGGAGAGACCTTCGCCGAACTGGAACTAGATGTTTCAAGGTACATAAAGGAAAGACTAAAAAGAGGTACTGTGAAAGCCAGAGTGGAGATTTCGCTCATAGAAGATAGCGGTCTTTTGAAACCGGATTTTGGAACGGCGACATCGATTTACGCCTCTCTGAAGGCTATAGCCGACAGACTCGGGCTCGGCGGAGAGGTCTCGATAGATTCAATGACGAGGTTCAAGGAGATACTCAGGAGCAGACCTTCCGAAGAACTGGCTAGGAGAGTATGGAATGCCGTGGTTCCAGTTCTGGAGAAAGCTCTGGAATCACTCAATCGCGATCGCGAACGGGAAGGACTAAACCTCTTGAAGGCCCTGGAAGATTATCTCGATAAGTTACAGCAAATATCATCGCAGTTGAAAGAGATGTCGGACGGTATGGTGGATTACTACAGAGAGTTTCTCAAGAAGAGAGTCGAAAAGCTTTTCGACGGAGAGCTCGATGAGAACAGACTAGAACAGGAAGTGGTTCTTCTGGCGGAAAAGGCCGATATATCCGAAGAGCTGGTGAGACTGGATTCTCATATCGCGTCTTTCAGAGAAACTCTGTCCAACGATGGCGACTGCGGCGTGCAGCTGGATTTCATCTGCCAGGAATTACATAGAGAGTTATCGACGGTGGCTTCGAAATCAAAGAAGCTCGAAATATCTGCTCTGTCCGTTGAGGGCAGGACTCTGGTGAACAAGCTGAGGGAGCAAGTGCAGAACATAGAGTAGTGGGAGGTGTTCTTCTTGTACGGACTCATTAACGTGGGTTTCGGAAATGTCATTATTGGAGACAGGGTGATCGCGATAGTCAACCCTGAATCTGCTCCGCTGAAGAGATTGAAGGAAGTCGCAAAAGACGAGGGGAAACTTATCGATGCTACATACGGTAGAAAAACCAGGGCGATCGTCATAACCGACAGCAACCACATTATTCTCTCGGCGATTCAACCCGAGACAATAGCTTCCAGATTCATGCAGACCTTCAGCGACATCGAGAAGCTTCTCGAGGAAATCCGGGAATCGGGACAGAGTTTTGAGGAATGAAGGGACTAGTCTTCGTGATGAGCGGCCCGTCGGGGGCCGGAAAGACGACCATACTGAAGGAAATTCTCGCTAGAAACGACAACCTGGTGTTTTCGGTTTCCTACACCACTAGAAAGATAAGACCCGGAGAGATAGATGGAAAGGATTATTTCTTCGTCTCCGAGGAGACCTTCAAATCTTTGATCGAGGGGAAAGAACTGCTCGAGTGGGCGAAGGTCCACGGTAACTGCTACGGAACTTCGAAAGAGTTTGTCAGTAGCTGTACGGATAGCGGTCGTGATGTTCTTCTGGACGTGGATATACAGGGTGCCATTTCCATCATGAAGAACCTGGAAGACGCAGTATACATCTTCATCGCGCCTCCTTCTTACAACGAGCTGGTCAGAAGACTCACCTCCAGAGGGACGGAGAGTTCGGAATCGCTTAAAGTTCGTCTCGAAGACGCCAAATGGGAGCTGGAACAGGTCAAGCGCTTCGAATATCTGGTAGTTAACAATAACTTAAAACAGTCGGTAAGCCAATTTGAAGCGGTAATAACAGCCGAAAGACTGCGGGTTGATAGAATCGTCAGGGAAAGAGGCGAGAAATTTCTTTTTGAGGAGCCAGTTGAATGATAATTAACTACGATTCTCTACTGAAGAGAATAAGGCACAAGTACGCAATTCCAGTTGCAGCAGCAAAGAGGGCTGAAGATCTCGAAGACTTCGGCAGACCTAAACTCGATTCGGCAACGGTAAAAGCGGCCGGAGACAAGATCACCGTCGCGCTTAAGGAGCTGGAAGAGGGTTATATAAGAATCAGAAACGAGGAGATGTTGATGATCCTCGTGCCAAAAGTAAAGTAACTTTCCGGGAGATCTGCGTCCAGCAAGGGTAGTCATCTTATTTTTCTCCTCCTTGTTGACAGGGCTCCAGTCATTGGTTATAATAAATATCGTGCGTCGGGCCAACGTAGCTCAATCGGAAGAGCGGCTGATTTGTAATCAGCAGGTTGGGGGTTCAAGTCCCTTCGTTGGCTCCATAGGTTAACTATCGGTGGTAAGGTGCCCGAGCGGTCAAAGGGGGCGGACTGTAAATCCGCTGGCGGAACGCCTTCGGTGGTTCAAACCCACCCCTTACCACCATTAATTTTGCTACTTGTTGAGGTGCATGCAATGGCAAAGAAAACGAAGGGAAACAAGGCTCTGGTGACTTTGAAGTGTTCGGTCTGTGGAACGAGAAACTACTACAGGTTCAAGAATCGCCAGAAGAAGTACAAGCTTGACTCGAACAAATTCTGCCCCAAGTGCAGAAAGCATACCGAGCACAAAGAATCCAAGTAGGTTCGGGACGATCTGTTGAAATAGGAGGAATCCCATGGCCAAGGCAAGGTTCTGGAAATTTCTTTCCGAAGTGAAAAGTGAAGTAAAGAAGGTTACATGGCCTAACAGGCAGCAGATGATCTCATCGACTGGTGCCGTTCTCGTGATCCTTATCGTCAGCGGAGTATTCCTCGGGCTCCTCGATGTGCTCTTCACTAACGTTATCGGAAGTCTTTTGAGTTTTCTCACCGGTGGCGCTTGATACGCCTGTGTGCTGGTGATCTGTAGTGCGCAAGAAGTGGTTCATAATTCAAACTTATTCGGGCCTGGAAAACTCTATCAGAGAGGCTATTCAGACTAAGATAGAGTCTTTCGGTTTTTCGCACCTCTTCGGTAAAATACTGGTTCCGGAAGAAACTAAACTGGACAGAGCCAACGCCGCGGCGGAGAAACATATAATTCCTGCCAACGCCAGGTTGCTTGTGAAGGAGAACCAGGATGTCGCCAAGGGAGAACCGGTCGCGGAAGAACTTGAGATAAAAGTCAAGAACGATGGAGCTATAGCAGAGGTCAAGAATTACAGGGTTATCTTCATCGAAACGGCCGACAGGCGTTACACAAAGACTTATTACATACCCGAAAGTGCTAAGATCGAGACCGGGGTTAAGACCGGTGCGAGGATCAGACAGGGTATGCCTCTTGCGAAGAGCGGAGAGTACTTCTGCGAACTCGACGGTAAAATAGTTTACACCCAGAAGATGAAACGCGTGGTCATCGAACGAGTGAACGGCGAAGAAGATGTCTATCTCATTCATCCCGACAGCTGCGATATGAGGTTGGTGAAGCGCGGCACGGCTGTGAAGAGGGGAGACGTGCTCGGTGATTCCAGGAAGGTTACCTCCAAGACCGAGGGCAGGATTGAGCTGTCGGAACTTCCCGGCAGAAAAGAGATAAAGATCTTCAAAATAATCAGGACGAGACTTTATCCCGGTTATGTATTCATAGAGATGATAATGAACGAAGAAACGCTGAACCTGGTTAAGAACACGCCCAACGTCGTCAACTTCGTCTCCGTTGGAGGTCAGCCTGTGGAACTGAAGGGCAAGGAAGTGAAGGCGCTTCTCAGGCTGGTAGGCATAGAAGATTACGAAGAACATGTTGGACCGATCAAGATCGAAGTCGAATTCGAGATAGGCGAGATAGTGAGGATAAACTCCGGTCCTTTCGAGGACTTCGTAGGCAAGATCACCGACCTTGACCCCGAAAGGCAGGAGCTCAAGGTTGTAGTGAGTATCTTCGGAAGGGAGACCCCCGTAATCCTCGGGCTTTCCGAAGTCGAAAAGATAGTTTGAAGTAGTGGGAGGGCTCAGGCCCGATAGACCACAGGGAGGTTTTTCAATGGCAAAGAAGATTTTGGCTCAGGTTAAACTACAACTTGAGGCCGGTAAGGCAACTCCCGCACCACCAGTCGGTCCCGCTCTGGGTCAGCACGGTGTGAACATCATGGGTTTTTGTAAGCAGTTCAACGCTGAAACCGCTGACAGGGCCGGTATGATACTTCCCGTAATCATCACGGTTTATGCCGACAGATCCTTTGTGTTTGAACTGAAGACTCCGCCCGCGAGTTTCCTTCTCCTCAGGGCCGCCGGAATTCAAAAAGGTTCCGGAATACCCAACAGGACAAAGGTCGGAAAGATCACCAGAGCCCAGCTGGAGGAGATTGCGAAAGTGAAGATGCCCGATCTCAACGCCAGAACAGTAGATGCCGCAGCAAAGATAATCGCCGGAACGGCGCGCAACATGGGCATCGAAATAGTAGGTTGAGGGGGGATCTGAATGCCGGTTAGATCTAAGAGATACACACAGGCGAGGCAGCTTGTGGACAGGATGAAGACTTATTCGGTGGAAGAGGGTATAGAGATTCTCAAGAAGTTCCCTTCCGCCAAGTTTAACGAAACCGTGGAGATGCACCTCAAGCTCGGAATAGATCCGGCAAAATCCGATCAGCAAGTTCGCGGAACTATATCGCTTCCCCACGGAACCGGAAAGGACATTAGGGTACTGGTTTTCGCCAGAGGTGAACAGGCCGAAGCGGCAAAAGCGGCCGGCGCCGATTTCGTGGGCTCCGATGAACTGGTACAACAGATCCAGGGTGGCTGGACAGACTTCGACGTTGCGATCGCCACACCTGATATAATGAGGGACATCGGTAGGCTCGGTAAGGTGCTCGGTCCAAGAGGCTTGATGCCCTCTCCCAAGGCCGGAACGGTTACAACCGACGTCGTCGATGCTGTAAAGGGATTCAAAGCGGGAAGAATCGAAGTCAAGAACGACAAGACTGGAAACCTTCATCTTCCAGTAGGCAAGAAGTCTTTTGAGTCTCAAAAGCTCCTGGAGAACTTTGTATCGGCTCTGAACCAGATAAACAGGATGAAGCCTTCCGGTTCCAAAGGGCGTTTCGTACAGAGAGCCTTCATAACCACAACTATGGGAGTCGGTATAAAGATTGAGATCTCAAGGGAAACAGAGAAGTAGAAATAATAGCAAGAAACATAAGAAAGATAACCTGCGGTACCGAAGACAGTAGGTATTTAAGAGCCAATCGCCGCCTACCGAGGTACGTGGAAGTTATATTACCTTCTGCGGCCTCGATTCATGGGGCCGCTTTTTTGAAAGGAGGTGCGAGAAATGCTTACCAGAGCCAGAAAAGAAGAGATCGTTCAGGATCTGACCGACCGCTATCAGAGGGCCTCTCTTATACTTTTCGCTGAATACAAGGGAATGAAAGTCGATGCGATAACCCAGTTCAGAGACAAGCTTTATGAGAACTACG
>DBRH01000084.1:15746-53665 GCA_002305955.1 Kosmotogaceae bacterium UBA1373
AGGAATCGGAATGGATGAATACCGTTTCGAGTACGACGGCCGTTCTCACGATCGACGACGAAGATCCCGTTTCGGCCTTGAGGATAATGATCGATTTCAACAAGAGCAACAAGATTCTCCCGATAATCAAAGGCGGGTATCTCGAGAGAGGCTTCTTCAGGGGAGACCAGGCTATCGAACTCTCCAAGCTGCCATCGAGAAACCAGTTGATTGCTATGGTAGTCGGCGGTTTTGCCGCCCCGATAACCGGGCTGGTTTACACTTTGAATGGCGTACTCACGAAATTCCTGTACGCGTTGAACGCAATTAAAGATAAAAAAGCAGAATAATAAAGACGGAGGTGTGGTAAGATGACTAAGGAAGAACTCATTAGCGCAATAAAAGCAATGACGGTGGCCGAGCTTGCGGAACTTGTAAAGGCCCTGGAAGAAGAGTTTGGTGTCAGCGCGGCGGCACCAGTAGCGGTGGCGGCAGCCCCGGTAGCCGGCGGAGCAGCCGTTGAGGAAGAAGAAGAGCAGACTGAATTCAAGGTTGTCCTGAAGTCCTTCGGTGCGAAGAAGATAGATGTTATCAAGGTTGTAAGGGCCATCACCGGGTTGGGTCTCAAGGAAGCCAAGGATCTAGTCGAGAAGGCCGGTACACCTGAAGGTGTAGTCAAGGAGAATATGCCGAAGGCAGAGGCTGAAGAGCTCAAGAAGCAACTTGAAGAAGCCGGCGCCGAAGTCGAACTGAAGTAATTAGGCAATTGATTGGTTACATAGTTTCGATATAATTTTCTACACCCACATCAGAGAGACTCTCTGATGTGGGTTTGGTGTGCTTAAATGTACGAGAGGTGATCTGATGAGAAAGGCCAATTTTGGCAAAAGAGAGCGATGGGTCTTTGGAAGAGTTTATGAACCCCTTGAAATCCCGAATCTCATTGAGATCCAGACTCGTTCCTTCAACAGGTTCATCGATGAAGGGCTTTTGAGTGTTTTGAAGAAGTATTCACCCATCAAGTCGCAGATCCAGAGATCCGATCTCAAGAAGGGTGAAAAAGGCTTCTCACTGGATTTCGTTGAAACCCGTATAGGTGAGGCGAAGCATTCCATACAGGAGTGCAAGGATAAGGGTCTCACTTACTCCGTCCCCCTGTACGTAACTGTGAGAATCACCGATCTTTACACCGGAGAGATCAAAGAAGAGGAAGCTTTCTTCGGGTACCTTCCCTACATGACCGATAACGCTTCCTTCATAATCAATGGCGCGGAAAGAGTCATCGTCAATCAGCTGGTGAGATCTCCCGGCGTTTACTTCGTCGATGAACCTACGAAAGCAGCCTCGGGTTCCCTCCCCATATATGTTGCCCACTTTCTTCCGGTGAAGGGCGCCTGGTTCGAAATTCTTTTAAATCCAAACAAGCAGATAATGCAGGCCAGAATCGACAGAAGAAGAAAGCTGAATTTCTTCGTCTTCTTGAAGACTCTGGGCTATGAAGATGACGTTGAGCTGTTGAAGCTTTTCGAAAACGTGATAGACGCTACCGACGAGGACGAACTCCTGGCCAATGTCGGCAGTATGGTTCTGAAGGAGATCAGAACCCCCGGCGGAGAAGTGATAGCCGAGAAGGGAAAGCCGCTGACCGAAGAGATGATAGCGAAAATCGTCGAATCCGATGTCAAGACCGTCAGCCTTCCTCTACCCATAGCCATGAGAACTTATCTCGCGCTGCAAAAGACCTACGGGCAGGGTATGAGCGAGGACGACGCCTTCATAGAGCTCTTCAGAAAACTCAGACCGGGAGAAATTCCCAGGATAAACGCCGCCAAGAGCTACATAAACAACCTCTATTTCAGTCCCGACAGATTCGATTTTTCCGATGTCGGCAGATACAAGGTAAACGCCAGACTGAAGAAGGTTTACCAGGATTACCTTAGGGAAGTGGAAGGTAAAAAGGTGAGCAAAGACACCGATTATGCGGAATCATCGGGCATGCTGACACCGCTGGACGTAGTTCTGGCAGCCCGACACCTGACCGAGATAGAGAGCCGTCCCGAACTGCTTGACACCAAGGACCATCTCGGGAACAAGAGGGTCAGAACCGTCGGAGAGCTTATGGAAACGGAGTTCGAAAAAGCCTTTATAAAGATCCACAAACTCCTCGAGGAGAAGTTGACCATATATACTTCCTTCGACAAGATAACTGTTCAGAGTCTGGTGAATGTGAGAACCCTGATGACCACGCTCCACCAGTTCTTCGCCACCAGCCAGCTGTCGCAGTTCATGGACCAGGTCAATCCACTTGCCGAGCTGACGAACAAGAGAAGACTTTCGGCCATCGGTCCCGGTGGATTGAAGAGGGAGCACGCCAGGTTCGAAGTCAGAGACGTGCATCACTCTCATTACGGGAGGATGTGTCCGATAGAGACTCCCGAAGGTGCGAACATAGGTCTTATGACATCGATGGCCACGTACGCGACGATAGATAAGTATGGATTCCTCCTCACACCTTACAGGAAGGTTGAAAAGGGAAAGGTCACCGACGACATAGTGTATCTGGCGGCCGACGAAGAGGAGAGGTACAACATAGCGCACTCGACGGTGAAGATGGACGGAAACGGCAAAATTGCCGACGACAGTGTAGAGATAAGGTACGCCGGTGAGGTCAGGTACGTCAAGAAGGAGGATGTCGATTATATGTCGGTTTCCCCCAAACAAATCGTATCGATTTCGACCTCCCTGATACCGTTCCTCGAGCACGATGATGCCAACAGGGCTCTAATGGGTTCTAACATGCAGAGACAGGCCGTTCCGGTAGTCAAGTCCGAGGCGCCTATAGTCGGTACGGGTGTCGAAGGTGTCGCCGCCAGAGATTCCGGCTACGTGGTTCTGGCAAAGCACGGCGGCCGTGTGAACAAGGTCGATGGAAGAAAAATATCCATTCAGAGACTGGATGAAAAAAGTGAACCGGTTCTGGATATCAACGGAAAACCGATAGAAGATGAGTACCTTCTCCACAAGTTCGTCAGAACGAACCAGGACACGGCCGTTAATCAGAGACCCATAGTATCGGTCGGGGAGATCGTTAGAGAAGGCGACGCCATAGCCGACGGCCCTTCGACGGATATGGGCGAGCTGGCCCTTGGAAAGAACGTTCTGGTGGCCTTCATGCCCTGGGAGGGTTACAACTTCGAGGACGCCATACTGGTGAACCAGGAGCTCCTCGGTGAGGATACATTCACCACGATACACGTGGAGATGTACGAAACGATCGCCAGAGATACCCAGCTGGGACCCGAAGAGATCACTGCCGATATCCCGAACGTTTCGAAGGAGTCGCTCAAAAATCTTGACGAAAGCGGAATCGTGAGGGTGGGAGCTTACGTGACGTCGCAGGATATCCTCGTCGGTAAGGTAACACCCAAGGGAGAGTCCGAGACTACGCCTGAGGAGAAGATAATCAGGTCCGTCTTCGGAGACAGGGGTAGGGATGTCAAGGACTCTTCACTGAAACTCCCGCACGGTGTCGAAGGCAGGGTGATCGACGTGAAGGTCTTCGACAAGGAGGAAGTCTCGGAACTAGGTTCGGGTATCAACAAACTCGTCAAAGTCTTCGTGGGGATCAGAAAGCCGCTCGATGTCGGAGACAAACTGGCCGGTCGTCACGGAAACAAAGGTGTCGTTTCTAATATAATTCCAAAGGAAGATATGCCCTTCCTTCCAGACGGTACACCAATTCATTTAGTGCTTTCTCCGCTCGGCGTTCCATCGAGAATGAACGTGGGACAGGTTCTTGAGACCCATCTGGGCTGGCTTGGAAAACTTACCAACCGATACTTCGCGACTCCGATATTCGATGGTGCAACCGAAGAAGAAATAATGACGGAGCTTTACCATGTGAGAAGAGAGCTAGGTCTGGACGAAGGGGACAGCGAAGGACAGAAATCTGGTAAAGTAACTCTGAGGGACGGCAGGACCGGCGAACCGTTCGACTACCCGGTAGTCGTTGGAGTCATGTACATGCTCAAGCTGGTGCACATAGCCAAAGATAAAATCCACGCCCGTTCTACCGGGCCTTACTCCCTGATTCACCAGCAACCTCTGGGAGGTAAGGCACATTTCGGTGGCCAGAGATTTGGAGAGATGGAGGTCTGGGCGCTGGAGGCACACGGAGCGGCCCACACACTCAACGAAATGCTGACCATAAAGTCCGACGATATAAAGGGTAGAAACGATGTGTACAAGGCTATACTGAAGGGTATTAACATACCGGAACCTGGAATTCCCGAGAGTTTCAAAGTGTTGATAAAGGAGCTCCAGGGCCTCTCTCTGGATGTTAAGGTCTACGACCAGAACAGCATCGAACTGGATGTGGATAAACTATGAAGATAAATAGAAGGGAGCTACCCCTCAAGGAGGGAAGCAGATGCCTGTGAGCACGTATAAAAGAAAAGTCAACACTCTCCAGATCAACATCGCCTCGCCGGAGAGAATCAAAGGCTGGTCGAGCGGTGAGGTAAAGAAACCGGAGACGATCAATTACCGCACTTTCAAGCCCGAGAGGGACGGTCTCTTCTGCGAGAAGATCTTCGGACCGACCAAGGACTACGAATGTACTTGCGGAAAGTACAAGGGCAAGAAGTACGAAGGCACCGTCTGTGAAAGGTGTGGAGTGAGGGTCGAATCCAAAGAGGCCAGAAGAAGAAGAATGGGTCACATCGAACTGGCCGCACCGGTGACACACGTCTGGTACTTGAAGAGCGCGCCGAGCGTTCTCTCTTCTCTTCTGAACATACCGGCCAAAGATCTGGAAAACATAATCTACTATGGCTCCAAAAGAGTCATCGAAAGGCTTTACGTCGTTACCGACCCGAAAGACACCGACTTCTTCTCGGGTATGACGATGTATCAGACCGAATACGAGATATACACCAAGAAACTGGATTTCGAAGTGGAACAGGGTTACAAAGTCAAGTCTCCGCAGGGTCCGGTTACCACAGAGATAGATGGTAAGGTAACGATCGAAAGAATCGACAGCAACACGCAGAGAGAGATGAACTGGATAATCATCAGGGATGAAACCGGTATAGAGAAGAAGTACCCCACCTTCGAAGGCTCTCTGGTCTACGTACAGAACGGAGATGAAGTCCACAAGGGAGACACTCTGGCCGATCGCTTTCTCTTCGAAGACGAGGTCCTCTCTTCTACGGAGTATAGAGTCTTCGATGAATACTATCCCGGCAAGTTCGAAGTGGAAACGGATACCGAAAGCGACAGGCCGATAGTGATAATAACCGAGATCGATCCGTCCGTTGCCGAGGAGACCGGTCGAGCGGTTGGCGAGGTGCTCATCGAAAACGAGTACGAAGCCTACAGGGAACTCTATCCGGGGAAAATCACCTGCGATTACGGAGCTGCCGCGATAAAGAAGCTGCTTCAGGGAATGGATCTCGAGGAGTTGCAGGTGGCCATAGAACACGAGTTGAAGTCTATACCCAAGAGCAGCGCGAGGGCTCTTAAGCTTCTCAGAAGGCTCAAATACATCAAGGATTTCATAGCTTCCAAGAACAGGCCCGACTGGATGGTGATGGACGTTGTGCCGGTCATTCCACCGGATCTACGACCCATGATCCAGATCGAAGGCGGAAGGTTCGCCACTACCGATCTCAACGACCTGTACAGGAGAGTTATAAACAGAAACAACCGGCTTGCCAAACTCTTACAGATCGGAGCCCCCGACATAATAATCAGAAACGAAAAGAGGATGCTCCAGGAGGCCGTCGATTCGCTCATCTACAACGGAAGGGTTGGAAAGGCCGTGTCCGACAAATCGGGAAGGCCTTTGAAATCTCTGACGGATCTGGTCAAAGGAAAGAAGGGAAGGTTCAGAAGGAATCTCCTCGGTAAGCGAGTCGATTATTCCGGTAGAGCCGTTATCGTTGTAGGACCGGATCTGAAGATACACGAGTGTGGAATCCCCAAGAGAGTGGCGATGGAGCTGTTCAAACCCTTCGTTCTCTCCAGGCTGCTTCATGGTAGCGAGTCGAGCAAGACCGCGAGAAAGCTCAAGAAAACGATAATAGAGAAGGAAATGCCGGAAGCCTGGGAAGTGCTTGAAGATGTCATCAAAGGACATCCCGTGCTTCTCAACAGGGCTCCTACGCTCCACAGGATCTCGATTCAGGCCTTCATACCCAGACTGGTCGAAGGAAACGCCATACAGCTTCACCCCTTGGTGTGCGCCCCGTTCAACGCCGACTTCGACGGAGACCAGATGGCCGTACACGTGCCGCTTTCGGCCGCAGCCCAGGCGGAGGCGAAATTTCTCATGCTCAGCCGCTACAACGTCATTTCACCGGCCAGCGGGAAACCGATCTCGATGCCGGGAAAGGACATAATAGTCGGGGTTTACTATCTTACGACCGTCGATCAGCAGTACGAGAAGATGGAAAAAGAGATAATGGGTTATTACGCTCAGTTGTTGAAAGATGAGAAAGTAACCAGAATCGAAGCGAGGAGAAGGGTTAGAGAGAAAGCACTGGAGTGGTTGGACTGGAAGTTCTCCTCGACCGGCGAAGCGCTGATGGCCTACGATACCGGTTTCATATCGCTGCACGATCCTATACTGGTCAAACTGGACCCCGATCCCACGGTCGGTGAACTCACGCTCACGACGGTCGGGAGAATAATCTTCAACACGATTGTGCCCGAGAAGTTGAGAGACTATTCGAAGAAGTTCAACAAGAAGGCCATAAAGAAGCTCATCTACGATTGTTTCCACGAGTACGGGATAGATAGAACTGCCAATCTTCTCGACGACATGATGTCGCTGGGTTTCCACTACGCCACTTACTCCGGTCTGACCATCTCGATAAAGGACATAGTCGTATATCCTGAAAAAGACAAAGTAATCGCGGCTGCCCAGAAGAGGGTCAACCAGGTCGAGAGTCTCTACAGATCGGGCTTTTTGACCGATGAGGGCAGGAGTCAGGAGATAATCCGTATCTGGTCGGACACCACGGGCGATATCATGGACAAGACCTACAGCGAATTCGAGAAGTACCCCTTCAACCCGATATTCATGATGGTCGATTCGGGTGCGAGAGGAAACATAGACCAGCTCAAGCAACTGGCGGGGATGAGAGGATTGATGGCCGATCCTTCCGGAAAGACCATAGAAGTTCCGATAAAGTCGAACTTCAGAGACGGTTTGACAGAACTCGAGTTCTTCACCTCGACGCACGGCGCCAGAAAGGGTTCTGCCGATACTGCCTTGAGGACCTCGTTCGCAGGTTATCTGACCAGGAGACTGGTAGATGTTTCTCAAACGATAACCGTTACAACGCCCAACTGCGGTACCCACGAAGGGATCGAAGCGATAGAGCTCCTGGCCGACGGCGTCACGATAGAGAAGCTGGAGGATTTCCTCTTTGGAAGGGTTCTCGCAACCGACGTTATAGACCCCAGAACCGGTAAGGTGCTGAAGAACTCAAAAACCGGTAAGGAGTACTCGCGAGACACCATGATAAGGGACGAAGACGCCTCCTTCCTCTCGAGTTTCAGCACGGAAGTCGATGTGGTACGCGAAGACGTTCTGAACCTGTCCAAGGTGACCAGACTGGCGAGCTACACCGAGCTCAACGAGGATATAAAGCTCGGTGAAAAGTCTCATAAGTCCGGTACCCACATAGGCAGCGATCTTCTTCACCAGCTAAAGAACTCCGATCTCGGAGAGGTAAAAGTGATGACCTACCCGTGTGTAGGACAGGTGTTCGCAGGCACTACGGTGAAGAACGGCAACAATGAAACGATTGTCAAATACCAGGAAAAGATAGATGAACTGACCGCCAAGAAACTTCAGGCCAACGAAACCGGGAAAATCCTTGTGAGACCGTTGATCAAGGTGAGATCGGTTCTGACCTGCGAGTCAGACAACGGTGTCTGTGCGATGTGCTATGGAATGGATCTTTCAAACCACGAGATCGTGAACGTCGGCGAGTCCGTAGGAGTCGTTGCGGCGCAGTCGATCGGCGAACCAGGTACACAGTTGACTATGAGAACATTCCACACCGGAGGCATCGCGACCGGACAGGATATAACCAGAGGTCTTCCAAGGGCCGAAGAGCTTTTCGAGGCACGAAAGAAACTCAAGGATCCCGAGGCCCTCTTCATAGAAAAGGACGACGGAGGCTTCGTAAAAGATCTGGTGTCCGACGAAAAGGGAAGACGCAAGGTTTACGTCGAGACCAAAGACGGCCGTATCAGCGAGTACGATCTCTCATCGGCCATCAAGCCGAAGATAGAGATCGGAGATAAAGTCGTCGAAGGAGAAGCGATCACTACCGGAACCGTCAGACCAAGGAAACTGATGGAAAAACTGGGTCTTGTCCCGACTGCCCTCTACCTCCTCACAGAGATCAAGAGGGTCTACGCCGAACAGGGTGTCGAGATACACGACAAGCATTTCGAGCTGATAATAAGACAGATGCTTTCGAAGGTCGAGCTAACCGACCCGGGGGATACCGATTTCCTGCCAGGCGATCTTCTGGACATAGTAGAGGTTAGAAAGATAAACAAAACGATCGAAGAGGCCAACAGCAAGGTCCAGGAAAACAGAGAGTATGTTATGGACAAGAGACTTGCCAGAAGGGTTCTGGGAGAAGACAGTGACGGAAAGATCCAGAAAATCGCTTCCGAAGGCGAGCCGATAACTGAAGAACTTCTTGGCAAGATCCTCAAGAGCGGTATCAAGCAGATCTCGATATACGATGTCGAAGAGGATCAATACCAGAAGTTGATCGAAGACCTGAACCCGGACACCGTTATTCCCGAGAAAAAGGTGCAGATAATGCCCAAAGATCTCATGAAGTTCAAGAGGAAGCTCCTGCGAATAACCAAGGCCTCTCTGGAAAGTGAAGGCTGGCTATCCGCCGCATCGTTCCAGCAAACACCGCAGATTCTTACCGAGGCCTCCGTGGCCGGCAAGTGCGACTATCTGCTAGGCCTTAAGGAGAACGTGATAGTTGGGCAGTTGATACCGGCCGGAACCGGTCTCGATATGTACGCGAATCTACAGGTCGAAGAAGCGGCCGTATCTGCGCAGTTCGAAGAAGAAGAGCTGGCCTGAAAAGATAATCCTGTTGCGGGAAGCTGAAAAACGGCTTCCCGCTTTTTTATTCTTTGATGGTAACATTATCAATGAGCATATGAAATTTGCCGGAAAGTCGGGAAATGGTGAGTCGGTTGGAAGAGATATTCCTAAGCGTGCGCAATGTTCAAAAAACCTATAGAAGCAACGGAGTCAGAGCCCTCGACGGTGTTTCTCTGGATACATACGCCGGAGAGGTGAACGTGCTTCTGGGTGAGAACGCGGCGGGAAAAACCACATTGATGAAGATAATTGCCGGGATCGAGAGGGCCGATGACGGCGAGATGTTTATGAAGGGCAGGAACTACTCTCCGGCCAATCCCGTTGACGCCATCCGGGCCGGTGTCGGTCTGGTTTCACAGAAGCTGAGAGTAATACCGCAACTAACGGTTGGTGAGAATCTACTTCTGGGTATGGATTTATCGGGCTTTGAGCGCAAGAAAGGCCGCAAGACGATTGAAGAAGCCGTTCATAGGTTCGGTCTGGGTATAGAACTCCCCGTCAGGGTTGAAGATCTATCGATAGCTCAGAGGCAGAAGGTCGAGATTCTTCGTGTACTGATCAGGTCTCCGGAATTGATAGTCTTCGATGAACCGACGGCCGTTCTCCCCGATAACGACAGAGAAGAATTGATGAATATCATAGCCAGGCTCAAAGAAGGCGGAAAAACGGTGGTTTTTATAACTCATAAACTGCAGGAAGCCTATCGAATCGCCGACAGAATCTCGATCATGGCTAAGGGAAAAATAACCGGAACTTTCCTCAAAGGAGAAGTGACGGAGAGGTCGCTAAGAACCCTGGTGGCTGGAGAGGACCTGGCGGCATCTGGATTCAGCGGTCGAAAGACAACGGCCACCGGAGAGGTTCTTCGGGTCGAATCGCTAGATGTTGAGGGTCGGTACAGAAACCTGATAGCGGTGAAGAACGTCTCCTTCGTCTCCAGAGCGGGCGAGATACTCGTTATAACCGGTATCTCTGGAAACGGCCAGGAAGAGCTTATCGAGAGCTTATTTGGCATGAGAAGAGTTCTTTCGGGGCGTGTTTACCTCGAAGATACAGATATAACCGGTTGGACGCCGGCCGATCTCAGAAAGATCGGAGTTGTAGCCCTGATAGGTGACAGGGATACGACCGCGAGCTGTCCGGGCCTTTCGATAATAGATAACGTTGTTCTAAACAGGGTCCGGGATAGATTCTTTCTAAAAGAAAAACCGTTGAAAACATGGACCCGCGAGCTACTTTCGACCTACGGGGTCGAATACTCTTCTCTGGACGACCAGGCAGGAACACTCTCTGGTGGCAACTTACAGAAGGCGATACTGGCTAGAGAGATCTCCGGTAATCCCCGATTGATACTCTTGAGCGAGCCGACCAGAGGACTGGATGTCAAACACGCCGGGATGGTACACCGAACGCTTCTCTCTCTCAAGCAGAACCTCTCCATAGTTCTCTTCACAGGAGACCTGGACGAGGCTATCTCAATAGCCGACAGGATATTAATCATGTACGACGGCGAGGTAGTTATAGATCTGCCGAACGCGGGAAAAATCGGGAGATCGATGTTGAACCGTTATCTCCAGGGAGCGGCAGGGGTGGAGAGTACGTGAAAGGGAGAGCGTTTACAGTTGCAAGGGCGCTCTTCACTCTCGCAATCGCCCTGGCCGTTGGATTTGTAGTGATTGTCTTGACGGAGGAGGAACCGCTCGAGGCAACCTCCGCCTTCTTTCTTTCCGTTTTCACAAACACCTTCTACTTCGGGAACTTACTCTCAGCCTCGATCCCACTGATCTTCACTGGACTTGCGGCGTCCATTGCCTTCTCAAGCTCGAGTTTCAATCTCGGTCTTGAAGGCCAGGTCTATCTCGGAGCGCTGACGGGAACATATATAGGTGTTCGTATGGGAGGTACCTCTCCACTTATAGTGGTACCTGTGGTTTTGCTCTCCGGCTTTCTCTCAGGAGCCCTAGTTGCCGGAATTTCCGGGCTGTTGAAAGGCTTCAGAGGTGTGAACGAGTTGATCTCCTCGCTCCTGCTGAGCAACGGGATAGTACTGGTTGTCGATTACATAATAGAAGGTCCCTTCAACGATAGACCCTCGGGGTTGGCGGCTTCCACGAGTCTTGGAAAGGAAGTCATCTTACCCAGGATTCTGGAACCTTCGAGTCTTCATTCGGGACTCTTCCTGGCCCTGATCACGGCGGTTCTGCTCTGGGCCTTTATGTTCAGGAGCAGACCGGGATACGATTTTCGCGTGACGGGCAAGAGTTCCATCTTCGCCTACTACGGCGGTATAAACGTGAAGGCCGTTTATTTCTGGTCTATGTTTCTCAGCGGAGGACTGGCCGCCGTAGGCGGTACAGTAGATGTGCTTGGCGTTCACGGGAGAGTCCTGAGGGGTTTCTCCGGGGGTTACGGCTGGAACGGAATCGCAGTCGCTCTCATTGCAAGGAACCATCCTCTGGGAGTCATACCGGCGGCACTTTTCTTTGCCTATCTCGAAAGCGGCGCGCAGATAGCCTCGTTCGAAGCCGGTCTTACACCCGAGATATCCAGGATTGTCCAGTCAGTGGTGTTCTATCTGGTAACTGCCGAAGCCGTACTCTCTTTTATGAAGGGGGGACGGAAGGTTGATTGAGGCCTTTGTGAACGATACACTGAGAAACGCGACCCCGATTGTTCTCGCCGCCTGTGGCGGTCTTGTAACAAGGCTTTCGGGCTGGCTGAACATCGGTCTCGAAGGCATGATACTCCTTTCCGCCTTCTCGGGGGTTGTCGTATCATCGGCGACTTCCAGCGTTGTAGCCGGTACTCTCGCGGCGATTGCAACATCGATTGCAGTCTCTCTGCTGATTTTCGTGATGGTCAGGTACATGAGGGCGAACCTGTACATCACCGGGATAGCCACCAACCTTCTCTCCGGAGGTCTCACCGTAATGCTCGCCGATCTCTGGTTCAGGAGCAAAGGAACCGTGGTCTTCCCGGAAGCGCCACGCCCGGCCGTTTCGAGTCTGGACTTTCTGGGATTTCTCAACAACCTGAACTTCTTCGATTATCTGGCGATCGCTTCGCCGTTGCTCTTGCTGTTCGTTCTGAGGGGAACCTCGTTCGGATTGAAGCTGATAGCCTGTGGCATCGACGAGGAGAGTGCCTACTACTCGGGTGTCAATGTCAACAGAGTGAGACTGGTATCCTTTATTATCGCAGGTGTTTTCTCCGGACTGGCCGGGGCGTCGCTTTCTTTGCCGTTGGGACTCTTCGTGGCCAATATGTCCGGTGGCAGAGGCTGGATAGCGCTGGTGGCGGTAATAATGGGGAGAGATAGACCTTTTCTGATCGGCTTCTCGGCCCTGATGCTCGGTTTCGTGACGGAACTGTCTATTTTCCTTCAGGTATCGACGCAGATCTCCCCTAAACTGCTGTTGACGATACCTTATTTCGTTTCCTTTCTAATAGTTGCGATCTTCCCAGATCGAAGAGCGATGTTGGAGGGTAAAAAACACGAGTGAACAGCATGATATAATTGCGAAAATTGGAGGTGCGAAAGTGAGTCTGATCGAAGAACTGAACTCCCGGTACACGGAACTTTCCTTTCTTAACAGCGCGGTCGCTCTCATGGCCTGGGACATGCGTACGTATCTTCCACCCATGGGCAACGAAATGCGCGCAGAAGCTCTCGGTTATATATCTACACTGGCCTTCAAAAAGAGAGTCTCGGACGAACTGGGGTCGATCCTGGAAAATCTTAGACAGCCGGAGACGTACAACTCTCTCAACGATGAGGAAAAGGCCATAGTGAGAGTCTCTGCCAAAGCCTTCGAAAGGGCCAGGGCGATTCCGCCGGCGCTTTATCAGAAATTCGCGGTGCTGACCGTCAGGAGTGAGAAAGCCTGGGAAAAGGCCCGGGCGGAAAACGATTTCGAAGGCTTCGCCCCTTACCTCGAAGAAATCGTGAGTCTTTCCAGAGAGATGGCCAATCTTTATGGCTATGCTGAAAACCCTTACGATGCCCTTCTGGAAGGTTATGAGGAGGGTATGACCGCGAAGAGGTTGCGCGAAATAATAGAGCCCCTCAAGAAGGAGCTGGTGCCTTTCCTGAAAAGGCTCATGAAGGAGGGAAAGGCTCCCGAAACCGATCTGCTAAAGGGAAGGTTTCCGAGAAAGACCCAGGAGAAGTTGAGTCACAAAGCCCTCAAATTCATCGGTTACGATTTTGGGGCCGGCCGGCTGGACGAGACAGTTCATCCCTTCACAATAGGTATAGGGGTTGGCGATGTCAGGGTTACCACCAAGTATCCGCCAGACGAATTCACTCCGTCGCTTTTCGGTTCGTTTCACGAAGGGGGCCACGCCATATACGAGCAGGGATTGCCCGTCCATTTGAAGGGTACGTCTCTGTACGAAGCGGCATCTCTGGGTATTCACGAATCCCAGTCGAGAATGATGGAAAACATTGTGGGACGCAGCAAAGAGTTTCTGAAATTCTTCTATCCGCACATTCAGAAGGCCTACCCTTCGAATTTCAAAAACGTGCCCCTCAAGAAGTTCTATAGAAGCGTCAACAACGTTAAGCCCTCCTTGATAAGGATCGAGGCCGACGAAGTGACGTACAACTTCCATATAATGCTGAGATTCGAGCTTGAAGAGGGTTTGATGAAAGGCGATATACAGGTGGAAGAGCTTCCGGCCAGGTGGAACGAAAAGATGAAAGAGTATCTCGGAATCGAACCGGCCAACTTCAGCGAGGGTGTGCTGCAGGATATCCACTGGCCGTCTGGTATGATAGGATACTTCCCCTCTTATATGCTCGGAAATCTCTACGCTGCACAATTCTACGCAAAAGCAAAAAGCGACATAAAAGATCTCGAGAGAAAAATCGAAAAGGGCGATCTGAAGCCCCTGTTGCACTGGCTCAGGGAGAACATCCACGGCCAGGGCAGGCGTTACAGCCCTGGAGAACTGCTGAAAGTCGTTACCGGAAAAGAACTGGATCCCGGATATTTCATAAAGTACGTCAAAGACAAGTATTCAAACATATATTCACTCTAGAGGGCCTCAGGGCCCTCTTTTCAATCTCTCTTCGAGTCTGGCCAGCTCTTCCCGGCTCAACTTCAGATCTTCTCTCTGCTTTTTCAGAAAAGCCAGTACAGATTCGCTTTCGCCGAGACCGGCATCTTTCCACATGAAGGCTATAGTTTCAGGATCCACGGTACCATCTAGAGCGANNGAGCGATTTCTCGGTTATGGCCTTGCCTATGCCTTTCAACCGGGAAAGGTCGTAGATCTCCTGTTCGGTCAACTCCCCGGCGGAAAGCCTGCTACGTACAGTTCTTGCCGCGAACTCATAGCTCCTGATTTTGAAGGGGTTGTCCCTGGAGATTCTGAGCAATCTCGACAGCAGATCGAACTGCGCGGCGAGTTGTTCTCTTTTCAACTCATCACCCCCGGATCTATTTTATCCCGGAAGTGGTCATACAGACAAGGCGGACGTCGGTCTCACCTTTTGTTTCTGTGATCCAGAACCCTCTCGATATTTTCGCGCACCGTTCCGTCACGGGCCTCAAAAAAGGCCATTCCGGCCGCCTCTATCGCTTGAAGAGCGTTTTGACCCAGGTGGAAGGCGATTATAGTATCCACGCCTTTGCCCGCCAGAAAGTTCACGGCCAAAGGGCCAGCACCGTGTGCGGCCTCTATCGACAGATCTATGAATTCTTTCTCTTTAGAATCGGGATCGTATATCAGAAAATACTTTCCGCGGGCGAAACGATCGTCGGGAAAGCCGTCTAGCGATTTCTCCTTCACCGGAACCGCGATCTTCATCTCTTACCTCCAGAAATCATGATATTCTCCAGTTTGTTTTTTATCTCTCTTATACCATCCGCCGCTCCGGAACCGTCGAGCGATACGACCGGAACACCCAGCATTGTAGCCTCGCCGACTTTCTCATCGTAAAGGATCTTTCCAAGTACCTGTATTCTATTTGCACCGCACCAGTTTTCGATCTGTGAGGTCTTTTCACGATTAATGTCACATTTGTTTATAACGACTCCGCAATCCCTCCGGAAATGACGGACGGTCTCGATTATTCTCTCGAGGTCGTGCAGTCCAGACACTGTGGGTTCTGAAACCACTACCACGTAGGAAACCCCGGTTATGGAAGAGGTCGCCGGACAGCCTATTCCCGGTGCTCCGTCTATGATAACCAGACCTCTCTTCTCTTCTTCGGAAATGGCGATAGCCAGCTTTCTGACCTCGGCCACCAGACCTCCGGAGGTCTCCTCGCCGGGGTACAGGAGGGCATGAACGAGAGGAGTGCCGTTGAACCTGGAAAGGTAATAATCTCCGGATTTGTTTTCTCTGAGTGTTATTGCCTTTGCCGGGCAGACGACGATACAGGCTCCACAACCCTCGCAGGCGTACGGATCGACCCTGTAAGGTCCTCCGCGAATCAGAGCGTCGAATCGACAGTATTTTTCGCAAACACCGCACGAGATACAGTCGTTGGAAATCACAGCTTTCTTGCCCCCGTAGTATTCGAAGGAAGAGATCAATTCTGTCTCCATCAACAGGTGAAGGTTGGGGGCATCGACATCGCAGTCTGCCATCGCATGGTTATCGAAGAGAAAAGATAGAGAGCCGGCCAGGGTGGTCTTCCCGGTGCCTCCCTTTCCGCTCACTATGGCTATCTGGAACACCGCACCACCCCCAAGGATTTTAGGATTTTTTCGTACAGTCTCTCGAAACGTTCCTTCCATTCGGGAAGCACATCGGTGAAGAGCACACCGTTGGAGTATGCTTTCGCTATCTCACGCTCGAAAGGTATTTTCTCAAGTATCTCTATCTTTTCTTCGCGGGCGAATTCGTCGATCATCGAATAAGTTCCGCCATCTCTGTTGATGACTACACCAAAGGGAATTTTCATCTCCCTGACAATCTGTAACGCCAGCTTCAAATCGTGCAGCCCGAAGGGTGTCGGCTCTGTCACCATCAAGGCGTAATCAACCTTTCTCAGTGTTTCAACCACCGGACAGGACGTTCCCGGCGGAGAATCAAGAATCACGACCTTATCCGGGTCGATGTGCTTCTTAAGGGCCCTGATTATCCTCACCGGTGATGGTTCCCCGATTTCAAGGATACCCATACCGTAATAAAGGTTGTCGCTTATTCTACCCAGCTCGACCCTTCCTATGGTCTTCGGAGTTTCGCCGATGGCTCCTTCGGGACAGATGTTGGTGCACAGGCCACAACCGTGACAGAGGTTGTTGAATACCATAACTCCTGTATTAAAGACCGATAAGGCGCCGAACTGGCATCTTCTCGCACACTCTCCACACAACGTGCATTTTTCTTTGTCTATCACCGGAAGCATCAGCCTGACTTCTTCCTCATAATCCTTTGAGATTTGGAAAAAGAGATGAACGTCAGGCTCTTCGGCATCGGCGTCGAGTAGTTGTACTTTGCGAGTGGATGAGAGGACTTCAGCAAAGTTAGTGGCGAGAGTGGTCTTTCCAGTACCGCCCTTGCCGCTTATGACGGCAATAACCAAAACCTACCACCATCTCCTGAGCCTGAAGCTTCTTCTGTAACCAGTACCCAAGCCTAATCCAAGTCTAGATCCACGGCGGAAAAAGTGCCCACCTAAAAACACTCTCCCTCTGTAATCAGTATTGACGTCCAACCCGTTCAAAGAGTCTTTCGGTGCGCAGTTTCCCGCTCCCCAACCTGTCATAGGGCCCTGACCCGAAGGTCCGGTTCCATCTCTCCATGGCATAGTTTCACTCTCCTTTCGACTGGGGTTCCAGATCCTCCAGCCTTTTCTCGATTTCCTGAATCTCCATTTTGATTAGCTCGAGCTCATCGTTCAAATAGCTTCTGTATTCCTGAAGATCGACCCGTTCTATTTCGGGAGCGACTGGATAATCATGATAAAATTCCCTACCATAGGGTCCCATTCCCCTGGCAAAACCGGGCCGTCTTCCGCCTCTTCCTCCGCCCCGGGGACCGTAGCTGAAAGACCTGCACGAGCCATCTCTGAAGCGATTCCCGTAACCCAAGCCATACGGCATTCAATTCACCTCCATATATATGTTATATACATATATAATACTACATTATATAAGTTAAAGTCAACCCGTACTTCTACAATTTTTATAATCAGTTTAATCGGTCAAGAGTTTCTATAGAATTTGTCCCAATAAAGGGAAAACGAAAATGGGGAATTTATCACTGCGTTTTTTAGAAGTTTAATCCATAGGTTCATAGATTGTTTCCGCTGCGAGTGTGGTCAGTATCGTATTAACTAACAAAAACAGTTGGGGGGCGGTTTGCCCGCACCCAACCTGTTATCGGGCCCAGAGCTTTGAGCCCGGTTCCATCTTTCCACGGCATGTTTTTACCCTTCTTTTGACTGAGGTTCCAGGTTCTCCAGTCTCTTTTCGACTTCCTGAATCCTTTGCTTGATCAGTTCGAGCTTGAAGTTCAGATAGCTTTTGCGCAACTGAAGTCTTGCCCGTCTCATCTCGGGAGTAACCGGATGATCGTGGTGAAATCTCCTGCCATAAACACCTGACCCTCTTGCAAAGCCGGGTTCCCTTCTTCCGCCACGGGGTCCATATCCAAAAGACCTGCAATGACCTTCCCTGAGGCGGTTCTCGTAACCAAATCCATACACCATAAAATTCACCTCCATATATATGCTTACTACATATATGATACACTATAACATATATGAATGTCAACTCCATATTTTCTTATCTCCAAAATTAACCTGAATCGATCGCGTGTTTCTGATAGTATCTCTTTGAGGGGAGAAAAATGAGTGAAGGAAAGAACCACATAAAAATGTTTTCAGTTATCGCACCTTTTTATAATATAGCTTTCAGATCGCAGCTGGAGAATTACAGGAAACTTCTAAAGGAGAACTCCTGGAGACTGGCCGACAAGATAGAGAGCGCGATCGACATAGGATGCGGGACAGGAGCCTTCGCCAGGGCTTTGAGCGAGTTAGGTATAGAAGTAACAGCCGTGGATGCTTCGGATAAGATGGTGAGAATAGCCAGGAGAAATCTGGCCGGAACGGGGGTCAGGGTTGTGCGGGCGGACTTTTTCGAGGACCTCCCTTTTGAAGACAACAGTTTTGATCTCCTGGTGGCCTCTTACGTGTTACACGGACACAAAATCGATGGAAGGGTCAGGTTCTACGGGGAAACGAAAAGAATCTGCAAGAAGGAGTTGCTCCTTCACGAATTCTTCCCCAACAAAAACCCTCTGGTCTCGTTCGTTGAATTTCTCGAAAGGAGCGATTACAGGAATTTCGTATCTACTGCGTACGAAGAGCTAAAGAGATTCTATCCCGTTGTTTATAGAGTCAGGCTTTCCGCGACTAGCGGCTGGTACATATGTCGTTGCAAATAGAGAAACCTTCGACGTTTTATTCGTAGGAATCCGGTTATCGGTGGTGGATTTGCGGAGCCGAGATGTTAGTATTTATCTAGGACGAAAGAAATGGAAGGGCAGGTGTTTCATATCTTCTATCGGTACGATCTGGGGGATGAACCATGAGAAAGAGGATAACTCCATATCTCTTCATTTTGCCGGCAGGGGCGGTTATCTTCTTTTTCCTTCTCTACCCACTCGTTTACTCCTTCTTTATAAGTCTTCACGAATGGGACCTCTCGCCCGGTATGACTTTCGTGGGCCTGGGAAATTACGCGAAGATACTTAGTTCCCCAGAATTCTGGGATTCAATGCTGTACACAGCCTACTACATGGTCGGTGTTCTGCCTTTTTCTCTCGTTCTGGGTTTTCTCTTCGCCTCACTGCTCAACGATGCGACGTTGAAGGGTATAGGGTTTTTCAGGACTGTTTATTTCCTCCCGGTAGTCACCTCGCCAATAGCCGCCGGGATGGGGTTCAGCTTTCTCTTCAGCACCGAGCTGGGTTATGTCAATCATTTCATCAGGTCCGTGGGAGGGGATTACGTGAACTGGCTGACCAATCCCGAAGGAATAATGCAAATCCTCTTCAATTGGACTGGCATACAGCTTCCGAAAATACTCCAGGGTCCCAGTGTGGCGCTTTTTGTGATAATACTCATGGGAATCTGGCAGAACGTCGGTTACGCCATGGTGGTTTATCTGGCTGGTTTGCAGGGAATTCCAGAAACGTATTACGAAGCCGCCTCTCTGAGCGGAGCAACTAGATTCCAGTGTCTCAGAAAGATAACCATACCTCTCCTCTCGCCCACAACCTTTTTTCTGTTGATTATGTTCAGTATAAACTCCTTTCAGGTCTTCGGTCCGGTGATGGTGATGACGCCCGAGGGCGGTCCGCTGAATACGACTTCGGTAGTGGTATTCAGACTTTATAGAGAGGCCTTTGCCTATTACCGCTTCGGTTACGCGGCCGCGATGGCCTTCGTACTCTTCATCTTCGTGATCTCGATGACGGCCTTCCAGGTGAAAACTCTCGAAGGAAGGGTTCACTATGAATAGAAGGAGAGTCAAGACGCTTAAGTATATAATTCTTATCGCCGGCGCTTTGGTGATGATCTTTCCTTTCTTCTGGTCTTTGATGACGTCCTTCAAGGACCTGAGGGAGATTCTTCAAAACCCGTTCTCGCTGTTACCGCGGCAGTTCACTTTCAAGAACTATCTGAGCGTTTTCAGAAAGGTGCCTTTCGCCAGGTATCTCCTAAACAGTGCCGTAGTGGCCAGCGTCACGACGCTTCTTCAGCTGGGGACGGCCTCGCTGGCCGCTTTCGCCTTTGCCAGAATGAGGTTCAAAGGCCGGGACTTGCTCTTCTACACCTTCCTGGCGACGATGATGGTGCCGCAACAGGTGGTAATGATCCCGCAGTACCTGGTAGTCATGAGCCTGAATCTCGAAAATTCCTACACGGGTCTTATAATACCGCACGCAGCGACGGCGATCTCCATATTCTTCCTCAGGCAGTTCTTTCTCACAATACCGCAGGACCTTGAAGATGCCGCCACGATCGACGGTTGCGGGGCTCTCAGGATACTGACTAACGTCTTTTTGCCGTTGACAAGGCCGGCGATGGCAACCATTGCCATCTTCTCTTTCATGTGGTCGTGGAATAATTACTTCTGGCCGCTTCTGGTGATAAGTGAACCTGAGATGCGCACCGTCCAGCTGGGGCTGGCCATGTTCAAATCCGAAGGGGGCATTCAGTGGGGCGAGTTCATGGCTGCCACGGTCGTGGCGACTCTACCTATAATGATAGCTTACTTCATAGCTCAAAAACAGTTCGTTAAAGGCATAACGCTAACAGGTCTTAAAGGTTGATAGAGAAAAGGAGGTCAGGCATGAAAAAGTATATCGCTTCAGTTTTTCTCTTATTGCTCGTTTTCACCGGTATCGGTAAGGTGACTCTCACCTTCTGGCATTCCATGTCGGATTACCAGAAGCCGATAATAGACAGGCTGGTGAACGATTTCAACAGATCTCAGAACGAAATCACGGTGAAGGCCGTATTTCAGGGTTCGTACGACGATACGGTCACCAAGTTGAAGGCCGCGCTTTTGACCGGAAAGGGACCCGATGTCTCCATGATAAATATCGAGCATTTACAGATCTTCACCAAAGACGGTTCGCTCCTCGATTTAACCGATCTTCTGGCGAACGATCCGGCCATATCCCCGGAGGATTTCGTGGACAACTTCTGGACGACGATCATCAGGGACGGGAAACCTTACGCTTTGCCTTTCAACATAAGCGCGCTCATGCTCTTCTACAACAAGGATCATTTCAGGGCGGCCGGCCTCGATCCCGACAAACCGCCCAGAACGTGGGAAGAGATGGAAGAGTACGCAAGAAAGCTGACGATAAAGAAACCTTCCGATTCCAGACCGTCCCAGTACGGGCTCCTGTGGGGTGTGGACGCCATGTTTTACCAGTTCGAACCTCTGGTCTGGCAGAACGGCGGCGAGATTTTCAACGAAGATATGACAGAATGCGTGATCAACTCGGCCGAAGGGATCGAGGCGCTAGAAAGGTGGCAGGGCTGGTTCCTTGAAGGGCTTTCACCGATCGATCTTACCATCGACGAAGGGATCCAGTCTTTCACCATGGGCAAGATCTCGATGGGACCTATGACCAGCGGGGGGATCAGGTACGCCCTGGAAAACATCCCCTGGAACCTCGGAGTGGCCCCTCTCCCCGAGAACAAGCAAAGGACAACAACGCTCGGAGGGGCCTCGCTGTCGATAATGTCGGGTCTTTCCGACGAGAAGGTGAAAGCGGCCTGGACCTTCCTCAAATGGATGGTCTCGGAGAAAAACACTCTCTTCTGGTACGAAGGGACGGGGTATATGCCGGTGAAGAAGTCTGCTATGGAGTCTCTGGAGATCCAGCTAATCTGGCAGCGTTTCCCGCAATTGAAGGCTCCCATCGAGTCTATAGAGTTTGCCAGGCCGAGACCCGTTCATACAAACATAATAGAGATAAGGAACATACTCTATAACTCCATCGAACAGGTCAGAAAGGGAGTTACCGAGCCGGAAAAGGCTTTCAACGAAGCCGTTGAGAAAGTCAACGGCCTTTTGAAGTGAGGTGGACTATGAAGAGAGTGATGGTACTAGCAGTATTTGCCGTGTTAGTCGTTTCGCTGTTTGGAGTGAACAGGATAGTGGAAATAACGGTAGAGGGTAATGTTAAGACGCTGGCCTCAACCGTGAGGAATCTCTCCGGTGTGAAAATCGGCGATGAATTCGACATAGAGAAGATCTACCGCGCCAAGCGGACTTTGCAGGATAGCGGTCTCTTCACGGATGTCTATATGCAGATCAAACCCGTTGAAAACGATTACAGGCTTGTGATAACGGTTGAAGAGACAAATACGATCTATCCGTACCTCGGTCAATATCTGACGATCGGGGTGGGAGAGAGAAATCTGCTCGGAACGGGAGTGAACATATACGGAGGTCTCCGATTCCTCAGGTTCACCGATAAGAAATTTCTAGGTTTTATTCCGCAACCGCAGCTTTTCTGGGGAGGTTTCACTATTGGAGCTGGATACGCGCAGGCGCTTGGAACGGGGATCGATTTCATAACCGAACTCACGCTTTTCAAGGAGGTTCCCTGGCAAACCGATCTTCTACTGACCCTGAACAGGTTCAAGCTGGGCGCTAGTTATCCTTTCGGCGATTATGTGGCCGGAGTTTCCTACACTTTCGAGAACGCTACTTTCGACGCTTCCCCGGCGAACGATTACTCCATCTCGATAATCAGCGGTGCCTTAGCCTTCGGCGATGTTGAGAATTACCGGCAGGAGAGGGCCAATCTGTACGGCCACACGGTCCTCAGCTACGGCTTCGGCAAGGGATACAGTTACCTGCAGCAGACGGCAGAGCTGAACTTCTGGTACAGGATAATTGGAAGGATATACATACTCAGCACTACCAGGGTCGGGGTCACCTATCTGGGGACTGCCCCGGTAACGAAGCAGTTCTACATCGGTGGCAGCACCGATCTCAAGGGCTGGAACGCTTATTCGTTCAATCCCGGCCACTTCGTCTTCGAAGCCGTGGAAGCCGGAGTCCCTCTAACGGAGAGTTTCGGCATAGCCCCCTCCGATGAACTGAGCGCCTACATTCCCAAGCTCTATCTTATGGGAGTGGCGGGGACGGATAAAACCCTCGGACTGTCGATCGGAATAGGTTTCGAGTGGAGAACACCTCTGGGCATCGCTTTCGAGCCTCAGATATTCTTCGGAGGTGACGGGTTCAAGTTCTACTTCGAGCTACGTTAGTCCAAATCAAACAAAACCGGGGACGGTAGTCCCCGGTTTCTTTATGACTGTGATTCATCATTCTCTCAGAACTATCTTCGCTCCGGATATCCTTGAAAGAACCCCGGAAAATTCTTCCAGAACTCCGGATGGATATGGTTCTTGATCGTTTCCCTCGATTCTGCGATACTGCTGGAGGGCGATTCTGGAGGCCCCTCTGCACAGTTCGGCCAGTTCCGCGAAATCTTCCCGCTTTATGTAGGGAGGGTAGAGCGTGATCCGTACTTCGTGTTCTCTGAAGGCTTTGACCAGATCGAGACTCTGTCTTATGGTCTCGATGGACACGCCGGAGAAGAGCGAGTAATCCAGCGACTTCAGATCCATAGCTACGAAATCTACACGCTCCATAAGACGGGCAAGAAGAGCCGGGTTCCAGCCGTTGGTGTCGAGTTTAACCAGTTTGCCCGGCACCCGCTCCCTCAGACGGCCTATGAAGGGTATCAGCTCTCCGGTCCTCAAAGTCGGCTCGCCCCCGGTTATAACGATGGCGTCTATCAGAGCTCCGCGCTTATCGAGATAATCTATCACGGTTTCTTCGCTTAATTCTTCGCTTACTCGCCTCTTGAGCGTTTCGTTCTGGCAGTAGGCACAGTCGAAATTACAGCTTGAGGTAAATACCGTCAGGGCTACTTTCCCTGGATAATCTACCAGACTCACTCTTTCCCAGCCTGCGAAGTTCATCTATGCTTTCTCTCCTTATCTGATAAACCCTTCTCCTTTTGAACTCTTCCTGTTTGCCAATGTTCCAGTTCTGGACTGGGCGGTAATATCCTGTGATTCTTGAATAAACCTCCGTTGCGGCGCCGCATTTCGGGCACGAGTACTGCTCGCCGCTCAGGTAACCGTGGTTCTGGCAAACGGAATAGGTGGGGGACAGGGTAAAGTAAGGTATTCTGTAATTGCCCGCTATTTTTCTCACTAGTTCCCTGGTTGTCTGCCAGTCAGATATCTTCTCGCCCAGAAAGGCGTGGAAGACCGTGCCGCCCGTGTATTTCTGCTGGAGAGTCTCCTGAAGGTCGAGCGCGGAGAAAATATCGCTCGTAAAATCCACCGGGAGGTGCGAGGAGTTCGTATAGTAGGGGCTGTCCTTTCCGGCGGTGATTATCTGGGGGAACTTCTTTTTGTCGATCTTGGCCAGGCGGTAAGAGGTTGATTCGGCCGGAGTCGCCTCGAGGTTGTACAGGTGCCCGGTGGTCTCCTGGAAGGTCATTATTTTGTTTCTCATGAAGTCGAGCACTCTCAGGGAGAAGTTGTACCCCTCGTTTTCGGCTATAGTCTTCCCGATCCAGCGTGCGTTGAGACAGGCCTCGTTCATTCCAACCAGCCCGACGGTCGAGAAATGATTGTCGAAGTTCTTGAGATATCTGCGGGTGTAAGGGTATAGGCCCTCACCGTTCAATTTCTCCACCACCGACCGCTTCACCTCTAGACTCCTGCTGGCCAGTTCCATCACCCTGGACAGTCTTTCCAGAAACTCCGTTTCGTTCTTGCTGAGATATGAGATCCTAGGAAGGTTGATCGTCACCACTCCGATCGAGCCGGTGAATTCGTCCGAGCCGAACAATCCCCCTCCCCTCCTCTTGAGTTCGCGTTTATCCAGCTGCAGCCTGCAGCACATGCTTCTGACATCGTCGGGATCAAGGTCGGAGTTTATGAAATTCTGAAAATAAGGTGTTCCGTATTTACTCGTGATTTCGAAGAGAAGCTTCGCATTTTCATTTTCCCAATCGAAATCTTTCGTTATGTTGTAAGTAGGGATCGGGTACTGGAAGCCCCGTCCGTTGGCGTCGCCCTCGTCGAGTATCTCCAGGAAGGCCCGGTTTATCATGTCCATCTCTTCCTGACAGTCTCCGTAGGTGAAATCGAGTCTCTTCCCTCCCACTATGGCCGGTTCGTCTCTCATCTTTTTCGGCACCGTCCAGTCGAGCGTTACGTTGGTGAAGGGTGCCTGCGTTCCCCATCTGGAAGGCGTGTTGACGCCGAAGACGAAGGATTGTATATTCTGTTTCACTTCCTTCAGAGAGAGGTTGTCTATCTTCACGAAGGGAGCCAGATACGTGTCGAAAGACGAGAAGGCCTGGGCGCCGGCCCATTCGTTCTGCAAGATACCCAGGAAGTTCACCATCTGATTCACCAGAGTCGAAAGATGTCTCGCCGGTGAAGAGGATACCTTGCCGCGCACCCCTCCGAGCCCCTCCTCAATCAGCTGTCTCAAACTCCAACCCGCGCAGTAGCCAGATAGCATAGAAAGATCGTGAATGTGAATATCACCCTCGCGGTGGGCGTTGCCTATCTGGGGATCGTACATCTCCCTCAACCAGTAGTTGGCCGTCACCGTTCCGCTGTTGTGAAGGATTAGACCACCTATGGAATAGGTCACGGTTGAGTTCTCTCTGACACGCCAGTCCAGCATGTTGAGGTAGCTGTTGACTGTTTCCGAGAAGTCAAGCATCGAGGATTTGAGTTCTCTGAGCTTTTCGCGGTGAGTTCTGTAGAGAATGTAAGCCTTGGCGACCTCCGCGAACCCAAGATTTTCGAGCGTCCTTTCGACCGAGTCCTGGATATCTTCTATATCTACGAGGTTGTCACTCACCTTTGGCTGAAAATCAGCCACGACACGCAGCGCAACCCTCTCCAGAATGTCTTCGTTGTAGTGGGTCCTTGTGGCATCGAAGGCTTTCTTCATGGCGTTTATTATTTTGTTCAGGTCGAATTCTACGATTGATCCATTTCTTTTTCTGACGTTCAGCATCATCATACCTCCATGAATAAGCTCAATAAATAGTGGACGATAAACATTATACCACAATATATAGTGAATCCGAAGTCGAAACGGGGGTCGATTTTGGCAGATAACGGCGATTGGCTCCGTTTAGATTCTACCAGATCGAAATGTTGGGGTTTTTAAGTTTCTGTGGGCGGATTCTTTCCGTACGGATTCTCTGGAAATCATTGGGCCATACCTTTTCAGAACCACGGCCTACTTCCTTACGAATCTCGTTACACTTTCTTTACCCATCTTCTCGCTCATAGCGAGGAAGGCGCGAGCAGTCGCCATCGCGTCGCCAAGCGCTCTGTGTCTGGAGTCCGCGACTATTCCCAACCTGGCGAGAAGAATATCCAGATTGTTCCGGCTACGTCTGAAGAGACTTCGGGACATTTCGATGGTATCTATGTAGGTGTTGGAAAGTCTTCCAAGACCGCATCTCTCACCGAAGTGGTTGAGGAAAGACAGATCGAAGGGAGCGTTGTGAATGACCAGTATCGAATCTTCGACGAAGCGAAAGAAATCTCGAAGAACCTTTTCAACTGGAGGCATGCCCTTCACAGTTAGATTGCTTATCCCGGTCAGGCCCGTGATCGTGATGGGAACGATGCAGCCGGGATCGATAAGGCTGTCGAAGAAATCTTCCTCCACTATTCGCCAGTCGCGGATCCTCACACCGGCTACCTCAAGTAACCTGGCACCGCGATTGACGTCAAAGCCCGTCGTTTCGGTGTCGAGAACCACAAACTCCATTCCTGCGATCTTCATCTGGCACTTCCCTCCCTTCCTTTTAAAATTTTACAACAAGAACGAACACACGGTCCAGAACACAACGGGAGCGTTTATTCATTTGCGAGTGATGCGTATAGAGTATAATTCTACTGAGGTGACTTTCCATGGATGATAAGGTGAATCATACAGAAGAGGAAATCAGAGAAAGGTACAGGAAGGCTATCGAATCATCCCTGCAAAAGGCGCCCGTGAGAACGGGCGAAAGGATATATCTCACAGATCTCTGGGCCGTTACATCGATCCCGGAAGAGATAATAATAGAGATACTCTCTTCTTGCGAAGTGAAGCTTCCCGAAGAGGTGCGCTGCATAGTGGATGATCGTAGAAAGAAGAAGAGGGTTCTTTATGGAGAAAAAGAGTCAAATGAACAGGGTGGCGATCCTAAGCAGCCCAGAATACGCAAAGTGCAGGGAGAAGATAGCTGAGGGCTTCGATCTGCTGAATTTTGACGACGATGTTCGAGAAAAAAAGGTACTGCTGAAGCCTAACCTGCTCTCAGCAAGAACGCCAGACAGCTCGGTGACGACCCATCCCGAAATAGTCCGCGCGGTGGCGGAGATTTTCCTCCGGCGCGGGGCAAAGGTCAGTGTAGGAGATTCCCCGGCCAGGGTCAGTACCATTACCGCGGCCAGAGCAGCAGGGATTGAAAGCGTCTGCAGGGAACTGGACATACCCCTTGTAGATTTCGACGATCCCGTTTCTGTGGTTCTGCAGGAGGGGACGTACAGGAACTTCGAGATAGCCCGCCCGGTCCTGGAGGCCGACCTCGTAGTCAATCTGGCCAAGCTCAAGACTCATTCGCTCACGCTCGTCACGTTCGCAGTCAAGAACCTCTTCGGCTGTATCCCCGGTGCAAGAAAGCAGGGCTGGCATTTCAGAGCGAGAAACATGGGGGATTTTTCCAGGATGCTTCTGGACCTGGCGAGGTATTTGAAGCCCTCGCTGACGGTGCTGGACGGAGTAGAGGGGATGGACGGAAACGGACCGTCGAACGGGAGGAAGATCTATCCCGGAATCGTGGCGCTCTCAAGAAATGTCTTTTCTCTGGACGATGCGATAGCGGAACTCTTCCAGGTGAAGCATTCGAAAGTCCCGCTTTTGAGAATGGCCAGGGAAGAGAATCTGGTTGGCGAGTACGAAATTGTGGGCGACGGACCCGTGCCGGCGAGACTGGTTCTGCCCGAAACAAACTACATCGCGGTTTACGGTGCCGGTTTCTTGAGGCATTTCGTCACGAAGTTTCCGAGGATAGACAGGAAGAACTGCATCGAGTGCAGGAACTGCGAAAAGGCCTGCCCGGTCGGGGCGATAGAGATAGACAGGTTCAGGATCGATTATAGCAAGTGCATAACCTGTTACGTCTGCCACGAGATCTGTCCGGAGAACGCGATCGTTTTCAAGAGACGTTTTCATATATGAAGGAGGCGGCGTTAGGATGAGTTACATTCTGGCCATCGATCAGGGAACCAGCAGCAGTAAGGCCGTACTATTCGATGAGGAGTTTTATCAGGTGGCCGTTTCACAGGAGGAGTTCAGGCAGATATACCCCAATCCTGGCAGGGTCGAACACGATCCGAGAGATATTATTCTCAGTACCATGAGTTCTGTGGAAAACGTGGTATCCGACGCCAGGGTCTCTTACCGTGAGATCGAAGCCATAGGTATAACCAACCAGCGCGAGACAGTGGTCGCATGGGATGCCATAACCGGCCAGCCTTTGTGCAACGCTATCGTCTGGCAGGATAGGAGAACCACGGAAAGATGCAAAGAGCTGAGGGAAAAGTTCGGGGAGAAGATACACCTCAAGACTGGATTGATGCCCGATCCGTATTTCTCGGCCACGAAGATGGAATGGATGCTGCAAAACGTTCCCGGAGTCCGGGAAGCCGCGAAGAGGCGCACCTTGCGTTTCGGCACGATCGACTCCTGGCTGGTCTGGAACCTAACCAGAGAGAAGCGATATGTGTGCGATTACTCGAACGCTTCAAGAACGATGCTCTTCAATATACGGGAGCTGAAGTGGGACGGCGAACTTCTCGACATGTTCGGAATAGATGAAGAGTTCCTGCCGAAGGTCGTGGATTCCTGCAGCCCTCTGGGAGCTTCGATATACGGTCCGGAGATAGCCGGTATAGCCGGAGACCAGCAGGCTTCGCTCTTCGGACAGACGGCCTTCTCGCGGGGCGATGCCAAGTGCACCTACGGCACCGGCTCTTTCATACTCATGAATACCGGGTCGGAGCCGAAATACTCAAGGCACGGCCTTCTTACAACGATAGGATGGAAACTTGGGAAGGATACTGTCTACGCCATAGAAGGATCGATCTTCGCCTCTGGGGCCCTTATAACTTGGTTAAAAGAGGGTCTGGGAATAATAGCCAATCCCTCGGAGACTGAATCGCTTGCGCGTGAGGTTCAGGACAACGGCGGAGTTTACTTCTCGGGAGCTCTGACCGGTCTGGGGGCGCCGTACTGGGATGCTTCGGCCAGGGGGACGCTGATAGGACTGACCAGAGGGACGAAGAAGGGCCATATAATCAGAGCCGTGCTGGAATACATGGCCTTCAGGACTCGCGAAATACTGGAACTGATGGAAGAGGAGACGGGGATAAAACTGAAGAAGCTCCTGGTGGACGGCGGAGTCACCAGGAACAACTTCCTGATGGAGATGCAGGCCAACGTGCTTGGCATCCCTGTAGATAGATCTCTGATAAAGGAAACAACGGCGCTGGGTGCTGCAATGTTCTCGGGCCTTTGCACGGGCCTGTGGGACATTGAGGTGCTGAAAAACAGACGTATCAGCGAGGTGGAGTTCGAACCCAACGGAAATAGAATGGAGGAAGAGTTTTCGAAGTGGAAAGAAGTACTGAGAAGATCTATGAACTGGGCCAGATGAAGATAGACCAGTTGTTGAACCTGGCCGGCAAGATCGGTGAAAGGCTCTCCGGAGGCGAGACGATACTGCTTTACGGCGATCTGGGCACCGGAAAGACGACTTTTGTGAGGGGACTGGCCAGAGGGCTAAGAATCGAAGAGAGACTGGTTAGAAGTCCGACGTTCAACATAATCAACACCTATCCCGGCAGGTTGATTCTTGTTCACGCCGATCTCTACAGACTTGAAGATCGAAGAGAATTACTGGATTTAGATCTCGAAGGTCTCGGCGATTATAATACGGTTATGGCCGTTGAATGGCCCGAGATGTACAGACCCTTCGTAGAAGGGCCGTGTCTGATAGTGAGGCTTGAGCACTGGAGCGAAAACGAGAGAGTCGTGTCCCTGTCGTCGATGGACGTGGAGGCCGATGAAATCCTCTCTTTTTTGAACTGAAAAGCCGGTATCTTACCAAATGAAAGGAAGGTGTTCTGGTGGCACAAAAATTCGAATTACTTGAGAAAGCCGCAATTAGGAGCGAGAGAAAGATAGAGATACCCGATATATTGCCGGCCATTCCAACGAGAACCAATATGTTGATATACCCCTCTTCAGTGATGCCGCTCTACGTCGGGAGGGAGAAGTCCCTTTCGGCGCTCGAAGAATCGATCGGCAAGTACGATCAACTGGTCTTCCTCGTGTCTCAGAGAGATATAACCAAAGAGGAACCGGAACTGGGCGATCTCTTCGAAGTCGGTACTATAGGCCGCATCGTCCAGTTGATGAAGATGCCCGATGGCAATTACAAGATCCTGGTCGAGGGACTGGCACGGGCGAAGATCTCGGGCGTAGTTGAAGAGGAGAACGCTCTGATCGTAAAGCTTGAGAGCCTGAAGTCCAGAACCAGAAAGAGCAAGATGCTGGAGGCACTGGTTCGCAAAGTCAAGGAGCTGACGCAGAAATACGTTTCGATGAGCCGCAGGTTCCCGGATGAAGCTCTTATGGCTCTTGAAGACACTTCCAACGCCGACAAGTTCGCCGATTTCGTCTCTTCGATCGTTCCCTTCGCTCTGGAGGAGAAGCAGAAGCTGCTCGAAGAGGTTGAGCCGGTCGAGAGGTTGAAGATACTCATGGAACTACTGAGCCGCGAGATAGAGATCCTCTCGCTCGAGGAGGAACTGGATAAGCGCGTGAAGGAGAAGATCGAACAGGGTCAGAAGGAGTACTATCTTCGCGAAAAGATGCGTGCGATTCAGGAAGAGCTCGAGGGCGAGGAAGACGAAGAGATAAAGGAATTGAAGGAAAGGGCCGCCTCTCCCGACCTGTCTGCCGAAGTTCGCGAGAAGGCCGAACAGGAGATATCCAGACTGGAGAAGATGTCTCCCTACTCGGCCGAGGCGACGGTGGTGAGAACGTATCTGGACTGGTTGCTTAACCTTCCCTGGTCTCAGGAGACGGAGGACGAGATAAAGATAAAAGATGTACGTAGAATGCTGGACAGCAACCATTACGGATTGCAGGACGTCAAGGAGCGGATACTGGAGTTCCTGGCTGCCAGAAAGTACTCGGAAAAGCTCAGGGCTCCCATACTCTGTCTGGTGGGTCCTCCAGGTGTTGGCAAAACCTCTCTGGGGCGATCCGTAGCCGAGGCAATGGGCAGAAAGTTCGGAAGAATCTCTCTGGGCGGTATGAGAGACGAGGCCGAAATACGCGGCCACAGGAGGACCTACGTCGGCGCCCTTCCGGGCAGGATAATGCAGATGATTCGCAAGCTCGGCTCTAGGAACCCCGTGATCGTGCTGGACGAGGTCGACAAGATGGGAATAAGCTTCCAGGGTGACCCGGCTTCGGCGCTGCTGGAGGTTCTCGATCCCGAGCAAAACAGCAATTTCACCGATCACTTTCTGGAGGTATCCTTCGACCTCTCCAGGGTGTTGTTCATAACTACGGCGAACGTTCTGTATTCCATACCCGACGCCCTCAGGGACAGGATGGAGGTCATCGAAATACCCGGATACACCGAGTCGGAGAAGTATCACATCGCCAAAGACCATATACTGCCCAAGCTGCTCGACGAATACAACATGAAGGACAGGAGCTTCAAAATCACCGGATCGGCTATAAAGGGAACGATAAGGGACTACACCAGAGAGGCCGGTGTGAGACAGCTCGACCGCAGCCTGGGAAAGATAATCCGGAAGGCGACCCTGAAGATGGCCGAAGGCGAGGAGAGTATAAACGTAGGGGTGAACGATCTTGGCGAATTCCTGGGAGTACCGCTCTTCAAGGACAGCGATTTCCGAAAGAAACCCGAGGTTGGTGTGGTGACAGGCCTCGCCTGGACCTCCGTCGGAGGGGAGATCATGTACATTGAGGTGCTTCCCGTGCCGGGGAAGGGAAAGACCATCATCACCGGCCAGCTTGGCGATGTTATGAAGGAATCGGCGCAGATAGCCGCCTCGCTCGCCAGAAAGCTCTGCGATGGTGAAAAGTACGCCGAGATCTTCGAGAAGAGGGATTTCCACATCCATGTCCCGGAGGGAGCCGTTCCCAAAGATGGACCCAGTGCTGGAATAACTCTGACTACAGCCTTCATTTCGGCCGTTTCCGGCAGAAAGGTAAGAAACGATGTCGCAATGACGGGCGAGATAACCCTACGGGGAAAGGTTCTGCCGATAGGCGGATTGAAAGAGAAGCTGATGGCCGCTTATCGTTCCCAGATGAAGACGGTGATCGTACCCCTGGCTAACAAACGGGATCTGGAAAAGGTTCCCGAAGAGATAAAATCCCGGTTGGAGTTCATTTTCGTGGAGGATATCATGGAAGTCCTCCAGATCGCTCTGCTGGACAAAGGTGATTGAGTGATAAAGAGCGTTGAGCTGTGCAGAACGGTCTTCAAGTCAGGAGAGTACCCGCCTCCGCTGGAAAGGGAGATAGCCTTTGCCGGCCGGTCTAACGTCGGCAAGTCTTCGCTTCTCAACTCCCTTTTCGGGAGGAAGCTGGCCCACACGAGTTCGACTCCGGGCAAGACCCGTTCAATAAACTTCTACACCGTCAACGGGTCGGTCTATTTCGTGGATCTGCCCGGTTACGGTTACGCAAAGGCCTCCATAAAGGAGAAGGAGAAGTGGGAGAGACTCATAATCGATTACTTCGATTCGAGAAAGTCTCTAACGCTCCTGGCAGTTCTTATGGACAGCCGCCACCCCTTTCAGGCCGTTGACATGCAGATGCTGGAATGGGTTATCTACTACTCCCTGCCGTACCTGGTCGTTCTGACGAAGGCCGACAAGCTTTCGAGAAGCCAGCAATCCATAACTCTCAAGTCCGTCAAAGACGGTCTGTCGGAGAGTGGGGCTCTGCCCCCCGTGTTCATGGTCTCGGCCGAAAAGAGACAGGGAACTGAAGAGCTGATTAACACGCTCCTCTGATCTGCGGCAATAGAAAAGGCGGGGATTTTCCCCGCCTTTTTCAGTAGATAATCACTTGAAAACGGCGTAAAGAATAACCAGCGGGCTTATCAGAGAGGCTACCAGGGAGAGAACCGTTATGAGAGTGTTCAGCGAAGGTCCGGCGGTGTCTTTGAAGGGGTCTCCCACAGTGTCGCCGATTACGGCTGCCTTGTGCGCGTCGGAGCCCTTTCCGCCGAAAGCGCCGTCCTCTATGTATTTCTTCGAGTTGTCCCACATGCCTCCGCTGTTGGCCATCAGCAATGCGTTGAACAGTCCCGAGAGGATGGCTCCGCCCAAAAAGCCTCCCAGAGCATATATCCCGCCTATGAAGGCTATCAAGAGGGTGATTCCTATAGAGATCAGACTGGGAAGCATCAATTCCTTTAGAGCGCCCGTCGTAGCTATCTCTACACACCGCGCGTAATCGGGTCTGGCCGTTCCTTCGCTGAGACCCTTGATCTCTTTGAATTGCCTCCTGATCTCGGCTATCATCCTGAAGGCGTTTTTGCTAACGCCCAGCATTATCATAGCTGAAAAGAGTGCGGGAACGCAAAGGCCTGTCAGAAGACCGAGCATCACCAGCGGATTCATGAGATCGAAGGTTATGCTCTGGCCGGTGATGGCTGCCACGCGTTCCTGGTAAGTCGCCAGCAGCGCTATGACCGTGAGTCCGGCCGCCCCTATCGCAAAACCTTTGGTGATAGCTTTCGAAGTATTTCCGGCAGCATCGAGCTTGTCGGTTAGCGATATGACTTCCTCGCTAAGCCCAGACTGTTCGGAGATACCTTTGGCGTTGTCCACGATAGGGCCGTAAGCGTCACTGGAGATTATCATTCCAACAATTGCGAGCATGGAGACGGCGCTTACGGCTATTCCATAAACTCCGCACAGGGCAAAGGCCACGCCAGAGGCTACACCGATTCCCACCAGCGATGGGAGAAGGCTCATCAATCCGTAAGAGTAGCCCGTCAAAATAGTGATAGCCGCACCCGATTGCGAGGCCTGGGCCGTTCTCTTCACGAAGTGTCTGTCGATGGAAGTGAAATAATCTGTGGTGAAGCCTATCACCGTTCCGGCGACGAGGCCGGCCATCGCGGCGCCCCAGAATTTTAGATCGTAAGAGAGCGCAAGGGAGATCACCAGCGTTGCCAGAGCGAAAATCGCCGAGGTGATGTAGGTTCCAAGGTCAAGGGCGCGTCCGGGATTCTTCTCCCCTCTGACACGGACGCTGAAGATTCCGACCAGCGAGGAGAGGACCCCGACCGATGCCAGGATAAGCGGCAGGACCACCATCTTTACTCCCAGAGTCTCTCCGAGGACCATCGCGGCAACGATACTGGCCACGTAAGAATCGAAGAGATCGGCTCCCATACCGGCCACGTCTCCCACGTTGTCACCGACGTTGTCGGCGATGACGGCCGGATTTCTGGGATCGTCTTCGGGAATTCCTATTTCGACCTTGCCGACGAGGTCGGCGCTTATATCGGCCGTCTTGGTGTAAATACCTCCACCGGCCTTTGCAAAAAGCGAAAGGATGCTCGCCCCGAAGCTGAAGCTCAGAAGTATTTCCGCCTTCAGAGCTATACCGTAAATCACACTCACACCGGCAAGTGCCAGTCCCACCACAAGCAGACCCATCACCGAACCGCCCCGAAAAGCTATCAGAAAAGCCTTTTCGAGGCCCTCGTGGTCTGCAGCCGTTGCTGTACGAACGTTGGCCTTGAGCGCCACTTTCATTCCCAGTAGACCCGCAACGCCAGAAGAGATGGCTCCGACTAAGAAGGCGATCGCTGAAGAAATACTCAAAAATATCGCCAGAAGGATGCAGATCGCAATTGAGAAGAAGGCCAGTATCACATATTCCTTCTTTAGAAAGGCGTCGGCTCCCTCGCGGATCGCCTCGCCTATTTCCCTTATGCGCTCGCTACCGACTGGGTGCCTGCCGACCCAGCGAAAGAGATAGATACCGAGGATTACCGAAAACAGGGAAACCGTCACGGCTATCAGTGCAGAAATCAGTTCCATATTCATTTACGCCCCCTTATGGACGAACCACACGATGAGAAGTCAACATGATTCTAGCACCACATATCGGCGGAATGGTATCGATCGACAGGTTAAATCTGAATGTCTGCAAGGTGGTGGGAATATTCGAAAGGAGTCATTAGGTAAATCGAGCCCCATCGCAGTCGATGCCGCACGGGGCAAGCATATATGTTAGCTCGTCCATCCAATCACCTCCACGACCCTTTCGATCACCGGTTTTCAGATATGAAACGTCTGAACTTTTCGGCGCTAGGTCTCGCCTTGAGTTCCAGTGTATCGCGAACGGTCTCGTAGAGACCGAACTTCATCGAATAACCTTCCTTCCATTCGAAGTTGTCCATCAAAGACCAGTAAAGATAACCGAAGACCTTCGCTCCCCTGTTCATAGATTTGCCGAGTGCCTGTAGGGCGCCATCGATGTAAGGCCAGCGCTTTTCATCGGTGGAGTCGGCTATCCCGTTTTCTGTAATCATTATAGGCAAACGGTATCTTTTGTAAGCTTTGAAGACCACTCCTTCCAGACCCTGCGGGAAGAACTCGTAACCCATATCCGTCCTCTCAAATTCCTGACCGTTGAGCAATTGCGGAAAGGGTCTGGAATACCTGACGAAGGTGCGGCTGTAATAATTTATACCGAGAAAATCGATCTTTCCCTTTATCTCCGGTGCGGCCTCCTCGTTCCCCAGTGGCCTGGCCATCCTGCCGAGTTTTATAGAGTCGACAAAAGAATAGTTGTAGAGTTTTCCCAGAAATCTGGCGGCGATAAAGTCCGCCGGATGCCAGTTTCTAAAGGGAAGGAAGGGCATCATGTTCAGGGCGATGCTCACCATGGCCGTTGGAACCGCCGACTTTATTGCGTCGTAAGCCACCGTATGCGCGAAAATCAGATTCGTCAAAACCTTACGAGCCAGTTCCATATCTTTTTTCTGCGGTGGCCATTCTCCAAGCAAATACGACATGGAGGCATAGACGTTAGGCTCGTTGATGGTAACCCAGTAGTGAACGTATTGGCCTATGGACTGGACCACCTTTCTGACGAACTTCTCGAAATGGATCAGATTTTCACGCTTCTCCCAACCACCCATCCTGGCGAACCACAGCGGCAGGACGAAGTGGTTCACTGTCAACACAGGGTGGATACCCTTCCTTACGAGTTCTTCGGTGAAGCCGGCATACCTTTTAAGAGCGTCCTCGTCGAATTTACCGCTTTCCGGTTCGATTCTGGCCCACTCTATGGAGTAACGGTAAGCCTTCACCCCGAGCTCCTCAAGAGCCTTGATGTCTCTCTCGAGGTGATCCCAGCTTCCGCAGGCCACCCCGGAAGTCTCCCCGCCTTTTACCTTCCCCTTCTTTTCCCACTCGTACCAGTCCGAGTGACGGTTTCCACCTTCTATCTGATGACCGGCCGTTGAAACACCCCATAGAAAACCTTCAGGAAACGCAACCATAGTTTTTACCCCCCTCGAAAGCTCTGTTCCTATCACTTCCAATTATAATTATAAAGAGAGAAAGAACGTAAACCTAATCGGGAAAGGGAGAGAAAATTGAGGATTTCAGTCGTTGGAAACATAAACATAGACTTGAACGCAGTAATAGGAGACAGCGTTAACAGCGAGGAAAACAGGATAAAAAAACTGGGTCTCTCCTCTGGAGGAAGTGCGGCCAACACGGCGATCATTCTCTCGCGCCTTGGAAGGGAAGTCTTTCTGCAGGGGGCGGTGGGAGACGATCTCTTCGGAGATTACCTCATCGAAAGGTTGTCACGCGAGAGAGTCGAGACCGGGTACATCAAAGTGCTTAGCGGAGGAACAGGCCTTTGTTTTGCGGCTATCGGCGAGCAAGGACAACGACATCTTTACACTTACCGTGGCGCGAACGAGAGGTACGAAACTGTAGCCGGAGGATTCGATTTCTACCATTTCGCAGGCATTGCCACCGGTCAGCTATCGGTGATGCTGAACTCGCTGAACATAGAAAGGTTTTCCTACAACCCCGGCGGCATTGTGACCTTCGAAAGACCGCGCGAGGTCTCAAAGCTCGCCGAAAGGGCCGAAGTTCTTTTCTTAAATGAGACGGAGTGGGCCTTTCTTTCACCCTTCCTGAACAGAACAAACACTGTTGTAGTGACAATGGGAGCGGCCGGTTCGAGGATCGAGAGCGGTCCCTCGGTCGAGGCCTTACCCGTAGAGGTCGTGGATACCACAGGCGCCGGAGACGCCTTCAACGCCGGTTTCCTCCACGCGTATCTCTCCGGAAGACAAGGCAGTGATTGTCTGAAGGTCGGAAATCTTCTAGGCGCAATTGTAGCTATGCATGTTGGTGCTACACCTGAATTTGAATACGGGTATATACTAGAAAAATCGGAATTGTACAAGGTGAAGTTGTGATATATAGTTTCATATTTAATGTGAATCTGAATATATAAATTATACTTATATAATCACTATTGTTCTTGAATATATGGATTATATTTTGTCTGCAGAATCGTATATATTCGTGGTAGTATAAGTTAGGGGGTGAAGTATATGCCAGCTGAAATAACGGCCGTAGATGTTGTAAGGATTCTCGGAACGCTTTCGGACGAAGGTGGCGATCGTTCGAGCAGGAACAGGTTCATTCATGGTTACCTGACTAAATACGACCGGCCCGAGCCTGTACTTGCCGATATAGAAAACCTTCTCGCCAGCTATCACGGTTTTGGAGGAGATATCGAGAGCCTGGAGAGGGCTTACGGCGATCTTCTTAACAGATTAGCCGAAGTGGCCGGCTTTTCTGTGGACTACATCAAGTACTCCGGAAGGGAAAAGATAACGGGTATCTGGAAGGTCAATGAAAGCTTCGAAATAAGGGTCTCGGCTATAATCGGGAAGAGCTTCGAGGAGGCCAAAGGGATAGCCAGAAACGCGCTGCTGATCCTTCCGCAGGAACTGGAACTGGGAAGACCCTTCGTTACGGTCAAACGACTGGGAGAGCTGTTCACAATGGTCTCGCAGATAGATCTACCGGTCAGTTCGGTGGCCTCGATTCTCATGACAGACGACGATTACGACA
>DBRH01000038.1:0-782 GCA_002305955.1 Kosmotogaceae bacterium UBA1373
AAAGCGGAAACGGCCGATAGATAATAGCAAAGAGACGTCCTTTTCGACGTCTCTTTTTATATTTTATCACGGATAATCTTTAAAGTCAACCGGTCTGGCGATTAACCGCGTGTAACTTATGCCTCTGGAAGCGCCTCGAAGCGCCGCATTTTAATACACTGCCAATACCTGTGCGGGGTACACATCCAGGAGGCTCATAAGATATAATATATAGTGAATGGTGTTGAAAATTCCGTATCGTAATTCTTTCGTAGTCATCTGATAGGACCGGCTGTTCGAACAATTGAACAGTTATATCCAGCGAGTGCAGAGATACACGGAGTTTTTTCATGCTCAACAATATCGAATCAAACAGAATAGGGAGGTAGTAATTTGCAGAAACCAAAATATCTTACAAAGGTAGATCTGATCGAAGAGCTTAGTGAAGATCAGATCGGACAGATGAACGAAGTGATAGAGCAGTTTCCTTTCAGGGCCAACGATTATTACCTGAGCCTCATAGACTGGGACGATCCGAACGATCCCATAAAGAGGATCATAATGCCCGATATCGAAGAGCTCGACGAGTGGGGGGAGATGGACGCCTCGAACGAGCATCTCTACAGTGTCGTGCCGGGCATGGAACACAAGTACGAAGACACCGCCCTGCTCCTGGTCTCCAGAGTTTGTGGCAGCTTCTGCAGGTTCTGCTTCAGGAAGAGGCTCTTCTCGACGGAGAACAGGGAAGTTACAAACGACGTCGGACCGGGGATCGAGTACATAAGAAAGCACAGAGAGATAAC
>DBRH01000038.1:860-2493 GCA_002305955.1 Kosmotogaceae bacterium UBA1373
TCATGGCGCACTTCAATCATCCCGCAGAACTGACGGACGTTGCCGTGGAGGGGTTGAACATTCTGAGGAACGCCGGCGCGGTCATATGCAACCAGACGCCTATGATAAGGGGCGTCAACGACGACGCCGATACGATGGCCGAGCTTTTCAGGAAACTGTCGTTCGCAGGAATCCCGCCCTATTACGTTTTCCAGTGCAGGCCGACCAGGGGCAACCACACCTACGCCGTGCCCGCGGAGGAGGGATACACAGTCTTCAAGAAGGCCATAGACAGGGTATCCGGTCTGGCCAAACGCGCCAGGTTCGTTATGTCTCACGCGACTGGAAAGATAGAGTACGTGGGCATCGACGAAAACAAGATATATATGAAATACCACAGGGCGGCCGACCCGAGAAGATACGATCTCTTCATGGCCTTCGACAGAAATCCCGACGCTTACTGGCTGGACGATTACGTCGATCCCGACTCACTGGTATAGAAAAGGCGGCGAAGGCCGTCTTTTCATAACCACTTCGTACAGGCGATAGCGAGTTTCTTCCCGCTTGAAGTGATCCTGTGCAGACCGATTTTCAGGCCGTCCAGATCTTCGAAACCGCTTTCGACTAGCACTTCCTCTCCCTTCATGGATTCATGCTTGTACTGAATGCAGAGCTTCTTCAACTCCTTGCTCTCGAAATCCCCGGGAACGGTCTGCATTATCCAGCGGACGTACGAGACGTTGTTGGCATGACCGTTGGTGTCCAGATCCGACTCTCTCACTTTCAATACGGTTGAAAGATCGGACTTTCCGGGTTCTGGCGGGTCTTCGAATTTGAGCGGTTCGTTGAAGTCTTTCGACAGTCCATAGACTTCGTAGTGTCTGTCGGCTATCCTCACCGGTCTGCGCCTGGAGGCGTCGATGAGGATCCACTGGGATTTGCCGTGCACTATCAGGGCTCCCGAGTCGTCGATAACCTCGAAACGCCTGTATGCGTAGAATTTGTTCATAGAATAGGGAACGGTTCTCACATTTAGGTTCTCCATGAAGGCCGGAGATCTCTGAATGTCTATCTCCCAGCGAAGCAACAGCCACGCGTACCCGCTGAAACGCATCGTTTCGACGTCGTGGCCGACCTCAACGCTCTGGAGGGTTACAACGTCGTTGAAATAGTCCATTATGGAGGCGACTGAAGCCTTCCAGTTCCTGGTCAGTTCGTAGTACCTCACTCTGTATCTCTCTTCGGTGACGCGGGGATTCAAAAGAAAACCTCCAATCCTTTGCAGAACTTAAACATATGAACGTGTTATGCTTTTAATAGCAATTCAAATCTATCACGGTTTCGACGGGATGTCTTGAGAGGTTGTGAAGATGCTGGCTTACTGCGGAATAGACTGTTCAAATTGCCCGGTTTACAGGGCGACTATGACGAACGACGAGATCCTGAAGAGAGAGACGGCCGATAAATGGGGAAGGGAGTTCGGTTTTGTTCTTGAAAAGAGCGACATGAACTGCACCGGATGCAGGAGCGAGATACTCTTCAAACTGTGCTTCGACTGTCCTTTCAAGGACTGTTGTTCGAAGAAGGGAATAGACAACTGCGGCCAGTGCGCCGAATACCCCTGTCAGACACTGGAAAGGTTTCTTCGCCCGAT
>DBRH01000038.1:2568-4620 GCA_002305955.1 Kosmotogaceae bacterium UBA1373
CCGAAGGACCTCACTTACGCCACCGAGTTTTTCGATCTCTGGAACAGTGTTCAGGATTACACGCACGCGAAAGTGATCAACGTTGTCGATGGCGATACCCTTCTGGTGAGCATAGATGGCGTTGAGACAACCCTGAGGCTCATCGGGATCGATACGCCCGAGACTGTTCATCCCACCAAAGAAGTCGAGTTCTTCGGAATAGAGGCCTCGAACCTCGCCAAAGGCGTTCTCTCCGACAAAGAGATAATCATAAGCTACGACTGGAACCCCACGGACGTCTACGGAAGAACCCTGGCGTACGTATGGCTGGAAGTCGAATACTACGGTTTCAAACAATACATCATGTACAATCTGCTCGGGGTTATCAACGGTTATGGGCGGGCCTATCTGGCCTTCGCCTTCGACGAGAAACTTATGGATCTCTTCGCCCAGGCCCAGGACATTCCGAGAACTCTCTCTCTCGGTCTCTGGAACGAACCCGAGGATGAAGAGGAAGAGATCTACTACGACGGACCGGTTCAGATAGCCTATATATTGGCCGATTCTCTCGACGAATACGTGATGATATACAACATAGGCGACAAACCCGTCAATCTGAAGGGCTGGCAGATACTGGCCGTCACCAACGGCCAGAAATACACCTTCGACGACCTGATTCTCGAGCCGGGAATGGCGGTCCACATCCACTCCGGTCCGGAGGCGAGTGTAAACGTATGGAAAAAAAGCTACATCTGGCGTAATAAAAAGGCCGAAGGTAGATTGTTCGATTCCTCCGGAAACCTTGTCTCGGTGTACTCTTATTGATGCTCTCCATCTATGGGACGTATGAATTTTTCTGACAGAATTTAAGGATTAAGCAATCTATAAGAAAGTTACTTGATACTTCAACACAACGCATTATTAGCACAAACAAATTAGAATTATTTTAGTTTATAACCCCCCTATCCCCCTTAGATAGGAACCCTATATAGTCCGGATCATCCGATCCGGCTTTTTTTGTTTGTTTTGGTCTATAATTATCTGTAATCCTAACCAAATATCGGAGGTGCGCCCTTGAAATGGATAGACTTGAGAAGTGATACCGTGACGCTTCCGGGAGAAGAGATGCGCGCGGCCATGGCGAACGCCGAAGTCGGCGACGACGTTTACGGCGACGACCCCACCGTCAACCGTCTGGAAGAGATCGCCGCCGAAGTCCTCGGAAAGGAATCGGCCGTTTTCGTTCCCTCGGGAACTTTCGGAAATCAACTCTCGATACTGACTCATACCCTCAGGGGAGACGAGGTCATAATACCGGCCTCGAACCACATAATCGTTCATGAAGCCGGCGCTTCGGCCGTCATAGCCGGCGTTCAAATGAGAACGCTCGACTGCGATGACGGAATGCCCTCTGTCGATAGAATACTCAAAGCGATAAGGGGAGAGGACCTTCACTATCCCAGAACGGGATTGATCTGTCTGGAGAACGCGCATTCTAGCGGAAGGGTTCTCCCTATGGAATATATGAAAGAGGTTTATTCGCTTGCCCGTGAGCGCGCGGTTCCGGTTCATCTCGACGGAGCCAGGATATTCAACGCGGCCGTCTCTCTTGGAATAGATGCCGGAGAGATCGCCTCGAAAGCCGACAGCGTCATGTTCTGCCTCTCCAAAGGACTCGGGGCGCCGATCGGCTCCATGCTGGTCGGAACGAAAGAGTTCATCTCCAGAGCCCGGAAAGGACGCAAAATCATGGGTGGAGCGATGCGACAGGCCGGCATCATAGCCGCGGCCGGGATCATGGCTATCGAGAAGATGATCGATCGGCTCGGCGAAGACCACGAAAATGCCCGGTATCTCGCGAAAAAACTCGAAGAAATAAAGGGCATCGAAATCATGAGAGACAGACTCGACATAAACATGGTCTTCTTCAAGCTCGACCAGGGCAGACCGGAGGCCATCGTCGGCGAGCTCTACAGGGAGGGAATAAAGATAAACCCGCCCGAGGGCGACGAATGGAGGCTGGTGACCAACCTCGACGTTTCACGCTCCGACCTCGACACGTTCATCGCTCGT
>DBRH01000013.1:0-979 GCA_002305955.1 Kosmotogaceae bacterium UBA1373
TAATCTCCGTACACCCCGTGGATGTGGTTGCAGGGGTAGTATTTGAGGAAAGTGTCCATATCCGTATCGAGCCTGACGTAAGCGTGAGGCCACTGGATCTGAACTTCCTCGGAGAGTTTCTTCTCCTCGGCGGCCGAAAGCTTGACAAACTCTCCGGGTACGATGGTCATCACATACTCTCCGTCCTGCCTGGCCAGCCTTGCCAGAGTCACCCTGCCCGGTGCGGCGAAATGCTTGACGGCAGCCCCTCCGGCGGGGAAGTAGAAGTCTTCGGGATAGAACACCACGTTCTTGAGATTCTCTTCGGGGTTGAGAGATCTACCCGCGAAGTAGGTCGCGTGGGTGCCGGAATTACAGAGATCCAGGAGATTCTCCTCTTCGAAGTAGTGCCGAACGTCCGCGAAGAGGACCGGTGCCTGTGCGATATGTTTGAATATCTCCATCGTGAGGGCTCCGTCCATATCGGTCTCGGTCGCCGCGACGATCGGGTCCTTCATGCCGTGCCAGTCGTAAGGATCGTTCAGGAAGGCCTCGACAACGTCCATGGTCGCGTAGTTGTTGGTCATCTCAGGCTGGCCTTTGAAGCCGACGAAGTCCAGCTCGTACTCTTTTATTATATCTAGAGCCGCCTCGTACAGCGCGATCTGNNAAGCTTTTCCGGCGTCAGCTGCTTGCCGTCGTATTGGACAGTCGCGAGTTTCTCGAGCCACTCCCTCGCTTTTTTCGTGACCTCTTTCGATACCTTTTCGGCCCTCACTACGAGTTCGTACTGATCGATCTGTTCGACGTCGATCCCGAACTCTTTGAGCCACTGGTCTCCGTTGGAGGAGGCGGTGTACATACCCATAGGGCGACCGCCGAACATCCCGTACCTCTCGCCTTTCAGCCTCGCCGCGGCCGATGCCGCCCTGACGAAGTGCATCACTTTCTCGATAACATCCGGATCCTCCGGGTTTCCCCAGACTCTTTCGGGAGTTAT
>DBRH01000013.1:991-2036 GCA_002305955.1 Kosmotogaceae bacterium UBA1373
TTTATCTGACCGTACGCCAGATACGGACCGGGGGCGTACAGTGAGGCCAGCACCGTCAGATGGGGCCAGCACCAGATGGCGTAGTTGAATATAGTCGCCTCGACTTCGGCCTTCATCATCTCTTTTCCGGCCTTCTTGGCCAGCGAGGGCTTCCAGACGATCTCCGAAGCCACTACAACCTCTACCTCGCCCGTGGCTTCGAGCGCTCTCACCAGCCGGTTCTGGAACTCTCTGTTCATGTCGATGAGATCTCTGTGCACGAAATCTCTACCGTCGGAAAACGTTATAACTCCTACTTTTCTCTTCTGCATGCTCCTCCTCCTTCTATGCCTTAAACAATGGCGATTGTCATAGCCGTTTTACTATTTTTGCCGTAGAGGCTACGGAATTTCTTTCCAGCAGCTCGGCCTTCAACACGATCCTGGTCTGTTCCCCACGGTCCCCGTCTATCCTCCCGAGAAGTAGTGTGGCGGCTATCTTTCCCATATCGACAACAGGTTGTCTGATCGTCGTCACCGGCGGATCTATNNTCGCGGGCCGCCCTGACTACCGTCTCATTCAGGTACTGGTTGGTGGAGATCACCGCCGTCGGTCGATCGGAGGCCGTCAATACCGACCTCAGCTTATCTAGCGAGACGGAATAATCCGTCATATCCTCCAGAACCCACCTGTCGTCGGGATGTATTCCCAGAATCGCACAGGCCTTTTTGAATCCCGAGTATCTCTCTTCTATCGTATAGATCCCTCTTTTATGAAGACAGAGCGCAATTCTTTCGTGGCCACGCTCTCTCAGATAGAAAACACCGTTCATTATCGCCTGCTCGTTGTCAAGCGTCACGGAGTCTATGCCGCCAACCCCTTCGAGAAGCCTGTCGTAGAAGACCACGTGGATTCCCGACTTCATAGCCTTTTTGTAAAAGGCGCCGTTGTTACTTCCCTCCCTATCCTGGTAAGGGGAAGAGAGGATGCCTTCCACTCCGTGTTCCATGAGCCATCTTATGTATATCTCTTCTTTTTTCGAATCCTCACCCGTATTACACACTAT
>DBRH01000013.1:2044-19113 GCA_002305955.1 Kosmotogaceae bacterium UBA1373
ATTTCTTATATCGGAGACGATGAGGCCGATAGTCTTGGTTTTTCTTGTTCTCAGGGATTTTGCGGATGAATTGGGGATGTAATTCAGCTGTGAAGCAACTTTGCGGATCCTTTTACGGAGATCGCCGCCGACGCCCGGTCCGTTCGACAGAGCTCTCGACACGGTCGAAGGCGATATTCCGAGACTCTTCGCGATGTCTTTGATCGTAGTTTTTCCGGCCACAACAAACCTCCGCAAACGTTTGCGTACAATTGCATTATACAATCAACCTCTGAGAAAAGGTAGGACCCTTGGGTCCTACCCTTCGTGCTCGGATTGCCGTAAACTGTCAGGAAGATCGAATCGCCGAACCGCTTCAGTACTGAAGAACTCGAGGTAATTTCTTGGCCTGTTCCACCCATTTTATGATCTGCTTTTTAGCCGGGAGGCTTTCAACCAGTTTCTCCTTTTCGTTAACCTCGATCATCTTCAAATACAGGTTCTCGGGGTTTCGCTTCGACAGTTCCGGTACGGTATCGACTCCTACGGCTTCCAGGAGTTCGGAATACTTCCCGCCAACTCCGCGGATTCTGATCAAGTCTGCATGATTGGACCAGGTAAGAATCTTATCTTCCGGAATTCCGGTCTTCTTTGCGAGTTCCGTTCGGGCCTTTTTCGTTGCGCAAGCTTCCAGAAGAGATTCTACTGAAACTATGCCCAGCTCTTTCAACTTATTCTCGATCGCGGATTCGATTCCCTTAATTATAGCCAGTTTTGTCACAGACTCTCCTCCTCTCTTAAAATGTATTGAACAGACAGATCCAGATTTTATTAGTCGACCAGCCGTTAGCTATTTGTGCTTAAATTATTTCTTCTTGAATATCTTTCCGAACAGGTTTCCCACGTCGTCGATAATGTTTCCGTCTTTGTTGCTGTCAAGGAAGTTGGCCGCCATTCCCATCATTCCGCTATCTCCCTGGCTGGCAACGTTCGACAACAAACCGGCTATTCCAGAAGCGTCCAGGTTCTCTTTCTTCTTTTCCTGGCCGAGGAAACCCATCAGAAGCGGTGCCAGCTGCGACAGAAGGCCGGCAACCTGATTCGTTTTCAAGCCGGTCTCTTTTGCGAGACTTTTCTCAACCTGTTTTTCCTTGCCGGAAAATATGTGACTGAGCATTTTTACACCGTCATCTTTATTTACTCCGTTCAGAAAACTGGTAATGCTGCTGACATTGTCATTCTTGTGCTGATCCAAAGCCTTTGCCAGCGAAGCAGCCCCTTCAGGAGTGGAGGAGTTTTTTAGCAGCCCCTGAAGAAGTGTCGGTAATCCAATCTCTGTGAGTTTTTGTACCTTTTCCGGGCTTACACCAACAGACTCGCCTAACTTCGCTGCCGTGCTTTTTTCGCTGAGCTGCTTAGAAAGCGTATCGAAAAGACCCATTTTTTTCCTCCTTTTAAAAATAAGTAACATCAAACTTATTATACTTCTTTATTTATAATTGCCCTAGCTAATGAGAGAGACTCGAAAAAGCCGGGATCTGAAACCTTAAGGCGATCAGCGGTTGACACAGTATAAGCCCCGAGCGTGGGTTCCTGGTAAAACAGAGGCCATAGAGAGGGAGGGAGAGACTGAAGAGATGAGGTCCCGTATAGGTTTCCTGAATATGAACATTTCAGGGCAGGCTCATCAGGACAGGCTCCACGGAATGACGACGCGAAAAACCCTCGACGCTCTTTCTCGTGTTTTTACCCCCACCTCTCCACGCGCACCCAACAACCGTTCTAAGTGGTATAAGTCCGCAACTTACCAGTTGAAGTGTGTTGGGGTTAGCTGTCTATACACCTCTTTGAAAGCTTAATTACAACTGAAGCATTGGTTAAAAAAAGAAGTATAGAATTCAGGTGGTATAGACATATAGATATCTATACGCGATTGCGAGGTGTCGGCATGATACCTATCTATCTGGAAATCAGAAGCTATATGATTAAACAGATCGAAAAAGGGAGACTCGTTCCCGGCGACAAAATCCCATCCGAACGAGAGCTTGTCGATCTGTTCAAGGTAAGCCGCATGACCGTGAGACACGCGATCGATCAGCTTGTCAACGATGGAATCCTTGTCAGAATGGTCGGCAAGGGTACTTATGTTAGCAGCGAGAGACTTTCCACAGCACTCAATGTTCTTAACAGCTTTTCAGAGGATATAATCGCTTCCGGCCACAGTCCCTCCGCAAAACTTATCAGCGTTGAAAAGACCCAGACCGGCAATACGATCTCTTCCCTTTTGAGAATCGATAAGAGCCGGGAAGTAATAAAAGTCGAGAGGCTAAGACTGGTGGACGGTCTGGAAATGGCCATAACCACATCCTTCTTCCCCGTTTCAAGAGCGCTACCCCTTGACGAACTGGATTTCACGGCAACTTCGATTTACAGGCAGATAGAGTCTCTGGGTCTGAGGATAGAAAAGGCCAGCGAAACCGTTACCGCCGAAGCGGCCGACAAGAGATCGGCCGGCTTTCTGAGGGTAAAGGAAAACTCCCCGCTGCTCAAAATCATAAGACTTACATTTATCTCAAACAACGTTCCTATCGAATACATGGAAGGATTGTTCAGACCGGATAGATATGTGATATCCCAGGAATTATACAGACAGGGAGTGAGATGATGAAAATGTTTGAAGAGATGTTCGGAAAAAAGCTGCCGATAATCGGTGTCGTTCATCTGCAGCCACTGCCGGGAGCGCCAAGATACGAAGGTATGGCGATGAAGGAGATCTCCAGAATAGCCGTCGAAGAAGCTACCATCATGGTCGAAAACGGAATAGACGGCCTGATAGTCGAAAACTTCCGGGACATGATGTTCAAGAAGAGGGTGGGACCGGAAACCGTTGCGGCGATGACTTACATTGCCTTTGAAGTTGCGTCCAGACTTTCCGTGCCGATCGGACTATGTGTCCTTCAATCTGACGCGATTTCCGCTCTCGCGATAGCAAAGGCCGTGGGTGGAAAATTCATCAGAGTCCCTTACTACACCGAGACTTATATTGTCGATGCCGGAACGATGGAGAGCGTGGCGGCAGATGCCCTCAGGTTCAGAAAGATGATCGAGGCCGGAGATGTGAAGATATTTGCCGACGTTCATATCAAACACGGCTATTCTCTGTCGCGAAGATCGATCGAGGAATCGGCCGAGGATGCTTACGAACGCGGACTCGCCGACGCGATTATCGTAACGGGAAAGAAGACGGGTGGAAAGACAAAGCCGGAAGATGTGGAGGCGGTCAGGAATTATCTTCCAGATGTCCCTCTCATTGTCGGGAGCGGCGTAACTCAAGAAAACCTCTCCGAGTACTTCCCGAAACTCTGCGATGCAGTAATTGTCGGAACCAGCCTTAAGAAAGACGGAAAAACCGAAGGTCCCATAGATCCAGAGAGAGTGAGGCAGTTCTCAAAAAGCATGGAAAAGTGCAGAAAGGAGCTCGACCGATGACAACTGTATCTGAATTCAACGAAATCTTCGCTACTTCAAAGCCGATAATTGGCATGATTCACCTCAAGCCGCTGCCGGGTTCGCCCGTTTACGACGGAAAGGGTCTGAAGAAAGTTATAGATCAGGCGCTCGAAGAGGCGGGGAAGCTCATAGACGGAGGAGTCGACGGCGTTCAGGTGGAGAACTACAACGATCCATCGTATTTTCCCGACGTCGCTCCGGCCGAAACCGTCTCCTCGCTTTCCATAGTCGCCCACGAGGTTCACAAAGCCTATCCGAATGTTCCGATGGGAATATGCCTTCTTGCAGATCCGATAGCGTCCATAGCGGTAGCTCACACCTCGGGTGCCAGATTCGTCAGGGCCACAGTTTTCACCGAAGCGGCGGTCGACGTATCCGGTCTGGCATTAAGGAGACCTCATGAGATCCTAAGATATCGCAAGTTCCTCGACCCATCCATCAAGATCTTCGCGGACGTCCATATAAAACACTCAGCGCCGCTTGCGATGAGACCGATAGAGGAATCGGCTTACGACGCGGCGTATTTCATGGCCGATGCCGTGATCATAAGCGGTAAACACACGGGGTTTGAAACACCTCTCGAAGATCTGAAGAAAGTGCGCGGGGTACTTCCCGACTATCCGATAATGGTGGGATCGGGTATGAACAAAGTCAACGCGCAAAAGATACTCGAAGTCGCCTCCGGCGCCTTTGTCGGCTCTACATTCAAGATCGACGGTAACTCCTACAAATCCGTGGATTGCGAAAGGGTGAAGGAGTTCATGAAAGTGATCGGGGAGATCAGGAGTAGATGAAGAAATCCGTTCTCGTGCTGGGCGACATAAATGTGGATATAATCGGGAGGTTCGACGGCTTCCCCGTGCCTGGAGGCTCTGTCTATAGTGAAAAACCGATCCTGAATCCCGGTGGCTCGGGGCTGAACACATTTGTGGGTCTGAAGAAGCTCAACGTTGACGCATCGTTCGAGACGATGATAGGAAACGATCTCTTCGGTGATTATATAAAGGTTTGCCTTTCGGAGCTGGGGATTGAGTTCACTCCGAAGGTTTCTAGCTCGTACCCGACCGGAGTGGTTTTTTCGCTTTCGGCCCAGAACGAGCGAACTTTCTTCTCGTTCAGAAAAAATGCCGCAGACATACATATGACTTGCGAGGACCTCTCGCAGGTTTACGAAAGCCCGGATTTGCTTTATCTCACCGGTGTATCGATAGTCGAAGGAGCCGAGACCTTTCATACGTTCCTGGAAGCGGTAAAGAAGGCAAAGCGTTCGGGAACGAAAATTTTCTTCGATCCAAACATGAGGAAGACCGACCCGGTTTCCATCGAGAGAATAGAGCAAGTGATTCCTTACGTAGATGTCTTCCTCCCGGCTCAGGATGAACTGACCGTTCTATTCTCGAAATCGAGGAAATTCGGATTTTGTCTCGACCTTCTCGATGCGGGGATTTCCGAGATATGGATCAAGAAAGGCGCCAAAGGCTGTTCTTTTATTTCCGGAGACTTCAGTATAGATTTTCCGGCTTCTAAGGTCAAGGTTCTCGACTGCACGGGCGCTGGCGATGCTTTCAACGCGGCCGTTGTCTGGGGACACGTCAATGAACTGGATGAGAAGGAGATAGGAACTTACGCAAATGTCTACGCGGGAATGAGCACCGAGAGGATCGGGGCGGCGACTTCTTATCCTGACAGGGAAAGCATGTTGAAAAGCGAGTACTACAAATCTATCAAGATGGGGGTGAAAGTCTTATGAAGCGTTTGATTCTAGTTCTTGCGTTACTGAGTTTTGTAGCGATGGGTTTGGGGGCCTTAAAGGTTGCCATCGTTGCCGGCGACGCCATTGGAGACCGCGGATTTACAGATATGGCGTACATCGGCATTCAGGAAGCCCAGAAACAGTTCGGAATCGAGTACAAGGTCTTCGAGTGCAATGTAGATCCTTCGAAGTATTTCGATTCGCTGAGGGCTGCCGCCATGAATTACGATCTGATCTTCGTGGACCCGGGTTATTTCTTCGATAAGGAACTCGCCGAAGTCAGCGCAATGTTCCCCTCCAAGACTTTTGTCTATATCGATGGCACATCCAGCCTTCCGAATGTTGTCTCCGTGCCATTCAAGCAGAACGAAGGCGCTTTCCTTGCCGGTTGCCTCGCGGCCTTGCTCACGAATAAAACCGAACTCTGCAAGATAAACGCGGAGAAGATCGTGGGATTCGTCGGTGGCTTCGATATGCCGGTAATAAGGGATTATCAGGCCGGTTTCGAGCATGGAGTGAAGTATGTAGATCCAAGTGTCAAGGTTATAGCCAGATACGCCGGTGACCACTACGACCCGGCACTCGGAAAGGAAACGGCCTACTCTGTCTTCAAAGAGGGAGCCGACGTGATATTCCAGGCTGCGGGACCGACGGGACTGGGAATACTCGAAGCGGCCAGAGATTACGGCTTCTACGCGATAGGCGTCGATACCGATCAGGGCTATCTCCAGCCTGGCTTCATAGTCTCCAGTATGATGAAGAAAGTGGATGTCGCAGTTCTTGACATCGTAAGAATGCAGATCGAAAACAGCCTCGAGAAGGGTTCCGTTCATGTATACGGCATCGCAAACGGCGGCGTCGGACTCGCATACAACCAATTCATGATGGACACTGTGCCGGCATCCGTCTATATAGAAATCAGCGAGATACAGGAGAAGATCTCGAACGGAGAGATAGTTGTAGATTCATATCTCGATTAAAGATTCCTTCCGGAGCCCCTATAGGGGCTCCGGGTTTCATATCGGGGGGTGTTCCAAATTCTAGTCTGCAAAAGAGTGTCGAAAACATACCCGAACGGTCTGGAAGCTCTCAGGGAAGTGAGTTTCGAGGTTAGAAAAGGCGAAATACACGCGATAGTCGGCGAAAACGGCGCGGGAAAATCCACTTTGATGAACATTCTATTCGGTCTGATTAAGCCGACTTCGGGAGAGATCCTATTCAACAACAATCATTTTTCGCCAAAGCACCCTTCCGAGGCGATAGATCTGGGAATAGGAATGGTTCACCAGCACTTCAAGCTTGTACAGAGTATCACCGTGGCCGAAAACATTGTACTTGGAATGGAGAACCGTTTCCAGAGCAAGTTGCGCAGAGTCGACAGAGAGGCGATGAACGAGTCGGTCGCCTCGCTCATCGACAGGCTCAGAATGTCCATCTCGCCCGATGATAGAATCGACTCTCTTCCTATCAGTAAAAGACAGCAGGTTGAGATCCTCAAGGTTCTGTACAGAGAAGCTGATTTCGTAATACTCGACGAACCGACGGCCGTTCTTGCGCCCAACGAGGTGGAAGATTTCCTTGAGTTTGTGAGGGGAATACGCGAAATGGGAAAGACTGTTATCTTCATTTCCCATAGATTGGGAGAGGTCTTCTCCCTTGCCGACAGAATAACGATTCTGAGAAGGGGAAATGTTATTGGAACCTTTGACAAAAGGGATGTTGACAGAGAGAGCGTGGCAAACATGATGATCGGGACCGCCACGGATCTCTCCGAGGATCCGCCGGACTGCCTCGGAAACGAGAGCGTTCTTTCGGTCGAGGGAATTTCCGATGTATCCGGTACTATAAGGGATTTGAGCTTCCAGTTGCGGGAGGGAGAGATTCTCGGCTTTGCGGGAGTTGGGGGAAATGGTCAGGAAGAACTCTTCGAAGCTCTTGCGGGGAGTCTGAGATTGGCCTCGGGGGATATAAGGCTCGTAGGTTCATCTATATCTTCTCTCGACACGCTCGAAAGAAGACGAGCCGGTCTCGCCTTAATCACCGACGACCGGATGGGAAAGGGGCTGGCTCCCGATAGAAGCATAGTGGAGAACTGCATGGCCGGCCACCATAAATTCGGAAAATTCGGGAAATGGTTGATAAAGGACACCGATGCAAGGTCTTTCACAGAATCGATCGTTGCCGACTACGACGTGCGCTGCGGCAAGAATATCAAAACGGCCGTCAGGGCTCTCTCGGGCGGAAACATGCAGAAACTGCTAGTCGGTCGGGAGATCGCTTACGAACCGGTGGTTCTCGTCGCGGCTCAACCCACGGCAGGGGTCGACGTTGCCGCAAGAAAGCTCATTCATGATTCATTCAGGAGGCTGGTCAAGACAGGCTCGGGAGTAATCCTCATAAGCGGCGATCTAGAGGAGATAATGGGTCTTGCGAACAGAATTATCGTGCTCTATCGAGGGAGAGCCGTCACCGAGATGACGCACCCCCATTATGATCCGACGGAGATAAGTTACTATATGACGGGGATAAGGGGGGCGCAGGATGATCGGTACTCGCACTCTTAGTTTCAGGAAGTTGCTTCTCTCGCTTCTGCTGGTGTTGTGCATATTATCCGTCTGGGCATTGATAATCTGGTTCGGCGGCGAATCGCCTTTCAAGGGATTCCGCTACATCATCGAAGGCTCTCTGGGCAATCATTACCAGTTTCTCTCCACACTCAACAAGATGGTGCCGTTGATTCTTGCCGCGGCCGCCGTTGCAGTCCCCGCCTGGACGGGTATGTGGAACATCGGCGGGGAGGGCCAGTTGCTTCTGGGAGCTTTCGGAGCGGCGCTTGTCGGTTTTTCGATCGATTTTGGGGTCGGTCTAGTGAACATCGTCGTCGCTTTGATTGTCTCTGCCGCATTTGGAATGGCGTGGGCCGCGTGGCCGGCCTTCTTCAAAATAAAGCTCCGGATGGACGAGGTCGTCACCACGCTTATGGGTAATTATATCGCGGCGCAGTTGATAGCATACCTGATCAACAACCCTTTCAGAGATCCGCGCTCGCCTCTGGCACAGACTCCATATATCAAGTCGAGTTTTGTGATTCCATACCTGTTCGAAGGCTCTCAATTCTCCGCGACTTTCTTCGTGGCCATCGGTATGGTTCTGGTTCTCTTCATATTCCGAAAGAGGTTCATTACGGGCTACGAGTTCGATATCACCGGCAGTAACCCGGTTTTTGCCGGGCTGAGTGGAATAAGGGTAAAGAAAACGAAGTTATTGTCGATGCTTATCGGAGGGGCTCTCGCGGGTCTTGCCGGCGGCCTCCTCGTCCTTGGAATGACTCAAAGAGTGATGCAGAGCTTTTCGCCCGGATACGGTTTCACCGGTCTGCTCATCTGTCTTCTTGCCTTTAACGACCCCCTGCTCATTGTGGGGATCGCCTTTCTTTTCTCGGCTCTTCAAACGGGTAGCGTCAATCTCCAGTTGTTCACGTCCGTTCCGGCCGAGATAAGCGGTGTCCTTCAAGCTGTTATGGTGCTTTTTGTGGCGGCGTTCAAGACGTTCATTGTCGGGCGAAGGGAAGGTTGAAAATGGATATAGAGCTGATTACCACACTATTCAGAACATCTATCAGGATGGCAACCCCCATACTTCTCGCCTCGCTTGGGGGAGCGCTCACTTATCACGCGGGGATAATAAACGTGGCTATGGAAGGTCTCATGCTCATAAGCGCGTTCTTCTCGGTGGTGTTCTCATACCTAACCGGCAGCGCCTTTTACGGTATCATTGCCGGGGTGGTCGCTTCGATGCTAATATCGCTTCTGTATTCGGTATTCGTAAGCTTCCTTAAGGCAAACAACTTCGCCATAGGCTTCGCGATAAACATACTTATAAGTTCGCTAACCCTCTTTCTAATGAGAGTGATGTTCCAGGGAAAGAACGCCTTCAACTCCCCCGACATCGCCTCTATAATGGAGCTCAAGGTAAAGACGGGAAACTACTTCCTTGACAACTACCTGCTTAACTTCAGCATTCTCACCTATCTCTCTATCGCGATCGCCTTCCTGCTGGCATACATTATCTACAAGACCTCTTTCGGACTGAGGCTCAGAGTCTGCGGCGAGATGCCCCAGGCCCTCACCGCTGCCGGTATAAAAGTCGGTGTTATTCAGCTCTGGGCAAGCATCCTGTGCGGCGGTCTCTGTGGACTTGCCGGCGCTCAGCTCTCGCTCTACAACGTGAGGATGTTCTCGCGCGACATGACGGGCGGGAGGGGCTTCGTTGCGCTGGCCGCGATACTCATCTCGGGAGGAAAACCGAAGAGGGTCCTCTTCATCTCTCTTCTCTTCGGCCTCTTTGACGCCTTATCCGTCAAGCTGCAGAACGAGAAGATCGCGCCCCAGTTCGCCCTGATGCTCCCGTACATAATGAGCGTCGTGGTTCTGCTGCTGTTCCATCTCAAGACGAGAAAGCAATACGGGAAGGCCTGAGCGATAGATAAATCCTGCCCGGGGCACTTTTTCTATCACAGAGACACAACTCCCTTTCTGTTGTCGCATACCTGTGTGATATATTGAATTAATGCCTTGAAAGAGGTTTTAGCAGGGAGGAGATAAAGTGAAGCGAAATTCGGTCAGGATATTCTTTCTTCTGTTGGTAGTGTTTCTCCCACTCTCAGTGGCGATGGCGCGGGGAGTGACCTTTCTCGTGAATCCGTCCTACAGCCCCTTCAGCTACGAGGAAAATGGCGAGCTCAAGGGTCTGGCGGTAGAACTTGTAAAATTGCTCTCGTCTGAATTCGGTCTCGAAGCAGAGATGACCGCTATGCCCTTCGAAGAGGCTTACGCGAAGCTGCAGGACGGCGGTGAGTACGCTCTGCCCACGCTCGTATTCACCCCGCAGCGGAAATCCCAGTTCAACTGGGTGGGCCCTATCGCGATAACGCCCACGTATCTTTACGCCCGCGATACCTCTCCCGACATTCGCTCGATAGACGATGCAAAGAAAGCCGGGAAGGTCGGCGCCGTGCGCGGGTATTATTCCCAGCAACTCCTGGCCGAGCAGGGTCTGGATACGGTGATCTTCGACGACGAGGCGGCTTTGTTGAAGAGCCTTCTGGAGGGTGACATCGATCTGGCCCCTTTCAACTTCGATGTCTATACGCGTCTGACGGAGAAAATACCTGAATCTTCAAAGTTGCGTGCCACGATCGTTCTCGACCTCGATATGACATATATAGGTTTCTCGAAAGACGTACCGACCGACACCCTTCGAAGGTGGCAGGAGGGGCTGGACAGTCTGAAAAGCTCCGGCGACTTTGCCGGGCTTTACGAAAAATGGCTGCCGGGCCGTCCGGTCCCCGGCGTCTATACCCTGCTCACCGAGGAGTACCCGCCCGTTACATACATGGGCGATGGAGGACCTGCGGGCTTTGTTACCGAGATAGTGAGAGAGCTCATGGAACGAAACGGTATGAAAGAAGAGATCTTCCTCGTTCCGTGGGCGATCGGCTATGAACTGGCTTCGAACCTGCCCAACGTTCTTCTCTTCAGTATGGATCAGACGGAGCTTCGAAAGCCGCTCTTCCAGTGGATCGGACCGGTCGGCAGGAACACGGCTTACCTTTACGGGCGAGCCGATTCGGCAATAGCGCCCGCCGATCTCGACGAGGCCAGAAAGGTCGGAACGATAGCCACTACAAAGGACTGGTGGACTGAACAGCTCCTGAGAGATCTGGGCTTCACGAATCTGAAGAGTTTTCTAGACCCTCTGGACACCGTGCGCCAGCTGATGAACGGTGAGGCCGATCTTGCGATATTCACCGATCTCACCGTCAGCGAACTGGTACAGAACGCCGGTTACCAGATGAAGGATCTAAACCGCTTGCTCGAAATTCAGACGAACTATTTCTACGTCGCGGCTTCCAGCGGCACCGATCCCGAAATGGTTTTGATTCTGCAAAAGACGCTTGACAGCATGAAGCGCGACGGCAGCTTCGAAGAAATCCTTCGTAAATACGTTCCCAATGTGCTGATCACACCGTTACTCTTGCAGTCGTCGACACCCGCTACCGTCAGGCTGCAGTCGGTAGTCAACTCGCTGCAAATTGGAGAGCTGGCCAGCTTGACACTCGAGGAAAATGGAAGTACCGGTTACATATGGGATGTAAGGGTCTCCAACCCGAACGTGCTTTCACTGGCTTTTGTAAAACATGGCGTCTCAGATGCTGGAGAAGAAAGTCTCACGGGAGCCTCTTACGAAGTAGAATGGACCTTCCGGGCCGAACGTCCGGGAGAGTGCGTGATAGTTTTCTCGCTGCGGAGACCCTGGGAGAGTGTACACCCGGTGAAGACCTTCGCAATAAACGTCAAAGTGGAATAGTTGAAGTGGACCATAAAAAACGGCCGGGTTTCTTCCCGGCCGTTTCATTTGAAAAGTCTGTGAGGTATTACTTCGAATCTTCTATCATGAAAAAGTTTAAAGAGTATCTGCGAACCAGTCAACAGTCGCGGCGATGAGTTCGTTGAAAGCGCTCATGTCGCCGGTGAAGATGTTGAACGTGTGGTCCGCGCCTTCTATCAGAAGCACTCTGGAGTTTTTGTTGCTGGACGCATCCACTATGCGCTGCGCGTTGACTGGATCGACCACGGTATCCATTGCCCCGTTGATAGCCAGCACGGGAGCGAAGGAATTCGAGAAGACCTCCAGAACATCGGTGTTATATACTTCTTCGAACCACTGAAGACCGAGCTTCAACGACGGGCGCCAGTCGAAGGTGAGTTCGTAATAGCCGTTGGCTTTGGCGATTTCGTAGTTCTCGGCCGTTCCTATCGACTTGAGATCGGGAGCGCCGGCCCAGCAAACTACCGATCGGAAGGAGCGGTTACGACCGGCGGCCAGCATGGCTATCGTGCCACCCTGGCTCCAGCCCATAACACCGATGCGGTTGGGGTCGATACCGTTCAGTCCGGCCATATAATCGAAGGCTGCGTTGCTGTCGGATACGGCGGACATGAAGTTGTAGTTTATATAGTCGGCCTCGCTGTCACCGTTGCCGATGAAATCGAAACGAATGCTGGCGATCCCCGCTTTTGCCAGGGCCGGCGCCGTCAAAAGATAGCCCCCACCCGCTTCGTCTTTGTTCGAACCCGTGCCGTGAAGCATCACGACTGCCGGGAAGGGACCGTCACCGTCGGGCATGCACACAACCGCCGGGATTTCGTGGTCGCCGTTGGCGATCAGAACGGTCTGTTCCGTAAAGCTATGGGGAATCGCTAGAACCGTACCCACCTTCAGAGAGTACTCGTTCTCGATACCGTTGAAGGATGCGATTTCCGTCCAGTCGATGCCGTAACTCCGGGCGATGCTCCACAGGGTGTCGCCCTTAACGACGGTGTACTGTGTTGCTGCAAAAGTGCTGGTGACAAACAACGCGATCATTGCCAGAAGCAATGGCAGGAACTTAATTCTTGCTTTCATCTTTTCACCTTCCTTCTTTGTGATCTGCAATCATAACAAGTATAAACTTCGGAGCGGCTATCGGTGGTAACGACTTCCGCCTAATACCACGCACCGTCTATGGAGCTCATTATTACGTTCTGTTCTCATATTGTGTATATACTTCTAGCAAACGTTTGTCATAAAAGAAGATGATGCTATAATTTATCGGGATTTGCCCTGCACTTGGTCTTTGGATCGTTATTTCTATCATGCTGAAGTAGTTGAGAGAGCGTCAATCATGTCTAGCCGTGAGAAAAGACATAGTCACGAGAGATTTTCTTCGAATTCTGTTTCCCCTTTATCTCAAAGCTTTCTCAGATGGTTTTAGCAGCTGAACCAGTAGAAAATCCGTAAGACGCGAGAACTGGCCTTAAGTCTGGAAAGGAGCCAGGGCAAATTACTAATTTGGCTACAGGAACCCAAGGGGGGGAACCGAGAATGAAACGTTTGGCGATGCTTCTTCTGCTATTTCTTGCCGTCTCATTGTTTTCGCTGGATCCATACTTCACTGAAGAGAACGTAAACAGCTTCATCGCAGAGCTTGAGGAGAACGGGTTTGTTGTTCAACAGGGTGTGGTTTACACTTGGGATCTGCTAGACCTCTTTTCAAAACACCTGATCCCGAGCTGTTATGGAAACAACGCTTCCAATCCCTATCTAGCATATTTCTTGCCGCCGGCGCCCGGGCAGACAGTTCCAAACACCTTGCCGTTCACCTTCAGGCTAAGGGAGGACGAGGCGATTATCTTCATCGGCTGGACTCCACCGGAGGTCACTTACTTCAGCTATGTCACGTTTGTTATGTCCAAGTATCTGCCCGGTCAAAGCGGCCGGCAACGTGTCCTGGCAAGTGTAGGTGATACGATCAATATGACAAGAATCAAGACGGGTGAATCGATCCTACCCGAGACGGCCGGAACTGTTTTCAATGCTCCAACGATGATCATATCTACCCCTGATAAGAATATGGATGTACTGATGAGAGCCGCCGCGGCAGAAGTGGGTTTTATTCAGAGCCTGATCAACACCGAACCGATTCCTTCAAACATGCTGAAACTGGGGCTTGAGCAGGACTGCGACGAGTTACTAACTGTGATTCGCCTGGCATTGTTCAAAAATCCCGAAGACAAGACCTACGCGCAGGATCCTCCCCTTATAGTAGATGGCAAACTGACCGTGAAACCTCCTTACAGTCATAATTATCGAGGCTGGGTCTTGCGCGTCACACCTACCAGACCGATTGAACCTGATCCATTCCCGACGCCGAGCATGATTCCAAGGGACACTGGCGATTATTCTGAACTCGACCTAAAGCCAACTATGGACAGACTGGAGGAAGCAATAATCAAAGAGTACTCCAATCTAAAGGCCGACGTTCTTCGGACTCAAAGATCTGTGGAGATTAGTTACATGGCCATTCAGAACGTCACTGATGTTCTTGGAGATAGCAGGGATACTATATATATCTGGACGGATCCCTTCCTGATAGGAGATGATCCCGATGACTTCGCCATAGTGTTTGGTCCGGTACACTCGCTTACGGGAAAGTCAACTTACTCGAATTTCACAGTCTATACAGATGATCTCGTGAAGGATCTTCTGCCAGTCGAGTCAAAGATTCTCTATGGATTCGCGAGTGTTCACAGTGAGCATAGCGTTGAGAGCAAACTTGGCCTTATTGGCAGCGCAGAGAGATTTCTGCCCGACGATCCAAACGCGAAGTATTTCTATGTCTGGAAAGTTGCGAGGTCAAACCCGGATAATGAAGATTATTGTCTGTTGATTCCAGAACCTACTTCTGAGAGGCTTACCTACAACAACCTGAGAATAGCGTTCAGAGCTTATGTGAATCCTGAGACCGGTGTAGGACCATCGTATGAAGAGATACTTATGGATAAGGTGATCCACTTCAGTCTCGATAAATAGCATCGCAAAAACTATGCGGGACCGCTGGGTAATGCGGGAATGTAGGTGGATAATTCCGCAAGAATAGCATACGTTGAAATATAAAGATAGGCGCGAAAAGCTTTGGGAAGAAGAGCGAGGATTTGATAATCGCTCTTCTTCTTTTATGAACGTCTCTGAAAGGCGTTAAATGGATTTTGCAGAGAGCGAGGAGAAGTAGTATTCTCTTGTTAAACGATTAACTAAACGTTTAACTATGAAACGGGTGAGCCATTTGTCTAATATGAAAGATGTAGCCAAACTTGCGGGGGTCTCTATCGCGACGGTTTCCAACGTACTTTCCGGGAACAAATATGTGAGCCCCGAGCTGCGCGAAAAGGTTCTCGAGTCCATAGATCGCCTTCAATACAGACCAAGCAAGATCGCCAGGAGTCTCAAAATAAAGAAATCTTTCCTGGTGGGTCTCATGGTTCCAGACATAACCAACCCGTATTTTGCAGAGATAGCCAGGGGCGTGGAAAGCGTGGCCCTGGAGCACGATTACCAGATGTTCCTCTGCAACAGCGACGGAGAAAAGTCCAGAGAAGAGGAGACCCTCGATTCCTTTCACAGCCACGGCGTCGATGGCGTAATAAACGTCGCTCCGAGAATGGAAGAGACGATCCTTGCCGAGCTTTCCAACGGTATGCCCATGGTGATCCTCGATCGGCATCTGTCTATCGAGAATCCGCTAATAGACGTCATCTACACGAACAACTTCAAGGGATCGGCGCAGCTGGCAAGGCATTTTCTGGAGAACGGCCACCGCAGGTTCGCCTGCATCGCCGGTCCCAGGGAAGTGCCGACGGCCGTCAGGAGGCTTCAGGGTTTCTGCAACGAACTCGAGAAGTCCGGCATCGGAAAAGAGGAGATAACCGTTTATTACGCCTCTTTCAAGTACGAAGACGGCTACAACACCATGAGGCTGATTATGGAACAAAAGCCACGCCCCACCGCCGTTTTCGCCGGAAACGACATGATGGCCTGGGGTGCAATCGAGGCGGCGAAGGAAAGAGGGCTGAGGGTTCCCGAAGATATCGCGGTGGCCGGTTTCGATAACGTGCTTTACTCGTCGCTGGTCGTTCCGGCTATGACCACTGTGCATCAGCCGAAGTTCGAAGCCGGGCAGACTGCCATGAGGCTTCTACTGGAGAAGATACAGAAGAAATCCAGACGGGAGAGCGTATATACGAGAAAGATAGAGCTAGATTCAAATCTTATAGTGAGGGAATCGACCCTTAGCAGAAAAATACCGGAGGTGAACTGATGAAAACGAAAGGGATACTGCACAACGATCTTTCCAGAGAAGTTGCGAGGCTCGGTCATGGAGACATGCTGGTAATAACCGACAGGGGCTTCCCCTTCCCCAGGCATGAAAACACCGTTTGCATCGATGTGTCGGTGGGCAGGAACTTACCGCGCTTGGTGGACGTCGTGAAGGTGGTTCTGGAGGAGCTGGAGATCGAAAAGGTGATAATCGCCGACGAGACAAAAACAGTGAGCCCGCATACCTACGCCGAGCTCAAGGAAGTGATTTCGAAGGTGAAAAACAAGGGAAACGATATCGTTGAGGAGAACATTCCCCATCCGGAATTCAAAGACCTGGTACTGAACGGGGGACTCCAGGGCAAGGAAGTTAAGGTCTTCGTCAAGACTGGTGAATTCACACCTTACGCCAACATAATACTGGTTTCCGGAGTGGATTTCTGAGAGCAGGATCGGACGATTGGACGATTGGACGGGTCGATCGCCGCGGTCGTAGTTAAACGTTTATCCGGCATCTCTGTCGATTTGTGTGTTTAGCCGGGAGGTGGAAGAGTGTGAGCGACAGGAAGGGAATACTGACCGAAATCTTCAAAGTAAATAAACCAATTATCGGGATGGTCCATCTCAGACCTTTGCCAGGTTCTCCCGGCTACGATCGGTCGATCATGGGCATGAAGGAGATAATCAGAATCGCCCTGGAGGAGGCTAGGATACTCGAGGACAACGGCGTTGACGGAGTGCAGGTTGAAAACATATGGGACTTTCCTTATCTGAAGGGAGAAAAGATCGGTCCGGAAACTGCCGCGGCGCTTGGTGTGGTTGCCGCTAGAGTAGGGGAGACCGTCGGTATTCCCGTCGGGGTGGATTGCCATCTCAACGGCGGCAGGATAGCTCTGGCAGCGGCCATCGCTTCGGGCGCGAGATGGATAAGGGTCTTCGAATGGGTGAACGCTTACATTTCGCACGCCGGGCTCACCGAAGGGATAGGCGGGGAGCTGGCCAGGTACAGGCACTCGCTCAGAGCCGACGATATCAAGTTCATGTGCGATGTCAACGTCAAGCACGGGAGCCATTTCATCATATCCGACAGGACGATCGAAGAACAGGCCCACGATGCGGAGTCGGAGGG
>DBRH01000013.1:19166-25415 GCA_002305955.1 Kosmotogaceae bacterium UBA1373
AGAACTTCTATCTTTCGCCGACGGCGCGATAGTTGGAAGTTTTTTCAAAGAAGGAAACGACTGGAAGAATCCCGTGGACGGTAAAAAAGTCGGGAGTTTCATGAAAAAGATTCATTCTCTGAGAAGGGAGCTTTCGGATGATTGACTTCGAATTCAACGGCGAGATACTCTGCATGGGCAGTATAAACATGGATCTGGTGATGGTTATGGACCGTCTTCCCGAACCGGGCGAGACTGTGGTGACGGACAACTTCAACACCTATCCCGGCGGAAAGGGTGGAAACCAGGCCGTTACGGCCGCTGTGCAGGGGGCGAAGGTAAAAATGTTTTCAAAACTGGGAGGCGACGGCTTCAGCAAGGAGTTGCTGGAGAAGATGGCTTCCAGGGGCGTCGACACATCCAGGATACTCATAGACAGGGAAAAGACGGCCGGTATCGCTATCATACGTGTAGATAGCAAAGGCCAGAACTCGATATCCTTCACCCCCGGGAGCAACGCCTTTCTGACGCCGGGCGATGTACTCGAAAACTCGGACCTCTTCGTGCCCGGCAGGATCCTGCTCCTGACGATGGAGATAAATCTCGAGACCATATACCGGGCCATAAGGCTGGCGGGCCAGCGCGGGATGTTCGTGATCGTCGATCCGGCACCGGCACCTTCCAGACCCTTCCCCGCCGATATCCCCCCTCTGGTGGATGTTATCAAGCCGAACGAATCCGAGGCCAGGGCGATCACCGGAATCGAGATAAAAAACACGGCCGATGCGAAGGCCGCGATAGAGAGATTGAAAGAGATGGGTTTCAAACTGCCGGTGGTAACACTAGGAGATAAAGGCGTGGTGGCCTGCATCGACGACGGAATCGTAGAGTTCCCCCCCTTGAGCGTGGAATGCATCGACACAACGGCGGCTGGCGACGTGTTTTCAGGGACTCTCGCCGCCTCGCTCGCGCAGGGCTGTTCGATCGAGAGATCGCTTGAGCTTGCCAACTGCGCCGGAGCCTTGAGCACCACGATCGCTGGAGCCCAGACTTCGATACCGTCGCCTGAGAGAGTAAGGCAATTCATGGATAAGCGGGTGTGATAAGGGTGGCCGGAACCGTACTGAAGCTCGAAGATATAAATAAATCCTTTGGAGGGATCCACGCGCTCAAGAACGTTCAGTTCGAACTCTCCGAGGGCGAGGTTCACGCCCTCCTGGGCGAGAACGGTGCGGGAAAATCGACGCTCATAAAAATCCTGACCGGTGTCCACAGGATGGACTCGGGAAAGATCCTGATTCACGGGAAGAACGTCGTGATAGAAGATCCCGTCGATGCGCGCCAGAAGGGGATAGGGGCTATCTACCAGGAACTCAGCCTAATCGACAGTCTGACGGTGGCCGAGAATATCTTCCTGGGTCATGAACCGGTCGGCAATTTCTTCGGCAACCTCAAGAAGAAGGAACTGACCGGAAGGGCTCTGGAGTACCTCAACACCTTCGGCATAGAAATAGCGCCGGAAACGCCGGTATCGGACCTCGGACTGGGACAGAAGAGGATCGTGGAAATTGTGAAAGCGCTCTCGATCAACGCCAACATACTTCTTCTGGACGAGCCGACCACCGGAATGAGCAAGGCCGAGATCGACACTCTCTTCTCCATAATGGACGACCTGAAGAGTAAGAAAGTCACCATGATCTATATCTCTCACTATCTGGATGAAGTCTTCAGGGTCTGCGACAGGGCCACCGTTCTGAGGGACGGCGAAAACGCCGGCGTCTTCAAAATCGGGGAGGTGGATCTCAAAACCCTGGTCAGGGCCATGCTGGGCAGAACCTTGAAAGAGGAGTTCCCCGGGCGAAGCGGCTTCCCCGGCCGGGAGACCGTGCTCGAAGCCAGCGAGTTCCGGAGCGAGGGCATGGCCGCACCGGTTTCCTTCAAGCTTCACAGGGGCGAAATACTTGGGATCACAGGGATCATAGGTTCGGGCAAGAGCGAGCTGGCACTCGGTCTGTTCGGAGTCGATCGAAAGGTGGCGGGCGAGATAGCGGTGAAGGAGGAAAGGGCGGCGATAACATCGCCGAACGACGCTAAAAGGCGCGGCATCTCCTTTGTGCCGGAAGACAGAAAGGTTCAGGGCCTCTTCTTGAGACTACCTGTCGAGCACAATATCACCATCGCCAATCTGGCGCTCTCCATGAAGCGGGGAATTATTTCCTACAGGAAGCGCTTCGAGATCGCCAGAGAAACGGCCGAAAAGCTTAAAGTCACACCCCTGGACGTAAAAATGCCCGTGCAGAACCTTTCCGGCGGAAATCAGCAAAAGGTGGTTATAGGGAAGTGGCTTTGCGGGGCGACCGATATCTTCATTCTCGATGAACCGACCCGCGGAATAGATATCGGTGCGAAGACGGAAATATACTCTCTGATAAACTCCCTGGCCGACAACGGCGCGGGGATACTGATAATGTCCTCGGAGTTCAGAGAGATGAGCGGAGTGTGCGACAGGGTACTGATTATGCGTAAAGGAAGCGTGGTTTCCGAACTCGCCGGTGAAGAATTGACAACGGAGAAAATACTTACAGTGGCGCTTGGAGGTTGAACGTGATGGACAAAAAAATAGAAACCGGGGAGAGAAAGACTGTGAACTGGGTGAAGATCAAAAGACTCCTGAAGGGCGAGCTGGGATTGATACTGATACTCGTGGCCCTGCTGGCGGTCTTCTCCTTTCTGTCCCCTTATTTCTTCACCTCGAAGAATCTACTGAATATCACCCGGCAGGTTTCGATCACGCTAATAGTCGCTATTGGCATGACTTTCGTGATCCTCACCGGAGAGATAGATCTCTCGGTAGGATCGGCCGCGGCGCTGGTCGGGGTTACAACGGCGGTAGTCTTGAAAGCGTCCGGCCAACTGGAACTGGCTATGATTGCAGGCCTCCTCATGGGGGCGGGAATCGGAATCGTTAACGGACTTCTAACGGTGTACGGTAGGGTTCAATCGTTTATCGTAACGCTCGCGATGCTGGGCGTGGCAAGAGGAGCGGCCCTTGTCTGGACCGGCGGGAAACCGATCTCGAAGTTGCCCGCTGATTTCGGAACCATGGGCGCCGGATACCTGGGGGTCGTTCCGGTCTCATCCATCATCGCCGCCGGAATCTTCGTACTGGCGTTTTTCGTTCTGAACAGAACCAAGCACGGTGTTTACATGAAATCGATAGGGGCCAACCGCGAAGCGGCGAGGCTGTCGGCCATTCCCGTCAAGCGCTACAGGGTTCTCGCCTTCGTGATATCGGGCGTGATGAGCGGCCTGGGCGGTATATTGATCACTTCAAGACTCCTTTCGGCCCAGCCAACCGCCGGCGAAGGACTTGAACTGAACGTGATCGCTGCCGTAATTCTGGGTGGCGCTTCCCTGTCAGGGGGTATAGGAACGGTTCTCGGCACGCTTCTGGGTACCATGGTGATCGGTGTAATAGACAACGGAATGAATCTGGTGGGTGTATCGTCGTTCTTTCAGCAGATCGTAAAGGGTGTAATAATCCTTGTTGCAGTACTGGCCAAACGCAGTGACTGATCGTTCGAAAAGAAAAGGAGGAGTAACATGAAGAAGGTAATTCTTTTAGTTCTGATGGTGGGATTGTTGGCACTAACCGGCATGGCGGCAAAGACAATCGGCTTCGCCGTCTCTACTCTGGCAAATCCTTTCTTCGTAACCATGAAGGAGGGAGGGGAAGCAAAGGCCGCCGAACTCGGTCTGGGCTTCGTCGTTCTGGATGCGCAGGACTCTCCGGAGAAGCAGTTCTCTCAGGTCCAGGACCTGATAATCAGAAAAGTCGATGTCCTCATAATCAACCCCGTTGATTCCGACGCGATAGTTCCGGCCGTTCTCGAGGCCAACGCCGCGGGAATACCTGTCATTACCGTTACCAGGCCGTCCAACGGCGGAGTCGTCGCACAGCACCTGGATATCGACAACAAAGAGGCCGGAATGCTGGCCGCAGTTGCCATGGCTAACGCTCTGAACGGTAAGGGAAGGGTCGCCATTCTCGAGGGAATCCCCGGGGCTCCATCGGCCACCGACAGACAGCAGGGCTTTGTAAACGAACTCAAGAAATACCCGGATATCCAGGTTGTGACATCCCTTACCGCGAACTACTCGAGAGAGCAGGGCGCAACTGTCGCCGAGGATATCCTTCAGGGCAACCCTGTGCTCAACGGCATTTACGGACACAACGACGAAATGGCTCTCGGTGCGGTGAGAGCTGCGATCGCGGCCGGCAGACTTTCCGAATTGAAAATCGTGGGAATCGATGCCACCGACGACGCCCTGGCTGCCATCAAAGCCGGAGAAATGGTCGCCACGGTTCAGCAGCAGCCTGCCTTACAGATGGCTATGGCCGTCGTGGCGGCGCAGAGAATAATCAACGGCGCGACCGTCGAGCCTAAGGTCATAATTCCGCTAAAGCTTATCACCATCGAAGAACTGGAATAATTCAGGGTTAATCGAAAAGACGGGCGTCCTCAAAGGCGCCCGTTTTTTTGTGCAGGAAATACGGGACTCATAACCCGCATAACTCATACTGTGAGTTTCCGGGCTCCTGATCCTAAATCCTCGCTCAAGCTACATTACAGTAACTGGCAAAATACAGTCTCTGGATAAGGCGCTTGTGATACATAACATCGCGCCGTTCGAAGAAGATCTTCTCCACCGAAGTCCAGATGAAGACCCAGCTTGTTATGACCAGTATCTGGTCGATCAGGTACGAGGCCGTGAAACTCATCGTCGCGAGAAAAGTGGAGACTCCCATGATGACGGCGCCGATGGCGAGCATTATGAGGCCGATTCTGGTGAGTCTCTTCATATCCCTATCCAGGTAATACAGCCGGGGAATCAGTTCTTTCTTTATGGACTCTAGAAAGGTATCCAGATCGCCCGTTCCCGCATCTTCACATTCTACGACTACCGCAACTCCCCTGTGGAGAGGGAGATACCGGGTTCCATCTTCCAGGTTGTCGATGATTTCGCGAATTTCCTGCTCATCCGGGAGGAAGTTCGAGACTTTCAAATGAACCGTATCATCTTCTACCTCTTCGGAATAGGCCTTAACTCTTTCATCCAGCTCTTCTATCTTCTCTTTTATGGATCTCAAGGGTACCTTTCTGCTTATGTTGTTTCCCCCCTTTCCACAGTTTTCATCGAGAGTATATCATTCGAGACAGGCCGGAAAGCTTTTTCTTTCACGGTGTACTCACTTAATTTCAATCGAGTACACGAAAGATCTATGTTACCATTGGTCATACCGGGCGTTTGGCCCTGCACGGAGTGAATTATGAAGGCGACTCTTCTACTGCTATTTCTGATAGTATGCTCTCTTTGCCTGGGATGGAGCTTCTTCACCCACAGCAGGATAGCCGTCGCGGCTCTTGAAAGCATCGAGCCTTCGTTGCTCGAGGCGATCAGCGGGGGTCTGCCCCTGCCGCTTTTCAACGACTGGATAGGGCTGCAGGCATCTTTCGTCGACGTTGACAGGTACTTCGTGAGGGAGCTCGTTCCCGGTCACAGCTTCCGTATTCATAATTATCCTGGAATAGAAGGGCTGACGATGTCAGAGATTCTCGAGCTTCCCGGAATGTCCAGAAACGCCCTCGGCGCCCTCATAACTGCCTTCTTTGATGTCAGAAATCTCTCCCGATCGGACGACTTCGCCGGAACTTCCTACGCCATCGCCAGGCTTTTCCACTTTGCCAGCGATCTCACGATGCCGCTCCACGTTGTGAACAACAACGACGGTCAATTAACCGGTCAGCCGGGACTCCATGTGAGGATCGAATCGATTCTGGGCAACTTCTTCTTCAGGAGCGAAATGCTCCTCAGGCAAGGACCGCGCATCTTCGGAGACGAGGAGATCCCCGTGGTGCTTTTCGAAAGCATCCGCAAGTCGATGGAACAGTCTAAAGTATTCGAAGAAGCCGACATGAAAAGAAAGAGAGACTCCGCCTACAGGTTTGCCGCACTCTGGGGGGACGTAAAAGAAGTATTCATCGAAGCCACGAGCAGAGCCGTATATCTATGCGCAAGTCTTCTTATAAGCGCGATTTCGCAGCCCAACTGACCAGAAGAAAGCTATCTATAGTTGCGAAGAGCGGTTCCTCAACGCCACGCGTTCAGTTTCTTGGTCCAAGACCGAAGACATAGTAGAACTCTTGGTTCCTGGGTCTGGTCTCTCCAGAGACGAGATGCCGGATCGGGGTCCGGCATGACGGTAAG
>DBRH01000067.1 GCA_002305955.1 Kosmotogaceae bacterium UBA1373
ATGGAGTCTGTCCCTATTATTATTATTATTTCTCTCTCTCCCGCTCTTTCGAAGGACGGCTCGGTTTTACTGGACTCTGCGGGCCTTTTGATCTATAATGATATTACTTCATCAGCGGCGCCGGAGATGTCTCAATTGGACAAAATAAAACGCACACAGATACTCTCTGTATTTGAAGGCTCGATATACAACGGGTTCTTTCTGATAACCCAGGGTTTTTTGGGCACCGGCCTCGCGCTGGAGTTCGGCGCTTCCGAGCCGGTGATAGCGCTTCTGGGAGTGCTCCCGACGATTTCACAGTTCGTCCAGCTTCTCGCCCCGGCCATGATGCGGCTCATAGGGAACAGGAAAAGGGCGATGATGATTTTCGCCACCATTAGCAGGCTTTCGACGGCCTTCATTCCCGTGACTCTGGCCGTTGGGATGAACCGGCAGTCGATCCTGCTGATGATTATGGCCTTCTTCTCTATGGCGGCTAGCCTTACGGGTAATTTCTGGGTCTCGCTCATGAAGGATGTTGCCCCGAGGGAGAAGGCCGCGAAGTTTTTCAGCTCGAGGAACATCATCTTCACGATCACGAACATGCTCATAACTCTCTTTTATTCCTTCGTGCTGGACGCCGTTCCCGGAACGCGCGGCTTTTTCATTATCTCCGTGCTGGGGACGATCAGCGCGCTGTTTAGCCTTGTACTGCTGGGCTTCCATTACGATCCCCCGCGCGAGATCACCTACGGCAGGGGGCTTTTCAGGGCCGTCACGAAGGACAGGAAGTTCATGCCTTATCTGGTCTTCTACGCCTTCTGGAGCTTTTCGATAGCGATTACCTCGCCGTTTTTCTCGTATCACGAGCTGGTCAACATGAAGCTGGGATACTCGTTCTTGAGCATTCTCAACGTTTTCAGCTCGCTCCTGACGATGGTCTTCTATTTCATATGGGGAAAGATAGCCGACAGGATAGGGAGCCAGGCGGTGCTCGAGTTCGGTGTGTTCGGCGCTTTCATAAAGATTATCCTCTGGGTCTTCATGAACGAGCAGACGGTCTATCTTCTCTACGTGGACACTCTGATCGGCACGATATCCTGGAGCGCCATAAATCTCTGTCTCTTCACTACGATGCTCGATCTCCTCGACGGGGTGAATACCGAGTCGTACTACGCCCTGCTCTCCTTCGCCAACGGCGGGGCGGCGCTGGTAGGCTCTCTCGCAGGGGGGTTTCTGGCCTCCTATTTGAACAGGTTCGGCTGGGAGATCCTGGGGATGAGGTTTTACGGCATTCAGATTCTCTTCTTCGTCACCTTCGTGCTCAGGGGGCTCTCGCTCTTTCTGCTGAGGAGAGTGAAGACCAGAAAGGAGAGGTCGGTGGCCGGCATGATATTCAATTCGGCCGCAGTCATAGCCAACAGGCTGGCGGCGAGGCCGCGCGAAATGGTGGATATCCTGGTACAGTTGAATAGAAAGAGGAAAAAGGGAAGGAGTGATGTGGATGAAAAAGATGATTGATCGCTTCATGAGGTATGTCTCGGTCGAAACGACTTCGAGCCACGATTCCGATTCGAGCCCGACCACCGAAAGCCAGCTGAAACTCGCCACGATCCTTAGAGAAGAGCTCGAGGGACTCGGCCTGGAAGAGGTTTCGCTAGACGAGCACGGCTACGTCATGGCCACGCTTGGAGCCAACACCGATGAACGGGGGTCGGTGATCGGCTTTGTGGCTCACATGGATACCAGCCCGGACGCGAGCGGGAAGGATGTTAAGGCCAGGATCGTCAGGTACGAAGGCGGAGAGATACCGCTTAATCCCGATAAGGGGATCGTACTAGATCCTTCGACCTACCCCGAGCTGCTGGATTACAGGGGCAAGGAACTGATAGTCACCGACGGGACGACGCTTCTGGGCGCCGACGACAAGGCCGGGATCGCCGAGATCGTGACGGCGCTCGAGTATCTAAAGGAGAATCCGCGGATCAAGCACGGGAAGATCAGGGTCTGCTTCACTCCGGACGAGGAGGTCGGCAAGGGGACCGATCACTTCGATGTGGAGAAATTCGGCGCCGATTACGCTTACACGCTCGACGGGGGCGCACTGGGCCAGCTCCAGTACGAGACCTTCAACGCGGCCGGCGCGAAGGTGAAGATAACGGGTTTGAACATACACCCGGGCTCGGCCAAGGACAGGATGAAGAATTCGATGCTGATCGCCTCGGAGTTCATAAGCCTGCTTCCGGCGGCCGAGACGCCCGCCGCCACGCAGGGCAGGGAGGGCTTCTTCCATCTGACCAACATGGCCGGCACGGTAGAGGAGACGAACCTGAACTATATAATACGCGATCACTCGCGCGAGAGGTTCGAAAATCGCAAGCAGCTGGTGCAGGGTGCGGCGGCTTTCCTCAACGCCAAGTACGGGGAAGGTACGGTCGACGTGACTGTGAGGGATTCGTACAGAAACATGCGGGAGATGATCGAACCGGTCATGTTCATCGTGGATATCGCGGCCCGTGCGATGAGAAACGTAGGGATCGAACCGGTGATAGAGCCGGTCAGGGGAGGCACCGACGGGGCGAGGCTCTCCTTCATGGGATTGCCCACGCCCAACATCTTCACCGGCGGGATGAATTACCACGGCCGATTCGAATACGTACCGGTCGAGTCCATGGTGAAGGCCGTCGAGGTGATAGTGGAGATCTGCAAGCTCTTTGCAAAGAGATAAGGAGCAAGAAGAGCCGTCCTCCGTGAAGAGAGCATCGGGAAACGTCCCTGGCTGTCCCGGAACACGGAACAACGAAGGACGTTTCCCGATATCAATGACTCCGGAGGTAATATCTATCCAGCAACTCGCGTGTTATGAGGTCGCTCGAGGTCGCCTTTCTGGAGCAGCAGTACCTGGCGGCTATCTGGCCCCGGAGGATCGACTCTTCGAACGAGTGGCCCTGTAAAAAGTAGCTGGAAAGAAAACCTACCGCCAGGCTGTCTCCGGCGCCGTTGGTGTCTATCACGGGCTCTTCAAGCTCTACGGCCCGGTAATAGCTTATCCCCTTTTCCATTCCGAGCGCGCAACCACTCTTCCCCATCCCGCAGATCACTATCCTGTCGCTCCTGATCTCCATGAATCTCTCGATCAGAGGCGCCGGATCGGGGAAATTCACGGCCGAAAAGAAGAGAACGTCGGCGGCCTTTATATAGTCCTGTCTGTACGGATCGTCGGGTGAGACGACGTCCTGTATGTCGACAGAGACGACCGTGTTCTCTTCCTTTAACAGCGGCAACAAGTACCTCGTCCAGTTGACTATGTTTATATGTACCAGCCCCGTACCGGCCAGGTACTTTCCGATGGCCTGCAGGTCTGGCCTGAGTTGCATCGACCCCTTGCCGTCGTAGAAGTTTTTTCGGCGGCCGTCCCCGTACATTATATTGACGCTTCGCTTGGTACCCTCAGGATCGATTCCAAAGTAAGTGTCTATGCCGTCCTTCTCGAGACTTTCGCGTATGTGTCTTCCCGAGTAATCGTCGCCCACATAACCGACGAAGGCCACGTTGTAGCCGAGCCTTTTGAAACCCCTGCAGGAGTAGCCGCCCGCCAGGCCTATGTAATCGAGGTTCTGGCTGAAATTGGCCTCCACCGAGAAATCGACTTCGTCGGTATAGAGATAGACGTTGGTGTCTATGCCTATGGCTCCTATCACTGCTACGTCGAAGGCCATCGGTCAACCTCCGTTGCTCATCCGGCGACTTCTTCGAAGGCCTTGAGGTTGACTTCCAGCACCCGCCCACTCAGGAGGTCGGACAAAGCCGCTGTGTAGTGTTCCTTCTCCACGCCCGGTATGAGTTTCGCCTTCGAGAGCTCGGCCATTATGATCACGTTCTGCATTCTCGAATCTGCAAGGTCCTCTTTGAAGACTCTCAGGACCTTCGCCTTTTTTCTGGCGGCCTCCGCCTCTATATCTTCGTTCCTGACCTGGGCCGTTCTGCGAAGTCTCACATCCAGGGGCTGCCATACGGCATCGTAATAGACCAGCGTTCCACCGTCTTTGAGGTAATCGAGCATGCCTCTGAGGGCTTCGTGCCTCTCCAGAGCCACGACGAGATCGGCGCTGTGTCTGGTTATAAGTACGGAATGGGCGCCTGTGCCTACTCTAAGGTGAGAAGAGACCATGCCTCCCCTCTGGGCGAGACCGTGCGTATCGGCGCCTATCACTCTCTGTCCTGAATAATCGACGGCCCGGGCGAGCGTCTCGCTGAGAAGCCCTATGCCCTGACCTCCGACACCTGCCAGAAATATATCGTATTTTTTCATCTCTTCACCTCACTCGACAGGCTCTATGGCCTGCGATGGACACGTCTGGACACAGGAACGGTCGCCTATGCAGAGATCTTCCTGCACCCACACTCTGCCGCCGTCGGCTATCTGGTAACTGGGACAGGCGAACTGGCCGACACAGACGTACTTGAGGTTGCACTTCTCTCCGACCCTGACAGGCCTGGGCAGTTTCTTTCCCTTTTTACGCATCTCCCTGGTGAACTTCAACATGCAGGGATGCCTGGCGATGATTACCTTGAAGCCCTCTTCTTCGAGCGCCGCTTCGACGTACTCCTTCAACCCGGCCTGGTTGTAAGTGTCTATCTCGCGGATGTTGCTTACGCCGAGGCCCTCCAGCACCTGCCTGACCGGTATCTTTTGCGATACGTCGTTGAAGTTGCGGCCCACGGCCGGATGGTCCTGGTGACCGGTCATCGCCGTGGTTCCGTTTTCCATGATTATAAGGGTGAGGTTGTGTTTGTTGAAAACGGCGTTCACTATTCCGGGCAGGCCTGCGTGGAAGAAGGTGGAATCGCCCAGGAAGGCGACCACCCTCCGGGAATCGTTGAACATCGAAAGACCGGCCGCCGTACCGGTGGAATGGCCCATGCAAAGTAAAACCTGTCCTACCCTGTACGGTTCGAGATAGCCAAGCGTGTGGCAGCCTATATCGGCCACCGTTATGTCGGTATCTTTCAAGGCCAGCTTTATCGCATGAAAGGCCGACCGGTGTCCGCAGCCGGGACACATCTGGGCCGGTCGCGCGTTGAGTTTGACAGGACTGTCCGGCTCCTTCACGGGCTTGAAGGTGTCGGGCCAGCACTTTGAAAGTACCTCCCTGACTTTGTCGGGCGTGTACTCCCCTATCCAGTCTTCGAGATCTCCTTTCCCCAGTATTCTTGTGGTGAGTCCGTTGTCGTAAGCGAAGGCTTTTATCTCTCTCTCGAGAACATCGTCGAGCTCTTCGAGGATCTTCACTTCTTTGTGAGCCTTCAGAAACTGTAAGATCCTGTTCTTCGGTAGCGGATGAACTATGCCCAGCTTCATAACGTCGGGTTTGTCTTCCACCTCTTCCAGCACGTCCATGAGGGAAAGGTACGGCGCTCCGGCCGTTATTACGCCTCTTTCGCTTGAATTGTCCTCCACAATGTTGACGGGAAGCTCTTCGAGCAGGTCCTTAAGCTCCCAGAATTTGTGGAGGGTGCGTCTCTTCATTTTCAGGGCATCGGCCGCTATCGGTATGTAGGGGCCGTTTTCCATGCAAAAGAGCGGTTTGTTGCCGTGCTCGTGAACGGGCATCGGCCCGAAATAGACCTTCTCTTTCGCGTGGCAGACGTGGGTCGAAAGCCTCACGATGACAGGCATTCTCAACTTCCTGGAGAGATCGGCGGCCTGTTTGAACATCACATAGACTTCCGAAGGCGTAGCCGGTTCGAAGACAGGGGTGTAAGAAAGATGCGCGTAATGCCTGTTGTCCTGTTCGTTCTGCGAGGAGTTGGCCCCGGGGTCATCACCCAGAACGATCACCATGCCCCCTATCAGTTCCATCATGGACAGTTGTACGAAAGTGTCGGCGGCGACGTTCAGCCCGACGCTCTTGAAAAAGACGCACGAGAGGTGCCCGTTGATAGAAGCGCCAAAGGCCACCTCGGTGGCGACCTTCTCGTTTACCGAGAATTCGAAATACATCGGATTTCTCTCTCTTGGAATGGAGGCTATCGCGCTTGCTATCTCGGGAGTGGGCGAACCGGGATATGAAGTGGCAACCCGCACCCCTGCCTCGAGCATGGCCCTGACGATGGCCGTATTGCCTATCACTATCTCGGAGCCGCCTCCGGTGGAGAGAAGCATTTCACCCATGCTCTTCATTGTAATCCCGCCTTTCCCGTTATTTGGTTTATCCGACCGATTTTCACTCGAAGATCACTTCCCAGTCCATTTGAGAAACTTTCGACAGTGTCTGGTAAACAGAGCAGTATTTGGTAGCCAGTTCGAAGGACTTTTCCACACCGGCCTTACTGTCGGTTGCCAGTTTCTTCACTCTGACGGTGACTTTGCAATATTTCAGAGTCGTGGGTACTTCGTCGCGCTTTTCGCCGGCGACATCGATCTCAGCGCCGCCGAATTCTATCTTCTTCTTGGCCATGATGTCGAGAAAAGTCGAGTATAGACACGAGGAAAGGGCCATGGTTAGAAGATCGTACGGAGCGGCGCCTCCCAATCCAATTGGCACCGTATGCCCGTTGTCGCACTTTCCCGTGCCTTTGAACGTGTTTTCGAACTCCACTCTGGAGTGAACTTTGCTGCCCATTTTTCTCCTCCTTCTCCATCTGTCGTTTCTTCTCGCAATGTATTATCGTTATAAATATTAGCATTTCGATACACTGTCAGTCCAGACAACTGTACTCAACGCCTCTTCTTTGCGCATGAAATATGTAAAATTATTATATCGTGGAGGGGGAATAATATGAGCTTGAGACCGATCTTCAATCCATCGCTATACCATGGCGAGTCGAAAAAGGGGAATTTCTTCGAGGGCTGGTATTTCAAGCTCGTAGATCGAGAGAGAAAGAGATCGTGCGCCGTGATACCGGGAGTATCGCTGGCCGGAAAGGCAGAAAAGCCCCATGCCTTCATTCAGTTTCTCTTCGGAAAAGAGATGAGGGNNNGAGAGGATCTCGCTGGACCTGGAGAGTCCGGGAAACCGCATATGCGGAGAAGTAAAGTTTCTCGAATCCTTCAAATGGCCCTCGAGTCTTATTTCCCCGGGCATCATGGGGCCTTTCACATTCGTGCCCTTCATGGAGTGCTATCACGGGGTCGTGAGTATGGATCACCTCCTCGATGGCCGGCTCGAGGTAAACGGCGAAACGTGGGACTTCACCGGTGGCAGGGGTTATATCGAAAAGGACTGGGGAAGATCCTTCCCGCAAGCCTGGATATGGATGCAGAGCAACAGCTTCGATAAACCGGGTGTTTCGTTCATGCTTTCCGTAGCGAGGATTCCCTGGCTTGGAAGGAGCTTTACCGGCTTTCTGTGCGGTCTGCTGCGCGATGGCGAACTTCTTCGCTTTACAACCTATAAAATGGCCAGAATTCGCACCCTCGAAGTCTCCAGCGATGCCGTGCGCTTAGAGATAGTCATGTCGCGTTTCCTCCTGAAGGTTTTCGCACGCAGAACAGGAGGGGCGTCCCTCCTGTCGCCGGTTCGCGGGAGTATGAAGGGGAGAATCAACGAGACCCTGACCTCGGAGATCTCTATCGAGCTGTACGAAGACGACCGGCCTGTCTTTAAAGGCACAGGGAGCGACGCCGGTCTCGAAGTAGTGGGCGAGTTGAAGGCCCCTGAGGGAGGACTTAGATAGAACTAGAGCGGCCGATGCACCGCTTCACGTACCTACGAAATCTCCCGCACCGTCATCCCGTAGTGGTCCCATCACGAGAAGACGAGAGCGAAAAACACGAGAGAGGGAGCAGACCACGAGAGTTCGCTCCGCTCAAGAGAAGNNCTCTCTTTCTCTCTCCTCTTCCCGTTCTTTCGAAGGACGCTGGACGGCTCTTGTTGCTCTTCCAAACTCATATTTCCGTTTCGTATGGAAACGAATCTATGCTAATATAGTTTCACAGCGAAACGCTAGGAGATGATCTTGTGGATGCGGACAAGCTAGTTCAGTCACTCGAAGAGATACAAAAGAGGAAGGAAATGGAGCTCCCCTCGAGACTGAGGCCTTACTTCGACAAGATAGAGATGAAGAACAGGGCTGTCCTTGTCTTTGGGCCGAGAGGGGTTGGAAAAACCACTTTTCTTCTGAGCAGATTTAAGGAGAGAAAAGTACTCTACATCTCGGCCGACAATCCTCTCGTTTCTACTAGTGACATATGGAGTATAGCAAAGACGGCCTTTGTAAGGGGTTACGAGGGGATAGTCGTGGATGAAGCTCACTACGCAAAAGACTGGAGCATCCATCTTAAGGCCCTCTACGATTCCTATCCGGGAAAGCTTGTAATAGCCAGCGATAGCAGCAGCCTAATATTAAGACAGGGGATCGCAGATCTATCAAGAAGATTCTCAAGGGTTCAAATCCCTCTAATGTCTTTGAGAGAATACATATTTCTTAGAGACGGAATACTTTTGCCACAACTAGAACCATTCTCTCCCGGGCCTTCGGCAGTCAAAGAAATAATGAATGGCACAAACGTACTTGCCGCCTTTGAAGAGTATCTTGAGCGAGGATTCAGGCCGTCTTATCTGGAGTGGGACTTTCGAGAGCAGATTGAACACATTATCGAGAAAACACTCCATGGAGATGTTCCGTTCTTCGTGCCGCAAATCTCGGATATTCACTTCAGGCTAATGAATGCCGTCGTTGGGTTCCTGGCGATTTCAAAAGTACCAACGCTGAACATCGAGAGAATGTGTAGAGACTGGGGTATAGGGAAGAGAAAGCTCTATGAACTCCTTACTGTAATGAACGCAACAGGAGTAATCAGAATAGTATATAGAGAAAACGATAATCGAACCTTCTCCAAGGGTGAAAAAATATTCTTTGGCGACCCTGCTTTCTACTCAATTGGTGCAGGAAATATCGGAACAAGAAGAGAAGCCTTTGTGGCACAATCCTTCGAAGATGCCGGTAGAAGAGTCTTTGCATCTGCGGATGAGCGAAACGGAGATTTCTCTGTAGATGGGAGAATCGTTGAAGTAGGGGGAAGGAGCAAAAAACCGAAGAAAGCAGAGTTCGTAATAAGAGACGACAGGGATTTGCCTTATTCAAACTCGATTCCTATGTGGACACTCGGCTTTCAATACTGATATCAAGTCATAGTTATCCTGCCGGATTTCGGCTAACGAGTTCGTCCTCTTCGCAGATTATGGCGTAACAAGTACCATAAACAGTCCTTCTAACTTCTGCATCAATGAACCAGCACCGTCATCGCGCAATGCTCCTATCACGAGAAGACGAGAGCGAAAAACACGAGAGAGGGAGCGTCGAGAGTTCGCTTGAGAACCGTTGAGAGTGGAGCATGGAGAGTTATGGGAAAGATCGAGACGCTTGCTTCGCTCACGAGAAGGCTCTTTTGTTAAGTCAAAGTCCATAAGTTGAGTCTATCTTCAAGCTGTTTCCACTCTTTCAGATTTTCCACTATGATACGAGAAGCCAGGTTACGAAAAGGCAGAGAATCATCGATCTGGATTTCCATATTACCGTGTTTCGACGGAAAGATTTACATAACGATTAGTGGTAATAGTGCAATCGATTGGACTATTTCTCCATTATTTGGGAGTATACTCATTGCAGTTATTATCTTGGGGTATCACTACACATACAAAACATTTCATGCTTGATACAGACAAATATCTAGAGACACTGTGATTAGTAATACATCTCATTTTCTTTCCTTATAAGGAGGGATCAGGGTATGAGAAGAGTGTTTCTGTTTATGCTGTTGGTATTCTTGATATTTATTTCAGGATGCTTCAAACGTGACCTTCCCGAAAGCGAGTTTCAAGTTTCAAGCGACTCCAATATACGCATATATGTAGATGTTCTTGAAGTGTCTGCTATAACAAATAAAGGTCTGGTAGTACTGGACAATTTTGAAACATCGACAATCGAACTCGTTGATGGCCTGAACGATTTCCTAAAGGAGATATGGACTTTAATCGGGGATACGCTCTATAGGGTAAAGCTTATCACGGGCGACGCTTCATGTAGCGTAGACTATGTTGAATATCCCTGCACAGTCTCGGGAAATAACATCAACGTGATGATCGATCCGTTCCAGATGGAGGATCTCACAAACGTCTTCTATGAGTTCGATATAAAGCTAATGAAACGAGGTGGAAGAAATCCTTCCTTCATGCTCAATCCGGTTATAAGAGTAACAGACTATTTCATCAATAATCCGCCACTGATACCGGATAGTCCTTCTCCTTACGATGGCGCCACCGACATACCTCTGCGACCTACGCTCTCCTGGAACTGCCAGGATCCTGATGGTGGAGAACTCTCGTATGACGTGTACTTGAGTGAACCGAATGATAGCTCGGCTTTCACTAGACTGACAACGGACCACAAAATGAGCAATTTCGAGATAGAAACGGACCTTCAGAATGTCAGTACATATTACTGGAAAGTAGTAGCCAAGGATAGTTTTGGAGCGTCTACAGAAGGGTCTGTCTGGAGCTTCAGCACATCGGACACTGTTATTCCAGAAGGCAGTTTTCTACTCAAATTCTCACTAGCGCAGCCTGAACAAGCAAGTTTCGCTTTGCAGGATGACCGGGAGCTTTCGCTAGTCTACACCAACATTGATGAAGAAGACTCTTCGGGGCGCTTTGTGCTCGTTGATGGCACAAACTCAGTTCAACTCAACAAAGGTGGAACTTATGTTCTGGGAATAGCGGAAAGATACGATGGAGTCATAACTGTACTCGGTCTTATCGGAGATGCTGAACTGGGACTCCACACTCTTCCGGTTTCATATGCAGCAAACGACATAATTGATCTTGGAAACTTGATTCTGAATGGTGGTGTATTTACTTCCGAGCTTATTACGGGACAGGATCTGTGCAACATTCTTGGTCATTCATACGAAACTCTTGCGGCTTTCGGCCAATTCGACATGACGCTTAAGAAGTTCTTGAATCCAGATATAAACAAGAACGGGCTGTACGACAGGGAAGAAGAACCCGAAACTAACTGGACGTTTGCTGTACAAACAGACTCGAAGTGGTTCAATCCTAACGATATTGTCTTTGATGATGTTAGTAATCCAATTCGCCTGCCGATAGAAGAGTTCGTCAAATTCGGAGTCAGATATGCAATTGGATTGAGGAATGTCCCTTGTCTACCAACCTCGGTCGAGACCTCCGTTCCTGGACGATTGACGCTTCCCGACGGGTTGGGGCAGATAGAAGTACCCGGTGGAGAACGTGAAAGTGGATTCCATTGGGAGCCTTACCACTGGGAGACAGGCTGGGGAGAAATATGGTTTCAGTTGGAAGAAGTGGGAGAGACGACACCCCCTTTCAACGGAGATTACGTCCTAGAACTGGGAAATGATTATGAGAACGTCTATTATTTCGACAATTTCGACTTCTTGACTCCGGACGATTACCTCGAAGGATTTGTGTTCGCTCTTTCAGCGGCTACTTTGTATCCCAGTGGCCAGTTCAAGACCTTGTCTTGGAGATGGTACAGGATGCTAGACGATGGAAGCTATGTTCTAGCAACTCCTGAGCAGGTTGCTATGACCAGCAGACAACTTTCATTCTATCTATGTACAGAAGGCTCCGATGACGCTCTGGGCACCGGCGGTACTTGGGATATTGGACCTGAATACTTCGGATATGATTCTACCGTTGCTGGAAGTATCCCAATGACAGAGGAAAGCTTCTGGACATACAAAAATGTTGTTATGTACGAGCACTATCCTTGTAATCAGTATGATAAGGGCAATAACAGATACACGTTCTTGTTTAGAGCAGATGTTATTGGCGAACCAACTGATCCTTCTCCTGCTGAAGGCTCGGCTGATGTCTCGCTTCAACCCACTTTGAGCTGGGAATCCTTCACAGATGGAGAGACTTTAGAATATACAGTCCAGATAAGCCTTTCCAGAGAGGACTTTGATAATTACATTTTCTTCGAGACTACAACAGACTCAACTTCAATCACGATTCCACCTGAAAACGAACTCAACTTCTCTCCAATTTACTACTGGAGAGTCTTTCCTTCTATGGAAGACCCTCTCCATCCCGGAGAGACTATTACCTATGACTTTCAATGTTCTATCTGGTCCTTTTCGACAGTCCATCCCGGAAACTATCCTCCGTCTGTACCATCGAATCCAGATCCTACAAATGGAGCAACTGAGGTCATGTTGAGATCTTCTCTTTCCTGGACATCTTCTGATCCGGATAACGATCCAATAGTGTATGACGTCTATTTTGGAACATCTAGCAATGCCAATGATCTTTCATTGATTGCAGAGAATTACGGCTCTGAAAATTTCCCTATTTCAGATTTCGTATCTCTCAATCCTGAAACGATCTATTACTGGAAAGTTGTCGCAGAAGACATTAACGGAGGAATTTCAGAAGGACCTATCTGGAGTTTCTCCACGATGATGTCGTGTGAGCAGATCTTCTTCGTGGATCCAAACCTGAGTCAAGTAGTCCGCGAATACATTGGAAAGGATCCAGGTGAGCCCATCTACGCAAATGAAGTGCTGGACATAGAAGGCTTCCATGCCGAATGGAGGAATATCTCGAACATCTCCGGTATAGAGCACCTGAGCAATCTGAGATTTCTATACATTAACGAGAACAACATCTCAGACATCTCTCCGCTTGCTAGTCTCA
>DBRH01000055.1 GCA_002305955.1 Kosmotogaceae bacterium UBA1373
GAGTTGAGGCTCTTCTTCGGCCTGATGGGCAAGAGGGAGGCCTCTATAAGAGAAGAAGCGATAAAAATGGCACGGGAATACCTGCCGTCTTCGGCCTCATTCGAGAAGCTGAACGTTTACTTCGTGCCGATGCCCTACAACGCCAACGCCGATAACCTGGGCGTCTATTTCGATCCGATCTTCGCCATGGACATAGGTCTGGACGCCATCACCGGGGTAATGGCCCACGAAGCGCACCACATAGGCAGAAACTCCGTCACTTCCGAGCGCCTGGAATTCGGTGACAAACCTCTCGAAACGCTGGCTTACAGGTTCATGTGTCTCGAGACGGAGGGGATCGCCAATCTCGTCAACGACGCTTCGCAAATCCCCTCCTTGAAAAGGATAGCCCTTACCAGAACCAAAATCATGGCCGAGTTCGAGAAACATCTCGAGCTCCTCCAGGAGGTCTTCCTGAACCTCGCCGGGGGAGTCATCACCGACAGGGAGGCCCGCGCTCTCATGTCCCGCAGCTGGTTCACCACGGGCAGTCTCGCGCCCATCGGCATGAAAATGGCCATCGAAATAGAGAACGAGTTCGGAAAGGAAAACCTCGTGAAAACCGTCGGCGACACCGTGGCCTTCCTGAAAGCTTACCAGAAAGTGGCTCTGAAGAAGAACTACTACCTTCTCGAAGACGAGACTTTCGACAATCTGGAAAAGCTTCTCAAGGCCCGTCAGTAACTATCTATCGCCGGAGGTGCATCCGATGCTTTTGCTCATAAAAAATATAAACCTTTACTCGCCCGGGCCGATCGGAAACATGGATATGCTCATCGGCGGCGAAGAGATACTCAAGATCTCCGAAAACATACCCTCGAGCGACATACTTTCAATGGGCGGAAGACTCGTCGACGGGACCGGCATGATAGCCGTACCGGGCTTTGTCGACGGCCACACACACCTCATAGGGGGCGGCGGCGAGGGCGGCTTCTCCACCAGAACTCCCGAAGGCTTCGCCGGGCAGTTCATAGATGTCGGAACGACCACGGTGGTCGGTATGCTCGGCACCGACGGCGTCACCAGGGGCCACGCCTCGTTACTGGCCAAAGTCCGCGACTTCAACAACAAAGGACTCAACGCCTTCATGCTCACGGGCTCCTACAGGTACCCGCTCAAAACTCTCACCGGCGACGTGATGAAGGATATAGTTCTGGTGCCCGAGATAATCGGGGTGGGAGAGGTGGCCGTTTCCGATCACAGAAGCAGTAACATCACCGCTACAGAGCTCCAGCGAATGGCTATGGACGCCAGAGTTGCCGGTATGCTTTCGGGCAAATCCGGGGTGACGGTTCTCCATATGGGCGACGCCCTGGCCGGTTTGAAACCTCTCCTGGAGGCCACCGACGACGGGATGCTGAATCCTAAACAGATCATACCGACCCACATAGACCGCACAGAAAAACTCCTGGCCGAGGGCCTTAACTGGGTGAAGGAGCGTGACGGCTATATAGACTTCACCGCCGACGAAAATCGTACCGCCCATATCCTGGCCGATCTACACTCTCGCGGCTACAACTTCGAAAGGTTGTGCGTCTCCTCCGACGGACTCGGCTCGATGCCCCTCTTCGACGCGCAGAAGAATCTGATCGGCATAAGATCCGGTCCTGTCGATACGCTCAGAAAAACCTTTGTGAGTCTCGTGAAAGAACACGGACTCGAAATCCAACGTGCTCTCATGCCCTTCACATCCAACCCCTCGCGTTTCTACAAATTCGACTCGTCCGGTCTGGGATTCATAAAGGAAGGCAAAAAGGCCAATTTCCTGATCCTGAACGACGAACTTGAAATAAAGGAGGTCTTCTCGATGGGGAGATTCCTGAAAGAGGGAGGTTCATTAGATGACCGGAACGGCTGTGTATTATAGTTTCACCGGATCGACGGAAGTTATCGCAAAGAGCTTTTCCGAAAAGTCGGGCTTCAAACTCTGCAAACTGGAAGACAGAGAAAAAAGAAAATCCGCTCCCGCTTCCGCCTCGATACTCGGTCTGGGGACGGCTCTCAAAGAGCCTCTGCCGGACATAAAAAACGTCGATTTCCTGGTCCTGCTGACGCCCATCTACGCCTGGCACCCCTCGGCCCAGATGAACACGTTCTTAAAAAATGCCGGTATCGGTGGCAAAAAACTCTTTCTCGTGGGCGTTGGAGCCGGTGAAACCAACGAAAAAGCCATGGCACGCTTCTCCGGCAAGGTGAAAAAACTGGGCGGCCAGGTGGCCGGAACCAAGGCCTTCAAGGGTGTACAGCTCGGAAAGAACTACAAAGAAGTGGAAGCGGCGCTGCAGAAATCGGGCGAAGAACTGGCAAAAATAATCGACAGCCTCACCTGACGCGCCGGTAAGCAACGAATGTGATAAAACGCTAGAGCGATAAGCGCAAGAGTGTCGGGGAAACAAATCACCGGTCGGGTCTGGGACTCAACCGGTGGTGTTTCTTTTCTTTACATACGTAGTGTAGCGCAGATTATCTGTATAGATAACCTCCAGATTGGTCTTTTCTCCAATGACCCTCATCGTTTGCGGAGTGTAGAAAGAGATATGGCTCATATCCCTCATATAGTACCAGTTCAGGAACCCCTCCTCGCTTTCGGGGTGAAAGAGAGTCATTATCGATAGAATGCTTCCCTCCCCCATACAGTTTTTGAAGATTTCGAAATGCTCGAGCGGATTCTCCAGATGCTCGATCACTTCCGTCGAGGTTATCACGTCGTAGGTCTTCCCCTCGTATATCCTGTCGGGCGAGAAGAAGAGATCGTAAATATCCATCGAAAAGCCGTAGTCTCTCTCCAGAATCATGGCCAGCACGGGAGACGGGCCGC
>DBRH01000021.1:0-5217 GCA_002305955.1 Kosmotogaceae bacterium UBA1373
GGTGACGATGCTCAGGCGTTGTTCATTCTTCTTGCACATCCGGAAGTTGAACTGCTCGGGATAACGATCGCTCCGGGTAACGTTTGGCTGGAAAATGGAATTGCCAACGCCCTCAGAGACCTGGAGATAATCGGCAGGACCGATATTCCTGTTGTCGTAGGCGCTGCAGAACCTCTTATGGGAAGCAGACAGGAATGGCTGGATGCCGAACAGAAAATCTGGGGCAACGTGGAATACATGGGTGCATACTCCAGACAGAGACCGGCAAACTGGGAAGATCTCAAAGTATTTGGTGAAGTACCCAGTACAAAACCACTCGAAGGTATAACAGCGGTTGAATTCATGGCCGAACAGATAAGGAAGTACCCGGGCGAAGTAACCATAATCGAACTGGGCGCATGTACAAACCTCGCACTGCTTGTCAGAGAGCACCCGGATGTAGTTCCTCTAGTAAAACAGGTGTTCTACATGGGTGGAGCCGTCGATATTCGTGGTAACACCAACACAGCAGCTGAATTCAACTTCTGGTACGACCCAGAAGCAGCCCACATTGCAATAAGCACCCCCTGGAACAGACAAGTTCTATTCCCACTCGATGTTTGCGAAATAACGTTCTACACCAAGGCAGAATTCGACAGGATAGTAGCACCCGGCGCGGAAGGTCCGGTTATAGATCTGTTCAAGCAGAGCCATACCAACAGATTTGCAAACAATCCCGACACAACCTCTTTTGTTTGGGATGTTATGGTTGGCGCTTATCTTGTAGATCCTAGCATAGTAAAAACTTCTAAGATGCTGTATGTTTATGTAGACTACTACTACGGACCGAATTACGGTAGAAGCCTTGGATTCCACGAATCAAGGAACAGAGATTTCAACAAACCTGAAAACTTCCCGGCGAACTCACAGTTTATAGAAGTTGTTTACGAGCTCCACGAAGATCTTTTCTGGAACGTATTTATAGACGCAATGCGCTCCTACAAATATTGATAATTGATGTTGTTTTTCTTAGGGGGGGCAACCCCCCTTTTTTCCAGAATTAGAAAAGAATTCAAGACCTATTTCTGGACTGAAGCCAGATCAAAGTAGAAGGGGGAAAAAATATGGGTACAGGTTCCGCTTTTGAAACCAGAACAGGAAAGTCAATACGAAAAATCGGTCCAGTATCTTTCTTTGTTCTTGTTTGCTTACTTTTTGTTATGTTCACCACAAATGCTATCGCTGTTGAAAAAGTAATAGTTGATAGCGATTTGAATTTTCTAACTGATGACCTGATGGCACTTCTAATGCTTCTTCAAGCAGATAACATAGAGGTGTTGGGAGTGACCTCTGTTATTCCAAGTCCTTCGCATGAACAGGGGATAGCAAACACTCTACGTGTGCTTGAAACTGCCGGAAAAGGTTCAGTGGGATTGTATCCCGGTAGTAAAGTTTCTCTTATGTGGAAAGGCAATGTACCTGCCGAGGTTGTTCCCGTTGCACCAGTTGGAGGTTTTTCGAGTCTTGAGCCAAAAGATAAACATGCTGTTGATTTCATAATAGAAACCGTAAATCAAAACCCTGGAGAGATAAACATAATTGGTCTTGGCCCGTTGACCAATCTGGCTTTAGCACTACAGAAAGACCCAACCATTGCTGGAAAAATTAAGCACATGTATATTATGGGAGGGCAATTCAATATATCAAACGGAAAAAACCAGCCCTGGAAAGAAGGCGAGGTCGCAACTTTAGCCGAGTACAATATTAAAGCCGACGTCGAGGCGGCTTATGTTGTATTCCATTCGGGAATTCCCATGACGATAGATCCACTCGAAGTTGGCCGCTGGGCTATATTACGCCAAGAACATCTTGATCGTATAACTGTTGTGGACAAACCAGTGGCACAGCTATTCAACTACCCTGGTCGCTTTTTCACCAGTAAAGCTCTCCCCAACGATCCAAAATCTGGCTGGGACTACACGTATGATGAAATTGCCGCGCTATCTATAATCAGACCGGATCTAGTTTCAACAAAAGAGGTTTTTATTGATGTAGTAACTTCAGGACCAGCGTATGGACAGACAATCGCTTACACTAGAAATGCACCAGCAGGCGCTTCGAAAGCGAATCTAATATATAATGTTGATTACGCTGCGTTTATAGAGTTTTTCATCGAGCTCATGACCAAGTAGTTCCTTCTAGTTCATTCCCCGTCTGCAGCAGCCTGAAAAGGCTGCTGTTTTTCATACTTATATAAAGAATGAATACGAGCTAATAAAAAAGCATCTTTCTGAGGTATTCGTCGAAGTCTTCCGGGAAGCTGTGGCCTATATTTGCGTAGATCTTCAGCCGTGAATCGACTCCTTTTTCTCTGATCATTTCGTGCAGCTTCACAGTTTCATTCGCGAAGGAGTCTTTGGCTCCGACGATGAATCTCAAGGCGCATTGCACGGGAAAGTCTCCTATCTTTTCCCGGTACTTTTCGACTTCTCTGAAGGCGCCCACCACGATTATCGCCATGCGCGGGATCAGGATTCTTTCCAGAACAAGTTCGAAGGCCAGTCTTCCTCCCTGCGACGCACCGTAGAAGTTGCCTTTCAACGATATTCGCTCCTTTCTTTGCCCATCCGGCTCTTTATCCTCTTTCCGTATATCCTTGCCGCAAGCAGGTAAAAAACTGCGAAGAGTAGAGCGATCACAACGGCCAACACTCTGGAGTACTCTATGAAGAGATCTCCCAGATAGACTCCGCCTATCGTGAAGACGAGTGCGTATACAACATCTCCCAGCGAGAAGAGGAGTACGGCCCTGGCCTTGCGGGAGCTGCTGAAGCCGGCGAAAACAGGCACGTACTTTCCGATAACCGGTATCACTTTCGAGAAGAGATAAAAAAGCGTCGGAGATTTCAGAAAGATCGCCGTTCCCACTATCAGGAAATTCTTCAACCATCTTACGCTCTTTCCGGTGGAGTAATTTCCCACCAATCTTCGGGAAAGGTACCGTCCAATGAAGATGAAGGGAATGTCCGTTACGACCAGTGCCAGAATCGAGAGCAATATTACTGGCCAGAAACCGAGCAGCCCGGCCGCCACGAAGATGCCTCCGGCAACGATGAAAACCGGTATCCCCGACTGGTCGATAACGGTTCCAAAAAAGACGAGCAGATAGCCGTACTCGCTTATGAGTTCCAGGGCGCGTTCCATCAGCAGCAGTTGAACAGCAGGTCCAGCAGGACGCAGGTGGCGCAGGCCGCGGCGGTTCCGGCATCTTTCTTATCTATGTACGTTCCACCGACTCTCCATGCCTGATCGCGTCGTCTCAGCATTTCGTTGTTGGGATCTATCCTTCTTACCTCGTCCCATGCGGCTCTCGCCTCTTCGCTACGGCCTATCGTTTCGTACTGGATGGCCAGAAAGGCCAGGTAGTTCGGGTTTCTCCCGCCCATCTCGATAGCCTTATTTATCGCCGAGATGGCCTCTCCGTGCCTGCCGAGCTCGGCACTGCTGAAGGCCAGATATGCATAGATCGCTTCTTCCCTCCCGCCTCTGGATATGGCGGTGTTCAGATCTTCGATTGCGCTGTTGTGGTTGTTTTGCTGGTAACGGGCCATTCCTCTTATAGCATAGGCCTCGTAGCGGGAAGGATTCATACCGATCGCCTTTGTGCAAAGCTGGACGGCCCTTTCCCAGAGTCTTTGAGATAAGTCACCGTTGGCCTGTGCGATCAGGGCTTCATAACTTCCGGCAGTAGAGGAGCTGTACCTCGAGGAGGCTCCACCGACATTGCCGCCGTCGTACTGGCGGCGTTTTTCGGGGCTGCCCAGTACTTCGTAGGCCTCGTTTATCTCTTTCATCTTCTGCTCAGCCAGCGACTGAAGCGGGTTGTTGGTATGTCTATCCGGATGGTACATCTTCACCAGTTCGCGGTATTTGCTCTTTATCTCTTCGTCCGAAGCGTCGGGCCTGACCCCGAGGACTTCGTAATAATCAGGCATCTTTAACCCCCTTGTTGTACTTCTCCCTCGCGAGAGCAAGTCTGCCTACTACGAAGGAAAAAGTGCTGTCGATTATCTCTGTAAGGCACCGGTCGGTGCTGAACTTTCCACGGAGGGAAATAGCCTCCAGTGAAGAGTATACGCCACTCTCGACGTATTCGGCAAGGTTCGGTCCTTCGTGACCGAAAAGCACGTTGAAATCGCCGTGTCTTCTGTCNNGGGAAGAATTCGGCTATTAGCTTCGAAGCGAATCGGACGAATCCTTCCAGCCTTTCGAGCGGACTCGATGCTTCCTTTCTCTCAAGTTCCAGGTTCTTCACACATTCCCTCTTCAACCCGTCGAGCGATACTCCCCTCTGTCGGAGTTTCGCCCCGAGTTTTGTGAAAACTCGCCTGTAAAGCGTGTCGAACAACCTCGATTTCACTCCCCGCCTCTCATCCAGTTCGTTGTCCCATCCGGCGAAGAGAACAGTTAAAAGCGAGAAGTCGGCCAGAGGTTCGAAAACTTCCGGGCTGGAGGCCAGAATCTCGACCTTTTTGGGTTGCATCACACATCTTTTTTTCACGACTTTCTCCTCATCCACAGGAGGCATGAAGCCTGATTGAAGCGCGAAAAAGAGCGAGTCGTTCTGAAGAAGAAGCGCGGCCCTCCTGCCGTAGGTGTTTCGTAGAGAATGGCATAGCGAGCAGTATATAATCCGGTACTGTCTCTTTGACTCTGCGGAAAGCGAGGTACCTGGCCTGAAATAACCCAACATCTTGTCTCCTTCGGCAGCTGGATCGGTTGTTGAGATTATATCGGAAGGTGCATAACCAGTCAATTGCACAACTAGAACGAAGGCCGGTTGATACTCGCCCGGAAAACCTATAATATTGGTACCAGATCGACATAAATTACACGGGCGGGGTGAAAGAGATCGAAAGAATGAAGGTTTACTACTACGGCGATCAGTGTCCCTGGAATTCATGGGCGCGTGGAGAGGCAAGGAAGGCCGCCGATGCTCTGGGGTTATCAATTGAAGAGTACAACCTCACACATCTGTCTCCTCCCGTCGGGCTCTTCTTTCCATTCTCGATCTTCCTGAAAGATATCACAATAGCCGGTCCAGTTCCGGCCCGACGACTGATAGACATATTGAAGACCGGAAAACCATCTGAATACTTCGAGCCGTATTCGCCGAACCCGAAGGGATCGTGCGACTCCATAAGGCTCTATTCGAGGGAGACGATCACCGATGCGTGCC
>DBRH01000021.1:5288-5555 GCA_002305955.1 Kosmotogaceae bacterium UBA1373
CCCTCTCTCGAGTCACCTTACGCCATCCCGGCCGAAGGTTCGATGGCCTTTATAAACTGTATCTACAACGCCATGGCTGAACCTCTAGACTACAGAGCCGGATTGCTTGAATTCTTTCTTGGTCGGCTGAGAGCTCTGGGATATTCAAAGGTCGGTGTTCTCTCGGGGCTTCGCGCTCCCTTTCCGAATGGTCCCGAATCCTTCTTTCTTGGGATGGGATTCACCCGGACGCGACAAATACCCGGTACGATACTCATGAATTCCGGC
>DBRH01000064.1:0-960 GCA_002305955.1 Kosmotogaceae bacterium UBA1373
GGAGTCTTTCCAGCCTCCAAGGTATGCGCTCATGACCCCGTAGATCACACCGATCGAAACCGATATGACTGCCGTTAGCAGCCCGATCAGCAGGGCCCATTTCACTCCGGCCAGCACTCCGCTCCAGATATCTCTCTTCGAGTTGTCTGTACCCAGTATGCCGAAGACCCTTCCGGCAACGTTCAAATAAACTTTATCTACTCTTTCGTCGGCTTTCTGGAGCATCAGGGTGGCTTTCACTTTGTAAACACCGTTCAAAGCCGATGGAGCTCTAAACAAACCTATCTGAGCTTTGGAGAAGATAACATCCGTCGTCTTTACCGTCTGAAGAGGGATCCCATCAACAGAGTCGTACTTTCTTCCAAAGTTATAGGCGGCACTTTGACTGGATTTGTCTATCGCCACCCTTATCTCCTGAGAGCTGTTCATCTCCATTTGTTTTCTGAATAGATCCAGCGTTAAACCATCGGGCCTCTCTATAGCCAGGATGACGGTCGGCTTTCCGGTTCCCTCCGCGTGGAAAATGAGATCCGAAGGCGCGACTCCGGCCTTATAGTCGTACTCGAAAACATACTCGAGTATTTTCACAGTACCGGCAGCCTTTTCAGTTAGGGTATATTCTCCTATGGATTCCGATACCGCGCGTTTTTTGGAGGTGAAGAGGTTCGTCCACTCGGGGGCGGCACTGGAAGGCAGATCCTGCCAGAAGGTGATGTCCCTCCACTTGTTGTTCACCTGCGGAAACGGTACTATGAAACGCTCAAAAAACAGAATGAACAGGAATATACCGAGAAAGACGATGCCGACAATTCCGGACTTCACCTTTCTGAATTCATTCCAGAAATCTTTTATAGAATTCTTTATATCGATCCACCTCATGCCTTACCACCAACCTTGATCCTGGGATCGAGCAGCCCGTATATGAGATCCAGAATAACCAGCCCGCCTATGTACAGTCCG
>DBRH01000064.1:1113-2019 GCA_002305955.1 Kosmotogaceae bacterium UBA1373
GAAGCCTAGAACGACCAGTGTGAGGACGGGAAGCGCAAGGTGGTAAATGAGGTCGAAGAAGTATGCGATCCCTTCCGGTGGAGGTGTCGAGTGCAACCCTCCGGAAGGAAATATTCTTATCGTGTATGCGAAGAACATTATCAACAGCATTCCCAGCCACCACGAGGGCATGCCGAAAACGATCATCGTACCGACCGATGTGCTCTTGTCGAGAACGCCGCCGGCCTTCTGCGCCTTTTTGAGACCCAGCCAGACACCGATTATGATATCGACGAATATCGCCACCGTAAAGAGAAGCAAAGTGTTGGGAATAGCTTCAGAAACTATTCTCCAGACACTTCTGCTTCCATCTGCAGATCTTATCAGGGTCGAGTTGCCAAAATTGAAAGTCAGAGTATCCCAGGTGCGCCATACAACTCTCTCGCTCACCGGTCTATCGAGCCTGTAAAGCGAGTAAAGCTCGGCCTTTCTAACCACTACATAGTCTTGCATTTGCTGTGCGCTCGTATTTGTCATACGCATCGTTTCGCTTCGTACCTGCTCCTCTATCTGGGCTCTAAGGGTCTGTTCCATAACAGTGTTGAAGAGAGCAGAGAAGACAAAGACCAGGATCGCATACATTAGCAGACCGTACAGAACTCTCTTCAAAGCGTATTTCCAGTACATATTGCACCTCAGAAGAATGATAGTACCCCTTTCGGGGTACTATCATGGATGGTATTTATCAGTAAATAACGACTTGTGCGGAAGCGGAGGCTGGAACGGCTCCCTCGAGAGAAGCTATGGCCATTATGTTATAGGAACCCGCTGCCAGACCCTCGAGTGCGCTTGCCGGAATGACCGCCTCGAAGAGACCGTCACCGACAAATGTCGCGTCGAAGCTGAACTCTCCTGTGTCGGTTATCA
>DBRH01000064.1:2036-7598 GCA_002305955.1 Kosmotogaceae bacterium UBA1373
ATATCCATTCCGAAAGTAGAGAGGGCCGGAACGTCGAGGTGGTCGATTCTCAGTCTCGTCGCTCTGAGGTATTCCTTCCAGTAACCCTTCTCGTACGGATAGGTGGGGTCTCTGAAGGCTCTCAGTTCGGCGAAGTTGGCGGTCGTGTCGAATTTGGCCAAATAGTACTGGCCGTTGCTTATGTAGGCATGACCGTACCTGTCGATGAAGTTCAATGCAGCGTTGTATCTGGCGAGCACTTCTTCCTCGGTCACGAACCCCTTGACGTAGTTGGGGATGTACTTTCTATCGATCATTTCCTTCAACTTGGCCGCGATATCCTTCACACAGCTAGGAGAAAGAACATCGACTTCTGTGACCGCCGGATCCCTGGTGATGGCGTAGGTGGTGCCGGACTGGCTTCCCTCTGTTATCATAAGAGAGAGCGCTTCTATGATTTCCCAGGCGCAACCAACAGACTGACCGGAGGCCGATACACTGATTCCGGGTGCTCCCCAGCCCGCGACTCTCTCTTTACTTGCCGGGAAGTTGTAGTTGAAATACACGGTTATGGTGTCGTCGGGATGGATTACCCAGCCGATCAATGTATCCTGCGCATCTTTCATCTTTGATGAATAACCCTGTTCGTACAGAGGATCATCCTCGCCTTCCTGGGTTGACCACTCGTTGAGGAAGCCCTGGGCGTACAGGAAATCTGCGATTGTCGTTGGCTGCCCGTGGTGGAGGTTACCGAAAGTGAATTCATATGTCGCCATCGACATTGCTTTGTGACCTTCACCAACCTCTACCCATGTTTCGCTAACAGGATCGTAGTTGATCGCGTTGGCCGGAACATCGAAGTCGCCGACCACGTTGCCCTCTTCGTCCCTTCTGACCTTCGTATCGACCTCGATCGGAATAGCTCTCAGAGGAGTCTGTATGGCCGAAGCCGGACTTTCGAACATCGCCGGGTCGTAGAGGTTCTCTGCGATAGCATTTGAATAGGTGCTGCTGAAACCGTCTGTTCCTATCGGATCCCAGGCGTCCATGAACAGCGAACCCATCGCCGAGAAGAGTGTTACAAAGAGAACACCGTCTTGCGTTTCGGCCGTCTTTATCGACCAGCCGTTCAAACCGTCGCCGAGGCCGTAGGCGAATCTATCTACCAGCCTGGCTGCGTTTGCGGTGAAGAAGTCCTGCTGGTTGACAACGTATATTCTAACTGCCTCTTCGAGTCCCAGCTCTAGACCTCTGAGAGCCAGTTCCCAGTATTCGTCTTCGGTTAGGAAGTTTCCGGTGTAAGCATTCATGGTAGCCTCGTCGATCTCGTCCTGAACGTAGTTCCAGTAACCTTCGGTCTGGTTACCAGGCATGTAGCCGTACCATGGAGCGTACATCTGGGCCACTATGTGTTCCCAGAAGGCTCTCGTCGCACCTGCGCCCCAGCCTTCGGTGTACATCTGCCAGACCAGATCCTTGGGATCGCTTCCGCCGTAGACCGTTGTTCCAGCCTTGCTTCTGTCCCAGAGAAGTCTCTCGACCTTCAAACCGGCCTTTTCAAGCTGGTTGGAAACGTATTCTCCGAGTCTCAGACGACCGTTGGGATCATCGACTCTGATTATGAACTTTATGGTGACCGGTTCGTTGTTGAAGTACCAGAAACCGTCGGCCCGCTTCTCGAGCTTTCCAGCGTTAGCCGGAAGCTCCGCGGCAGCCTGCATGGCCTTGGTTATCTCTTCGATCGCCAGAGTCTCGTTTCCCTCGGCCGTGAACCCGAATTTGGTAGCAAGCAGGTTGTACTTGTAAGTTCCGGGTTGACCTTCGGTGGCCATGGTGAAAGCCGGGAAGCCTGCTCCGCCAAGGATTTCGTCGGTAACGAACTGCCTGTTGATCAGGAAGTTCATGGCGAATCTGACCTCTCTGATGGCAAAGGCGTTGAAAACTTCCTTGCCGGCTACTTCAAGAGTGTACGGCGCTTCATTGGGTACGTTGTTCATCAGAAGCGACCATGAACCGGACGGTACAGTGTAGAGATCCAGCTTGTCTCTAGTCGCCTGGTCGAGACCGAAGATAACCGGACCCGGGACCCCATACATGAAGATGTCTGTCATCCCTTCTGATGTGTCCTTCAGCGCGATTTCCTCTTTCATTCTCACGTTGAAGTAAACGATGTCTGAAATCGGACCTTTCTCCACGGCAAAAGCAAAAGATGTCAGAACCATGGATACTAACAGTAAGACTAACGTTAACCTCTTACTCAAGGTACTTCGCCCCCTTTGTTTCGAGATTTTTCTGGTAAATATACCAGAGTTTTCCTTCCTTATTGGTGTGGACAAAAAGATAAGAATGAAAAGATATAACGGTTTTTGCTACAAGACTGCTTACAGAGTAACCATTCCCTTTCAATTGTCAAACTAGTTGGTACCTGCATATTATTATATACCATTCAACCCAAAAACCTAGATAGGGGTAGGATATGAATGCGCTGTTGGTTGTTGGCGGTACGTTATTGGTAAGAGCCGAGAAAGAGCGTCCAGAGTTCGCTTGAGAACCGTTGAGAGTGGAGCATGGAGAGTTATGGGAAAGATCGAGACGCTCGCTTCGCTCACGAGAAGGCGAGAATTCTCTCTCTTTCTCTCTCCTTCTCTCTCTTTCTCTCTCGCTCTTTTGAAGGACGGCTCTTCATTATTCTATTTGCAGCGTAATCCTGTAAGTATCTATTGGTTGATCGGGCGACGCAGGACTTCCATAAGACATCTCCAGAACGACCTCTCCTCTCTCTACAGTTTTAAAGTAGAAAATTGAATATCCGACTTCTTCAACGTATTCGATGAAGGGATCAACGAGGAGTTGCAAATGTCGTGGAAGTCCCTCGCGTAAATACCAGGTTTCGTCGCTGGATGAACCGCTCTTCAATTTTAAAATCAGCATTTGGTCAAGTTCTAGAGCTATATAACGATCGTGGTCGCTGTCTCTGGCAACGTAAATGTTATGAACGGGTTCGGCCACTGTTATCGTCGCCCCGAAGGTCCTCTCGGGAGGTGCTTCCTCCCAGGGCCTTCCATATGAGAATTCTATGTAGGCGGTTCCGTAGTTGATACCCTCGAAATAGTAACGCTGCTGAACGGTCCCGCCGACGGCCGGGGTGTTTTCGGGTATCGAATACTCGTTTTCCTTCGTCTGACGGAGGATAGAAGAGGTAGTGGAGGTTATCCTCCATGACATGCCAGTTCCTGTTGTCACGTTCAGTGAAACCTCCAGAGGTACGGCCAGATCTACCGAGAAACTCTTCCCGTTACCGGACTCATCGATCGATAGAGCCTCCCTTTCCTGAAACGGTACAGAGATTCCGACCCTGTAGGTCCTTATCGGTTCATCGTTCCAGCACGAGCAATAAGACAGAGAAATATCGGCCTCTCCGGGGCCTATCACCCTGAACTGAAAGACCTGGTAGCCGCCGCCGGTCGTTCCCGGTTCTTCGTAGAACGGGTCGGAGAGAAGTCTCAAGACCCGTCCGTCGAACTCCTCTAGCTTCCAGGAGTAACCGGTTCCCGGACTCGAAGGGAGTGAGACGCTGAAATCACGACCAACTTCAAGGTCCATATCGACCCCGTTGTCTTTCTCACCGAGCGAGACAACTCCCGAAAGAGTATCAACGGCTTTTCCAGATGAATCAGGCGCAGGGCTGTTCTCGTGTTCAGCTTCAACTCTCCGGAGGAAATCTCCGACTATCATGTTGAACCCCTCACTCTCTTCAAGCATGGGAAAGTGTGCGCTGTTTATGAATGTGACGAACTCGCTCGTCGGAGAGAGTTTCTGGTAATCTATGATTTTATCGACTCCTGGAAAATTGTACAGGCCTGTGCAGATAAGTATCGGCATTCTGAGATCGGATAGACCCGACGAGATATCCAGCCCCCTCAACTTACCGGTTACTACCGGTCCGTCACCCCAGAACTGATTGTAAGTGTCGCGGCATACGTCCTCCACGGTCGTCTTCAGTTTTGCCTCTATATCGCCTCTGTAATTCAAGAAAAGCAGCTTCAACTTATCGGGTTCGGTATCGTTCTGGAGAGCATGTTCTTCGAGCAGCAGATCTAGCTGAGGAATCGAGAGAATTGGATTCACAAGCACCAGGCTCGACAGTCCAGCCGGTCTGGCCAGAGCGTAATAAACGGCTACCAGACTTCCAAAGCCGTGTCCCACCAAATGGAATCTCTCAAGTTCCAGTTCGTGAACGATCGCCGACAACTCGGATATGTAATACTCCACGCTCAAATCTAAGGAGCCGGCGTTGCTGGATTTTCCTATTCCGGGCGAATCGTAGAAAACCGTTTTTCTTGCTGGAAGTATGTCTTCGAGATATCGATTGCTTATTCCCGGTCCGTCACCTATCACAACGATGGGAAGGCCTTCGGCTTCGTTGATTCTGAAGAATATCTCATTACCGTAAAGCTCTATACTCCCCGTGGTGGCGGCCACAGCGACCACCATAAAAAGAAAAAGAACTAAAGATACTTTATGCAATTGAACCTAACCTCCCCTGATGAATGGACATCGGTACAGTAAAATTATATAACGTGCTGAGGTTAGCTTCTTTGCCGGGGGTGATATGTCCGGTCAAAATCAACCGGCTGTCACATGAACTTGAAAATAATGCAGCGATAATATACCCTATTCTCATGCGACAAATGACGGATGTTGGGTGTGATAAGAATGAGAAGGATCTCCGGCAAGGAATGGAAGATGTTGATTCCCTTTCTGTCTGTGGAGAGGGAGTTCAACGTTTTTATGATCGGCGACATCGAGAATACTGTGCCAGAGGCCGAACACATGGAAATTTTCATCGATGGCGAACTTGAGAATCCCACAGGTGTTCTTCTAAGATATTACAGGTTTTTTGTCGTCTATTCCAGCGAAAGAATGGATCATGCTGAAGCGGCGGCGATCATAAAGGATTTTGGGAAGGGTATCGCATTGAGCGGGAAGGCAGATTGTATAGATGCTATAGCTACCCATTTGAGAGAGATCACGAAGGAAGAAGCCACGATGCATCTTGCAGTTCTCAAAGAGCCGAACCTCGAGAAGAACGACCTGCCAATCAGGAGGGCGACAATGAGCGATGCTAGAGAGCTTCTGGCTCTCCTGAATTCGATAGAAGAGTTTCAGGCGACCGAAGAGGAATCCTTTCTCTCTTCGCTCGAGAGTGGAACGTCCAGAAGATATATCGTAGAAATGAACAGCAGAATAGTTTCTACGGCCACCAGCACCGCGGAGACTTCCGATATGGCTATGATCATCGGAGTTGCGACTCACAAAGACTACAGGAAACAGGGACTGGCCTCCAAAGTTATGTCTAGACTCTGCTCGGATCTGCTGGCTTCGGGAAAGACTCCTTGTCTGTTCTATGATAACCCCGAAGCCGGAAAGATCTACAACCGGCTTGGCTTTCGCGAAATCGGGAAATGGAAGATACTGCGTCTCAAAAAAGACTGATCCTTGACGATATTCAACGGTCTGGATCGCGTACATTCAGACAAATCTTCATAGGTCGTCCCTCTCTTTGATGATAAAATCGGAGTG
>DBRH01000041.1 GCA_002305955.1 Kosmotogaceae bacterium UBA1373
CAGGGTTCCACGCTCCTGATTAAATCAAAGGGAATATGGAAGATCGTCTGCATTCAGTATTTTGTGCCTGTCTCTTTCAAAAGCCTGTTGAGCAAGAAAAAGTGATCCTGACTGTTCAACACTACCGTTGTGGTCATTGTAAAAATGGGGTAAGCTGTGCTACTTTATGAAACAGATCTGCCCGGTGTGCATTACTTTTCATTAGGAGGACAAATCTGTCGTGACCGATCTAAAAAAGGCCTGGCTCGTAGTTTACAGTGGGTTGGGAGTTAACTTAACCCTTGGAGTGCTTTACTCCTGGAGCATCATCTCCGCAGCCTTGATAGACAATTATGGTTGGAGCGCAACACAGACGCAGATCCCCTATATGCTAGCTTCCGCGGTTTTCGCGCTCACGATGGTTCCGGGAGGAAAATTGCAGGACAGGCTCGGACCAAAACCGGTGCTTTTGATTTCTTCAGTGCTGGCCGGTCTGGGATTCATTCTCTCCGGACTCAATCTCACAGTTGCGGGGCTCACTTTATTCTTCGGCGTGGTCTTCGGTCTGGCGATGGGTTTCGGTTACGCTTCACCCACGCCCGCCGCCGTAAAATGGTTTCACCCCGAACACAGAGGCTTGATATCGGGCATAGTTGTAAGCGGTTTCGGTCTCGCACCCGTTTATATCGCCCCCTTGACCAGTTCCCTTATAGGATTATTGGGGCTTCCGGCAACTTTAATCACTCTCGGTATAATCTTCTTTCTGGTCGTTTTTTCGCTCTCTTTCACCATTTCAAATCCGCCGCCCGGTTTCCAGAGAATCGAACTGAAGAGGAGACCGGCTAGGGCCCATCAGATAACGGCAAAGGACTACAAAGTTCGCGAGATGGTCAAGACGGTTCAGTTCTACCTTCTCTGGACCATGTTCTTCTTCGGGACTTTCGCGGGCCTGCTCATAATAGGCCAGATGTCGAAGATCGGGCTCGAACAGGCTTCGATCAGTAACGGATTCCTGCTGGTTGTCGTTTACGCCATATTCAACTTCATCGGACGGGTTACGTGGGGTACCATATCGGATTATCTCGGAAGAACGATCACGCTTTTGACTATGTTTCTCATACAGGCGGTCGTCTATTTCTCGTTCGCTGCTCTTACCAGCCCGGTCGCTCTGTTGATAGGCAAGAGTCTCGTCGGCTTTACCTTCGGCGGAATGCTGGCCATATTCCCGGTGATCACCGCAGATTTTTACGGGATGAAGAACCTGGGAGTGAATTACGGGGTGATGATAACGGCCTGGGGTGTCGGAGGCATACTTGGCCCCCTTCTCGGAGGCATTGCGCGAGACATCACCGGCGGGTACGGGATCAGTTATCTGGTATCAGCCATACTCAGCATCGCAGGCGCGGCGATCAGCCTGCTCGTAAGGCACCCCGACAGGGAATCTCGCTCACTAAAATAGACCTGAAGGGACTCGCAGTATCTCTTGAATTGCTGCTGGAGGTTGAATATGACAGGCAAAGTTGAAAGACTGGAATCGATACGCAGAACACTGGCGATGCTGCTGGACGATGTGCAGTGGAAACTGGACGATGTCGTCCTGACCATAGGCGACCTTATAGACGAAGAAAAAAAGCTCTCGCTAGATACTCTGAAAAATCTGGGGATGTTGAAGAGAGAGAGACGGGATATGCTTTCCATTTATATGAAAGCTATAGAAGACAGGAACGAGGTCGTGAAGAGAATGGTGGAGAATCTCTGGGACCTTCCGGAAAATAATCTCAAAGAGGCTCTCGAAAAGCTGCACGAACTTCTGAAAGATGAGTAAGAACCTCCAGGACCAGCCTAGAGGCTCTTCTCTATGTACTTCATAAGCGTTTCTAGTTCTTTTATCTTCTCATCTACCTCGCCGGTTTTCACTGCCTCTCTTACACAGGTTTCGATGTGCCTGTTGACAACGGAGGTATTAGCCTTTTTAAGAAGCGAGACCACAGCCAGGAGTTGCGTGGATATGTCTATACAGTACCTCTCGTCCTCGATCATCCTGATTATTCCGTCTATCTGGCCCCTCGCTGTCTTTAATATTTTAAGAGCCTCATCGTGTTTATGGTGGTGCGAGTGATTCTCCATATCAATCTTTGATCTCTTTCAGAACGTATCCGGCCTCGTCTATCACTTCTCTCAGAAATTCTCTGTCTAGCTCCACGGAGCTTTCGACAACAGCCGATCCATCGTCCAGATCGACTCTAGCTTTTTTCACGCCCTCAATAGAACTTAAAGCCTTTTCCACTCTCATCTTGCAATGGTTACAGCTCATTCCTTCGATTATCAGTTTCATCTTGTCTCCTCCTTTATATTTTAATTTTCTTCAGTCTCAGCGCATTCGTCACGACACTGACGCTGGAGAAGGCCATGGCCGCACCGGCTATCATGGGATTCAATCTTAGACCGAAGGCTACGTAGAAGAGCCCGGCTGCTACGGGAATACCTATCGTGTTGTAGAAGAAGGCCCAGAACAGGTTCTGCTTGATATTCCTTATCGTCGCCTTTGAAAGGTTTATTGAGTTCACCACGTCGTTGAGATCGTCTTTCATGAGAACTACATCGGCAGCTTCTATCGCGATATCTGTCCCGGAGCCTATAGCGATTCCGACATCGGCTGCCGCAAGCGCCGGCGAATCGTTTATTCCGTCCCCCACCATGGCGACGGTGAAGCCTCTCTCCTTCAATTGCCCGACCTTCCCAGCTTTGTGCTGAGGCATAACTTCCGCGATTACGTTGTCTACACCAACCTGTGCCGCTATGGCTCTGGCCGTTCTTTCGTTGTCTCCGGTCATCATATAGGTCTCCACACCAGATCTTTTCAGCCTTTCTATGGCTCTGGCCGACGAATCCTTTATTACGTCGGCGATTCCCAGAACGGCCATTACTTTCCCATCGTAAGACGCGACGACTGGCGTCTTTCCGAGTTCGGATAAGGAGCGAACGAATTCATCGACCTCGCTTCCTGTGGTCCCAATAAAACCGGGATTCCCCAGCTTCACCTTCCCGCCGTTTACTGTGGCGCTTATTCCTCCTCCGGCGACGGCCTGAAAATCCGATACTTGCAGCAAATCGCCGTCGTAGCTATCGAGTATCGCCCTGTCCAACGGATGGGAACTTCTGCTGGCTATGCTTGCGACCAATCTGATGGACTCCTCTTCGGCGAAGCCGTTCAATACCTTGAAATCGACCAGCTCCGGCTTCCCTCTGGTGATCGTGCCGGTTTTGTCGAAAATAACGGCATCGACTTTATGGGTCGTCTCAAGAGCCTCACCGTTCTTGAAGAGTATTCCCATTCCCGCACCACGGCCCGTTGCGACCATTATCGCCGTCGGCGTTGCCAGTCCAAGGGCACAGGGGCAGGCGATAACCAGTACGGCGATCGTCATCGACATGGAAAAGACGAAGCCGTAACCCAGAGCGATCCAGGTTACAAAAGCGACCAGGGCAACCACCAGAACGAAGGGAACGAAGTAACCGCTAACCGTATCTGCAAGGCGTGCGATCGGAGCTTTCGAGGCTTGTGCCTCTTCGACCATCTTTATAATCTTCGATAGAACGGTGTCACTTCCCACGCGAGAGGCCTTTATCTCTATTGCGCCGTTTATGTTCATCGTACCGCCGGTTACTTTCGAGCCTTCTGTGATATCTACGGGTATCGATTCTCCCGTCAGCATCGATTGATCTACCGAAGTGGTTCCGTCGATAACGATTCCATCCACGGGAATCGACATACCCGCCTTGACCAGCAAAACATCTCCTGCTTCGACTTCTTCGAGAGGAATCTCGACGAACCTCTCTTCACGTTTCACCAGAGCCTTCTTTGGCGCCAGATTCATCAGCTTTCTTATGGCTTCCGAAGTCTTTCCTTTCGATAGGTTCTCGAAGTACTTTCCCAGAGAAATTAGTGCGATTATAACTCCGGCCGATTCGAAGTAGAGATCGCCGGCATAATTGTGGTTGCCAGAAGCTATCTGTACGGTCGCAAAAACACCGTAGATAAAGGCTGCTCCGGTTCCGAGACCTACCAGCGTATCCATATTGGGATGGCCCCTGAAGAGATTTGGAATTCCCTTGAGGTAGAAATCTTTCCCGGCGATTATTATAGGGATAGTGAGAAATAGCTGGGCGAGAGCGAAGTTCAAGGGATTCATGTGAGGATCGATGAAAGAAGGCAGTTTCAATCCTATCATATGACCCATCGCGATAATCAGGAGCGGAAGGGCGAAGACGATCGAAACGAGAAATTTCTGTTTATAGCTCCTGATAGCGGCTTCTTTTTTAAGTCTGGACTGCTCGGAATCGGCGTTTGTAAAGGCACTTGCCCGGTACCCAGCCTTTTCGATTGCCTCCTTTATTGAAGATATCCTCAGCCTATCGGGATCGTACCCGACGGTTGCCTTCTCGGCCGCCAGATTTACGGAAACCTCGCTCACACCGTCTAGCTTCGCGATAGCCTTTTCCACAGCCGAAACGCAGGCCGCACAGGTCATGCCGTCTATCTCAAGTGTAACTATTCTCTCCTTGCGCACCTCTTCGAGCTCATAACCGGCCTTCTTCACAAGATTGAAGAGCTTCTCCTCGTCGAAGCCGCCCGAAAGTTCGAATGTCAGCTTTTCCGTCGCGAGGCTGACTACCGGACCGGACACCCCCTCCGCCTTCGATGCAGCCTTCTCAACTGCCCTTACACAGGCCGCGCAGGTCATGCCTTTTACAACATACTCTTTCATAACAACCTCCAGTCTGGAGACGATCTACATTAACCACTCCCCGGGGGGAGGGGATATTGTAATAATACAACATTTTTTATCAGATTTCAATAGACTGGTATATGTACCAGAGAAAGAAAACTGGCTGCGAAGAGCGGCTCTTCGTTGTTAGTTAAAGAGCACGAGAAAAGGAGAGAGGGAGAGACTGAAGAGATGAAATCCAGTATAAGAGAACTACGAGATGACAGTCTTGCTCTCTTTCCGTCATGCCTGACCCCTCTCCTACTCGATGCCCTTGCCCACAACGCACCGCGTACAACCAACAACGGTTCTTAAGAGGATTCTCGTCTTCTCGTGAGCGAAGCGAACCTCTCGAATACTCTTTTTCTCGTGTTTTACGAACAACCTATCACGTTTTCTTCCTGTACTGTATCGCCTCGGCGATGTGCCGGGCGAGTACCTTGTTTTCTTCAAGATCGGCTATGGTCAGGGCAACTTTCAGTATTCTGTCTATAGACCGGGCCGTCAATTTCATCTTATCCACCGCGCCCGACAGTAAAGACCTCGATGTCGGGTCGAGATTCACGTATTCCTTCAGAAGGGAGTGTCCAAGCTGGCTGTTTGAGAAGAGATTCATTCCTCTGTATCTCTCCAGTTGCCTGTTGCGCGCCCTGATAACTCTCTCCCTTACGCTGGCGGAGCTTTCAGCGATAGAGGTTTCCATATATTTATCGAAATCCAGGCGGGGCATATCGACGAATATATCTATCCTGTCCTCCATGGGACCGGAGATCTTTCTGTTGTATCTCTGTATTTCGTACCAGGAGCATGTACATTCCCTGGTCTTGTCTCCGTACCAGCCACAGGGACAGGGGTTTTGCGCCGCTACCATCATGAATCTGGCCGGATAAGTTGCCGTGAGCTTGGCCCGTGCCACGGTTATGACTCCATCTTCCAGAGGTTGCCTGAGAGCTTCTATGACATCTCGTCTGAATTCGGGGAACTCGTCCATGAAGAGAACACCGTTGTGAGAAAGGCTGATCTCACCGGGCCTCGCATCGTTACCACCTCCGACTATGGAAGTCGTAGAAGCGGTGTGGTGGGGCGACCTGAAGGGGCGCTCCTTTATCAATCCTCTGTCGCCGAGGAGACCGGAAACGCTGTATATCATCGTCGTTTCTATAGCTTCGTCCATCGTCAGCGGCGGGAGGATCGAAGGGATTCTTCTGGCGAGCATCGTCTTTCCACAACCGGGTGAGCCTCTCAACAGAAGGTTGTGACCTCCGGCGGCCGCAACCTCCGCGGCTCTTTTGGCGAACTCCTGGCCCTTTATCTCCGACATATCAGGAGTGGCGAGATTTCCAAGCTCCGGCTTTTCGTAGTTTACCGGCTCCTTTCGAATCTGGCCGTTCAGAAAGCCGACGAGTTCGTTGAGGTTGTCGATGGTGTAAATGGTCAACTTGTCTACTATTGAAGCCTCGGCCATATTTGGAGCCGGGAGGACTACTTTGGTGCCGTTGGCCTTTCTGGACAGAGAAAGAAGTATGGGCAACACACCTCTGACCTTTCTTAAACTTCCGTCGAGTCCCAGTTCTCCGAAGAAGATGAAATCCGAAAGATCGGGTTTGATCTGTGCGGTGGCCTTCAATAATCCTACCGCGATCGGAAGATCAAGGTAAGAACCCTCCTTTTTAACATCACTCGGAGCGAGGTTGACTGTTATCCTTCCATTCGGAAGTTCGATCCCAGAGTTCTTCACGGCGCTTTTAACCCTCTTCTTACTCTCTTTGACCACAGTGTCACCCAGTCCCACTATATCCATGTCCTGGACCAGAGCCCTGCTATCTATATCGAGTTCGACAAGCACATCCATCACTTTGAGGCCCATGGTCGTGATCGTTCTAACCCTTGAATAGCGCATTCTATTACCTCCAATCCTACCTATGATTCTATCATCAATCACGCGAGCATAAATGATATACTTAGTTTTGAGGGATGATTGAGGTGCGACCGTGAAGAGTACACATCGTGTAAGCGTGAGAGCCTTAGTTTTCAAAGACAACTCAGTTCTTCTTGTTCGTCATGCTCATCAAGACAGACCTCCCTTCTGGTGTTTCCCCGGCGGATTAGTTGAAGAAAACGAAGATCTTCTTGTTGCGGTTCGAAGAGAACTTGTCGAAGAGACCGGTATCTCGGTAGAACCTCTATCCGTGGTTGCGGTGCAGGAGTTCAGAAAGGAGAAACTGCTGGAGGTGATATTTCTCTGTAATTACATGAGTGGTACCGTTTCACTTGGGAGCGATCCGGACAATCCTGGCCTACCGGTGCTGGTAGATGCCAGGTGGGTGCCCGTGGAGATTCTTGGTTCGTTCCAGGTGCATCCGGCAGAGTTGATTCCGCATTTGTTAGAGTATGGAGCCGAAATCGGAGTGGGTCGCTTCTTCTCCGTTTTCGATAAACACTCGATGATTCGAAGAAACTCTACCGGTGAGGTATTGTAGGTATCACGACCGCCTACGATACTTCAGTGCAAAAGGTAACAAAACTTCAGTCACATCACTGCGAGAGGAGGGTTATCATGGATTACAACATCTACTCAAAGGACGTAACAATAACAGATTCCATGAAAGACTACATCGACAAGAGGTTCTCAAAAGTGTCCAAGGTTGTGAACGAAGAAAAAGTGATCTCTATGGATCTCAGGTTGTCTAAGGTGAGAGCCTTTTACAATGTCGAGGCTACCGCCCATCTTCCAGGAGTAGTTGTCAGGGTAGAGGAGAAGGGAAGCGATTTCTACACGGTGGTCGATGCGGCATCCGACGCCTTCGAGAGAAGGTTGAAGAGGTTCAAAGAGAGAACTAGATTCAAACACAAGAATGGCATTAAGGAAAACCTTGAATTAGTTCCCTCCCAGTTCGAAGAAGAACAGTCAATTACAGTAACCAGAAGAAAGAGATTCACGATCAAGCCTATGACCGAAGAAGAGGCCCTGCTCCAGATGGAGATGCTGGGGCACACTTTCTTCATCTTCAGAAACATCGACACTGATGAAGTAAACGTTCTCTATACCAGAAAAAACGGAAGTCTCGGAATAATAGAGATGAACGAGTAAAAAGATGGCCACCTAATGGTGGCCGTCTTTTTTTTAGGCAGGCTCGGTTATAATATACTGAAGATCTGTAATGTACAGAAGCAATGAAAGGGCGGTGGCAACAATCAAGAGCAGAACGCAGACTATCATCTTCAGCAGGGTTGAGGATGAAGTCAGGATCGCCTCGGTGGATTCCGATCAACTCGAAGAGATATTTTTCGAGGACATGGACAGCGAGAGCGTTACAGGAAACATCTACCTTGGAAAAGTCGAAAACGTCGTTCCCAGTCTCGAAGCGGCCTTTGTGAATATAGGTATCGGAAGAAACGCCTTTCTGAGGTTTAAGGATGCCTCCGGCCAGCAGAAACTCGAGAAGAACCACAAAGTACTCGTACAGGTGAGCAAAGACCCGATAGGTTCGAAAGGACCTCAGATAACTTTGAAAGTCAGCATACCGGGCAGGAGTCTTGTCTATACACCATTTTCGAAACACATAGGTATTTCGAAGAAGATCGCCGATCCTCAGGAGAGGCATAGATTAACAACGGTGGCAAAATCGCTTCTCGAGAGCAAAGAGGGTGTGATCTTCAGGACGGCCTCCTACGGACTCGGTGAGGAGACCATAAAAGACGAGCTGGAAGGGCTCAGAGAAAACTGGAAGAAGATAAATGAAACCTTCAAGCGCGGGCGAAAACCTAAAATTCTCTACGAAGAACCTTCCTTTGTGGAGTACATTCTCCGTGAAAGACTCACCGAAAGTACAAAAGAAATCGTTGTCGATTCAGAAGAACTATGGCACGAGGTTGTGGCCGGAATAAGCAAGTTCAAGGCCGGATTTAAACCGGTAGTCAGATACGTCGAAGGAGACGCTTTCGCCACGGAGGACATCTACGAGAAGCTCAAGATTCTCTATACCAGAACGGTTGCTCTCCCCGGCGGCGGAAATATCTATATCGACAGAACCGAGGCCATGACAGTCATAGATGTAAACTCGGCCGGGAACCTCTCTGGAAGCGATGTCTCGGAGACCTCTCTGAACACCAACCTGGAAGCGGCGTCGGAAATTGCCAGACAGCTCCGGCTGAGAAATATCGGTGGTATCGTGGTAATCGATTTTATAGATATGAAGACCGATGAAGACAGGCAGAAGATCATAGCCAGTCTGAGCAGCGAATTCAAGAAAGACAAGGCCCGTACCATGATCATGGGTTTCACCAGACTCGGTCTTCTCGAGATGACCAGAAAAAGATCTACCGCCGCGATCGGTTCCAAACTTTACTCTTCCTGCCCTGTCTGCAAAGGAACGGGAAGGATAGAATCGCCGCGGGCCGTTTATCAGAGGCTGCTCAAAGATCTGACGCGCGGTTTCCAGGATCAGACGATAAATGGAGCTTCGGTGCAGGTTTATCAGAATATGTCTGGGATACTCACCCCGGAAACCCAGAAGAATCTCCTGAAAACTCTCAAGAAAGAAGTGTCGGTAGGTTTCACATGGCCGGTTCCCACGACGTACGATATCAAGTTTATCAAAAAGCCGGAACAGCCAAAAAAGTCCAAAAAGCCAGAGAAGAAAAAAGAAAAGGAAAAGAAGGAGTCGGCCTGACCCCTTCCTCGCTGGTGGATGCGACAGGGATCGAACCTGTGGCCTCTTCCGTGTGAAGGAAGCGCTCTTCCGCTGAGCTACGCATCCGTACAGTAGATTCTATCATCGGTCGGGCCGACTGTCAAGTTTTCCGACAGCGATGAAGGGAGTTGCCGTCGATGAGTCTCGATCCGGATATGACAGATACTGGTGAAGAGCTCAGACATCACGATCATGCATGTCTCCTTTACGAGACGGAGGGCCAGTGGTACGACACGATCATCCCTTTTTTGAACAACGGGCTTAAAAACGGAGAGAAATGCCTGTATATCACACATGCCCACAAGGTAGAGGATATATGCGGTTATCTGGAAAAGATAAAGGTTGATTGTAAAAGGATAATCGACAGAGGACAGATACTCTTTCTCGATAAGAGTCAATCGTGTGTGAGAGAAGGTTTTTTCGATCCGGAAAATA
>DBRH01000023.1 GCA_002305955.1 Kosmotogaceae bacterium UBA1373
CTCTTCTCGCTCTTCTTAACCAACAACGAACAACCACTATTTGTGCATTGTTTGAGACTTTCAGGACAACAAAGCCGTCATCTCGCGTTTGGTTTCTTTACCGTGGTTTTTAAAGCGAAGATTGATTTCTGTAGCAATTAGAAGATTGCGACCAATAAACGCCAATTATCGGGCATAACTGTTTGTGATTTCCCCTCTTTGAAGTTTGTAAAGGTGTGTGTAAGAAGTATAATCAACTTAGTTTATTCAGTGAAGGAAGTATCTTTTGGGGAGGATCAATTAATGAAGAAGAAGGCAAGAAAGAGGCTAGTTATTCTAATGTTCCTTTTGCCCAGCATCTGCGGGTTCATCTTCTTTCAAGTCTTTCCAATAGTGTACTCCTTTGTTCTGAGCCTTACAGACTGGGATGTTTTGAGCAGGGCGAATTTCATAGGTCTCGAGAATTACAAAAAGATATTCGCGAGCGAGGAGTTCTGGAGGGTGCTGGGCAACACTCTTTATTATATAGTGCTGTACATACCGCTCATGATAATCGCTTCACTGTCCCTGGCGATGCTTCTCAACATAAGAACGAAATTTACGGGTGTATTCAGAACAATATTCTATATTCCCGTTTTGAGTTCCTGGGTTGCCGCTGCGATGCTCTGGCGATGGCTGTTGAGTCCCTATTACGGTCCGATAAACTCGATTCTGGGTATCTTCGGTTTGCAGGGTCCCTCCTGGCTTTACGACAAAGTCTGGGCGATGCCCGGCATAGTGCTGGCGAGCGTCTGGAAGGACATGGGCTTCTTCGGGCTGATCTTTCTGGCTGGCCTGCAAGGCATTAATCCCTCATATTACGAAGTGGCGTCGATAGACGGTGCGAAAAGGTGGCATAAGTTCAGATTTATAACTTTGCCTCTAATTTCACCAACGATGTTTTTTGTACTCATCATGGCCATAATAAACTCTTTCCAGCTCTTCCCCCAGGTCATGGTGATGACTAAAGGAGGCCCCCATGGATCGACCCAGGCGATGATGGAAAGGATATACAACTACGCTTTCACTTATTACAAGATGGGTTACGCAACCGCCCTTTCCTGGATACTTTTCTGCTTCATTCTCACCGTAACGTTGATCCAGTGGAAGATGCAAAGAAAGTGGGTGCATTATGAATCTTAAGAGGATTTCGAGGCGAACCGCCTATTATCTGGTGATGCTGCTGTTTTCCTTCTTCACCCTGCTGCCGTTTTTCTGGATGGTATCCACATCGCTCAAGAAGACCAAAGCCCTTACGGTGTTGCCCATCCAGTGGCTTCCGGATGAGATAAGCTTCGACGGATTCGTCAAGATCTTCGATATATTCCCGTTTGACAAGGCTATATTCAACAGCATATTCATATCTGTGCTGATCACGTTTGTCACGGTCATGTCAGCCAGCATGGCCGCTTATGTCTTCTCGAAGATCAACTTCAAAGGGAGGGAAGTCTTGTTCGGTATATATATCGCCACGATGATGATCCCTGCAAACATCACGATGATACCCAACTATCTCACCCTCAAGCATCTTTCGCTACTCAACAGTTATGTGGGTATAATGCTACCCTCACTTTTCAACGCTTTCGGAACCTTCATGATCAGGCAGTACATGAGAACGATTCCCGACGACTTCGTTGAAGCGGCAGTTCTGGACGGGGCCTCTCATCTGAGAATATTCTTCAAAATGATACTTCCCCTCTCCAGGCCGGCCATTGCCACATTGACGGTCATCACATTCATGGGGGCGTGGAACGATTATCTGTGGCCGCTGATAGTTCTCACCGACAAGAACAAGATGACCCTCCCTGTCGGTCTCAGCCTGCTTAACGGTCAGCATCAGAGCGACTACAACATGCTTATGGCCGGCGCATTGATATCCATGATTCCAATACTGCTGATCTACACATTCGCTCAGAGATACTTCGAACAGGGGCTCAGTGTAGGTGGTATAAAAGGCTAAAAGGAGTGTGATCGAATGAAAAGGTTTCTGGTAGTTCTAGTGGTTGCCTCAATGGCACTGACAACCTCTCTACTCGGTGTGACAACCATCAAGTTCATGAACTTCTCTTCAGCAGATGCAAATGCGATGTATCTTGAAGAGATGAGAAAGATCTTCGAAGAGCAGAACCCGGATATTAAGGTGCAGATTGAAACCGTTGGTTTTGGCGACTATTTCACAAAACTAATGACCGTAGTAGCCGGTGGAAACGCCCCCGATGCATTTGAACTGAATTATGAGAACTTCTACACTTACGCCAAGAAAGGTGTATTGCTGAACCTCAACGACCTGGTAGCAACTTCCGGTTTCGACACCAGTGTCCTCAACGAAAAGGCTCTGTACGCCTTTTCTGAAGGCGGAGTACAGTATGGACTGCCGTTCAGTTTTTCAAACGTGGTTTTGATTTACAACAAAGATCTCTTCGACAAAGCCGGCGTAGAATATCCAACCGACGACTGGACGTGGGCCGACGAACTCGAGGCTGCCAAGAAAATCAGGGCGCTAGATGCGATGGCCTTTGGGGTTTATCAGCCCGTTCAGTTCTGGGAGTTCTACAAGATGGTTCAGCAAAACGGAGGCAGTATTCTCAACGAGGACAGGACGGCCTTCACCCTGAACACCCCGCAGAACGTTGAAACACTCCAGTTCATGGTGGATAGAATTCTCAAGTACAATGTTATGCCGGATGATGCTCAGATGGCCGGAATGGGCGACTGGGACCTCTTCGAAGTAGAAAGAATCGGAATGATCGTTACCGGCACATGGGCATTCTCGACATTCAAAAACTCTTGCGATTTTGAATGGGATATAGCGGTTGAGCCTGGCAACACAGGCAAAGCAACCCACTTTTTCGCAAACGGTCTTGCAATTAGCAAAGATTCTAAGAACGTAGATGCGGCCTTCAGGTGGATCAGCTTCCTTTCAGGAGACCTCGATGTCGCTAAGATCAGAATCGAAGCTGGCTGGGAGCTACCTCCTGTAACCTACCCCGAGATCATTGAGCTATACAAGCAGACCACACCTCCAGCCAGCAAAGAAGTCGTCTTCAGATCGCTGGATTATCTGGTGACACCGCCAGTGATAGAACAGTTCAACGAAATGGCCGACATAGTTAACAGACATCTTGAGGCTGCCCGCTATGGAGACAAGACTCCGCAAAAAGCTCTCGACGATGCCCAGGCCGAACTCGAAAAAGCTATCAAGTTGAACTAATAACTGATTGAATCAGGGCCGGGGTTTCCCCGGCCCTCTCTATGGGGGTTTTTGCCGTGGCGAGTAAAGCTAGCAAAGAGATAATGAAAGAGATAAACGAAAAACTGCTCCTGAGAGCTATATACGAAAGCGACGGTATCGACAGGGCGAGCCTGGCAAAAATGACAGGTTTGAGCCCGGCCACGGTAACCAAAGTAGTGGGAGACTTAATAGAGATTGGATTGGTAGAGGAAACCGGTGTTGCCGACTCTACGGGAGGGAGAAAACCTATTCTCCTGAATGTACGACAGGGAAAATCGTGTGTACTGGGTCTCAAAATAGGCGTTGGATATCTTGATTATTCGCTGACCGATCTTTCGGGCTCTGTTCTGGCTAGCGAGAGAAAGCTTATGGAGAACACGGTTCCCCAAGAGGTGGTATCGGCAACGGGTGAAATTCTGGGAAAATGGAGCGAGCTTATAGGCGAGAGGCTTCTGGGAATCGGGATTGCCGTTTCAGGTATTGTGGATTTTCTCAGAGGAGTCGTAAAGAACTCCTTCCTGCTCAACTGGAATGACATACCCATAGCCAGAATGATTTCGGCGGGCTGTGCCGCTAAAGCCTTCGTTATGAACGACGTTGATTCCTTCGCGCTGGCCCAGTTCTGGAAAGGAAATGTCGATAATCACAAGAACTGTGTCTTCATCACTCTGGGAATCGGTATAGGCGGTGCCGTGGCGATCGACGGAAAGCTTCATCTGACAGGCGCTGGGAGCGGCGAATTCGGCCACATGACGATCGAACACAACGGAAACCTCTGCACATGCGGTAGTCGTGGCTGTCTGGAGGCTCACGCCTCTTTCGAAGTTCTAGCGCGAAAACTATTCTCAATAACCGCCTCCCCGGAGCTAAAAGAGTTGTACGGTTCTTTAAGGGCAACGGAAACCTCGGAAATCCATTTCTTGAAACGAGCTCTGGAGATCGACAGGGCAAGCACCGAAAGCGTATTCGACGAATACGCGACCGATATTGGAATCGCCCTGAAGAATCTTGTGAATATATTCGCTCCCGACTACGTGCTAATAGGTGGGGAGGCCCTCGAGTTTTCGGCCCTTTTTCTTGAGAAATCGATAAACTATGCAAAGAAAAACGCCTTCTCCAGCCTGGCAGATGCCGTGAAGTTCGACATTGACATAATCGGCGAGAAGGCCTGGACTTTGGGTTGTATCTACAGAGTGATAGAGAGCGAGCTCTTCACTGTTGGCAGATGAAAGGGGGAGGAACATGGAGATAATTCACACTCCGTTCGGGATAGACGACCCGTATTTCATAGTTCAAGGGTGCGAAAGAGAACCACGTGAGCCCCTGGAGGGTGGTTGTGTGAAGGTCAGGTTCGTGACCGACCCCATGGTCGTCGGTCAGAGAGCCTGGATCGAAGTCCAGAGCGATAGCAGGAGATATAAAAGGCGTGCCCAGTATCAGCTTAATCATGGCGGCAAGGCTCACTGGGAAGTAAATATAGACGGCGAGAATGCGGGAGTAACGGTCAGGTATAGATTCATCGCCGGTCGTGGACCCTCCACTTACGTTACTTCAGAGTGGTACGAATACACCGTTTGCAGGTGGATAGAAGCAAAGAGATTTCTTTCCCTTAAAAACGACAGGCTGGCGGTGAATCGAAGTGATGGCACCAGCTGTGACTGCCTCAAGGAGGCATATGTCTTAACGGACGGGAAGGAACTGTACGACCTGAAAATCATTTTTGAAAGAGAAGAAGGAGAACGCTTCTATGGTCTTGGAGAACACTTCGATGCGATAACCATACCTGAAGACGAGGAGAGGTATATCCATGTTTACGATCAGTACAAGGTCCAGAGATCCAGAGGATACGCTCCGGTACCTTTTATCCTTTCAGACAGGGGAAGAGCACTTCTTATAGACACTGGCTTTCTCTCTTCGTTCAAAATAGATGATTCGAAGATAACGCTAAGTATCTACACAAGGGGCTGTTCGATTGAAGGTACGGAAATCCGGTTCTGGAAAGAAGACTCTCCTCTGAAAGCGATCGAAAAGATTTACAAAATCGCCAAACCCTGCCCGCCACCGCTCTGGGCGCTCGGCCCCTGGCTATCTGCCAACCAGTGGAACAGTCAGAAGAAAGTCATGGAAGTTCTCAGGGAAACGGTCGAGAGAGATCTACCCGCAACCACGCTCGTTGTTGAAGCCTGGGCCGACGAGCAGACTTTCTATATTTTCAACGGTGCGGAGTACGATCCCGTTTCCGGCGACGACAAGTTCAATCTGAAAGACTTCAGATTCCATGAACCGTGGCCCGATCCTGTGGAGATGATCAACAAGCTTCATGAGAGAGGTATAAGGCTGGTGCTATGGCAGATCCCCGTTATTAAGTGTTTTGACGAATCGACGCCTCAGCCGGCAATAGATATCCGTTACGGTAGTTCGAGAGGATACTTTGCAAGAACCGGAGACGGTTCCGATTACAGGATTCCGGTGGCCCGCTGGCACGAAGGCAACGTAGTAGTTGATTTCTACAACGAAGAAGCGGCTAAATGGTGGGCTTCAAAGAGGGAGTACCTCGTCGAAGAACTTGGAGTCGATGGCTTCAAGACCGACGGCGGCGAACACCTTTGGGGGAGGGACACTCTTACGGCCGCCGGAAGCGCTGCGAAAGTTAGAAACACCTATCCCGAAAGATACTTCGAGACTATCGCCGGCATACTGAGAGAAGACGGGATTCTCTTCAGCCGCGCCGGCTACACCAGGTCCCCGGCGCATACTCTTTTCTGGGTAGGCGATGAGGATTCGACCTGGGAGGCCCTTCGCGACAACATAACGGCCGGACTCAATGTCTCTATTTCAGGCAACCCCTTCTGGGGATGGGATATAGCCGGTTTCAGCGGAGAGGTCCCTTCTATGGAGCTGTACAGAAGATCGATAGAGCTGGCCGTCTTCACGCCTGTCTTTCAGCTTCATTCGGAGGATTCCGGCGATCCCTCGCCCTCTTCCGAGAGGACTCCATGGAACCTGGCAAAGGCCTGGGAAGACGAAAGTATCATTGATTATTACAGAAACTTCGCCTCCCTGAGAATGACAATCTCGCCGTATATCTACAGAGAGTCTCTCCACGCTGCACAGGCAGGTCTTCCCTTAACGCTGCCGCTGCTGCTGATAGAGAAAGAGAATGATCCGGAGGGCCTCACATATATGTTTGGAAGAGATATGGTTGTCTCGCCCGCCGTTGACGAAGAGATGAAAGAGAGAAAGATCTCCCTTCCTGAAGGTCACTGGGTGAATCTCTGGAACGGCAACCTTCACTCAGGACAGATCGCAATAGTGGGAGAGCGAACTGAAGTTTTCCTCAGAAAGGGATCGGTAATACCCCTCAGCATCCCACCCGACGGCACTCTCTTCGGAACGAACTGGTCACAGGAAGAGACGGGACTGTTGTACGTCGGAAGCGAATTTCCAGAAAATCTCGGAGTGCGACTAAGCAGCCTGGCGAGACGACTGGCAAGAATATCCGGCGTTGAATCGGGAATAATAAAAATAGAGTGGAGAGAAATCAGATAATGGACTTACTGGAAAGATCGACAGCGATAATTGAAGCCAATCAAAGCAAACACGGAAGTTACATAGCCTCGCCCAGCTTCTCGCAGTACGGTTACTGCTGGTTCAGAGACGGCTCCTTCGTGGCGCACGCGATGGAGAAAGCCGGAAGGAAAGAGAGTTCGGCCCGGTTCATAAGATGGGGTCTGGCCGTTCTTAAAAGATACCGCGATTCTCTCCAGAAGGCTACCGTGGGGAGCGTTACACTGGACAGCTTCTTACCGACAAGATACACCATGGAGGGATTTTACAGCGAAGATAACTGGACAAACGCCCAGAGTGACGGTTACGGCACTTTTCTATGGGTCGTTGCCGAGAGGCCCGAACTCCTGGATCAGAGCGATTGCGAAATCTGCGATCTATGCGCAAGGTATCTCGAACGAGTGTGGAGACTCCCGTGCTATGATGTCTGGGAAGAATCTCCCACCATGGTACATACCTCTACGCTGCTCTCCATAGTTGCGGGATTGAAGGCGATCGAAGGTATCATAAACAGGAAGACCGCCTGGAGAGACATCATGGATTTTATACTGGAAGAGCTGACGAGCGACGGCCGGCTCAAGAAATCGAACGCTGCCGATGAAGTCGATTCGAGTCTTATCTGGGCATCCTATCCTTATGGACTTCTTGACGGCGATTCACTTCTCATGAAAAAGACGGCACGAACCGTGATGAACGAACTCTACTTCGACGGAGGCCTCAAGAGGTACAGAAAAGATACATATTTCGGTGGCGGTAGCTGGATACTGCTGAGCGCTTATCTAGCCGGTCATCTGAAATCGAACAACGAAAGAGATATTTCCGAAGAAATCAAAGCATGGATAGAGAGAAAAGCCGACTCCAAAGGTTTTCTACCCGAGCAAGTTCCGGAAAACCTGCTTGAAGAAAGAATGTATGCACCCTGGGTCGAGAAATGGGGAGAGATCGCCTCGCCTCTCCTCTGGTCGCACGCCGCGTACATAGATATGCTGCTTTAGCAAATAAAAAATATCTAGAATTCCATAACGACGGAGGCTAACCCCTCCGTCATTTTTTTACCAGGCCAGTCGGCTTTCTATGAACTGTTGTGGGTGAAAAACATGAGAAAGAGTGTCGAGAGTTCGCTTCGCTCACGAGAAGGAGAGAATCCTCTCAAGAACCGTTGTTGGTTGTGCGTTGTGGGCGAGGGCATCGAGTAGGAGAGGGGGGTACGGCATGACGGAAAGGGAGCAAGACTGTCATCTCGTAGTTCTCTTATACTGGATTTCATCTCTTCAGTCTCTCCCTCTCTCCTTTTCTC
>DBRH01000020.1:0-52539 GCA_002305955.1 Kosmotogaceae bacterium UBA1373
TACAGACCATAGGAACCGGTCAGTCCCCATTTTCGCCGCCGCGGTTTTCTGAAAGTCGGTTGACCTTTTTTATGTCGGATCTCTGTAAACTGTATTAGAGTTATTCAAAATAAGTCTAGAAGGTAGAACGGGCAAGAGAAAGCGGCGAAGATGGTATACAATCGATCCGACGAGACGAAATTACGCTTATGTTAATGTGCGTCTTTAATATCAGAAGAGGCAGATCGACGAAACTGAGTAATAAGATCAGAATACTCCGCAAAATGGAGTTAACGCGTTTCGAAGAAACGAAAAGCGATGCGACAATAAGCATAACGAACAACGTTCTAAAAAAAGCATCCAGAGAATCCTGCATAGAAACCTCGAAAATGTGGGTCGGGTGATTGAAAGAGAGTCTTTTTGGCAGCGCTTCCTTCAGAAATGTTAAGACCATAACCTTATCAGGCGAGACTTCAGGGAGAAAAACAGGGATCCTGACTAGGAGCTTGTCAGACATGGAGGGAGAGCCTGCCCTGAAATGTTCCTATTCAGGGTTCCTATACTGTCATCCCGGACCCCGATCCGGGATCCACTCCTTAGAAAACCGTGATTCTGAGTCAAGCTCAATGACGTATTAAGTGTGTCCAGCATGACGTAAAGAGAGGAAAGACCGGGATCCTGGCTAAGAGATTGCCAGGATGACTGGAAGGGAGAGCCTACCCTAAGGAATCCCTATTCACTATTTATTCAAAAAGCAGCATATAAGTGAGTTTGGATCTCCGATGCTTTGACTGTTCTCTTCTGAATGTCGGGTGATCAAACACTGCTTTTCTTCTTATTTCCGGTATCTCTCAATAATCTGTATCGTTCGTTCAACTGCCTCCACTGCAAAGTGATGGTCTTGAGAGAAATTGATACGAAAACTATCCGTGAATTTAGGACCAAATTCCGTTCCCGGCGTTACCGTTACACTGGCTAGAATCCTCAGGATTTTCACGAATTTTCCCATGGTAACGGTCAACTCGGGTGTTTTTATAAAGAGATAGCTACCGGCTTCCGCTTTTCTGACTTTGACGCCTTCCACACCGCTGAGTAATGCCAGCAGATCGTCTCGAATCCTCTCGTGCGCTTTGGTCCTCTCTTCAATCCATCCTTCCGGTTCGTTGAACCACGACTTGAGTACCGCTTGAGAATAACCGCCGGCCCGCAGAGAGACGATGGCCTGCAGCTTTTCCATTCGCTTGATGATGTCTTTAGAACCAAAAGCGACTCCCAGCCGATAACCGCTTAAAGACTCTGTCTTGGACGGACCGATTATTGTGATCAGAGTTTCCGGTCGAATCTCCTGGGCACACAGATGCGTATACGCTCTGCCGTCGAATATCTGTCTTGAATTCAGCTGGTCTACAATTAGCGACACACCGTATTTCTGTGCAAGGAAAGCGATAGACCGGACTTCGTCGGGCGAATAGACGACACCCGTAGGGTTGTTTGGATTGGAGAACAGGAAGACCTTAACTCCGTCTTTGAAAGCGTCCTCGAGCCGGTTCAAATCCAGGCCGGCCCGCTTATCGGATTCCAGATAATTCAACTCGACGGGAATCATTTCACCGTCAAAGAATTGCGTCAGTTTTCTGTTGGCGAAATAGTCGGGTTCAACGATTGCAACTTTATCTCCCCGGCCGACCAGTGATCCCATCACCAGAAAGAGCGCCCCCTGTGTCCCCGGCGTAATGATGAGCTGCGTATCGGCAGAAATCTGGGTGTCGGTGAATGCGGAAAGCTTTTCGGCCAGAGCTTCCCGTATGTCGGTTCTTCCCTTGTATTCCGTATAGGCTTGCTCGCCGCCCGAGTAAACGCCTCTAATAAACGCGTCTAATGACTCAGGGGTCGGTTCAAACGCATCGACGTCCCCATGAGAAAAATCGACCGGTTTTCCGGGGATCTTCTCTCCTACGAGCTGGAGTTCCTCCTCGGCCTGCGTGACTTCCTGTCCGGGAGCGTTATCGACACCGAGTCTTGAGAACTTCGCTTCTAACTGATCCATTATCGCATCGTCCTTCCATCAGAGATTATTTCGCACCTGGCACACTTGTAGATTCCCGACACTTCCGCTTTCTGACCGGTTGCGGCCATCTTTTTTGCTCCTCAATTTTAGCGAAAAGGCAGCATGCAAGCGAGTTTTGATTTCCAATACTTCGACCGTCATCTTTCGGCTCCTCATCGAAGCTCTCTCCGGATGAGGATCGCATAGAAACGCCCAAGCGAGACGGGAGTATCCCCATTTTATCATTTGAGAAATTGAAATCGAAGAGCATCTGCCGCAAATCCGGGGGGGTAGCAACTCTCGAGAAGAGCCGTCCTTCGTAAGAGCGAGAAGAAAAGAGAGAGAAAGAGAGATAAGTGAGAATTCTCGTCTTCTCGTGAGCGAAGCGAACTCTCGATGTTCCTTCTCTCGCGTTTTTCACTCTCGTCTTCTCATGATAGGAACATTACGTGATGACTGCATGGGAGAACTATACACGAAAAATGGGACAGATGTCAGGAACTCGTCAGTCCCTATTTTCGCTCTCGCTTTCTCGTGAGCGGAGCGAACTCTCGGTGCTCTTTCCCGGCTCTTATCCAGCGTACAGCTCGCATACCGTCATGGCGGAATCCGATCCGTCATCTCCGTAATTTCAATAATCTAGAAACTGAAACTCTTTCCGTTGTTCGGTGTGACGCCGTCCCAAAGGTATCCGGCCGCTTCGAGACTTTGAACGGTTGTTTTGTAGAATCCCGCTTCAAGTGGGGGAGAAATATAGAAATCGGTTGAGAGCCCGACATATCCGAGCAGATCTCTGTAATAGCTGTTATTACGGTAGATAGTTGCCGTTACGTATGCATCGGGTACAGGATAGCCATCGTAGTCCTGGACACTCATTCTCACAATTAGCTGATGCTCCCAACCTATACCGGGTAACTCTCTGTACACTTCGTCATAGTCTATGTAGTTTATCTTCATCAGGACCGCCGAGGGGATTTCTATGTAGGTTATTCTAACTTTTCCGTCGGCACCTTTACCTCCATTTACAGTTCCTCCATTACTTGTTCTATAGGCGCCGCTTCCTCCTCCGCCGGCCTTCTGTCCGTTGTTTGAACCGTTGTAGACAGGCATCCAGCCTCCGGCGCCTCCGCCTTCGTAACCTCCTGCACCACTGGCGTTGCCGTTAGAGTTTTCTCCGTCCTCAGTTGAGCCAGCTCCTCCGCCTCCACCTTTATCTCCATCTCCGCCCCCATACTTCACGTCGCCGACAGAGTCGTCTGTCGATCCTCCGTCACCCGCGTAAGAGCCTGCACTGCCTGTAGGAATATAGGAGCCTCCCTTTCCGCCGGCCGCGACGACGAGATCAGTTCCAAAAACGCTTGACGAGCCGTCGTTTCCGTTCTGGTTTCCCACGCCTCCGTTTCCACCGTCACCGACTACGATGTTATAGGCCGGATTTGTAATGGTCACAACGCTTCTGGCGTAGGCTCCACCGCCCCCACCTCTAGCCGAAGTCGTCGTCCTTCCGGACGATCTGCCTCCTCCGCCTCCTCCACCACCCCAGGCCTCGATAAAAACCTCTGTCTGCCCTTTGTTGCGGAAGAGATATGTCCCAGGTTCTTCGTATGTATCTGTCTTCATCTGCATATCTATCTCGAGCCCCTCTTCTACTTTGAATCTGCCCTCGGAAGATATGGCCGCGGCAGTACTGAAGTGATCGTAAGTGAAGTGAATTCTATACTTGTATATATCGTCCGGTAGGGCGAGTGAGTTCTCGAGATAGTACTCGAGATCTGTGACATCTTTCACTTCGAAGGCGCCTGCAAAGACAAAGTCAACGTTTCTTCCGGTATAGGTTGACCGGTGTTTGAGCCTGAACCAATAACTTCCCGCTAGAAGGTTCGCCGTTCCCGTCTCAGCGTTGCCGTGGTTCAGAGTCGCCACGAGATCTCCTTCTTCCATACTCGCCTTCGAGTAGATCTTGATCTCGAACAGTCCTGTGAGAACCTTTGCGGTAGTCTTGAAGTTCACCGCGTACCTCTTTGCCTGCATGGCGATTTGGAAGTCAAGGTTTTTATTGTTCACGTCAAAATACAATTCGGAGTCCTCGTATCCCTGTTTTGAAGCTTTGAACTCGTAGGATCCACTCTCAAGGGCGATGGACGTTTCGCCGTTCGCGTCCGTGACCAGCGGATCACCCCCCGGGAGGTAATCGTAAAATGGATCGGAAAAATACTTATAAAGCTGTATCGATACACCTGCAAGATTGTTTACTTCCTTGAAGGAGATTGCATAACCTGTGCGTGCGAAGTTCGCGGTAACTGTCGCATCTTCAGAGGGCATCGTGTAGTTGGTTTCCGCTTCGTTTGGAGATTCAACAGAGCCGGCCGTCGCGGTCCAGTTGACGAATTCGAAGTTCTCGGCAGGCAGAGCCGTCAGGTGAACCTTCTGACCCGCTTCATAAGTTCCGGCTCCCTCGACTATTCCGCCCTCTTCGGGACTGGCCTCTGTAAACAGAGAATGACTTGAACCCCAGCCCTCCCAGGCCGGTTGAGGAACGCCGAGCTCCACGACGCACACCTGCGTATCGTTGACCCTTACATACAGCTTTTCAGGATAGTCGTCCAGCGTCTCGCCTTCGCCGTAAGTGAGGGTGATCTCATGCGGCCAGTCGGTAGCATCGAGCTTCGCACCGGTCAGCGCGTACGGCGTTCCCTGCGAGAAAGGGCCTTCTTCTTCTCCATAGCCCCCGACGAACAAGACTCCCGTGTCCGGCCAGATTTCGAGTTCTACGACCTCCGGCGGCAGTTCCGATGCGTCGCCTCTCAGAACGATGTCATAAGAGGCCATGCCCAATCCGTGATAGACAGTGACGGTAACCAGCGAATCGAACAGGTAGCTCCAGCCAAGAAAGTTCGCCTCGATAGTTCTGTCTCCATTCACCAGGATCTCATATATCCTTTCCGTGCTCAACTCCTGGCCGTCCTCGGTCCAGTTGCGAAAGTAATGACACTCTCCCGGCACCGCTTCGGCCTCCAGTGTGCTCCCACAAAGGTGCGTCGCTTCGTATGTTTCTACGGCCGCCGCGCCGTCAACCTTTATCTTTCCGGCGTCTTGAGGGTCGGGATCGATCTTGACAGTGTGCTGGCTTATCGCGAACCTGGCGGTCAGGTCTCTCCCATGATAGACTTCGAAAGCGTAAGGGTTGCTTATACTGACTTGCGTCCCGTTTTCATACCAGCCGACAAAATCGTAGCAATCTGTGGGGAAGGCCTCCAATCTGATTTCTTCTCCATAGCGGTGGTCTCCGGCATAAGGTGCGGTCACTTCATGATTGTCCACGGTAATCGTCCCGGAATTAGAGGGATCGACATCGACAGTTATCTCGAAATAAGACGGCCCGTAATTGGCGTAGATGTCGAACTTCCCGGGGAATTGCGGGACATCGCCGGCCGTCAGATGATAGAGCAGCGGATCGGCCTCTCCGATCCTGTGAGCCTCTTCCAGGCCCGGATCGTCGTACCAGGCCAGAAAGACGTAATCAACGCCGGGAAAGGCGTCTGCGACAAGGTTGTCGGACACTCCTTCCGCGCAGAAGCTTCCATGATATACGACCGAGCCGGCGTTGATCGCGGGATCTCCCCAGCCCTCGGGAACAGCGTGAAAAGCAACTTCGTATAAATAGACGCGGTCCTTGATGTCGAATCTTCTGCGAGAGCGAGCATCGACCGCGGTCGGGCTTATGAGATCATTTCCGATCGCGACTTCATAGTCCGTCTTTTTGGCGGCTTCAGGAAAGTCGAAATACCTCCAGATATCCTCCACCCTTAGAAGAAAGGCCGCCTCTCCGGCATTCACCGGATCTTCCGCCCTGAGTATCACCCTGCTTATCCTGTATCTGTCTACGGGTGATAGCTCTTCGAGGTAATCGGCAGAGTAGAATACAAAGAGCCTTTCTCCGCCGATATCCGCCGGGCCGAACCATCCCGCGTAAGGATAGACGAGGAAGAAATCTTCATCTACCGGGAACGAGCTCGCCGTTATATAGATACCCGTGCGGCTGTCGACAGAACCCGTTACGAATTCATCTTCAGCGGCTGCTATAGAGACCGATTTTCTGGCGAGCTCTTTGCCGTTCGTATCTCTGGCAACGAGCGTCAGCTCTTTGACGCCACTCTCGACTACTAGATCCTCGACAGTTGCCTGTCCCTTTTCAAGCTTAAAATCGCTTTGAGATACGAATCCGTCCGCAATGATCTCCAGGCTTACCGCGGCGTTGCTCTTCGCGACAGACAGCTCTGCCTTGAATTCATTCTGATTCAACAGCGGCCATTTTGCGACCTGAGTGAACCTGGCATCTATCTTAACCTCTCCCCGGAACTTCAGACAGCCGGATAACAAAAACAACACAAAAACAGCAAATACGAAGAAAGCTATAGTGAGCGCTCTTTTCTTCATGGCATACCGACCTCCCCGTCCAAAAACCGTTTATGGTCTCGGCGATCCAAATCTACTCGACAATCCAAAACAATCCTTTCATCCAAAAGTCTTCTCAAAGGCGCAAAAAAGAAGTGCCAAGAAAATCTAAGGTTTTTGCTCTATGCTAAAAGTGCAATAAGAGACCCTTGTGTTCCCCGCATATGCCAGAATCGTCGTTTCCTCTACGCCGGGATTGGTGTAGAACTCGGAGAATCGTATCCAGCCCGTCTCGTCTGGAAAGACCTCGCTCTTTGGGAAGGAGATTTCGTCTCTGTCTTGGAAGTCGATTTTTGTCACTCTTCCATTAACTTTGATTTTCACATCGTACTTGCAGCCGGCTATATTCGAACCCAACAAAAGAAAATCGACTTCTAGAAAGGCCTTTTCAAATTTCGCCGCCAGATTTTGGCTTTTCTGTATGGCGAAGGCATATTCACGGTCTAAGCTGACCAGAGAGTCGTTCTCTACGTCATACCAACCGATAAACATGAAGCACTCGGTCGCGTCTGCGGTTATTGTTATATAGTCACCCTTCAGATATACTCCCGTCCCAGCTACGGTTCCGCCGCCCTGAGGGATCGCAGACAACGTCAACACAACCGGCTTTATAAGGCAGGAAGTCAGCATAGTAAGGAGATACAGCAAGAAGATCACAATCAGTACTTTTCGCATCCAGATTCCCTCCACTCGACGATCTTTCAGAAGCGGAGAATTCCAATCCGGCTATACTCCAAGTTACGAAAATGTGCGATTGGAAAGACATCCCTGGTACTCGGTAATTTCAAGTATTCAAACCAACGACTGTATATTTTAGATGAGATATTATATCATTTCACTTGCAAAATACAAAGCCTCTTCTAAACCTGACAATGCAAGAAAACGACCTGAAGGGAATAAGACTGTCATCCAGTAGTGTTCCTAACAAGAACGGTTGTTGGTGGTGCGTTGTTTGTTGCTGGTAAGAGCCGAAAAAGAACGTCGAGAGTTCGCTCCGCTCACGAGAAAGCGAGAATTCTCACATCTCTCTCTTTCTCTCTTCTCTCTCTCCTCTTGTTTGTACTTCATGCTTTTCATTTTCTTCTTCTCTGGTAAATAGAAACAAACGTCAAAACTTTCACTGGATATGTCGACTCCTGCATACAACATGAGGGTTCCTCCTTTCACAACCTCGTACAAGGTGCGGTCTTTTCGACCATTACTCTCAATTGTGTTAAGAAGGGTGCCCAACCTGGCACACAGGCTCTAAGCCTAAGGATGACGACTGGCTACTCCCTCTACCCTCATTCTATACTCTCTCTCTTATGACAATACACGAGAATGATGCATTAAGTGAGTCCGTCATTATGGGAAGTAAAGGACCGGGCAATTGGTGTCAGCGCTATTTTTACGACAGACAGGTATTATATAATTCAAATAGCCAACTATCCGGGAAAATAGAATACAAGGGGGTCTTTTCATGAAGGTATTTATTAGTGCAGACATCGAAGGAACGGCCGGGATAGCTTCCTGGGATGAAACAAATAAGGGTCACGCCGATTACACGTACTTCTCAAGGCAGATGACGGCCGAAGTGAAGGCCGCAATAAGCGGGGCTATGAAGGCCGGCGCCTCGGAGATATTAATAAAAGACGCTCACGGTAGCGCCAGGAACATCGACCCGTCGGTACTTCCCGATAGCGTAAGGATAATCAGGGGTTGGGCCCGAGATCCTTTCATGATGATGCAGGGAATAGACGGCTCCTTCGACGCCGTCGTTTTCACCGGCTACCATTCGCCGTCCGGGAGAGGACTAAACCCTCTTTCGCACACGATGACGGGAGATATCTTCTCTTTGAAAATCAATGGGGAACTGGTGAGCGAATTTCTCATGAACGCTATGTCGGCAGCATATTATAAGGTTCCAGTCGTCTTTCTGAGCGGAGATTCGGGGATTGCAAAGATCGCCCGTGATAAAGTTCCAGATATAGAGACGGTCGTAACTAACACCGGAAGCGGTTCGTCGGTCGATTCAATCCATCCTGCGAAGGTCGTCAAAATGATCGAAGAGGGCGTCTCTAGAGCGCTTTCAACCGGCTCCATAAAGCCGATTGTTCTTCCGGAAAAGTTCGAAGTAGAGGTCGTGTATGTAGAACACACACAGGCCCACAGATTATCCTTCTTCCCAGGGGTCGAGAAAGTAGATGACAGAACGCTAACCTTTACCGAGAGTGACTACTTCGAGGTGTTGAGGAAGCTACTGTTCTTACTGTAGCTGAAACGGTGCTTTTATAGCTTAAACCCGAATGTGTTCTGTCCAGTCATACAATGGTAAGGCTCACCGAATTTAGAAAAGGAGGTTCTTTATGAGCAACTATCATGAACCGTACGAAGCGCTTAATGAAAAGGCGAGGAATATCTCCAGGGCTTTGAACAGCCTCAAGGAGGAAATCGAAGCCATAGACTGGTACAACCAGAGAGTCGAGGCTTCGTCTGACCCTGAACTGAAGGCTATCATGGCCCACAACCGTGACGAGGAGATCGAGCACGCCTGCATGGCCCTCGAATGGCTCAGGAGAAACATGAACGGCTGGGACGAAGAGCTCAGGACTTATCTCTTCACTTCCGTACCGGTTACGGAGGCAGAAGAGACCGGCGAGTCGGCGGGTAATGGCCGGTTGAAAATAGGAAAGCTATAAGGAGGGAATGAGCGTGGATATATTCAAAAGACAGCTCGCTCCGCTTTCGGGCGAGGCATGGAAAGAAGTCAACGACAGGGCCGGCCAGGTTCTGAAGAACTATCTTTCAGCCAGAAAGGTGGTTAACGTCGTGGGACCGAAGGGCTGGGAATATTCCTTCCTGCCCGAGGGAAGGCTCGATTTGATCGAAACGGGGAGCGAAGTTGGCGCCGGTCTCAGGAAGTCAAAACCTCTGGTGGAATTACGAGTCCCTTTCAGATTGAACCGCTGGGAACTGGATAACATAGACAGGGGAACGGCCGATCCTGATCTCGGACCGCTTGAAGAGGCCGCCAGAAAGATAGCACTTTTCGAAGAGAACACAATATACAATGGTTTCGAAGCCGGCATGATAAAGGGTCTCGTTAGGGAGGCCAGAACCGAGCCTGTATCGCTGGGCAAAAAACCCGAAGAGATAGTGAAGTCGCTTGCCAGGGCCGTTCATAAACTGAAGGACAACTTCGCCGACGGGCCCTTCGCTCTGGTTGTGAACCCCGAAACACTTGCGATGCTCAACTCCCACGTACAGGGTTACCCTCTCGTCAAACGTATCGAATCCTTGCTGGGAACGGACATAGTCGTGAGCAGGGTCCTCCAGGGTGGTCTGCTTCTTCCCAAAGATCATGATGACCTGGAAATGGTAATCGGCGGAGACTTCGAAATTGGCTATCACGGCCACACCGATGAAGAAGTGGAACTATTCATAGCTGAATCTTTCACTTTCAGAGTGCTCGATCCGAACATCATCGTGAATATAATCGTCAACTGATAAAAAAACCGGGGGAAAAGCTCCCCCGGTTTTTTATTGCCTAAAGCTAAGAGAATCTCTATATCGATCCCTTCGCGATTCTCTCGACCTTTATCACTGTGTCGTAACCGTTCAGATTCCATTCTGTTCCGCCCTGGACTCCGTCACCTGGAGTGAGACTATCAGCGAGAGTTTCTTCCTTCACGTAAGACTCGAAGACCATTATAGCCCTGACCACATCTTCGGGTCCAGAGTAGAAAACCCTTATCCTGTCTGTTATTTTGAAGTCGGCGTCCTTTCGCATCGTCTGTATCTTGGAGACCATCTCCCTGGCCAGTCCCTCCTGCAATAAATCCGGCGTCAATTCCGTGTCGAGTATGACGAAATTGTCGGCGCTCATTTCGAAGGTGAATCCTGCCAGTTCCTGTATCCTTATATCCAGATCATCTTCCATCAGCTCGAAACTGTTTCCGCCGATTTCGAGGAGGAGTTTTCCCTCTCGCTTGAGCGATGAGACGATTTCGGCCGCTTCCTGGGCCTTCAGCGCCGCACCTATCGCCTTGAGGTCTTTGCCGAATTTCGGACCCATTACCCTGAAGTTGGGTTTCACTTCGTATTTCACGTACTTGCCCAGGTCTTCTATGTACTCAATCTTCTTAACGTTGATCTCTTCTAGTATGAGTTCCCTCATTGACTCCACGGTGGGTTTGATGCCACCGTCGACAAGGATCTTGGGGAGCGGCTGTCTAACCTTTATCTGCACCTTGTTCCGGCAGGCTCTTCCGAGGGTAACCAGGTCCATGACCGTCGCCATTCTCTTCTCCAGGTCCAGCTCGATTAGAGATTTATCCGTTTCAGGATAGAACTGTAGATGGATCGATCCTTCCTTTCCGTGAGTAAGGTTTCTGTATATCTCCTCGGCAGTGAAGGGCGCTATCGGTGCCATAAGCCTGGCCACGGTGAGAAGAATCTCGTACAGCGTCAGGTAGGCCCCCTTCTTGCTCGAGTCGAGTTCGCTCGTCCAGTACCTGTCTCTGGTTCTTCGAACGTACCAGTTCGAGACCTCCTCGACGACGAAGTCCTGTATCGCCCTGACGGCTTTGGTGAGATCGTAACCGTTCAAAAAGCCTGTTACCTGACCTATAAGTGTGTTGAGCCGGGAAATGACCCAGCGGTCTATCTCTTCCCTCCCCTTCACGGGTAGCTCGAAATCGACCGGGTCGACACCGTCTATGTTCGCGTACATGGTGAAGAAGGCGTAAACGCTCTGTAGGGTGCCGAAGAACTTGCTGTAGGTATCCTTGACACCCTCTTCATCGAATTTGGTGGGTACCCATGGCGGCGAGACAGCCAGCAGATACCATCTGAGCGTATCAGCACCGTACTTCTCGATTATCTCCCACGGATCGACCGTGTTGCCCTTCGATTTAGACATCTTCTGACCGCTCTTGTCGAGCACCAGGTTATTAACCAGCACGTTTTTGTAGGGCGACTGGTCGAAGAGAAAGGCCGAGATCGACATTAGAGAGTAGAACCAGCCTCTGGTCTGGTCTATGCCTTCGCAGATGAAATCGGCCGGGAAAAGCTTTTCCATAAACTCCTCTCTGTTTTCGAAGGGATAGTGGTGCTGGGCGACCGGCATCGCACCGGAGTCGAACCAGCAGTCTATGACCTCGGGAGTCCTGCCCATCGTTCCTCCACACTCGCAGCGAAGATGCACGTCATCGACGTACGGTCTGTGGAGCTCTATGTCCGGCGTTATCTCCTCGATAGCCTTCTCGACGAGCTCCTGTCTTGAACCTACCGAGGCAAGTGAGCCGCAACTTTCGCATTTCCATACGTTCAACGGCGTTCCCCAGTATCTGTCTCTCGAGAGCGCCCAGTCAACCATGTTTTCGAGCCAGTTGCCGAAGCGACCCTCGCCGACGAACTTTGGATACCAGTTAACCGTGTTGTTTATCTCTATCAGTCTATCTTTGTAGGCAGTTGTCTTTATATACCAGGATTTTCTGGCGTAGTAAAGCAGTGGCGTATCGCAACGCCAGCAGAAGGGGTAGGAGTGAGTCAACCTGTCCTTCTTGAAGAGGAGGTCTCTGTCCTTGAGGTAACGAATAATCTGCGGGTCGGCATCTCTGACGAACATCCCCGCCCATGGCGTTACTTCTTTTGTGATCTTCCCTTCTCTATCGACCAGCTGGAGCATCGGCAGATCGAACTTCTTTCCCAGTATATTGTCGTCCTCGCCGAAGGCTGGCGCCATATGGACGATGCCGGAACCGTCTTCAAGCGAGACGAAATCGCCGAGTACCACATAGAAGGCTTTCTTATCGACCTTTCCATAAGGAATAAGCTGCTCGTATTCCATCTTAAAGAGCTCTCTGCCTTTCATCTCTCCAACGATACTGTAATGCTCCTCGCTTCCGAGAAGGGTGGCCAGTCTCTCCCTTACAAGGTAGTAATACTCCCTCTCGCCAGTGTCGAGTGTAACTTCGACCTTTACATAGTTGAAATCAGGGTTTACGGCCAGCGCAACGTTGGAAGGCAGCGTCCAGGGAGTGGTCGTCCAGACCAGGAAGTATTCGTTGTCTTTGCCCTTCAGTTTGAACTTGACGTATATCGAATCTATTGTCTCGTCCCTGTAGCCCTGCGCCACTTCGTGAGAGGCCAGAGGCGTGCCGCATCTGGGGCAGTAGGGCATTATCTTGTGCCCCTCGTATATGAAGCCGGCATCGAAGTACTGCTTGAGAATCCACCATACCGATTCGATGTAGTCATCGTTGAGCGTGATATAGGGATGTTCCATATCTATCCAGTAACCAATGCGCTCGGTCATCTTCTTCCACTGGCTCTCGTACTTCCATACCGATTCCTTGCACTTATGGTTGAACTTCTCGATGCCGTAGTCCTCAATCTCCTGCTTCGATGAAAAGCCGAGTTGCTTCTCGACTTCGATCTCTACAGGGAGACCGTGAGTGTCCCAGCCGGCTTTCCTCTTCACCTGGTATCCTTGCATAGTCTTGAAACGACATATGCAGTCTTTCAGAGTTCTGGAAATAACGTGGTGAATACCGGGCTTCCCGTTTGCCGTTGGCGGCCCTTCGAAAAAGACGAACTCCGGATATCCCTCCCTCTCATTCACGCTTCTCTCCGGGAGTGCATTTTCACGCCAGTAAGAGAGAACCTCTTCCTCCCTCTTAGCAGCGGGACGTTTCAGGTCAACATCTTTAAAACCCGACATACTAAGTCTCCTCCTGTTTTGTGTATTTCAAAATCCGATGATTCAATTATGAACGTTGCTCTTGAGGTTTTCATTAAGGGAAAAGTAACATGCGGTGCGCGAGAGAAAAGACCGGACATGATCGCGGTCTGTGAAGGAAAATTCAGATTATAATCCCCGGTTCAGTCTTTGCGGCCGTCACGGTTACATCTCCTCCTGGCTCTCTCGACTCGATGTATAAATAATACAATACATTGGCACTTTGTCAAGCCGACAACAACCGTGAAGAGCAAAAGAGTCGTCCAAGGTACTTGGAAAAAGCGTCAATTATCCCAAATCGTGTACCCATCCTTCGAAAAAGCACGATGGTTACTAGTGAGAAATACAAGATCGTTCAATCGCAGGACTCAGGCTCCTTCTCCTCGGGAATTCCCAGCTCTTTCAACGTCGCCCGTACCCAGGCAAGTGAGTTTTCTATCAGAGGTCCGCCCATGCCTTCGCATTCCATGCTTATGTAGCCGTCGTATCCGTGCTCTTTGAGCAGTCGAAGTATAGTTTTTATGTTTCCGGCGTTCACCCCGTCTCCGATGGCCGAGTGGCTTATCCCAATTCCCGTATCCTTTCCTCTCATAGCAGCCGCCAGACTCTCAGATACATCTTTGATATGTACGTGCCTTATCTTCCCGATGAAACGTTTACAGAATTCCACAGGATCGTTGCCTGCGATGAAGCTGTTTCCCGTATCCAGGTTTAGTCCCAGGCGGTCACTATCGACGAAATCGAGCATCAATTCGAGGAGGTCAGGGTTGGTAGTGAAGTAGCCGTGGACTTCTATATTTATGTTGATTCCGTAGAGCTCGGCCGTCTCGACGATGGTACCGTATGCCCTTCTCATAAGTTCGAGAGCTTCACCGTCGCTTAAGCCGGCCGGTTTTTTCAGTCCGTCGGTCGTGGCGATGTTGGGACAGCCGGCGATTTTAGCCCATGGCAAGGACTTCAATACGTACGGAACGCCGTAATACAAACCATCATTGCCCGAGAGCGGGAAGGCCGAATCGATTTGTGAAAGCGAAACACCGTAGCTCTCCATCTTTTTTCGCATCTTCATCGGGTCTTCCGCGAGCGACACGTGTGGAAAATAACCCAGACCGTGAATCCATGAGACACCGTCTATCACTCCTGGTTCAATGAAGTGTACATCGTTCTTTTCTGCCCATTGGAGAGCCTTTTCGAAGTTGAATACTGCCGAGTTGAAAGCATCTGTGTGGAAGCTTATCTTCATTGCTGTTCCCCCTTTAAAGTGATCTTACTATCTCTTCCCTTTCACGGAAGTAACTCACTGAATCGCTAACCAGCTTCTCCATAACATCTACATTACATGGCTGTGTGGATAATACATAAGGGTCGGGGTACGGTCCGAGCGGTTCGAAGGTAAGAAATCTACCGGGTCTATTCATGCCTACCAGATAAGAGGCCATTATGACCGTGTCAATATCTATCATTCCCTTTCCCGGTGCATCCCTGTTGCTGTCGGCGATGTGGAGGTTCACCAGCCTATTGCCACATTCGAGGATGGCACGGCCAATGTGCCTTTCCTCGTTGAGCATATGATATATGTCACCGTTAAGATGCGCGATGGCAGGCTCATCGACTGAAGCGATATAGTCTATGGCCTCGCCCGTGGTGTGGACGATACTAACCTCGGCGGAACGTATAGGCTCTATGGCGGCAGCCACTCGACGCGCAGAGAAGGCTTTAGCGCAAGTTTTTAGGTTCTTCGCACTCCGCTCTAATTCCTGTGAATCTATGGCTTCCGGCCTTCCCACGGCGCCGGGTACGACTATCATGTATTTTCCGCCGAACTTTGAGAGGAAGTCGATCTCTCCGAATATATATTCGATCGCCCTTTTGGAGATATCTACATCGGGGCTGGAGAGATCTCTCTCCGGCGAGAAGAGACCGCAGACACCAGAAATAGCCATGTCGTACCTCTCGAGTGCCGACCTCACCTTTTCGACTTCCATCGAAACGTCGCCTTTGAGCTCCACAAAGTCCAGTCTGTTTCTCTTAAGCCTCTCCAGAGAGTTCTCGATGGGTTCAAGACCGAACATCCAGACGCTCCATGATAGGTCGATTCTTCTGGTGAACCTTTCCGATTCCCGGTGTTTTTCTTTCAAATAAAGTTCGCGGATTCTGTCGTTCTCGATCTCGAAGTTTTGTCTTTTCACCGCTCCTCATCCTTTCTTTCGGAGGAAGTTCTTATCTTTCCGCGCTTCCTGTAAGTGCTGAGCACGCTGATTGCCAGCGAGGCTATTATGAGAACACCGAAGGTGACGGTCTGAAAGTAGGGATTGACCCTGAGCATGTTTAACGAGTTGGATATTAAACCCATGAGAAGCACACCGAAGAAGGTTCCGATTATCCTACCCTTCCCACCTGAAAGCGGCGTTCCGCCGATGACGACCGCTCCGATCGCCTTTAGCTCGATCCCGCTACCTGTTGAAGGCTGTGCCGCACCGATTCTTGAAAGCAGCACCATGGAGGCTATCCCTATAAAGATCCCGTTCAAGAGGAAAGCCATAAGTTTGGACCTGTTCACAGAGATTCCAGATAGGTAGGCGGCCGAAGGGTTGCTTCCGACGGCGTAAGTCCGCCTGCCCAATTTGGTGTACGAGAGGAGGAAGTGAACGATTATATAAGCCCCTATACTGATTATGAAACTAAAAGGAAGGATCTGCCAGAGACGTGCAGTTCCGATGAACTCGAACTGTCCGTATATAGTCTGGAAAGAGCCTTTGGTTATTGCCAGGGCTACACCCTGGAAAACACTGGTGAAGGCGAGAGAAGTTATAAAGGACGGAGCCTTGAAAGCTCTTGCCGTTATACCCACAAGCAAACTGTTAAAAACGGCCAGCGCGATTCCCACGATAACCGGAAGCAGATAGCCGTTGCTGCTCTTTATCATCATGGCCATCACACAAGAAGAGAGTCCGATGTTGGCTCCGACCGATATATCTATCTCCCCGGAGATTATCAAGAGCGTCATGCCCGAGGAGACTATTCCAAGAACCGCAATCTGCTCGAGTATGTTCATGATGTTGCTGGTGGTAAAGAATCTGGGGTTGACTATTCCGGTTATGACCGCGATTATTATCTCCGCCACTAGAAGGAAGAACCATTGGCTCCTCAGTATCGAGGTCCTCCTTCTCGAAAGTACTTTTTTTGTCCCTTGAGAAGCCTCCACACTATTCATTGCAATTCCCTCCCGAACCTCATTGGACTCCTATGAAGCGCTTAATAAGATCCTCTTCCTTTATTCCGGCGTTGTCGAGTATCTCCACGAGCCGGCCGCTGCGCATGACACCGATCCTGTCGCTCATCGAAAGAAGTTCTGGCATGTCGGAAGAGATCATGATTATGCTCTTCCCCCTTTTTGCCAGTCCGGTCATCAACTCGTAGATCTGCTCTTTGGCACCAATATCTACTCCTTTGGTGGGTTCATCGAAGATATAGACGAGCGAGTCATCGATCAGCCAGCGTCCTATAATTATTTTTTGCTGGTTTCCGCCCGAGAGTTCCTCAATCTTTTGCGATTCATCTTGAACGGTCACCGATAGATTGTTGACGATTTCGTTCGTTAGATTTCTCTCCTCACGGTTTTTAAGCAAAAAACCCTTGAAGTTCTCACTGTGGACCAGTGATGAGTTTTCGACGATATCACGGCCGTTGAGCATAGCCAGCTTTTTGCGGTCTTCGGTTATCAGTGCGATCCCCTTTCTGATGGCATCCCCAGGTGATTTGATTCTGAGCTTTCTTCCATTCAAAACCACTTCGCCTCTGTCGGGCCTCTCGGCACCAAAGATCAGAGATACCAGTTCACTGCGGCCAGAACCCACCAGACCGCCCAGTCCGAAGATCTCACCACGCCTCACAGATAAGGTAACATCTTCCACAATACCGGTTTTGCCAAAATCTCTAATCTCAAGCTGCGCATCTCCTATCTCGACGGAGTTTCTCTTATAGAAAAGCGAAGCGTCGCGTCCGACCATCTTTCTTATGACTTCATCGACCTTTATATCGGCAACGTTATAGGTTCCCATGTCTACGCCATCCTTGAGGATCGTTACACGGTCTCCTATCTCGAAGATCTCCTCGAGATAGTGGGATATATATATTATCCCGATACCCCTCTGTCTGAGTTTTCTGATAATGTCCATCAACGCCTGAGTTTCATCTATCCCAAGTGAACTGGTCGGTTCATCCATAATCAGCACTTTGGAGTCCCTGTAGAGGGCCTTGACGATTTGGAGCATCTGCTTCTGGGAAGCCGATAGCTCCTCCACCAGAACATTCACCGGGAGATTCATCTTCAGGGTGTCGATGATCTCCCCAACTCTTTTCTCCTGTCCGTGGCTGTCAACGATCAGCGGAAATCTGCCGGCCTTTTCGTCACCAAGAAACACGTTATCGGCCACCGTTAAGGAATCTACAAGCTCGGCGTCCTGATATATAGTTGAGATACCAAGCTCTATCGACTGTCTGGGGTTGAGAGAGCCGACGGTCTTTCCTCCGATGAATATATCCCCTGCTTCGGGAGAAATGGCGCCCGAAAGGATCTTTATGAGAGTCGATTTTCCGGCTCCATTCTCACCGACCAGACAGTGCACCTCGCCTTCCATAAGGTCGAAAGAAACGCTGTCCAGCGCTCTGTGATGGCCGTATATCTTGACCAGGTTATCCATTTTGACGAGTTCTTTCCGCTCCATGATATTCTCTTCCCCTCACAAAAATATGAACAAAACGGGGATGAAGGTCTGTCCCTCCATCCCCATAACATCTCACTCTCAGTAGAGAGAATTGTATTGCGGGAAGTATTCTCTGGTCAGTTCGATCCAGACGGGATCGATGTCCCATGGAACGACCTTCGTTTTGTCATCGATCGTTTCGGGCGTTATCGGAGTGTTCGGCAGCAGGATCTGCTGATCGTGTTCCTTTATCAAGCCCTGTGTATATGCGTGGAGCGCGAGGAAGGAAACGAACCCTTCCCAGCCTGGCGAGGTGGAGATCGAGTACATTATACTGCCTTCCTTTATCAGTTCTATACCGTACGGGGCACCGTTGGTGGTTATGACCTTGATCGGATTGTTGAGTAGACCTCTTGTCTTGAGCATTCTGACTATTGCTGCGGCCATCTCCTCGTTGAAGCTGAAGAGTATGGAGAAATCGTAACCGGATTCTATCAGGTCCTGGGCCTGGTCGACGGCAACGGTCGGGGTGTACTTTCCGTCTCTTATCGCCACAATCGTGTTCACTCCAAGCTTTTCGACTTCCGGTTCAAAGGTACCACGGAACATCTGGACCGGGACGTGTTCGAAGAGCCCCATTATACAGGCTATCTTCTCTCCCGGGTAGTTCTTGGCAATGTGGTTCGCTACGTTGATACCCATACCCTCCCAGTCGAAATCGATACAGGCCACTATGTCGTGCTCAGACTGGAGAACCTGCCCAACGTTGTCGGTAACAACCAGCGGAATTCCAGCCATGCCGGCCTCTCTGGCGGCTATGAAAGCGCCGTTCGGATTGAAAGAGAAGACACACATACCATCAACACCCATGTTGACCAGAGTGTTGATATTGGCGATCTCCTTCTCGGTATCGTAGTCGGAGTTCAGTACAACGACTTCTACACCCACCAGACTCGCCGCGTACTGGAAGCCCTCTACATCCTTTCTGTACCACGTATCCGGACCGGGTGTCACATATCCATAGGTGAGTTTGGCATAAAGTGTGGTCCCACCCATGAAGATCATGACCAGCAGTACCAGAAGTACGGGAACTCTGACTTTCTTCACAGCGATTACCTCCTTTTGATGATCTACAGGGAACAAAACGATGGAGCAGTACTATTGCTGAGATATTTCGGCATTCATAAGAATTATACCAACTTGTCAGTCAGATAAGCTCATCTACCCGGTGGTACTCTATTGTCTTATCAGCCAACTATGGCTATTCAGGAGCCTCCATTTGTAATATCCTGAGATTCTCAGGCCGTTGCTCGTAAATCCGACTCCTAATTGTTTTCCGCAATCAAAAATAAGATGCGCTGTCATTCACCGATCTTTAGCTTTCTGCTAGACAGCTTTTTGAGAAAGATAAGTAGATAACCGGCCACCACGAAGAGCGATGCAATGACTATTATGAACAGCAATAGATTCCAGACGGATCCTATCCCCGATGGATACGGCGCTCCGGGATTGAGAAACCAGTAGGGATAAAAACCCGTCATCATTCCCCTGACGATCGAAACCAACGCGTAGAAAAGCGGATAAAGTGCCCAGACGAGAGGATAGAAAGATCTGTAACGTACTTTCTTCTCAAAGAAGATCCAGTAAATCAACATCATAAGCGGGGTTACGTAATGGAGCAATATGTTGGCCAAAAGTGCCAGTCCCGAAGGTTTATAAAAAGTCGAAAGGAGGAAGTGATAAATTACCGCCGTCACCATTATCCACAGAGTGACTCCTCCGGTGAGTATTCTGAGGATCTTGCAATCTCCGGCTCTCCTTGAATCGACCGCGATTTCCAGAGCAATAACGATCGCTACGAAGAGGTTCGTCTGTATTGTGTAATAGCTGAATATATTCAGGGCACCGCAGACATTCCCGACCAAGAACAGCTGCAGAAGTATTCCCGATAGCGCCGAAACAAAAAGCGACCAGCGAAAAATGGAAGTGATTCTCATACGGCTCCTTTCTTGCACGTAATAATAATGATTCTACACTTTACAGAAGAGGCTTGCCAACTCTGCCGTTCCGGCAAACCGGATGATATATTAGTATTGTTTAACCACATTCATTATGGACGGAGGGAAGGATTTGAAAAGAAATCCCGCATTGAGAATATCGTTATTGCTTATAGCCTTTCTACTAACTTCGGTCTGGCTCTTTGCCACCGAACCTGAAATAGGTGAAATGGTGCTGGTCGAGAGGGGTACCTTCATTATGGGAGATGCTTCTGAGAACGCCGAGCATGGTGAAAGACCTGCACACGTGGTGACGCTCACTTACGACTTTTTTATCGGTAAGTACGAAGTAACTTTCGATCAATATGATGTCTTTTGCGACGCCACCGGCAGGAGCAGGTCTGGAGACAGAGATTGGGGTAGGGGTCTCATGCCGGCAATAAATGTCAGTTGGTGGGACGCAATAGCTTACTGTAATTGGCTAAGCGAAAACGAAGAATTGCCACTGGCTTACGATATCAATGGCAATTTTCTCGATACAGATGGGAACATCACTTTTGATCCCTCTTCGGTGGCGGGCTACAGATTGCCAACCGAAGCCGAGTGGGAGTTCGCCGCGCGAGGGGGAAACGAGAGTCACAACTACGCCAGAGCAGGTGGCAACAACGTTGAAAACGTAGCTTGGTACAAATTGAACGCTTCGAGCAAGACCCATGAAGTCGGGGGAAAAGCGCCGAACGAACTCGGCCTTTACGATATGAGCGGAAACGTCTGGGAATGGGTGAGCGACCGGTACGGACTGTACGGCGAGGCACCGCTGACAAACCCCTTCAACGGAACGGAAGGTACCTTAAGAGTCAACCGCGGGGGTAGCTGGATCGATTGCCAGATGGGTGTTCGGATAATCTGCCGTGGAAGCAGCCTGCCAACATACGCCAACGTCAACGTTGGATTTAGAATAGCCAGAACGGAGCGATAAAAGCCATTTTCAATTACCATATGAGAGAAAACGAAGCAGTCGCCTCTTATATTTCTTGTCGTCTTCTTGGATGAGATAATATTATAAATAAATGAAGCATATACGAACTTATTAAACCGTTATTGTTTTATCCGTTTTAGTTGATAAGATATAAGTGCAGTGGTTCTTGAATTGAGGTGTTCAATACAGGTTTATTGTCCTTTACGAAAGTGGCGGAAGACATCGAACCAAAATTACAGCTATGGGAACCTCAGGCGAACACCGCAAAACTAAAGGTCTGGGAGATGAGATGATAGCCCTTAAGGAATTGACGGATTCCATTGGCGATGTTTTTTACATAATCGATATGAAGGCACATCTGATTTACGTGAATGGCAATACCGAAGATATGTACGGCTATTCGGTTGGCGAGATGCTGGCCCTATCTTTTCAGGAAATTGATATGAGCACCGTTGAGAGATTCCAGAGAAACTGTGAAAACGCTACAATCGGAAAGTCCTATTCTATCGAGACGATGCACCGCAGGAAAGATGGTACGCTCTTCCCTGTACGGCTTAATTTAACACTCATTGAAAAGGGAAGCGAAAGGCTCCTGGTAGGCCTGGCGAGCGATCTCTCCACCAGAAAGAATGGCGAAGCGGAAGCTGCAAAGATATCGAGAACTCTTCCAGAATTTGAAGATGATTTCGAACCGCCCGAATTGGAAGACCTGATAGACTTCCAGTCTATACATTCGTTGATGGATGATTTCTACAAGCTCACGAAAATTACTATCTCGATAATAGACAACCATGGAAAAAGCCTGGTTGCCACCGGCGGACGCAGTATCTGCTCCATTTTGGACTGCGTGGATCTCCAAACACCCCGCAACTGCATGATCGACTATCTAAAGATGGCCGAGAACGTTGAAGCCGGTGCCTTCAGGTTGTACAAATGCGCGAACAATATGTGGCAGATGGTAACGCCCATCTTTGCAGGCGACATACGTCTTGGAAGCATCTATCTCGGTCAGTTCTTCATGGAGGGCGAAGAGATAGACTACGAATTTTACCGTCGTCAGGCCAAAGAGCGTGGCTTCGATGAAGAGAAGTGTTTGGAGGCAATCGAAGGCCTGCCAAGATTGAAAGTTGAAACGGTAGATACCATAACAAGCTTTTATTCGAAGTTTGCAAATATAGTGGCTGTTCGAAGTCTCTCTAGCATGGAACTCACACGTACAACCGCACAGAGAGACAGGCTCAACAAGACTGTAATCGATAATGAAAAGAGATATGCACTCTTTGTAGAGCATACCGACGATCTGGTCCTTATGATCAACTCCGACGGAATACTGACTTATGTATCGCCGGCCGGTGAAAGGCTTTTCGGTTACGCGATGGAGAATCTTATAGGCCATTTGTACGGGGAGTTCATTCATCCCGATGACCTAAAAATTGTCATGGATGCTCTGGGGAGATCATTCAACGAGGGCCCCCACCATACCACATCCACACTTGAATTCAGGATTCGCCATGCGGACGGGAGCTGGGAGTGGCTTTCGGCAAGCGGCTATGTAACCAAAGACTGTGAAGACTGCCCCAGTTATTTCATAGGCATCGCCAGGGACATAACCGGAAGAAAAAACACCGAAGAGGCATTGAAACGGTCCGAGGAAGAGAAATCCTTGATACTCAACGCAACCAAAGAAACTATAGTTTATTACGACAGAGATCTCAGAATAAACTGGATCAACAGAGCTATGGCGAAGCGTTTGGGCATGGAGGTCGGCGACCTGATAGGAAAAAAGTGCTTCACGATCTGGAAAGCCGGTGAGAAGTGCAACGACTGCATACTGGAAAGGGTAATCAAAAGCCGTGAGCAGAAAAAAATGGAACTCACCAACGAAATGGGCGAGTTCTGGCTTGTGCGGGCCTATCCAGTTATGGGGACGGACGGAGAGGTATCGGGCGTTGTGGAAGTCAGCGAGGACATCACCGAAAGAAAGCGGGCTTCCAAAAAGCTGGAGGCAGCCTTCGACGCATTGGTTCGCACCGCGTCTGATATAGTGAGCGCAAGAGATCCCTACACAGCCGACCATCAGAGAAACGTAAGCAAACTCGCGGTGGCGATGGGTAGGGAAATGGGACTGAATGACGAGATCTGCGAATCCATAAGGGTAGCCGGCTTGCTTCACGATATAGGCAAAATAACCGTTCCAACGGAGCTTTTGACCAGACTGGGAAAACTTAACGAAATAGAATTCGACCTTATAAAAGAACATTCACGGAGTGGATACGAGATTCTTAAAGACGTTGACCTGCCCTGGCCGGTTGCCGAGATAGTCCTTCAACACCACGAACGCCTCGACGGCTCCGGCTACCCCGATGGTTTGAAGGGTGAACAGATAAGACTCGAATCGAAGATAATAGCGGTTGCCGATGTCGTAGAAACGATAACCTCTCACAGACCTTATCGCAGCGCGCTGGGCGTAGATGCAGCGTTGAATGAGATAATCAATAATTCGGGGAAATTGTACGATCCGGAGATAGTAAAGGCTTGCCTGGCCCTTTTCAAGAGAGGTTACACCTTCGAATTCGAACTGGGGCTCCCGGCTGTTAGAGAGAGATAAATCTCATTTACGGCCGACCACAGTGCTAAAATTGAATACTTTTCGAGTGAAAAAAAAGTAACTGGTTGGAATAACTGAGTGTTATAATTTCGGTATGTTGTCATGTTTAAATCTCGGAGGTGTTGATACGAGAGAACCGAATAGGGGCGGATTGCTATGACATCGTTGGCCACTCATAGTATATCTGTGTACAGCAATCCACAAAGTCTGGAGAAGCCTCTCGGCGATTTTTGTTTCAAAGGCTACAGAAGGGGTATGAAGCTTATTTTCATCTCCAACAGAATCACCAGGAGCGACTTCAAGAAAGCCCTTTCGCTGTACGGACTCGATCTAGAAGAGATGTGTCGATCGGGACAGTTGATCGTGTCGGACAAAGAGGAAAGCTATCTGAAAGGTGGTCTATTCAAACCCGAGAATATGTTGAGAATGCTTGAAGATACCACGCTCGAAGCGGTGAATTCCGGTTTCAACGGATTGTGCGTCGGCGGCGATATGTCGTGGATTCTCGATACTTCGCTGGATATGAACGGCCTGCTGGAGTACGAGAGCGAGGTCAACGTTCTCATGAAGAAACTGCCTTTCTCGGCCGCATGTATATACGACATATCCGCGATGGATGGAAAGTCTTTGTTACAGGTCTCCAGGCTTCATCCCTTCACTCTCGAACCAGAGGGACCGGTTCCCAACTTCGATTACTTCGAAAAACCTCTACCACTCGAAGATTGCACGAGTGAAGAATGTATCAGGATTTTCAGGGGTGTCTCGGTTATGCTTTCAGAGCTTCTCAGGTTGAGAGGGTTGTACACCGAAAACCATAGTGAGAGCGTCTCCAGACTAGCACGCTCTATAGCTGAACAGTTCGGTAGAGGCGAAGAACTTTCGTTCAACCTCGAAGCCGCGGGCAGGGTGCATGATATAGGTATGTTATCGCTCTACTCGGACATGATAGTCAAGCCCGGAAAACTCACCTGGTACGAGTGCAAAATCCTTCATGAACACCCTGTTCTGGGATATGAACTGGTCAAAAAAGTACCATTCCCCCGGAAAGTGGCCAGGGCCGTTTTGGAACACCACGAACGCCTCGACGGATCCGGTTACCCCCTGGGCCTCAGGGGATCGCAGATTAGTCTCGAAGGCAGAATACTGGCGGTTGCTGAAGTGGTCGCCGCGATGAGCCATTACAGAACCTACAGGGTAGAACACGGTACAAGAATGGCACTGAAGGAAATAAGCGACAATTCCGGCAAACTGTACGATAGCGATGTGGTCAGTGCCTGCTACCGTTCCTTCGAAAGAGGCTTTACATTCTAATCGTCCTTCAGTTTCCTCACTGTTTTGCAAACTGTGAGAAGAATCAATAGCTGTTCAAACCTTCGCCTGGTATTATCGTTTTTACTATAGTAAATATCGTACGTGGTTGTAAGATCCCTGGCCTGTCCCGGATATTTCTACACGAGACTATTCAAAGGCGTAGAATGGCCTGTCCAATGTATATAATTACTCTAGCGAAGATGGAGGAGGATGAGCAGAGCATATGAGAAACAGATCTCTGGATCTTAACTACAAATCTTTTACCAGAAACAGACTGACAATGTTCGAGTACAGAAGAAAGCCATTGCTAGATCAGCTGGAGAGGATTAAGAACGACATCGAGAAGCTCAAGCCTCAAGATGCCAGCGAAAAGCTCCAAAGACCCAGCTGGGCTAAGTCGACAAACGTCGATAAAGCGCCTACTTTGAGCAAAATGAGTTCATTCGACGAAAGGAGATACAGCGATCTTCAGAAAAGAATGGAAGAAGTAGAAGAAAAACTGGAGGCACTGGACATCGAGGAGGAAGACATAGAACTGGAAGCGATTGAAGACGAAATCAAACGTTTCGATACGCTGCAAAAGGAGTATCTCGAATCACTGGAGAAGGCAAGGAAAGAGTTCGAAATTGAATGGGATCTGGCCAGCATAGAACTAAAATATTCGGAAAAAAACTATATTCATCAACTGATGTCGAAACTTGACTCTCTGCGCAAAAGGCAGAATGAAATCAACAGCGGAAAGACTCAACGTGAACTAAAAAAGAAACAGGAAACGACAGGCGCGACGATGGGTACCAGAGCTGTAAATACCCTAGAGGATCAGACAACCGGTGTAAGACAGGTTGCCCAAAAACCGGCTACCACCAGAGAAACTCCAAAACAGCCTGAGACAGGGGAATCGCAAACAATAATTAGAAGAAGAGGCGGCGGGCAAATAAAGGACGATTAGTGACGACTCTCCCAGCTAAAGCAGAGAGCTTCCCAGGGCACGCTCGCCGCTACCGGCCACATTACGCCCTGGCGGCCCCGTCCGGGCCGTATTAACCGCTAGCATCAGGATATTCCGGGCGGCGTTCACGTCGCGCTCAAGCGTGAGGCCGCAGTCAGGACAAACATGTACGCGAATCCTCAAATCTTTCGGTACAATTGCACCACACTCAGAACACGCCTGCGAGGTGCATGCCGGATTCACGATCACAATTCGCGTACCGGCACTTTCAGCCTTGTACGCGAGCAGTGGTACTTGACCTTGATCTCTCCCACATTCTGGACGTAGAGCATTACGCGCCCGCCAGGTCGCAGCTTGCACCCGTCACCGTGCCGTTATCCCGTAGCGATCCTATTCGGGATCCCGTTCTTATCGCCCTCTATTCCTCTCTTCATCTCTGCACTTCGCGCGGTCAATAAATAAAACACGAGAAAGAGATAATCCTCGTATCTCTTCAGTCTTTCTCTTTCTCTCTCGCTCTCTCGAAGGACGGTTCTTAACGCTCTTTCACTTATCGCTCTTTTTAACTTACACTTCCATCCGCTTCTCTCATCTCTCTCTTTTTCTTAACCAGGAAAGATGCAACGTTTATTCCCTTGGTTCCCCTACCAAAACCCGCATCCATACCGCATTCCACAGCCAGTTCGTTGGTTATCTGCGTGCCTCCCGAGACGAGTATGAGTCTGTCCCTGACACCCTTCTCGATCGAAAGCTCCGCAATCTTCTTCATGTTATCAACGTGAACATCGTTGTGGGTGATTATTGTGGAGACCAGTATGGCATCGGCTCCCGTCTCAATAGCTGCATCGATGAACTTCTCAGGATGTACGCTCGTACCAAGATAGGTGTATTTGAAACCGAACTTTTCTATACCGCCGTGCTTTATATCGAGTATCTCCCTTATGCCAACCGAGTGCTCATCATTTCCGACGGTGCCGGCGACTACCTTCATGGGAATCTCTTTCAGGTAGCCGGTTATCTCTTCGGGTTCCAGTAGGTCGGGTTTCTTTGGTAATTCCAGGCTTTCTCTTTCAATTTTGAAAGGCACTCTGGCTTTCAGTTCTAGGTACGTTCCTTCGACCGGGTGAAGCACGGTCTTGCTTATTACAGTGGCCTCCAGCAGACCCATTCTCCTTGCGATTTCCAGAGCCGCAGCCTCGGCATGATCCGGGTCGTCTGGTATAGTGAGGTCCAGCTGTACCCAGCCGTCGCCCCACCATTCCACTTCCGGCCCTATCAGTCCAGCCTTTATGTCTTCGAGTTGTGTAGTAATTCTCAGGTTTACGTTGTCGCTTTCGTCTAGCTCGTCTATGTACTTGATCTTGCTTCTGTCTTCCAGAGAACAACGGCCAATTGGTTCGTCGGGCCTGTTCAGGCTTCCCGGCATGTTGTTGTAACCAAAGTGCTCACAGACGGGTGCGTAATAGTCGCTCTCTCTGGCCACAACGGTGCCGGCTCCGATGCCACCCTCTTTCAACCTCGTTATCCCGTCGCCATTTCGCTCGGGGTACTGTCCGTTGTCAACGAAGAAACCCTGCTCGACGGCTTCGAAGTAGCCTCCCGATTCTATAATCTCCTCCATCATCAGTATAGCCCGCATCTTCATCTCTCTTATCTGCGGCCTCACAGCCTCTTCATTGACCTTTACGAGGTCCTTTATCCCGTCGAGGGCCAGAAGAGTGTGTTTCGCTGTTTCTATACCCCTTATTGAGTTTATGTGCCAGGGCACGTTTCTGCCTTCGTCGGGGGTTATTGTGGATTGTATATCGGCTTTGGTCAGACGCGATATCAGTGTATCCAGAACGTGGATACGTGTTGCGTCCAGGAGATCCGACTCTATGTAGCGGGTGTTCATCTGGGCCCTAAAACGGTATTCTTTGAAGAGCTCTCTCAGCGTAAGCGCATAGATGAAGTTCAATCTGAACTCTGGGGCGGGAGCGGTCACGGGCGGCACCGTTGAGAGGGCAATCAGATCCTTTTTCATACCGACTCTGGTCGAGAAGGCACAGTTTATGGCATGCTGGACCAGGAGTTCCGGCATGACTTTCCAGGCACTCTTTGAAGAGGCGTTGGCGTTATGCGCTCCATCGATCTGGAGCATATCGACACTGGCCATGATCTTCTTCGCGACTGCCGCGTCAACGAAGGATCTTATGGGGTTGATCCCCCTGTAAAGAACGTTGTACTGAGGATCCTGGTGAGCGCCATTGACTCCCTCCTCGGCAAAGAGAACGGCGATCTCTGGACCAGCCACACCGCTGACGTAAGAGTGGAAGTTTATAGGACGGCCCACTTCCTCTTCGATTATATCGAGGGCCTTCCGGGTTGCCCGGAGCTGTTTTCTGGTGATGGGGATGCCTCCAATTCCCTCGGGTGTTCCCTCGATCAGACCGTCTATGTGGCTCTGACCGAGAGTCCTTATAACCATTATGTGATCTGCCCCATGCCAGGCTGCCATTCTCATTCTTCGAATATCGTCTTCGAAACGTCCCGAGGCGATCTCCGAGGTGATCACCGGGTCGGGCTGGGGATCGATATTTTCGAAATAATGGGCCGCCGGGAGCCCTATGCCGTTTTTCAGGGGTTCGCTGATCTGGTTGTAGTTGAAGCCATCGACTCGTGTGCCCGCTGGGAGTTGTTTTCGCCATGCCCAGCCCTTTCTACGCGGAGTGTATTTTTCAAGGTTTTTCAGTATCTCTTCCACTCTCAGTTTTTCATTCGGTGGCAGCATTTTGCTTCCTCCCCTTGAAAACCTTCATTAGCTCTTCCCAGCCCTGGCCTTCGGCCAGTTTCTTCGCGGCCTCCTCTACGCTCGTACCTGTGCTCTGCGAATATCTCAGCACAAGATGGCCGACTCCCTTTCCGAGAAGACCCAGCTCAAAGGCTCGCGAAACAATCGCTCCGGCTTGAAAACTGTCCATCCCCATTCTCAGGAGCACCGAGCGCTCGATCGAAGGGCTCGTGTGTGTTCTTGCGAGCTCGACGAGAGGATCGACTATTTTTCCGGCAAGTTCCCAGAACAGTCTATCGAGCTGTTCGTCGTCAAGGCTCTGTAGATGTTTACTTCTCCGGTCGAAATCATCAGGTCGCTGTATTGCCATTACCGACTTACCTCCTTTAAGAGCCGAGCCGCCTCATCTCTGGTGAGTTTGATTTCCCGGGCAAGATAATCCAGGTCTTTTTCCGAGGGGACAATCTGGCGTTTGATCAGCTCTCTTATGTAAGACTCTCTGAGTCTATCTAGTCCAAGCTCTGTGTACTTTATCTGTGAGGGGTTCTCCGGAATTGCGATCACTTTGCCGGGTACGTCATGGGTGAGGGGATCGCCTCTAACCACTTTCACCCCGTTTTTCCTTGCGAAGGTCAGCTGGGCCGATGGAGCCTTTCCCGCGCCCGTGTACTCCGTTTCCTGAACCACGATGGTCGAATCTTCCGGCAGCTCCCTGGCCAGCGCTATCGCAGCCGTCAGGCTGGTGTTTCCGGCCGGTCCCCGCTGGAGACCTTCGAGCCGAGCCAGCATCTCCGTGACATAGAAGACCTCTCCTTGCTTGACCAACAGATAGCGATCCATGTATCTTAGAGGCCTAGCGGCATTTCTGGGCACGTCGCTCCTATCGGGGAAGACGGCGAAGGGTATTCCAAATCCGGTGTGGCCGGTGGTGAAGGACTTCCTATTGAAGTCTCTGTCGCTGGCCATGTGGAGACCAGACAGATCGACGCTCGCACCGATCACACTGGTCTTTTCGGCTCCAGCCTTAATCAACCCCCTGGCCGTTCCGGTGAGGTTACCTCCGCCTGCGTGGGTCGCGAGAACGAAATTGGGATCTTTACCGATCACTCTTCTCGACTGCTGTGCTATCTCGAAGCCGAGCGACTCGATTCCGGCTATCGCAAATGGCGTGTATAGCGAGGCGTTGAAGTAGCCAGTCTCTTCAAGCAGGAGCAAAAAGTAATAAAAGAGTTCAGGTCCCACCGAAAGCTGCGCAACCTCCGCGCCGTAGGCCTCGCAGGCTCTCGCTTTTTCCAGTATCTCGGGTTGACCAGTACCAGTTCTGTCGTAACACTCCTGAATCACTATGCATTTGAGACCTCTTTTCATCGCCTGCGAGGCAACAGCCGCTCCGTAGTTGCCGCTGGTTGCCGCGATGACACCTCTGTAACCGAGCTCCTTAGCCCTGGCAACGCTGACCGAAGCCCTCCTGTCTTTGAAACTTCCCGAGGGGTTGGCAGCCTCGTCCTTGAGAAAGATCCTGGCCCCTTTGCCTGGCTCGCTGATTTCTCTGACCAGTCTCGTGATATTCTTGAGCTCAACCAGAGGTGTGTTTCCGACACCTGTCTCACGCTGGATGGCCGTTATTTCTTCCATAGGGTAAGCTGTGTCACTCATCAAGCCTTCGTAGTCAAACCCGATACCTTCAAGTTCATACTTATCGTATTCGATCCCTATCGAAGCCCGCATGATTTGTGCCTTTCTCGACATCACCGATTCATAACTCATATCACTCATTTTCATCACCACCGGCGAGCCAGATGGTCAACTCGTCACCGGCCTGCGAAAGCTCGGGGACATAATCACCGAAATCGTGCACGTGTCGGGGTTCTATTATCTCGAGAGCTCCTTCTACCAGCCTGCCGGCGGCCGTTAGAATCCTGACGACCTGGCCGATGGAGGCCGATCCGTCCTGTAGAAAACCCCTGACCCTCAATTCCAGTGGAACGTCTGCGGTGTCGGAGGGAACTGATGGGGCACGCTCCCCGGCTTTCAACAGGATGCTGTGAATCTGCACCCACTGTCCTCTTCTGGCCATCATATCTAGCTCTCCTTGATGTCGTCCATCAGGCATTTTGGAACGGGCAATTCGCTCATGTCCAGTAATCCAGGTGCTGCGTTTATGACTTCCGGTATCATGTTGGTCGCCAGCGCTATAGTGCCTTTTCCGCCGGGGATCTCCGGTTTTATTGAAAGGTGTATATCGGGTTCACCATAGATATCTATGTAGTCGCCGGTCTCGATGCCCTCTATTGCGGGCAGTATCTGTTGCGGGTGTATGAGCTCTATCTTCAATTCGCCTCCGCAGAAACCTCTGCCCGTGTGCCTACAACCGGCCACTATACCGGGCTTTATGTGGGCTACTGCTGTTTTTCGTTCCGTAGCCGAGATTATTGGTTCCCTGGTTTCTTCGATTCTGTCGATCTTCCAGCCCATGGCGTTGCCGATCATAGCTATCGATTGCTGAAAGCCTATGTGACCGACTATATCTCCCTCTTCTAGACCACGCTTGAATTCCTCTGGAGTGGTTCCCACGCCCTGGGTCTCCATGACGGTCTTGCCAAAAGGCGAGAGGTCGTTTATCCTGCTGGCCTTTATTCTATCGACCCTTAGACAGGCGCCTGTCATGGCTATTATCAGCAGATCCAGTACAAAACCCGGGTTGATTCCCGTGCCGAGGATGGAGATTCCGTATTTCCATGCGAGGTTTTCCAGGATTTCAGATTCTTCGGGGTTGGACTTGTACGGATAGGCCATTTCCTCTGCGATGGTAAGTACGTTTACGTGGTTCTTCGCAGTGAGTTCTATTTTCGGCATGACTTCGTCAACAAAGGAATTCGTCGCAATTAGAACTATGTCTGGTCTCGTCTCCAGAATCGCCTTTTCCGGATCGGAGTAAACTCTGCGACCGTTTCTTTCCAAACCGAGAACTTCACCGAGATCCCTGTCGATCTTCGACGGATCTCTCTCGATGGCACCAACCAGCCGTAGTTCTTTCTTTCTTAGAACGTTTTTCGCGATGCCGCTTCCCATGGCACCAAGACCCCATACAAGCACTCTGTATGCCATAAACAACCTCCCTGTTCGATTTTCTCTGTATCTCTCCAGTTAAATCCTACCATCGAAACCGGGGCTAGGCTATTTGGGCAATCATTGGCTATCGGCGATAAAAGCCGAATATTCTAATCTTGTTCGAGTATGTTTGGGTATGCGTGAGTATGGAGTGTAACCGAATCAGATTTCTATGGCGACTCTCTTTATCTCCTCAATCGATGTCACTCCGTCTATCACTTTCTGGACTCCATCGGTGTAGAGCGTTCTCATTCCTCCGGAAGTTGCCGCAGCGGAGATCTCTCTTTCCGATGCGTTTTCGGCTATGAGCTGTCTTAACTTGTTATCCACGATCAGAACTTCGTGGATACCGGTTCTTCCACGGTAACCCATTCCGCGGCATTCGGGGCAGCCGTTTCCAGGGATGTATTCGATGAAATCGTCCCTGTTGGGGTAGATGTGGCTTGCCACTCTCTTTACTTCCTCTCTCATCGGGATCTTGATTTTGCAGTTGTTGCAAAGTTTTCTCACCAGTCTCTGACCAACAACACCTATTAACGAGGTTCCCAACAGGAAGGGATCTACACCCATGTTCACGAGTCTAGCCACGGCTCCGGAGGCGCTGTTGGTATGTATCGTCGAGAAGACAAGGTGTCCGGTGAGCGAAGCTTCGATGGCCAGCTGGGCCGTTTCTCTGTCACGGACCTCTCCAACCATTATGATATCCGGGTCCTGCCTCAGGAAGGATCTCAAATACCGGGCGAAGGTTAGGCCTATCTCCGAGTTGACCTGACACTGAGCTATGCCTTCGATGGTATATTCTACGGGGTCTTCGGCGGTCAAAACATTTACCCTGTCGGAGGTGACCTGATTCAAGACCGCGACCAGCGTGGTTGACTTACCGCTTCCGGTCGGCCCCGAAACCAGTATTATGCCATAAGGGGAGTTTATGATGCTTTCGAAACGTTCCCTGTTGTAATCGGAGAGTCCGAGGTCTTCGAGCCTTTTCCTCGCGTTGGAGACCCTCAAGATCCTCAAAACGACTTTCTCTCCGAAGATGGTGGGCATGGTGGAAACCCTGAGGTCGAACTGTTCGCCGCCGCGTCTTATGTAAAACTTTCCGTCCTGAGGAAATCTTCTGTCGGAGATATCCATGTTGCACATGACCTTAATTCTCGAAACGACTGAATTGTGAGCTTTTCTCGGATAACTCAACACTTTCCTGAGAACACCGTCTATCCTGAGCCGGGCCACGGCCATCTTTTCATAAGGTTCCAGATGAACGTCGCTGGCATCGCTTCTTATACCGTTGTCGAGCAGAGAGTTGATGAACTTCGCGACCGGGGTATCTTCGCTGTCCTGGCCTTTTTCTTCATCTATTCCGATCTCGGAATCCTCTATGTTGAAGGTGTGCTCTATGATCTCGCTAGAGGCCGATTCTTCGTAGGAAGACTTGTAGAGAGCGTCGAAGATGGGCGGAGAAACCAGCAACGTGTTAACACGACTTCCAGTAAGGAAAGAAAGCTCCCTGTCTATCTGCGGAACTTTCAAAACATCCGTCGTGACGACCCTTATGGTGTTTATTTCCGGCAGGTATTCTATGGGAATAACTTTGAGTCTATCGGCCACGGGCTTGGGGATCATCCTGAGGATCTCGGGAGAGAGCAGGTTGGGAACCTCTTCAAGGACCTTGAGACCGTACTGTCTTGAAAGGGCGCCGTAGATATCTTCCCAGGAGATCACCCCCATTCCCACTAGAGTCTCTCCGAGGGGTTTCCCGACTTTTTTCTGGATCGCGACGGCCTGCTTAAGATCGTCTTCGCTCAGGAGACCGTGTTCGACAAGCATCTCCCCAAGCCTTTTATAGACCTTCAATGACTATTCCTCCTCGTTGATGTCCAGTCCAAATCTGTAAATAGCCGGGATGTCGGAAGCGTCTCCCATGAGTTCTCCTTCGTCCAGTTCCAGACCTGCGGCTATCAGTGTAATATTCAATTCATCGTTGCTCATTTCTGGGTCGACGATCAAGCCCAGCTTAACGTCGGCATCTTCGCTGCAGTTCTGTCTGACTATCGCCGCGGCTATGTTCATCTCCCTGAGGGTTATGTTCTTGGCCGAGACGTTCAGGATGATACCTGTGGCGTTATCGATGGGCTTTTCGAGGAGTCTGCTTTCCAGGGCCCTTCTAGCCGCCTCTTCGGCTCTGCGTTCTCCAGAACCGACACCGATACCGAGCATTGCGGTTCCCGCATTTCTGAGAACCGATTCCACGTCGGCGAAATCGAGGTTGATGTAACCTCTCTTGGTTATCAATTCGGAGATACCTTTGATTCCGTGGTGAAGCGTCTCGTCTGCCTTGGCGAAGGCATCGACGATCGAGGTGTTAGGTGGTAGCTCCTGGAGTAGTTTGTTGTTGGATATTCTTATCAGAGTGTCCACGGAGTTCTTCAGCTTTCTCAATCCCTCGTGTCCGGTCCTCAATCTGGTGTTGCCCTCGAAGAAGAAAGGCGTTGTGACGACGGCGACCGTTAGTATTCCCATCTCTCTAGCGATCGACGCCACAATCGGCGCGGCCCCCGTACCTGTACCGCCGCCCATTCCCGCGGTTATGAATAGCAGATCCGTATCTTCGAGGAAAGTTCCTATCTCATCGACACTCTCCTCTGCGGCCCGCTCTCCCACGTTTGGATTTCCACCGGCCCCCAGACCCCTTGTGAGTTCGGTACCCAGCTGGATCTTCAGCTCGGCCTTGTTACTCTCGAGAACCTGGATATCGGTGTTGGCAGCTATGAAAGTGACTCCATGAATCCCTTCGGAAATCATTCTATTAACGGCGTTTCCACCGGCACCTCCGACGCCTATTACCTTTATGGCCGGGAGCCGGATTTCTGTCTTGCTTTTCTTACCCGTGTCAAGCTCAAAGCTCATCATCGACACCTCCAAAGAAGAGGGATTTTATGAATGATCCAAAACCTTTTTTAGGTCTTTCAACTGCGCCTTCCAAAATCTCTCCCTGTACTTCTTCGGGGGACACGAGATTGCCCAGACAGGAACTGAATATCGGATCGTTGGAGACATCGTGGCTGTTCTCTATACGACGATTGAAACTGGTTTCGTAGGTACCGATCCTCACAGGCATTTTCAGAGATTCAACCCCAACATCGGTCAACCCTCTCAATTTCGAACCGCCGCCGGAGAAGACCACTCCACCAGGAATCCTCTCTTCAGAGTACTCGGGATTGTTTATCACAAACAGTTGGATTTCCTTTCTGATTTTGTTCAACAGCTCTTTCACTCTTGCGTATATGACTGTAGATAGTCTCCTGACGGAGACGTTCTTTCTCGTTCTTTCATCGAGTCCAAAGTATTCTACTACATCTTCTGGATCGGGCGGATACATACTGCAGTGGCCGTAGTTCACGAGCAGTCTCTCGGCCTCGTCGACCGAAGTCCCGAGCACTCTTGCCACGTCGAGAACTATATGTCTTATCCCGAGAGGTATTCGGGAAATATAGACCGGGAGATTTTCTCTGTATATCACTATCTCAGAGAAACTATGCCCTAGAACCACGCAGACGACACCGTGCTGCTTTTCGGTATCGGTTAGAACCGCCTCCGAGGCCGATATCAGTGCCGGTGATATCAGAAAGTCCCCGCGGCCGAACAGCTCTTCGAAGAGCCTGCGGAAGATCTCGACGGATTTCCCTTCGCTGGATACGAAGACCATCTCCACATCGAGTTTTCGAGCGTACATCTCCACAGGGTTGAAGACCACTTTGTCGGCATCTAGTATGTATTTTCTGATGTAACTCCTGTGTATATTTGTGTTGCCGGTCTTCATTTTCTCGGTCTTGAGACGGCTCATAAGGTTCTGTATGGTCTTCTCAGTAACCATCACCTGTTTCTCTTCGGAAAGAATCTCCTCGATGTTTTCGGAGAAAACCGAGTAGTCGCCGTCTGTGAAACTTATTCTGAAGTCGGCTTCGACGTCCTTCTTTCCCATCTGTCCCGTAAGCTCTTCAATAAGTTTTTGTATCGATTGCTTTAGGGCAACAGCGTCCTTCACCTCGCCCTTGTCGAGCCCCACGGTCTTTACACTCCCGTAGGCCTCGAGAACCATCTGTCCCGTTTGCTCTCTACTGACTACAACACCTTTCAGTGTGTTGGTACCTACATCGAGAGAAACTGTATAGTCCTTCCCCCTGGCCATCTAGTGTCACCTCGCTCTCAACAGTTTTCCATCGCTTAAAAAGATGTATTCACTTCTGTCTGAGGCGTTTTCAAGCTGAAGAAGCAATTCTTTGCTCGCATTGAGCTTCTCCCAGTCAAGTACCTTGACCGTTATTCCCCTTCTGAGAAACAACGTGTTGTTCCTGTAATCAAAGTAAGTGACCAATCCGGAGATTCTTCTTTCAGCAAGGATACCCTCAACCGCCCCGGTAAAATCATCTATATCATTATCGACAGCTTTATAGACGCCTTCCACCAAAACAAAGTTTAACCCGCCCACCACGGGAAAACTGGTGATTTCGTCCATCGAAGCGTGATCCACAATGACGAAATCGTCCGAAACCCAGTAATAGGAATTATCGTAGAACACGATATACTTCCCGGGTTTCAGAAAGACTCTATTCCCCGAAACATCCACTGTTGCCGGTGGGTAAATTATATCAGTTTTCCACCTTCTTCTGAAAGCCAGCGGAAATTCTATAACGGTTTCCTCGGGATTGACGATCTTTGTGAACTGGGCCAGAGGAACCGTGAAAAAAGACTCAACGACAAAATTGATTATCGCAACGAACCATACGGTCATTATAGTAACCATACAGATCGCCGCTCTCAAAGAAAGACTCATACGTCAAGATTGGAAATGCTCAAAGCGTGTCGTTCTATGAACGATCTTCTCTCCTCCACCTCGCTACCCATAAGAATCGTGAAAACTCTATCGGCCTCTTCTGCATCTTCCATAGTTATCTGGACTAGTTTTCTATCGGTCGGGTTCATTGTCGTCTCCCATAGTTGTTCGGGATTCATCTCCCCGAGTCCTTTGAACCTAGAGTAGTTCAGCTTTTTATCGGGATACTTCTCGACAAAGGCATTCAGCTCCTCGTCGCTATAAAAGTAATGCTTCTGTCGGTTCATCTCTATTTTGTAAAGTGGCGCCTGGGCAACGAAGACCTTCCCGGTGGTTATAAGAGGTTTCATGTATCTGTAGAAAAGTGTGAGAAGCAGCGTAGTTATGTGAGCCCCATCTACATCGGCATCGGTCATGATTATGATCCTGCCGTACCTGAGTCCAGCAATTTCGAAGTCCTCGCCTATACCCGTGCCCAGAGCCACGACAATGTTGCTTATAGTCTCGCTCTTAAGCATTTTGTCGAAGCTGGCCTTTTCTACGTTCAAAATCTTGCCTCTGAGTGGCAGAATCGCCTGGGTATCCCTCGAGCGAGCCATTTTTGCCGAGCCCCCGGCCGAATCGCCCTCCACTATGAAGATCTCCGTCTCTTCTATGTTCTCGGATATACAGTCGGCCAGTTTTCCCGGCAGCGTCGTGTTCTCGAGAACGTTCTTTCTCCTTACCATCTCCCTGGCCTTTTTAGCTGCAAGCCTTGCCCGGGCTGCCTCTATGGCTTTGGTCAGTATGAGCTTTAGGTCCTTCTGGTTGTAATCGAAGAACTCTTCCATCTTCTCTTTGACGACCTTTATCACGGCTTCGTAGGCCTCTTCGTTTCCGAGCTTGGCCTTCGTCTGGCCTTCGAACTGCGGCTCTTTCACGAAGACACTCAGTATCGCGGTAAGGCCTTCTCTAACATCTTCGCCCTGGAGGTTCTGATCCTTCTCCTTCAGGATGTTGTGTTTTCTGCCAAGATCGTTCATCGTCTTTGTCAGAACCGTCTTGAAACCGGTGAGGTGTGTACCGCCTTCCACAGTCTTTATGTTGTTGACAAAGGTCAGCGTCTCCTCTTCGTAAGCGGTTGTGTACTGCATTGCGAGCTGGATTTTAACGTCGTTGAAGGAGCCCTCGAGATAGATCGGGTCTTTGTGGATCGTTTTTTTGCTCCTGCTGAGAGCCCTGACGAACTCGACAATCCCGCCTTCGAAATGGTAGCTCCTGCTCTCTTCTATCCTTCTGTCCTCGAAATTCAACCTCAGACCTCCGTTGAGATAGGCCAGCTCCTTGAAGCGCGATTCGAGAATATCGAAGTCGAAATCCGTAACGGTAAAGACCAGCGGATCGGGTTTGAACGTGGTTACGGTACCGTTTATGTCCGTCTCGCCGATAATATCCACCGGGGTAACGGCCTTTCCCCGTTCATACTTCTGTCTATAGATCTTTCCGTCGGTCATGACCCTCACTTCCATCCACTCGGAAAGGGCGTTCACGACGGAGGCACCGACACCGTGAAGGCCCCCACTGATCTTGTACGAATCCTTCGAGAACTTGCCTCCGGCATGCAGGGTGGTCATGACGACCTCCAGCGCGCTGGTACCGGTGTCGGGATGGGTATCGACTGGAATGCCTCTCCCGTTGTCGCTTACCATGACCGATCCGTCTTCGAGTATCGTGATATCGATTCGGTCGCAAAAGCCGCCCATCGCCTCGTCTATGCTGTTATCTACAATTTCATAGACCAGATGATGAAGACCTGATTTCCCAGTAGAGCCTATGTACATTCCCGGCCTCTTTCTGACGGGGTCGAGACCTTTAAGTATCTTTATATTCTGAGCGTTGTATAGTTCAGACATTCAGCACCTCCAATTTCTATCCTACTCTGAATCTGATTCTCTTCACAGCTTCACTTCCAACGGCTTCATTTATCTTCTCGATAAAAGCGCTCTCTCGCAATTTCAATTCATGTAACCACATGCCGTCGTTGACGGCCACGATAAGAACCCCGTCCGAGTAATCGACGATCGACGAGTGTCCGGCGATAGATTCCCCTACTATCGTGGCCCAGTCTCTGTTCAAATCCAACACTCTGAGCTTCCTGAAAAGCCCGGGTCTGCGGGCCAGCCCTTCAAATATCTGCCCTAAAGTCTGATGGTTCCACTTCATCCAGACCACTCCAGTTGCTGTCCTCTGTCATGATATAACCCTCAAAGTTGTCCAGCAATAGCCGGGTCATTCCATCGGTGAAGTCTTCTATCAAGATCTTCTCTTCGAGTTTCCGGATAGGTACGATCCCGACACTCGTGTGGGTCAGGAAGAGCTCGTCGGCGGAGAACATCTCCCAGGAAGCGACAGGCCTCTCCATAACGTTGATCTCGATGCTGCTGCATAGACCTATCAGGTTGTCCCGGGTTATCCCGGGTAGTACTCCGGAACCGATATCGGGGGTTATAACCTGGCCATCTTTCAAGAGGAAGACGTTGCTGAAAGAGCCTTCACAAACGTTACCCTTTTCGTTCAGTATGATCATGTCGTAATTATCGCCCAGATTCTTTCTGGTCCTGATGTTCCAACTCGCCCCCGGTATCTTCAGTCGCGGATCGACGATTGCCCCCGAGGGTTTTGTGTAGGGCGAGATGGCGATCTTCACTCCAAGCTCGTATATGTCCTTGGAGACCGATGGTAGCTGAGTGTAAATTACCGCGGGCAACACACCCTCTCCCCCGCCGAAAAGGACTATCCTGATCCTGAAATCGCCGCTTTGGGAGAGCCGGTTTTTATCTATTCCTTCCAGGATTACGGAGTTCAACTCCTTGCATGTGAAGGGAACTTCTATGGACATCAGCCCGGCCGATTGTTTCAACCTGTCGAAATGCTTTCTGAAGGCGAACGGAAGTCCGTTGTACGTTCTCACTACTTCGTAAACCGATTCACAGTTCAGAACTCCCGGTATCAGTGCACTGACTAGGGAGTCGTTTTCATCGTACCACTGACCTGCAATATAGTTCAGCATCGGAACCCTCCTTATGCATCTCCAGATTGACTGCGGTTGAATCGACGAAACCGTCGTACTGACCGGCTATACGATGGGGAATATAATATTCATCGTAACCGACACTATCTCCGTGACAGATCTTTTCAACGAGAACTGTGTTGGTTATGCCTATGTGCTTGGATAAGTACTTTCTCCTCGATTCTTCGGCTGCGCCGGCGACCAGAAGCGCTCTCTTCTTTTTCAGTGACGACTCGACCTGATCTTTCATAGAGGCGGCTTCCGTGCCCGGTCTGTTCGAATACCTGAAAACGTGTACTTTCAAGAAGCCGATAGTAGCTATGGCCTGGAGCGTCGTCTCTAGATCGAAATCCTCTTCCCCCGGGAAGCCAGCTATGACATCTGTGGTGAAGGAGAACCTGGAGTCCATCGACCTCGCCCTCTCCACCGCCTTCAGATAGTCCTTCATTTCGTACTTCCTCTTCATAAGGCGGAGCACCCTGTTCGAGCCGCTCTGAAGAGAGAGATGAAGATGCCTGGCCATACGTTTGGTGCTTAGTATGACGTTCAGAAGTTCGTTATCGATCCTGTCGGGATCTAGAGAGCCCAGTCTGATTCTCCACTCGCCCGGCACGGTGTTTAGTTCTCTCAAAAGTTGCTCCAGGTCACCGCCCGTTTCAAAACCGTAGTAACCTATATTTATGCCGGTCAGTACTATCTCGCGATATCCGTTTTCTACAAGCCCGATAAACTCGTTCTTGACCATATCGATCGGCTTGCTTATTATCCTGCTACCTCTGGCCAGGCGTATTCTGCAATAAGTGCAGTTGTTCAGGCAACCATCTTCGATTCCAAGAAAGGCTCTCGTTCGCCCCTCGAGGCTGGAAGTGACCGTGAGAAAACCGTCGCTGGTCTCTTCAACCCCTTCGCTCCCGTCTTCCAGAAGACTCGAGACATACTTCTCGATCTCGCCTTTGGCCTGTATTCCAAGAACGGCGTGGGCTCCGAGCTTCTTCAGCTCTTCACCCGCTAGCTCCGAGTAGCACCCGACCACAACGATCCTGGAGTCGGGATTCAGGCTCAAGAGACGTCTGAAAAGTTGTCTCAGCTTTCTTTCGGCTTCTGAAGTGACTGTACAGGAGTTCAGCACGAAAAGATCCGACTTCTCTTGCGAGAAACGAACGTCGTAACGCTGTAGTCTTTCGGCCATGGCTTGCGATTCGTACTGGTTCAATTTGCAGCCGAAAGTGAAAATCGAAACGGTTTTCTTCATCTATCGATCTTGCCCTGTGTTGCCGCGTGAATCAAGAAGATTCTGTTGACTATCCCTATAAGTCTTCTCTCTTCATCAACGACGGGCAAAATCTTCAAATTGTTCTTTATAAGAAGATCAGCTGCATAGATAACTGTATCGTCCAGTTTAACGCATGTCACCCTCTTGATCATGTGCAGCGATACTTTATCGTTCTTTATCTTTTCCAATCTCAGCACGAACTGGTGGGTATCGGGGATGAACGAGGCCGACTGGAGGAGACTGAAGTAACTTGGCAAAGCGCTTCTTATAACGTCGCTCTCGCTCAAGAAGCCTACGACCTTGAATTCATCATCGACCACTGGCAGACCAGATTTGTTCTGTCTCAAACAGCTTACGATGAAATCTTCGATAGTTTCGTCTTCAAATATCGCAGAGACATCCCTGATCATCGCTTCTCTAACTTTCACCCTTTATCACTCCAGCCTGTGAATTTCGAAAGATTCGAGGTTATCCTCGATATCCTTCGGTGTTATGAGCTCCTTGCTTATAAAACCAGCCTCCGCTATGGCGGCGGCCATGCCCTTACGGGCCGCCTGGAAGAAGTCTCGCTCGTCGTTGATGATAGAGTGGACCATTCCAGCCATGAAGGCGTCTCCTGTGCCGAGAAGATGGGATTTCTCAATATGGCTTTTTGCTCTGAAAAGCCATACACCGTCTCTTGTCGCTATCACGTCGCCCTCTATCGCATAGGAGAGAACCGAAAGCCTTGAACCCCTGGAGATCATGTATTTGGCCACATCTACGTAATCTCGGAGCTCGACCAGAGTCTGGCCGAAAAGTATCTTCCTGCTTCTGAGATCAGGCCTAGAAACAGTTACCAGACCGGCATCCACGGCATTCTCGAAGGTTGGGCCTATTGCTTCGACGAAGGAGAATTTGCCGGCCTCTATCGTTTTCCTGCATATCACCGAATAGATGTCGTTTTCTATGCCCCTGGGAACGCTTCCGGAAACCACCACGTGGCGCACCCTAGAAAGGGCTACGTCGAACCTTCTGAGGAACATTCTGAGGTCGTCGGGCTTTATTAGAGGACCGGAGGAGTTGATCTCGGTTATAGTATCCATTATCGGATCGACGATGGCTATATTTTCTCTGGTCTCTTCTTCAACGTAAAGGAAGTTGGTAGTTATCAAGTCGCTCATGGTTCTCAATTTCTCTTCCACGACCTTGCCTATATAACCACCCAAAAAACCCATCGCTACGTTTCTCACACCTATTCCCGAGAGAATGACCGAAACGTTTATTCCCTTTCCGCCCGGGTCCATCTTTGAATAAGAAGGGTTTTTGACCCGGTGAAAGTCGTTAATCGTGAAATTCTCAACAACTATCTCCCTGTCAAGGGCAGGGTTTAGAGTGGCGGTCAGGACGTCCACATTTCACCTCCGATAACTTTCGAATCAGCGATTCTGAAGAACGAAAATCTCTGGACTTCCCACATAAGAGATTTTACCACTTTCCAGCACTATCAACAAATCGGAAATGTCTAGAAGCCTCAGAGCAAACCTGGAAGAGATGATCAAAGTGCGGTTTTTCTGCGTATCGAGGAGTATGTTTTTCACCTCGGTACAGGCCGAGTCGTCCAGGTGGTCCAGAACGTTGTCAAGCATTATCACTTCCGGCCTTCTGAAAAGAGTCGAGAAGATCAAAAGCGAGAGCCTTTTGGAGAGGGATATGGAACTCAGAGAAGATCTGCTCTTGTTGGCCAGAATGTCCAGCAGGTCTAGATCTTCAAGCAGATCAAGCTCCTCCTCCGTGAAGTCTTCGAATTTGAACCACTTCCCTTTGAGAAACCTGAAGAACTCCAGAAGAGTGAAGTTGCTTAGCGCTTCTAGAAAAGATGTATCGACATAGGCCACCTTTTGCCTGACTTTCTTTCGATCAAGTTCGGATACATCTTCTCCGAAAAGCCTGATAGACCCTGTGAAGGAGACGTTATCGAAGAGCTCTTCATTGAGATGGATAAAACTTCTCATCAGAGCCGACTTCCCGCTGCCCCTGACCCCTTGCACGAGCGCTATGCTTCCACCCGGGATATCGAGAGTTACGTCTTCGAGTACGTTTTCTCCGGATACGGAAAGTGTGAAGCCATTCAAAGAAAGAACAGTCTCACTCACGAGACTGCCCTTCTTCCGATGATCTAGTGTTCAACCTATCAATGATTTCCTTGCTGGCGCTCGTATCACCGCTTTTCGCCATTCTTAAGAGGTCAATCTGAGAAAGAATACGGGGACTGGTTGTGACTGGTCTAGCGATCTTTTTTTCAGCCAAGTTCTCACGCCCCTTTTTACCGGTGAATAATTATAAACACATCCTCTTTTCCCGTTGGTGATACTTAAATTAAGGCGCTGTAATATATGGGGAGAAAATTTATTCCCTCTTGGAACTGTTAAGCATACCCAAAAGCGCCTTCAGTTGCTTACTTCTAGAGGGATGGCGCAATTTTCTGAGGGCCTTCACCTCTATCTGGCGAATCCTCTCTCGTGTAACATTGAAGAACTGGCCGACCTCTTCCAGGGTCTTCGTTTTGCCGTCCAGCAATCCGTATCGCATCTTCAAAACCATGGCCTCCCTCGGGGAGAGCGTATCGAGTATCTGGTCGATCTGCTCTCTGAGCAGCATTTTCATCGCGGCCTCTTCGGGCTGCTCAAGGGAATCATCGTGTATGAAGTCGCCCATGGTGGATTCCTCATCGCCACTTATAGGAGATTCCAGAGAGACGGTCTCCTTAGAAGCTGCCAGAATCTCTTCTATCTTTTCCGGAGTCTTTCCGGTGATTCTTCCCAGTTCCTCCACGGTCGGGTATTCACCATAATCCTGTAGGTGCTCTCTGATCACCTTGTTCAGCTTGTTGATGGTCTCGACCATATGCACGGGCACCCTTATAGTCCTTGCCTGATCGGCGATCGCTCTGGTGATAGCCTGTCTGATCCACCATGTGGCATAGGTGCTGAACTTGTAACCCTTCTTCCAGTCGAACTTCTCCACAGCCTTTATGAGACCTATGTTGCCCTCCTGTATCAGATCTAGAAAAGTCAGGCCGCGACCTATGTACCTTTTGGCGATCGATACAACGAGTCTCAGGTTGGCCGTTATTAGTTCCTCTTTCGCCTTAGGATCGCCTTTCTGGGCCCTTCTGGCTAGCTCTCTCTCCCTGCTGGGAGTGAGGAGCGATATCTTTCCTATCTCCTTGAGATACATCTTGATCGGATCCTTCAGTGATATATTGTCGTACATCTCGGGTGAGGTCTCAAGAATCGATACGAGCTCTTCGCTGCTCTCATTGTCTATTTCATCGTCTTCCTCCACTGGTTCCTTTTCGACGATGCTGATCTTGTTCTTTTCGAACTCCTCGTAGATTGACTCCACAAGGGTCGAATCGAACCCTTCATAATCGGGAGGGAAAGCGCCGTCAATATCTTCGTACGTGATGTAACCCTTCTTCTTGCCCTGCTTGAGAAGCTTCTTTATTCTCTTTTCAATCTCTTCTTTGGTAACAGGTACTTCTCTCTCTCCGTTCTCTCCGTTTTCCCCGCTTTCTTCGTTACTGCTCTCTTCTTTACCCGTTTCCTCGTCGTCGTCATCGATCACTTTTTCCGCGAGAGACTGGATCTTCTCCTCCAGATCTTCAACCTCAGACTTGGTTTTCTTTTTGTTCTTTTCCATTTCAGTCGCCACCCCTCTTTCTTTTATCGAGCAGTCTCCGTAGCTCTATCCTCCTGATCAACAAGGCTGCCTTTGCCTCCTCGTCTTCCAGTGTAGATAATCGCCGGTCGATTTCGGCGATCTGTTCTTCAACCAATCTTCTATTCATGTATTCCCCGGTGCTGTCTATAATTCTGAGAGCCGTACCTTGGTCTATGCAACTGGATGCCAGTTCTATCAGCTCTCTTCCAAACTCCCCATCAACCAGATCAAGAAGCTCCTCGAGCTCCAATCCCTTCTTCATGCCTCTCAAAAGCTCTCTGAACTCCTTCTTCGGTTCAAGGAGCTCTAACTGCCTTGCCGCACGGCTCCGCAAGGGCGGGTACTGGAGATAGACACGGAGGATATCTTTGTTTCTGAGAGTTATAGTTGTCCTGTGGTCCAATCTATCCAGCTCCCTGGATTCTTTTTTGGTGAACCTCACCAGTTCGTCTTCGGAAAAACCGGTCTTCTCCGAAAGCGCCCTAAAGGTCATCTCTCTGGCAGAGAGATTGCCGCTCGAACTGAAAGACTCTACGTATGGTTTAAGATATTCGATCAGATGTTTCTTCGCCTGTGGAAGCGAAAGATCGAGCTTCCTCGAGTAGAACTCAACCCTGAAGATCGACCCGGGAATCGACATCGAAAGGGCATCGTTGACCCCCTGAGAACCCTTCAAAACGAAGAGTTCGGCCGGATCTTTCGCACCCTTCACCATCGCCACAGCCGTTGAGAAATCCATTCTTTCGGCTAGGTCTATCGAACGCAACGATGCCGTCTGACCAGCCGAATCGGAATCGAGAAAGAAAAGGAGATTCTTCGTATAATTCCCGAGAATGCGCAGGTGCCCTTCGGTCAGCGCAGTGCCCAGGAGGCCGGTTACATTGACTATCCCGGCCTGGTAAAGCGCCATGGCGTCGAAATAACCTTCCACTATCACTGCATAGTCTAGCTCCTTGATCACACCCCTAGCCCTGGAAAGATTGAACAGCAAACGGTTTTTCTGGAAGTATCTGGTTTCCGGAGAGTTGATGTATTTCGGTCCCTGATCGCCAGAAGCGAGCCTCCCTCCGAAACCAACTACACGTCCCGATTCGTTGCTGATCGGCACTATGAGCCTTCCTTCGAACCTATCCTTTAGCGAACCTCCCCGCCGGTACGCAACTCCCATATCGATCAGAGTCTTTTCGTCCACCGAGAGTTTCGACACCACAACAGCTCCGAAGGTTCCGTCGTCGGGCGAATACCCCAGCTGGAACTCTCTGATCGTGCTCTCGGAGATTTTGCGCTCGTTGACCAGATACTCCAGGATTGTCAAATTGCGGTTTTCGAAGAGCTCGCGCGAATACAGCCCGGAAAGTTTGGTCAATACGGAAGTATAGCGGTCGTATTCGGATTCACCGTTATCGATCTTGATCTGTATTCCGGCAAGGTCCGCAAGCCTCCTGATCGCTTCCGAGAAGGATATACTCTCTATCTTCTGGTAGAAAGAGATCAGATCGCCCTTCTCGCCGCAACCGAAGCAGTGATAGAAGCCTCTCTGGGGGTGGACGTAAAATGAAGGATCGTTGTCGTTATGAAATGGGCACAGTCCCCTGTAAGAGCTTCCGGCCTTCTGCAGGTTCACGTACCGACCTATGAAATCGACGATGTTTATTGCCTTTTTGATCTCGTCGAGTTCTTCTTTGGTGAACACTGAATCACCACCGGCAAAAAATGGGCCCATACTTTCTCAGGTACGGGCCCAGCTTATGTAAGAGTAATTAACGCTTGGAGAATTGAGGAGCTCTTCTTGCTTTCTTCAAACCGTATTTCTTTCTTTCAACTTCTCTGGAATCTCTTGACAGGAGCCCGTTCTGCCTTAGAAGACCCTTCAGGTCGGGGCTGAACTTGATCAAGGCCCTCGCTATTCCCAGGCTTATCGCGCCAGCCTGACCCGCGAGACCGCCGCCGTCAACCCTGATCAGCATATCGAATCGGCCGATGGTGCTGGTCAGAACAACAGGCTTTAGAGCGTAACGAACCCAGGCGTCGTTGCTGAGATATCCCTTGAGATCTCCGTATTCCTTACCATTTATCAGATACTTCCCGCTGCCGGGTCTCAAATGGACCCTGGCTACGGCAGTCTTCCTTCTACCAGTTCCGTAATAATCTACAAAATCAGCCATACGTCAACCCCCTCATTTCACCAGTACTACAAGCTCGGGCTTCTGCGCTTGGTGGTCGTGTTCGGAACCCGCATAGACCTTCAGCTTCTTCAACATCTTGTCTCCAAGAGCCTTCTTGGGAAGCATTCTCTTCACAGCCAGCCTTATGACTCTGTCGGGAGTCTTATCCATCATCTGCCTGGCCGTTCTCTCCTTGATACCGCCCGGATAGCCGGAATACCTGTAATACACCTTCTGATCCAGCTTTTTGCCGGTCAACTTAACCTTGTCGGCGTTTATCACGATGACGAAGTCGCCGGTATCTATGTGTGGAGTGTAGAGAGGTTTGTTCTTTCCCATCAAGACCATGGCTACCTGCCCTGCGAGTCTTCCAAGAGGGACATCGGTGGCATCTACCAGGTACCATTTTCTCTCTATCTTGTTTCCATTGTGATCAACGAGGTAACCGAGAGTCTTCTCGATCTCGCCCTTTCTCTTCGTTTGCACCTTCGAGTGGGTGACCGCCCATCTGCACAAAGGTGTTTTCTGTATTTTCATAAGACACAATCCTCCTTAACAGAACAGCCTACTCGCTGTAGACACTGGCGTACTTACGGTTGTTTCTGAGCTCGAAATGAACCCTTCCATCGATTAGAGCAAAGAGAGTGTGATCTCTTCCAAGTCCCACGTTGCTGCCGGCATGAATCTTCGTACCCCTCTGTCTGACTATTATCGTACCAGCCTTCACCAGAGAAGCCTCACCGCTCTTCACACCGAGGTACTTCGGGTTACTGTCTCTACCGTTGGATCTTCCTGCGCTCTTTCGGGCCATATCATTTCACCCCCAGTTCGATCTTTTCGATCGTAACCTCTGTGAACCACTGCCTGTGACCGTTGACTCTGTCGAAGTTCTTACGCGGCCCGAATTTCACAACCAGTACTTTTTTGTCCCTACCGTGTGAAACAACCTTGCCTACAACCTTTGCGCCGTCCACGTAAGGCCTGCCAACTTTCGTTTCTTCCCCGTCGCGGACAAGTAAAACCTTGTCGAAGACGATCTCGTCTCCATTACTTAGACCATTCTGCCTTTCGGTGAAGAGAGTCATGCCTTCCTGGACTCTGTACTGTCTTCCCGAGGCTTCAATGATGGCATACACTTAAGAGCCACCTCCTCATGCACTAAAGATGTGCTGAAACAAGGTACCCACAGGGATTTTTGACCCGTTTCATGCACAGAAAAACCGCTCGCGATCAAAATTCTATCATAACTGGTCTCTCATGGGAACTCCACCGGTAACTTTTTCTTTACGAAACCACCCGGACCCGCTCCGCCAAGAAGGGGTGATTTCCTTCAGGAGGCGTATTGACACTCTTACAGACCGTGATATAATCAAATACGGTAATGGAGGCGTATCCTAATTGGCTAAGGAGCCGGTCTCGAAAATCGGTGGGGTTGACGCCCCTTGTGGGTTCGAGTCCCACCGCCTCCGCCAGTGCGACTCAATCGTTGAAAGATGGTTGAGTCTTTTTATTGGAAGGACCTTCGCTCTTCATTGGAGAGGGTGCGAGCAAGTCGCACCTGCGATGGAAGGTGGTAGAATCTTTTAGAGGAGATTAACAACTCCTGGAGAGAATTGTAGTCCGTAAACGGAAATCTTTGAACTGGAACGGCTCAGAACTTACCGTTACTGGCGCGGAGTGTTAATGGGAGTCTATGACAATGAACGGAGGGCGTTATCGCCCTCATTTTTTGGAGGTGGTATAGTGTACCTTGAGAGAGTAGCGGCTCTTCTTAAGGAGAAAAGCGGGAAGATAGACTACTCGGTACCCCGTGAATGGCTACCCGCAAATTACACCGGTACGGTGAAACTAAGAGATCGCTATATCTTCGTCGATCCTTCGGAGTTCGGTCACAGCATGGTGGGCGAGATTTTGAAAAAGAAGCGATCCGACGTTGATTATTCACAGTCTCTGGGAAGGACCAGGGGCGAAAGCGACAACTCCTGGTTGAAATCGGCGATAGTATACGGTGCCTTCGTCAGATCGACGACGGCCTACCCGCATTTCGACCCGGAACTGTTCTCCGATCTCCATTCTCCGGAATACTCGGAATCTGGGACCTTTTACAAGATGATCCTCATGCTTCCTTACCTTTCCAGAATGGGCTTCGACACGCTTTACTTTCTGCCTGTGACCCGTTACAGCGACGCCTTCAAGAAAGGGACTCTCGGGTCACCCTATTCGGTCAAGGACTTCTTCAGCATAGACGAGAGGTATCATGACCGACTCCTCGGTGACATGCGGGTTGACGAGGAGTTCAAGGCCTTCGTAGAGGCTGCTCACATAATGGGGATGAGGGTCGTCCTCGACTTCATTCCGCGCACGTCGGCCCGCGATTCCGACCTGATACTCGATCATCCCGACTGGTTCTACTGGATAGACGCGGCCGGGCTGCAGAAATACGGACCTCCAAAAATCGAGGGGTTGGGCTTCGCTCAGGCTAGCGTCGAAAATCTCGAAAAGATCTACTCTTCGTCACAGGTCAAGAAGCATCTTTCGCTCTTCAGACCTTCTCCGGACAGGATTGCCCCGGAAAGGTGGACCAATTTCGTGAAGGCCAGCAGAGGGAAAAAAGAGTTTCTCGAGGTCCTGGCAGCGGAATTCGGCGTAATAACCCCTCCGGGCTTTTCCGACTGGATAAACGACAACCAGCCTACCTGGGACGATATAACCTTCCTTAGACTTTACAGGGATCATCCTGTTCAATCGAAGAAATACGTTTCCGCCGACCAGCCGCCGTATGTGCTTTTCGACGTTATCAAATCCTCCTTCTTCCCTGGCGCCGAACCGGCCGACGATCTCTGGAAGAGTATAGAGTCGATCATGCCCTTTTACAATGAGAATTTCGGCGTCGATGGCGCGAGGCTGGACATGGGACACGCCCTGCCGCGTGAACTGGAGCTGAGAATAATAGAAAGGGCGAAGTCGATCGATCCATCTTTCGCGATAATCGCCGAAGAGCTTGTGATGGGAAACGACAAGAAGGCGGCCGACTCAGGTTACGACTGCATACTCGGCAACACCTGGTGGATGGAGCCTCGCGTGGCGGAGGGAAAGTTGAAGGAGCTGGTCTATAAGGTTCTCCCGGATTTGAGAATAAAGACTCTCGCGAGTGTCGAGACACCGGACACCCCAAGGGCCGTCGCTCGTAAAAACGGCAGGGCCTTTTCCCGATTCGCAACCGTTCTAAACTTCTTTCTCCCCAATGGAATCACTTATGTCAACTCAGGACAGGAGATCTTCGAGATCCAGCCCATGAATCTCGGTCTGGACAACAGCGAGGAAGGCCGCTATGTTCTGAAACCTAACGATCCCTTCTATGGAAAACTGGCCTTCTTCGACCATTATGTGCTTCACTGGAACGCCGATGACGATATGATAGACCTCATCGCTTCGCTCTCGGTTTTAAGAAGAGAAAATCAGCCCCTTCTGGAAAGTAAATACCTGAAGCTCATGTGGGAAGAGGAGTCTCTATCTATCGGTCTCTTCTACTGGAATGGAACGAAAGGGTTGTTGCTCGCGGGCAACTGCGACTTTTCGAATATGAGGGACTTTTACGTCGATCTCGGCTACCATACCTGGAGGGGAGAACACAGAATCCACTGGAAGTTGAAAAATTCAGGAGCCTCTTCGCACTGGAACGTCGGAGGCAATTTCCATCTATCCCTGGGCCCTGGTGAAATCGTCGCGGCCACTGTAGAATAACGATCAGGCCCCGGAAGGGGCCTGATCTTTTATCGCTTCATTTCTTGGGTTCTACGAAAAACCTTATGGCTGTTCTCACTTCACCGTCGATCTCCACATCTGAAAAAGTTGGAATACACACTAGGTCGATTCCGCTCGGCGCCACATATCCCCTGGCTATGGCTATGGCCTTTATAGCCTGATTCACCGCACCGGCTCCTATCGCCTGAATCTCTGCGACGCCCTTCTCTCTCAAGACACCGGCCAGGGCGCCAGCGACTGCATTTGGCTTTGAGTTCGTTGCGACTTTTAGAATCTCCATGATTGCTACCTCCTTTTTGCCACTTTCAAGCTATTGGGAGGATGGTATGGTGCGCCCGGCAGGATTTGAACCCGCAACCCTCGGAGCCGAAATCCGATGCTCTATCCGTTGAGCCACGGGCGCATTTCGAAGGATAAAGAAAAGTGGGGTGGCTGGCGGGGTTCGAACCCGCGACCGCCTGATCCACAGTCAGGCGCTCTTCCAGCTGAGCTACAACCACCATGAATAATCAGAGAATTATGGCGCGCCCGGCAGGATTCGAACCTGCAACCCTCGGATTAGAAGTCCAATGCTCTATCCATTGAGCCACGGGCGCTGGAGCGGCCGACGGGAGTCGAACCCGCAACATTCGCCTTGGAAGGGCGATACTCTACCAATTGAGCTACAGCCGCACATACAGCTTGGTCGGGAAGACAGGATTTGAACCTGCGACCTCCTGTGCCCAAGACAGGCGCGCTTCCATCTGCGCTACTCCCCGTTCACGAATCCTAATATATCAGATTTTGGCCCTATCGTCAATAGTACAGGATTGTAATACTGCTGCATATTTTTACGGGAAGCAGCCCGTAAACCATCACTCCCAATAGGCATGTCAAAGATCTAGGCTGATATTTAGACGTTAATTGTATAAAGCGGTTCATGGCCATCGCCGTGTGAGGGGGACGATCGGTGACGTTGTAGTAGAATAAGTATCGAGGTGGTTTATTTTGGAGGCAATATACGCCAGCGAACTTGTCAAGAAATTCGGAGAGTTACGGGCCCTGGACAGTCTTTCGATAGAGATAGAAAAGGGAGACCTCTTCTGCCTTCTCGGCCCCAACGGCGCAGGCAAATCGACTTTCATAAGAGTTGCATCTGGGTTGATGAGACCGACTTCCGGTCTTGTGAGGGTCGCAGGCATGGATGTGACCACATCGCTTTCCAAGGTGCGCCGGAAGGTTTCTCTGGTTAGCGAGAAGGTAATACTCTACGACAACCTCTCGCCCGTGGAGAATCTGCTCTTCTTCGCGTCTATGAGCGGGAAAGGGAGAAAAGCGGCTCTGAGAAAAATTCTCGAGCTTCTGGAGAGGGTTGATATGCTCGACTGGAAGGACAAACCGGTGAGAGTCTTCTCCACGGGGATGCGTCAGAGGATCAATTTCGTGAGGGCGCTGATAAACGAGCCTGAGATAATTTTCATGGATGAACCGACTCTCGGCCTCGACCCCCACACGACGATCACCATAAGGGAGATGGTCGGAGAAGTCAACGGCTCGGGAACGACCGTTATTTTAACCACCCATCTCATGAGAGAGGCCGAGGGGATGGCAAGACACATAGGCATAATGCACAGGGGAAAGATGCTCGCCTCGGGTGATCTAGAAAGTCTGAGAAAGATTATCGGGGGCGATCTAGTGCGTTTCAAGCTCTCCGGAGAGAGTGTCGGCGATCTTACGGATATCGAAGGCTATATAGGCGACAGACAGCTCGACGGGTATCGCTTGCTGGAGGTAAAACCTTCGACCAGTATAGAAAAGGTCGTCTTTTCTCTGTCTAGCAGGGGTGCCAGGCTGTTCGATATCGAGCATGTGAGGCCGACGCTGGAGGAGGTCTTCATCGAGCTGACCGGTGAGGAAGGGTGTCCAAACAGACCGAAGAATCAACGATCCACTATAACGAATATTTAGACTAACTCCTAGAAAGGATGTGCGAAACATGACCGATATCAAGCGAAACGACACCGAGATAATAAGGGTTTCTAAGAGAGAGTTCAAAGGCCACGAATTTCTGGATCTGAGGATCTACTACGAGGGCGACGACGGACAGTACAAACCCACCAAGAAGGGCATAACGCT
>DBRH01000020.1:52610-66091 GCA_002305955.1 Kosmotogaceae bacterium UBA1373
GGTTGAAACCTGCTGGTGTAAAATCCGGAGTCCGTTAGTTTAAGTTTCGCCCGGACTCCGGATTCCGTTCAGGTTCGCCGGAGGCTTTTCCGTTACGCGCCCCCGGTGACGGCTCCCTTTCTTTTATTTACCCTTCTCAGCTGTAAGAGAGAAAGGTTGACGACGGCCGCCGTCACACCCATTGTCAGATAGACAGGAACCGTTCCGATCCCGTCTAGACCGGCGCCTATCAGGGGTGAGAAGATCGAGAACGAAAGGTTGGCGCTCAAACTCACTATCGAGAGCATCGTGGCTCTGAAACTGTCTTCTACCTGGTTGTTCACGTAGAACCTCACCACCGGTGTGTACATGCCTCTTACCAGCTGTCCAGGCAGGAGAAGGACTATGGAGAAGAAACCGCGGAAGAGCAGAGGTAGAAGGTATGCTCCGGAGATCATGAATCCCAGCGCTATAAGGACCTTCCGGGGCCTCACACTTTCCACGGCTTTGACCATGTACCTCGAAGAGAAAGCGCTTACAAGATTGAAAACGGCGAAGACAACCCCGTAAAAGGCTACGTCGAGATTTATCAGTTTGAAATATGGCTCGTAAAGCCAGAAAGTCGCCCTGAGCATCACACCCATCAAAGCTGCGAAGTACATCGCCCAGCGTACTCTTGGCTTGTGAAAAGCCGTGTCGAAACACCTCACGATGTGAACAAGGTAGGACTGCCTGGATTTCATTCTTTCCGGCGGCTCAACGAACATGAGTGAAAAGATTCCCGATAAGAATAGCATCGCCACAGAGATCCAGAAAGGGATATAAGGGGAGAGAGAATAGAGAAAACCGCTCGCGATGGAGCCCACGGCCTGGCCTACGAATATATACGACATTGATGCGGCTTCTATATTGCTGTAATCGCCCTTTCTGTCGATTCTCGACAGGCTCTCGTAAAGTATCGCAGAATCGGCTCCCGAACTGAAAGTAAGTCCGAGGCCGAACAGGACTTCAGCAATCGCGAAGGCTGCAAAACCGTTCATAAAGATGTACATGGATAGACCAACCCCCATTATCAGGGAGGAGATAACCAGTGAAAATTTTCTCGAGATCCTGTCGGCGAGTGAACCTGTCGGCACTTCGAAGAGCACGACGGAAATAGCTGAGATGGATTGCAAAAGCATTATCTCCGAATAAGATAACCCTTTGAAGATCATATACGGCACGAGTACCGGTCCGATTATCAACATATTCTGTGAAAACCGAAAACGGTTGTAAACGCGAACGTTGCGTTCCATTTTCTCTATCATACGATCATCTCCCGAATAAAAAAAGGTGGCTCGCCGGCCACCCGCTATCGTTTGTGGGTAATACTCTCTATAGCCGGTATTTTCTCAACAGATCGTCGAGCGCCTCCCTCAGGAGCGAAGACTCGGTTCGATTGAGAAGTGCTGTCAGCTTCGCCAGTCCGTCGAGCTGGGATTTAAGGTAGTAGTTCGACTTGAGGACCATCTTCGACTCCCTTTCGAGCGGGGCGAAGATAACTTGCCCTCTCCCTCCCATCTTGGCTTTCCTCATGCCCTCTGACAGAAGGTTGAGAAGCTTCTCGACGGTCGATGCGTTCCTGGGATACTCTCCAACCGAACCGCTCACGGTGAACCTGACTGTCTTGCCCTTGCATTCGAAAGAGAGGTTGGCGATCGTGTGCTTCAGATCCTGCATCTCCATGAACAGAGTTTCTAAAGTGTATTCATCGCTGTAAACAAAGAACTCGTCTCCGAACCTCACGTACGAAAGTTTATCGGGGAGGTTTTCCTTCAAAGTCCTGTCTAGTATCTCGAAGACCCTGTCGCCGCAATCCCTGCCGAATTCGCTGTTAATCGCCGCAAATTTGTCGATATCCATGTCCGCGATCGCAAACGGCCCTTCCTTGGCTAATTGCTCCAGTCTGTTCTTCCATTCGTCGAAATTCATATTAGTACCTCCATATATATATAGAGATATATTACATGCTATATATTACTATATCTTATAAACGACATTAAGTTTCTACGCAACGGCCACTACGACTGATAGAATAGTTAGGATGACACCTAAACTCGTGGGAGTGATTCGATTGAAGTTTTGTGCGAAGATACTGCCGATTTACTTTTTTTGTCTGGCATGGACTTTCGCGACCGGCTTTGATATCCAGGGCCACAGGGGCTGCCGCGGACTGATGCCGGAAAACTCTCTTCTTGCCTTTGAGCATGCCTTAAAGCTGGGTGTTGACACGATAGAACTGGACACGGTCGTCACCTCCGATGGAGTAGTAGTGATCTATCACGATCCCTTTCTGAATCCCGAAAGGGTCCGCGAAAACGGACAATTCATAACTGAAAGGGTGTTAATCAAGAACCTGACGCTTTCTCGGCTCAGAGAGTATGATATCGGCAGCATAGCCGAACCCGGAAAATGGCCCGGTCAGCTTCAGGTAGATGGTCAGATCGTACCCACTCTCGAAGAAGTCATTCAACTGGTCGAAGTGCATAACTCGCTTTCGGAAAAGAAGGTCCGTCTGAACATTGAGATAAAGACCTCCCCGCTGGAGCCGGAGTTGACGGTCGCTCTACACGAGCATGTTGAGGGCGTAATGGACCTTGTTGAACGATACGGAATGGGCGAGCTCGTTATCATTCAGTCTTTCTTCTGGAAGGTCCTAAAAATAGTCGACGAAATCGACGGAAATGTCCTCACCGCGGCACTGATATCCTCGACCAACCTCGACAAAACGGTCTGGACCGACGGATTGAGGCTGCGGCAATTCGGCTTCGACATTGGTAAAATGCTCGCAAGTATCGGGGTGGATATAGTAGCACCCAGTTACACAATCATGGCAGACAGCTGGATACAAAGCGCACATAAGGCTGGACTTAAAATAATCCCCTGGACGGTCAACGACACTTCCGAGATGAAGAGACTGATAGAGCTGGGAGTCGATGGGATCATCACAGATTATCCAGACAGGCTTATACAGTTACTCAGGTGAGTTGGATGTCAGAATAAAGATAAGAGGCAAGAAGGTCAAGATCTTTTGCCCTTCTCACCTCTTTCACAAAAATGAACTTTCCCGCCTTTTCTTTACTCGCAGAGCTCTATTATCGCCTGGGTAAATATCTTCGCACTCGTGACCAGTTCGTCGATCACAGCGAATTCGTCGGCTCCGTGCATATTGTTGTCGGTCCCGGGCATTGTGCATCCGAAGCCCACACCGTTCTTCAGTCGATGAACGTAAGAGCCGCCGCCTATGGCGATGCAGTATCCCTTGTTTCCGGTGTAGAGTTCGTAGCATTTCAACAGTGTCTGGACGAACGGTGATTCGCCCGATACATGATGCGGTGGATACATGTCGCTGTTTTCAAGGTGTATTCTATGTTCGGCCAATCTCTTTCTGATCACGTCCGACAGGTTCTCTCTAGTGGCACAGAGCGGTGCTCTGCAATCGAAGGTTCCGCTAAAACTGGAACCGTCGTACTCCAGCATGTTCAGGCTTATAGTGAGATCACCCGACAGCTCGTCGCTCATGGCGACTCCGGCCGATTTACCCAGCCAGTCTCCGTGGGGGAAGATAGCGTTGAGAGCGCGGAGTTTTTCGATACCCGCGCTCTCTGGAAACGGGATCGAGGATACAAGTTCAAGTATCGCCGTCAGTGCGTTATTGCCTTTTCCCGGTGTAGCTGCGTGGACCTGTACTCCCTTCGCCTTTACAGTCGTAGTATTGCCGCCGGTCGAAAGGTCGAAAAAGACGCCCGTTCTTTCGCTTACCGCTTTGCAGTATCTCTCGATCTCCTCCGGTCCCATACCCTCCACGACTGCGATAGAATCGCCCGGTACCACGTTGCTCTTTACACCTGCTCTGAGAGCGGTAACCCGGGGCGTTTTGTTCGATCCTTCGAGCTCATAAACAAACCTTCCCTGAAGGCCTCCCTTTTCTATGTTGACCACCGGAAAGCCCGTATCGGGAGAGAAGGTCATCGGGGCCTCTGGTTCGATCCCGTAGTAGTACCTTATGTCTGAGGAGCCGCACTCCTCGTCCGTTCCGAGGATGAGCCTAACGCCGGCTTTAATAGGGATGTTCAGATCCTTCACTGCCTTCATCGCGTACAGCGCCGCCACGGCCGGACCTTTATCGTCGGTCGTGCCACGGCCGTAAATTCTGCCGTCTCTGACGAGCGGTTCGAAGGGTTCGGTGATCGACCAGCCGTTCCCGGCCGGTACGACATCCAGATGCGCCAGTATATCGAGTTTCCTTTCATGATCGTTCAGGTCTATCGCCCCGGCATAGTTGTCGTAATTATGGGTCTTAAATCCCATTTTGGAGGCTATCTCAAGCGCTACCGCCAGAACTTCAGCCGGCCCTTCTCCAAAGGGCTTTCCCTCCTTCGCTTCCTGTTTGTCGCTCTTGATCCTTACCAGTTTTGCGATATCTTCGACCATGAAATCCCTGTTCTTTTCAAAGTACTTTTCGATAATCTCTTTCATAGATAAATCCCACCTCTATTCATTAACGATTTTCGAGACTGTGTATCCGCGTTTTGAGGCCGCGTCGAAAAGAAAGCCCAGAGATTCCTCGATTTTCGACCTTGGCGCCGCAAAGTTCATACGGGAGAAGCCCTTCCCCTCGGTACCATAATTGACGCCCCTGTCCAGATCCATGTAGGCTTCGTTCAGAAGGAAGTAATACAGCTCGTCCTCGCCGAGTCCTAGTACGCGCCAGTCTATCCACATCACGAAGGAACCTTCGACCTCAGACGCTGTGACGGCCGGAATCTTCCTGTCGAAGAATTCTCTTATCATGGATATGTTTTCCGACAGGTAGCTCCTCATCTTGGCGACCCAGTCTGCACCCTCAGGTCCATACCCGGCGCAGACGGCCGTATAGACCATAGGGTCGATGCTGCCGTAGTGATCGGCGTCGCGCTGTGTCCTAAACTTTTCTCTGGTTGATGGTTCCGGGATTATCATGTTGGCGTTGTTCACGCCTGTGAAATTGAAGACCTTTCCAAGCGATGTGGAGACTATCGATCTGCTCTCCGGTCCGGCGACGCTGGCATAAGGAAGGACCAGGTGACCGTTGAAGGTGATCTCTCCGAAGATCTCGTCGCTGAAGATCATAACGCCGTACTTCTCTGCTATGAAGGCGATTGTTTCAAGATCGGAACGCTCCCACACCCTGGCAACAGGGTTGTGCGGGTTGCACAGAACCATCATTTTGTTCCTTTCCACCTTCATACACTTCTCCAGGTCATCGAAATCCATGTGGTACTTCCCATCTCTGTATATCAAATGATTATAGACGATTTTTCTTTTTGTTCTTCTTACGGCCTGCTCGTACCTGTTGTAAACCGGAGGCTGCACTATCACGCCATCGCCCTCCACCGTGAAGGCTCTGATAGTTGTGGCAACCGAGTGGATCGTCCCGTAAGTCGGCACTATCCAGTCGCTCTGCACCTCCCAGCCACGCATGTTTCGCATCCACCAGCGGACGCTCTCGAGATACTTTTCGTCGGCCAGCGTGAAACCCATGAGGCCGTTCTTCGCCCTTTCGACGAGAGCTTCGATTATGACGGGCGCTGTCTTGAAGTCCATCTCGGCACCGGCGTAGCTTATGAGATTCATTTTCTTCACTATCCCGGGAGTATATATATATTTCATGTTACCCTGGTTCTCTCTGTTGACTAATGTTTCGAAATCGTATCCCATTCTCCACTCTCTCTAATCTCGATTATGGCCTCTATCTCAACCGTAAAGTCCATCGGAAGCTGGTTCGTGCCGACGGCCGTTCGTGTGTGTCTCCCTGCTTCGCCGAAAATATCGTAGAGTAACTGCGAGGCGGCGTTGGCAACTATATGCTGATTTGTGAAGCCTGTTTCGCTGTTCACGAAAGCCTGGAGCTTCACGATGTCGGCTACCCTGTCGAGATCTCCCAGGTATTCCCTGACGGCGGCAAGCATATTTATGACGCACAGCCTTGCGGCCTCCTGAGCGTATTCTATGGATCTTTCACTTCCGACTTTACCAGTATAGATGGGCTTGCCGTCTTTCATGGGTACCTGGCCCGAGATATACAGAGCCTTTCCCAATCTCTTCACCGGAACATACATCGCACCGGGAAGCGGGGACGACGGCAGTTCGATCCCCAGCTCCTCTATTCTCTTCTCAATAAACATTGTTTTCTCCTTCTGAGCGTATGTATCTATGTCAACCGCTTTCCTTTATATATTTATAGATCGTGTATCTAGAAAGGTTTAGTCTCCTGGAGACGTATGGGACGGACTTCGAGAACGCGAAAGCCTTCTCGCGTTTCAGAAGGCTTATAAGTCTCAGTCTATCGGATTTCGTAAGGCTTTCGATCGGCTTTCCTATCGCCTCCAGGCAGCTGTTGAAGATCGACGAGAGTTTGTTCTCACCGGCTTCGCTGATCGCCGACTGAAGATCCGATTCGACCCTGGTGAAGTTCTCCAGCATTCCCGAGAATTCCCGCATATATGTGAAGTCGTAGTTTATTCCGAGCGCGTAGTGGTACCCCTCGCCCTTCAGATGGAAAGTCGTCGATTTTATGAATTTTCCGGACTTATATACGGCCAGATGGTTTACGAAATCGCTTTCGAGATATGAAGACCTGTATTTTGCGAGATCGCCGTATACATCTTCGGTCGAGCCGATTTTTCTGTTGGTGATGTGCCCGTTGTATATTACGACTATCGGATGCTTTGGAACACTCATATCATGTACCAGAGTTTCGCAGTTGCTTCCGAACATTTCGGCTATTCCCCTAGCCACTCTGTTTAGAAAGTCGAGCGCCTCTTCTCCATCCATAATCGACTCACTCCCTCTTCTTGTCGAATGTGTCGATGTAGCTTCATGTTATTTTCCACTTATCTGTAGCCTCTCTATCAACAGACTCGGTGCGCCTACACAGTAACTCTTGCGCAGGAACTCCTCGATGTACAGATCCCCTCCCACGGCCAGCACCCGCGCGAAGAGGCCGATCAGCTCACCGTTCATCGTCATCCCGGTGACGTTGCGATCCTCTCTCCCGTTTTTTATAACTGTTCCCCTGCAGGGTATGGAAAACCCTCCCGAGCCGATGTTTATCGAGTGGAAAACGTCGTACGAGTCGGTAATGTAGATTCCGTTTCCCAGTTCTTCGAGCAGCTCTCCCACAGACTTGCTTCCAGGTTCTACGTGGATGATCCTGGGGGTTACTATGATATCGGTCGGAATCGAGCCGCTGAGCAGGGCGTATCTACCGGCATTGCCGCTCGAGGACACTCCCAGTCTTGTGGCGCTAGTAATATTGTGCATCAATCCGACGAGCCTTCCTTTATCGACAAGAACCTGTTTCACGCAAGGACTCCCCTCGCAGTCGAATTCGTAACGATACCCTGTGAGTTCATGCGACGGCGAATCGACTACCGAAAAGAAGGACGATCCGATCGCTTCTCCCAGTCTTCCCGATAATGCCGAGGAGCCATCGTCGTATTTGATCCCGCTGAAGAGCTGCCAGGCCGTCATCAATATGTTCGTGACTACGGTGGCGTCTAGCAGAACTCTATACTCGCCAGACTCGATTTCGGTCGCGTCGTACTGGTGGCCGAGGTTGGCGGCAATCCTTTCCTTTAATCCCGCGAGATCGAGACGGTTCGGATCCTCTGCGCTCGTGTAACAGGAGGTGTTGTACTGCAGGCCGTTCTTTTCGGCCATAACCGTCGCCGTCGCACTGTAGAGATTCATGGACGCTTCGACGTCGAGTCCGCGGGAGTTAATCACGCTTCTGGAAAAACCTTCGGCCCTGATTTCGACCGTAACGCTCGATATATATTGATCGGCGCTCCTCATGACCTCTTCCAGCTCTCTTGCGGCTTTCTTCATCGACAGTATGCCAGGGTCGGCTATTCCGTTAGGTGACGCCCTTCTCACGAAGGCTCCATTGAGTCTGTCTCTCTGTTCTCGCTCCACCAGACTGGAATTTCCAAGCGCTTTCATGAGGACCTCGCCTGGTTCTTCTTCCAGATCCTGCGTGTAGGCGTACCCGGTCTTGTCACCTGAAGCCCGTACGAAGAGCTCTGTGGTGTCGGACGAGCCGGTCTCTACGATTTCCCCGCCGGAACGCTTGACCAGTGTGCTGACCCTCCGTTCGGCATCTACCTCAGCCTCGTACACCCCTTCTGGAAGGCTTCCCAAAGCGTGACGATATCTATCCAGGTAACTCATGATCAATCCTCCCCGCCGACTGACATACGCGATATCCTCATTCTGGGCTGGAAACTGGTGACAGTACACAACCCCGAATCGGCTCCGCAGAAACTGCCGCCTTCGTTTTGAAGCTTTCTCCCGACCATATCGACCCTCTTTATCATGTCTATGCCCCTCCCGTTGAGGATGAAACCGCTCCTGAGTCTGTGGGAGATCCTGCCATTCTCTATCCAGTAACCTTCACTGACTGCAATCGAGAACTCCCTGCCACCCGTGCCGCCTCCAAGCTTCTTCACGAAGAGACCCCTATCAACAGAACGAATCATCTCTTCATCGTCGTCGTTGCCGGCGGCCAGATAAGTGTTGCTCATGCGGGGTACCGGAGCGTACATGTATCCCTGCCTCCTCCCGCTTGCCGTAGAAGGGATTCCCAGTTTTCTACCGCACAGCCTGTCGCACAGGTAGCTCCTCAGAATTCCGTTTTCAATGAGGACGTTCTTGCGTGTCGGGAAGCCCTCGTCGTCGATGGCAGCCGAACCGTAAAGACCTGGAAGCGTTCCGTCATCGATCAGAGTGACTTTTTCAGAAGCGACGGCTAGCCCTATTTTACCGGCGAAGTCGCTCGCGTTTCTCGAGACGGCCGAGGCCTCCAGCTGGTGGCCGCAGGTCTCGTGCCAGAATGTACCGCAAGAGCCGGCCTCGAAGACGACCGGCACATTGCACGATTTTACCGGCACGGCCTTTAGATCTGCGGCCATATCTCTTATGAATTCCCTGGCGAAGGAGGTATAATCGTTTTTTGTCCTGAAGGCTTCGAAGCCCTGCGGACGTGTGTAATCACCCCATTCGTACTTGAAAAGCCTTTCGGCCTCTACTGTAGCCTGGAGTCTCAGTCTGCTCGTTATTCGCCTGTCTTCGGCATTTAGTCCCTCGCTGTTGAATATCACGACCTTCTGATCTGTGTCGAAATAATCGACATTGAGCTGCCTGATGGTTTCTCCGGCGTTTCTGGCGGCAAGATCCGTCTCGCGCACGACCCTGATCTTCTCCCTGAGGTCCACCGAAGAGGGATAGATCTCGAATCTGTTCGGATTTACGGTCTTTTGCATAGAAAGCTTTTTGCCGTCCATATCGCCAGATCGCCTTCTTAAAGCGCACAAAAGCTCGCCTGCCCTTTCGGCGCAACCTGTGAGGCTCTGCAAACTAAGATTGTTGGTATATACGTACACACTGTTGCGGCCATACAACACGTATATTCCGGCCCCTTTGATCCGCACCGTAGTGACTCCGCTTATCGTCCCACCAGAGCATTTTATATTCAATTCGTCCTTATCCTCCAGGAAGATCTCGGCGAAGTCACCTCCCGAGGACAGAGCCTTTCCTATAACTCTCTTCAGATTATCTACTTCAAGTTCAAGCAAAGCAAAGCCTCCTTTTTAATCGTAATTGAGAAGGGCTGTCTTCCAATGAGAGCGTCAGGCGTCGTTCTTGGAAAGACCGAGAAGAACAATTCTCCGTCCACCGTCCTCCGAGAATAGCGGAAGGAGCCGTCCTTGGTTCTTCCACCACTTCTCCTACTCCCTCACCAGCTATCGCTGTGGACCATGTGGCAGGCTACCATGTGGCCGTTGCCTGCGTATATTAAGAATGGCCTCTCCCTTTTGCAGATTTCCTTCGCGAACTTGCATCGCGATGCGAAACGACAGCCTGGGGCGGGGTTTATCGGACTGGGAACCTCTCCCGAAAGCAGATCGTGTTTGTGGCTCTTCTCGTATTCGGGATCGGCTATCGGAACGGCCTCAAGCAATCCGATCGTATAGGGGTGCAGAGGATTCAAAAAGAGTTCTTCGGTCTCGGCCTTCTCAACAAGTGTACCCAGATACATAACGATTGTATCGTCGGAGATGTATCTGATTATACTTAAATCGTGAGCTATGAACAGGTACGTCAAATCCAGCTTCTTCTGGAGATCTATCAGAAGATTTATGATCTGGGCCTGTATCGAAACGTCAAGCGCCGAAATCGCCTCGTCGCATACCAGGAACTCCGGCCCTACCGCCAGTGCCCGCGCGATCCCGATGCGCTGGCGCTGCCCGCCGCTGAACTCGTGTGGGAAGCGGTTGGCATGCTCGCGATTGAGACCGACCATCTCCAGCATCTGGTATATCCGTTCCATGCGTTCCGATCTGGTACGGCACAGTCTGTGAATATCGATGCCCTCACCGATTATTGAGCCGACGGTCTTTCTCGGGTCGAGCGAAGCGTAGGGATCCTGAAAGATCATCTGCATTTTTTTCGTGATCTGCCGATATTTTTTGTTGTTCAGCTGGTGGACATCGATCCCGTTGAAGAGAACTTCCCCCTCGTCGGGCCTGTAAAGATGCATGATAGTCCTTCCCACGGTGGTCTTTCCGCAGCCGGACTCGCCAACCATTCCAAGTATCTTTCCCCGTTCTATAGAGAAGTTTACGTTATCGACGGCCTTTAGAACCTGGCTCTTGGATATATAAAAGTATTTTTTAAGGTTCTTGACTTCGAGAATAGTTTGATACATCTCACATCACATCCTTGCAGGAACTCTCTCCGGAGTGCCTCTTCACCACGTACGGTTTCACGCCCGGAGCCCTGGCATCCAGAAGCCAGCAGGAAGCCCAATGGCTATCCCCGATCTCCCTGGACGGCGGGTCGTTCTCCTTACAGACTTTCATACGATAGTCACAGCGATCGTAGAAGCCGCAGCCGATAGGCGGCATGAAGAGATCCGGAGGAGTCCCTTTGATCGTCGAAAGCTTTTCCGTTCTCTTCTTCCCTACGGCGGGAACGCTGCTCAAAAGCCCCCACGTGTACGGGTGACGCGGAGAGTAAAAGATGTCATCCGTCGTTCCGCTTTCGATGATCTTTCCGGCGTACATTACCGAAATACGCTCGGCGAATCTGGCAACTATTCCGAGGTTGTGAGTGATAAGAACTATGGCCATTTTCAACTCCCGTTTTAGATGGTTCATCATTTCCAGAATCTGTGCCTGCGTGGTGACGTCCAGAGATGTGGTCGGCTCGTCGGCGAAGAGTATCTTTGGATTGCAGGCCAGTGCGATCGCTATCATGGCTCTCTGTCTCATTCCCCCCGAAAACATGTGAGGATAGCGCATGACGTTCTTCTCTGGGTCGTGTATGCCGACCTCTTTCAGTAGCTTTACGCTCCTCTTCATCGCTTCGGCAGCAGAGATTTTCTCGTGCTTCATTATCCCCTCACATATCTGTCTCCCGATCCGCATGGTAGGGTTAAGGCTGGTCATGGGGTCCTGGAAAATCATCGACATCTCCTTCCCCCTCAACTTCTCCATCTGCCTGTCGCCGTAATCGGTAATATCGTTGCCGCAATAGATTATCTTGCCTGCCTTGAACCTTCCTGGAGGTGTCGGGACAAGCTTCATGATCGATTGTACCGTGACGCTCTTTCCACAGCCGGACTCTCCAACTATCGCAAGCGATTCACTCTTGTTCACGTAGAAGGATACGCCCCTAATAGCGTGGACTTCACCGGCGTAGGTATCGAAGGAGTATTCCAGATCGTTGACTTCCAGTATCTTATCGGACATCGCAAAATCCCCCTTCATCGACGCAATTTCGGATCGAGCGCATCCCTGAGGCCGTCTCCGAAAAGGTTGAAGGAAAGCATCGTCAGGGAAATCATGATCGCCGGTATGAGAAGCTGTGACGGATAGATCCTGAAGACAGAAACGCCAAGATTCGCCAGCTGTCCCCAGCTGGGTATAGGAGGTTTTATTCCCAGCCCTATGAAACTGAGATAGGCCTCCTGGAAGATGGCCGCAGGAACGCCCAGCGTCATGCTCACGACGACGATCCCCAGTGTGTTCGGGACGAGGTGCTTGAAAATGATGTAGCCGTGCGAGGCGCCAAGTATACGCGAAGCCAGCACGAACTCCTCTTCCTTGATCTTCAGGATGAGACCGCGAACGTTGCGGGCCGAACCCATCCAGCCGGTTATCGCGAAGGCCAGTATGAGTGGGACGGGACCGGAGCCGATCACCAGCATAATCAGGATCACATAGATCATCTGAGGAATACAGATAATTATGTCAATGAGTCTCATTATTATCATATCCACCTTGCCGCCGAAGTAACCCGATATGCCCCCTATCACTATTCCTATGAGACTTGGAATTATCGAACCGAAGATCCCCACCGCGAGAGATACTCTTGCCCCCACCCAGGTCCGAACCCACAGATCTCTTCCAAGTGAATCGGTACCGAACCAGTGCTCTGGCGAAGGTGCAGCGTTTATGTTTTTAAGATTTTGCTGGCTGTAAGAATACGACGACACCTCTGGAATAATTATCGAGAGAAGCGCTATCGTCAGAATGATTATGAGTCCGCCCATCGCTACTTTGTTCTTTAGAAGTCTTCTCCAGACGTCCTTCCAGAATGAAATACTGGGACGGGTCAGAGCCTCCGATTTTCCTTCATCTCTTTGGACGAATTCGAACTCGTCGTGTGGTATATTCGCGTCTTTTATCATGGCAGATACCTCACTTTGCGATTCTGATACGCGGGTCAACTACCCCGTAAGCGATATCGACCAGGAAGTTTGCAGTAACCAGGAAGGCCCCGAAGAAGACGGTCAGCCCCATCGTCATAGTGTAATCCAGACCGGTAATCGAGTTGACAAAATGCAAACCCAGCCCCGGGATCGCGAAGATCTTCTCTATCACGAAAGTCCCCATAAGCACACTGGCGACCATAGGCCCTAGCATGGTGAGTATGGGAATCAGAGCGTTTCTGATTTCGTGGCTCCAGACTATCTTTCCTTCGCTCAGACCCTTCGATTTGGCCGTCTTCACGTAATCTTGAGTCGTGACTTCAAGCATGCTGGCCCTCATGATTCTGGTGAGCGTCGCCAGTAATCCAAGAGCGATAGCGACCGTCGGAAGGATCTTGTGCATCTCAGTAGTCCACTGGGCCATCGGTAGCACCTTGAGCTTCAACGCGAAAACGAACTGAAGGAAGGAGCCGAGGATGAAGCTCGGTATCGAAACACCTATAACCGAAACCACCACACACAGGTAATCTACGGCCTTCCCCCGCTTTCTTGCAGACACGATCCCCAGAAAGAGTCCAACCGGCAGTGCCAGAGCGAGCGATCTAAGGCCGAGGTCAGCCGATACCGGGAAGGCCCTGGCTATGATGCTGTTGACCGTTCTGTTGGTGTATTTCAGAGAGTATCCCATGTTCCCCCGAAGCAGATT
>DBRH01000020.1:66097-163714 GCA_002305955.1 Kosmotogaceae bacterium UBA1373
CTCTCCTGCATCTCTACGGTCAGTATCTGGTCGGTTTGAAAGGGGTTGCCCGGTAGAACCCTGAGGAGAAAAAAGGTTATCGTCGCAAGCAGCCACAACGTCAATAAGGAGATCCAGAACCTTTTAAAGACGTATCTAATCATCGCTTCACTCCTTATCTCTTTCACTTAAAAAAGGCAGCCGCCGACAACAGATCTCCAGCGGCTGCATCGAATCCTGATTGAATCAGTCTTATCTCAATGCTCTATATACGCGTAGATGAACTCGATCGAGCCGGTCTGTCTTCCATAGTGGAGACCCTTCACGTATTCGCGGTGAAGGTACGCCGAACCGGGTGTCCAGAGCGGAGCAACCGGCGACTGGTCTAGAATGATGGCCTCGGCCCTCTGAAGCTGGAGCATCTTTTCCAGTATATTCGGGTTGTCACCCTGTTGCGCTATAAGATCGGAATATTCCTGATTGTTCCACCTGGCGTAGTTGTTGCCGTTGCCGATGGTGAAATTGTTCATTATCGTATCGGGATCCACACCCGTTGACTGTCCGACCAGGAATATGTCGAACTGACCTGAGAGAAGCGCCCCGATGGCCTGCGGAACTGGCAGTATCTTGATCTCCACGTTAATGCCCAGAGAGTCCTTCCAGCCGGCCTGCAGCGCTTCGGCGTATTGTTTGTGCACCGGCGAATCCATACATACGTAATTTATCGTCGGAAGATCGGACGGTTTTGAAATTCCCCTCTCGGAGAGCGCTTTCTGAAGGTATACCCTGGCCTGTTCCACATCTCCGTTCGGTGGAACACCCATGGAATTGGGGTAGGTTTCCGTGACGGGTTTGCCATCCAGCATTATGCTGGGATCTATCATGCGATCGATGGCGAGCGACCCCGGAGAAGATATAGCAGCAACGATCGAGGCTCTGTCGATGGCGAAACTCAGCGCCTTGCGCAGATTCATGTTGCTCATCACAAGTCCGTCGGAGCAGTTGAATGCCAGATACTGAAGAGTACCGCCGCTTCTGCTTCCGTACTCGGGGTGCATTATCGTCTGCACCTTCGAGATCGAGTAGATAGCGTCGATCTCCCCCAGATCGTACATACCCACGCGGGTATTCTCGTCGGGAATTATCAGCTCGATTACTTTCTCTAGCTTCACGCTGCCGGCATTCCAGTAAAGGGGATTCTTTTCGAGAGTGATGCTGGCGCCCTGCACCCATTCCTTGAGCACGAAGGGACCGCAACCTATGAATGTCTGGGCGCTTGAGGCGTAAGACATTCCATATTTCTCGACATAATCCTTTCTTATCGGGTAGAAGTTGATACCTTCGGCCATCTCGGAAATAAAGAAAGGATCGCTGTAGGCGAGAGTTATAATCAGTGTTCTGTCATCGAAGGCCTTTATGCCGACCAGAGAGGTATCGGTTATCTCGCCGCTATAATATGCCTTGGCGTTCAAGACCGAGTCGAATTCAGAAACCTGTGACGATCCGGTCTCAGGGTTAAGCGTTCGAAGGAAGGAGTATTCGAAATCCTTTGCCGTCACCGGCACTCCGTCGGACCACTTTGCGTCGCGGAGATGGAAAGTGTAGACCGTACCATCTTCGGATACATCGAAAGACCCGGCAAGGCCGGGAATGATATTGTTGTAGCTATTTCTTATCAGGGCCTCGTTCAGCGCGTACATAACCAGGGCAGACATCTCATCGTTCATCTGGCTGACATCCAGTGTCATCACGTCGTTATGGCCCGCAAACGTAAAGATCTGAGGTGCGGCAACGGCCGCGAAGCAAAAAGCCGGAATAGCTATCAGTGCAATCAGAACAACGCTCACTCGTTTTTTCACGATCCTCACCCTCCATTTGCCTCTATTGTCTTGTCCACCGCCTCGCCGGATAGGCGTCAAAAACGGCAGAGTTATCCGCTGTATTTATCTCAAGGTCGATGATAAAAATACTAGCACATTTATAGACAAAATGTCAATTTTTTACTTTACAAATTGTGTATAAAGAACGCGGACCGTGGTACTGTATTCCCTGCGGGCGATCGTAAAAACACTTTTATCCTCCTGGAGTATAATTCTAAGACCAAAGCCAGTAGATATAAGAGATAGGGGAGCAGATGTCGAAGAAGAGTGTTGGATTCGGAAGGTTCTTGAGACGATACATAAACGATGAAATGAAATTCAGAAAGTGGCTCAATCTAGGAATCGCTTTCGAGAACTTCAGACGTCGCTACTTACCCTCGCGCAAGGCACGGTTTCTAAGGATCGTCAACAGTCTGGCAGTCGAAGAGGTTTATTACTCCCTGACCGGAAGGGAAACCGCCTGGGTCAACCTGCTCGCCCCTTCGGAACTTCTTCTGCCTCTGGGTATCAATCCGGTATCGGCCGAGGGAGTATCGGGCATGCTTGCCTCGATGCATCTCGAAGGTTTTGCGATATCTTCGGCCGCCGAATCGGGTATTCCAGACTCGCTCTGCACTTTTCACAGGGCTTCCCTCGGGGCTTCCATCATGAAGCTCTTTCCGGCTCCTAGATTCGTGATGACCTCCACGATCTTCTGCGACGGGAACCTGCCTACCTTCAAGAGGATCTCCCGGGAATACCGGGTGCCCTTCATACTGATCGACGTTCCCCGGGGCCGCATGAAGAGCTCCGTTGGGTACGTGCATTCACAGCTCAAGGAGGCGATAGGGCTCATAGAGGAGATTACTGGAAAGCCTTATCCAATGAACCTCCTGAGTGATACGCTCGCCATCGAAAGGCAAACGGTGGAAAATCTTACGCGGGTTCGAAAAGAGATGAAAAGCTCTCATCTTCCGCAGGAGCTGTACGAGTACATGAACTCGCTTTATGTGATGCACACGCTCGCCGGCGACGCTAGGCTAAAGAGGGCATCCGAGGAGTTCGGAAGGAATCTGATCACGGACAGGTCTGAGCAGAAGAAGATTCTCTGGCTACACATCCCGCCCTACTACGACAACGAGTTGTTCAAGATCTTTTCGCCGCAATCGAAGCATACGGTGGTCGGCAACGAACTGATGTGGGACTGGCTCTATCCGGTGGAACCCTCCAGACCGCTGGAGAGTCTGGCCGAGAAGCTCGTCTTCAATCCCCTGTGCGGAGGGGTCGAAGACAGGTGGAAACAATGCGCCTTTCTGGCCGACGATTTCCGAGCCGACGGGATCGTTCACTTCACCCACTGGGGATGCAGGCAGTCGGCGGGAAATGTGAGTTATCTCAAGAAGATGTTCGAATCTAAAGGGATTCCCTTCCTGGAGCTGACAGGCGACTGTGTCGATCACACCTCAGAAGGGGCCGGGCAGTTGAGAACGCGTGCTCAGGCCTTTCTCGAGATTCTGGAGGGCAAGAGATGATACTATACACGTGCAGCTATATCCCGCTGGAGATCCTTATGGGTACCGGTAAAGACTTCGAGAGGTTGTTGAGCGCGGCTTCGTCGTCCTGCCACGAGCTGGGCTGCAATCTATGCGGCTATGCCAAAATTGTTTACGGAGCCGGTATGGAGCTTGATAAGGGCGATCTTCTCCTGGTGGCCGATTCGTGCGATGCGATGCGCAGGGTCGGCGACCTTCTGAGCGAAAGCTCCAGGGCAGGAGTATTCATGATGCGTCTCCCATGGAAGAGAGATGAACGGGCGGTAGAATTCATGGCCTCGGAAATCCTTCGCCTGATCGAGTTTCTCGAGGAAAAAGGGATCGACGTGAATCTATCGGCTGGAGTGGAGCGCTTCAACGGCCTGATCGACCACGTTCGATCGCTGGAGTCAACGCTCGTAGGCCGCGACCTAACGGAACTCTATCTTTCTGCTCTGAACGGTCTGAAGCACGACCCGACCGGCTCGAGGGTCAAAAACAAAACGGCAGGAAAGGATTTTGGTCTGGCAGGTGGAATCGTGGACATGAGTGAGATAGACGCTATAATCGAGAGTGCGGGCGGGGTTATAACCCGTAACGACACCTGCCTGGGTGCCCGGCCCTTCGCATCCAGAACTCGTGTCGGAGAAGATCCGGCGTTCTATGTGGCGCAGAGGTTGATTGGCTGGCGGGCGCCGTGCGGGAGATTTTCGGAAGAATCGAAGGACGAGTGCGAGGGACTTGACGGGCTGCTGTACGCCATACCGAAGTTTTGCGACTTCTACGATTTCACGCGCAACACCTCCAATTCGAAGATATACAGGGCCGAGATCGATTACCCCCTCAACTCCCACGGACAGATAGCCACAAGAGTGGGAGCCTTGCTGGAGAAGAACTTGGCCCGACGATCAGAAATTGAAAGAGGTGAAAGATCGGTGTTTTTAGGTATAGATTCCGGTTCCACAACCACCAACGGAGTATTGACTGATTCGACGGGAAAGATACTACGCTGGAAGACCATCAGGACGGGAATTAACGCTCTGGCTTCGGCCAGGCGTCTTTATGAAGAGCTGCTCTCGCAGTCCGGCGGATCTAAAGAAGAGATAGCACGAATAGTCGCGACCGGTTACGGCAGGGAATTGATCGACTTCGCCGATGAAACGGTAACAGAGATCTCCTGCCACGCCAGAGCCGTTGCGAGGCTCTTCCCGTCGGCCATTGGAGTCGTTGACATCGGGGGACAGGACAGCAAGGTGATAAAGCTTTCCGCAGAAGGGAACGTGGAGGATTTCTCCATGAACGACAGATGTGCCGCCGGAACGGGCCGCTTTCTCGAGGTCATGGCGAAGGTTCTCGAACTGGATACTGGAGAGATGGCCTCACTTGCACTCCGTTCCTCCAGAGAGCTTTCGATCAGTTCAGTCTGCACCGTTTTCGCAGAATCCGAAGTTGTGTCTCTCATAGGTAGAGGAGAGAAGATTGAGGACATATCGGCCGGTTTATTCAACGCGATTGTGAAAAGAGTGGCCGCGATGTACGCGCGCCTCGGCTCTCCGGAACCGCTGGTCTTCACCGGTGGAGTGGCGAGAAACGCAGGAGTTGTGCGCTCCATGGAAAGAGTGTTGAAGAGAAAAATTACCGTCCCCGAAGTACCGGATATAATGGGCGCCTACGGCGCAGCGCTCTTTGCCATGGATATCCCGGGAGAAAAAGGGCAGTGATCTAAATCGGGCAACCATACAGGCTAAAAGCGACCAGCGTTGTGACTCTTTCCATCGATTCACTGATGAATCAACGAAAGTATAGTCCGGTTTTTTGTATAATAACAACAAACGTACCTTAAGCCTGGATGGTTTTCAAGGGAGTGTTGAAGTTTGAACTGGTTTGGAGCGGCGTATTACCCGGAACACTGGCCCCGGGAAAGATGGAAAGAAGACGCAAGAGTAATGGCATACCTCGGTATCAACGTCGTGAGAATAGGCGAGTTCTCCTGGGGCGTGGTGGAGAAACGGCCAGGTGAGGTCGATTTCACTCTACTGGACGAAGCGATCGAGGCGCTGTATTCCGAGGGTATAAGGATCATAATGGGCACTCCGACGGCAGCTCCGCCTTCGTGGCTTCTCAAGAAATACCCCGAAGTACTGAGGGTAGCCGGTGATGGAAGAAAGCCCGGCACCGCTGGCCGTCGCCAGTACTGCTTCAACTCTCCGCGTTACCGTGAAGAGACGGAGAGGATAGTAGGCATATACGTAGATCACTACGGGAAAGACCCCAGAATAATCGCCTGGCAGGCCGATAACGAATACGGCTGTCATGGTTCGGCGCTATGTTACTGCAACAACTGTGCAGGAGCTTTCAGAGAGTGGTTGAGAGAGAAGTACGGAACTCTGGACAATCTCAACCAGGCGTGGGGAATGGTTTTCTGGAGCAACATCTGTAGCGACTGGGAAGAGATAAACCCTCCCAAACCCGGTCCTGTATCATACAACCCCTCTATGGTATTAGATTATAGACGCTTCTCTTCCGATTCGGTAATCGAATATCATGACATTCATAAAGAGATAATCAAGAAGAACAGTAAAGCCCCGCTGACCCACAATCTCATGGTCAATTTCACCGATATCGATTATAGAAAACTCGCCAAAAGGATCGATTTCGTATCCTGGGACAACTACGTGGCCGGGGAGTACGATCCCGATCTGCAGGCCCTTAACCACGATCTGATGAGATCTCTGAAGAAGGCTCCCTTTCTGGTGATGGAACAACAACCGGGAAGGGTCAACTGGCGTCCTGTAAACAACACCTACCCTTCCGGACAGCTGGCCTTCTGGATCAAGCAGTCCGTCGCACACGGAGCCTTCGGTTCTCTTGTTTTCAGGTACAGACAGCTCCCGTTCGGGGCCGAACAGTTTCACAGCGGTCTTTTGAATTACGACGGAACGATGACGGAGAGGGCCAGAGTCTTCGCGGAAACTATCGAGGAGTTGCGAAACTGGAAGATTGAGGACCCGGAAAAAGAGGCCGCGATCTATATAGACTACGAGAATTTCTGGATAGGTGAGACCGACAACCTAAACGGCAAATTCAGGTTGCTGTTCGACTCGATACTGCCAATTTACAAAGCCTTCAGGAGCTTCGGCTACAACATCGATTTTCTCTTTCCAGGCGAGTCGCCGCAGGGTTACTCCTTCGTCGCCGTCCCTTCGGCCTTCAAGATCGAGGAGGACTTCGTCAGGGAGCTGTTGAACTTCGAAGGGAAGATATTCATCACCGCCATGACGGCCCAGAAGGATAAAAACAACAACATCCGGATGCAGAAGGCCGACGATTTTCAGCTTCTGACAGGAATTCGCGTTGTCGATTTCGGAGGATTCGAAGGCCCGCTCAAAGTCTCGTCCGGCAAGAGTGTCTGTGATTGTGGCTTCGTGGCCGAGGAGATCGAAACGCTCGATGACTGCCAACCAGTAGCCAGGTTCATAGACGGACCTTTCAGGGGGAAACCTGCCGTAACGGTGAAGGGGAACTGCTGCTACGTGAGTACTATCCCGGACGTCGAATTGATAAAAAAACTCTTCCTCGAGGCTTCGATTGAAAGAAAAGCCGAAGGTTCAGCCAGGCTGTTGAGTATGAAGTCTTACAGGGTTATCTTGAACCCTTACCCGCACAGTATAAGGTTGAAGATCGGCGGAGAAACTCACAGCCTCCAGGAGTACGAAGTAAGAAGGATCTAGTTCCAGAGCGGCGCCTCACGCATCGATTTTAAAGACCCACTGGACATAAGTGCCAGAATCCACGAGAACCGTGTGGGCGACCGAAGCGGGAATCAGCAGCGATTCGCCCTCCTCGAGCGTGAATTCCTCGCTGGCGAGCATCTCGTCGCTGCGGTACTCGCCGTCGGCTATCTCCTGGATATCCCCGGTAAGTTTTCCTGTCTTGACGCGGGCCTTTCCAGAGATAACGACATAAAGGTCGTGCTGGTCGCGGTGTGCCTCCGGGCGACCCGAAAAGGGCCCGACGATCTTCACCGCTTTAGAAGAGAAGCCCTCCATACCCCTGGAAAAATCTCCCTCGTGAATTGAATATTTAATCGCTTTATCCACTCTTCCTCACCCCCATCGATCTGGATAACTGCAACACTCCGATTATACAGGGATCGGGCTCCGCTGAGGGCGGTTCGATTCCGACTGTTTTATCTGGAAGTCTGTAATAGAACTTCGTAAAAAAATCCACAACCAGCCTGCGGTAATGGGGATTCTTTCCCAGGCTGCCGCCCATTACCAGCACGGCCGGGTCGAGCGTATCGATCATGTTGGCTAGAAAACGCCCCAGAATAGCGGCTCCCCCGACAACGATCTCGACGTACTCCGGTTTGTTTTCTCTGGCAAGGTCGACTATCTCCTCCGTCGCGAGGCGCTTGCCGAGGAATCTCTCTACCTGTATGGAGAGGCCCCTTCCTCCGGCAACAGCCTGAAGACAGCCCCTGCGGCCGCAGGCACATTCCGGCCCGTCAGGAAGCACCGTAGTGTGGCCTATCTCTCCTGCAAAACCGTGAGAGCCGCGCATTATATGACCCGACGATACTATTCCCATACCGATGCCCGTGCTGACGGTTACGTAAACGAGAGAATCTATACCCGGCCGGGTCGACCACTCTCCGTAGGCGGCAGCGTTACAATCGTTTTCCACGATGCCCCGATCCCCGAAAAGCTGACTGAGCCTTTCGTGAAGATTTACATCCTTCCAGCCGAGGTTGGGAGACCATATCAACCTACCGGTCGAAACATCTACTGCCCCGGCTGTGCAAAGTCCCCAGTGCACCACATCCGGAGGATCGACGTATTTCGAGCAGACCTTCGCCAGTCTGGCTATGAAATTCTCTGGCCCGGCGGTGGAGTCCGTTGGAAATCTCTCCACATACAACGGCTTCACCTGGTCGTCTTCGAAGACCACCACCAGCGTCTTGGTTCCACCGACATCTATCGCCAGATCAGTCATCGATTATCCCCGCTGCAATCTTCATTCTGGAGATTCTCTCCGAAATCTCGCCGTATTTTCTCTCTTGGAGGAGCTCCGGGCTGGCTATGTAACTCCCCACACCGAGAGCGGCTGCACCCTCTTCGATAAAGGCCGCCGCGTTCTCGGGTGTGACGCCTCCAAAAGGCATGAATCTGGCCTGTGGGAACGGTCCCCTGTAGGCTTTCAAAAGACGGAGCCCTTCAAGCTCTCCCGGGAAAAGTTTAAGAATTGTAAAGCCCATGTTCAAAGCCATCTGGATCTCAGTGGAGGTGTAAACTCCCGGTATATAAGGAATGCCATCTTTCAGCGAAAGCGCAGCGACCTCGTGGCTGAAACCGGGACTGAGTATGTAATCGGCGCCGGCACGCAATGCCCTCGAATAATCGTCTGCGTTGAAGATCGTCCCCGCGCCCAGAAGCAGCTTGTCGCCGAAGTGTTTTTTGAGTTCCTTGAGTGATTCGTCGGCCCACCGGTCGGAAAAGCTGACCTCGGCGAAGAAAACTCCCGAATCGTAAAGGAGCCCGCATAGATCGATTGATCTTCCCGTATCCAGCCCTCTGATAACTATCAGAAGCCTGCCCTCTATGAGTCTTTGAAACATTCAACACTACCCCCGTCCTTCGTGATATTCTGGATATTGTTCCCATGAAGCGCCCACGACAAGACTTATGGGGAGCTCGTCCGGCGCATCTTTCATACCATCATACCATTGGATCGGAAGGCAGTCTCACGACATCGCTCTAGCCTTTTCTCTTGCATTTCAAACGGGGATCTTTCAGTTTCGCACCACATATCCTATTATATGGGCATCTTCTAGCTTCGAGAGTTCGCTTCCCAGCGAAGCTCCGAGCTCTATTCCGTAACCGGCTGTCCAGTCGATGCCGGCCACATCGTAAACCACACCTTCGTACGAAACGAACTTACGGCTCTCCACGACACCGTCGTACCTCTTCAGCTGCTCCGGCGTGAAGACCAGTATTCCTATCAGGTAAGCCTTGTCGAGACTTGTCGCTCCGTGGGGCGAGTCTCGCAGTATTTCTACGGTGAGCTCATTACCGGCCAGGTGAAGTCCGCTCTGATGGCTTCCACCCTTCCATGAGGCGAGTCCGCTAACGTCGTAAACCTTACCCTCTACGGCCACATAGGCCTTCTTTCCACCATTACCGTTCATCGTTTTCAACTCGTCGATTGTCACACCCAGAATGGCGACGGCATCGACTCCTTCGATCTTGCGAACTCCGTGGGGCGAGTCCTTTGTGAGCTCGGAAGTCAATTCCTCTCCGGCCAAGTGCATACCTCCCTGGTGTGAACCGTTTCGCCACCTTCCCAGACGGGAGACATCGTACACCTTTCCCCAGGCCGCAACGTAACCTTTTTTACCGCTCTTTCCATCGAAGTTTTTAAGCTCTTCAAGAGTGACCACCAGAACTCCCACTGGCTCTATGCCTGCGATCTTCCCCTCTCTGTGGGGAGAAAGACTTTTCAACTCGTACGTCAGCTCCGTACCTGCCGAGTGTTGAGACATGTGATTGCCCCCGATCCAGCGTCTCAGCTGGGAGAAATCGTATATGGCGCCTTCGACCGAGACGTAAGCGGAAGATCCTGATCTGCCGTTGAACCTGGACAGGGCCGATATCGTGTACATCGGTTGAACTGCCTGGAACTCTTTCATATCTATGCTCGCCAGAGAGAAATCCTTCAGCTCAATCAGGGCCATAGCCGCGGAGACAATCAGAAGAAAAAGGATCGCTAGAGTGATTGAACGTGTTCTACCCATCGAGACACCTCCTTGAGAAATTATTCAAAGGATAACACGTCTGGGCCTTTACTCCTGCCAACCGGAGAGTGTCAGTCTATCGCTGGTCCCCAGTTCTAGCGTTACAATCTTTTTCGGTTCTGCCGGGCTCCATTAGCCTCAGGGTATACTGGACGGGTATCCTCTCCTTTCATCGCTCTCTGTCCCAGTGTGTGTGAGATAACGAGTACGGTTCTATCTTTTCCGGTCACTGTACGCACCTCTTCCGTATTCATAGGCCGTGTCGAAGAGCCGCAGAATCTTTTCCGGAGGTATCTCCATCTGTATATTGTGGATCGAGGCGAAGACGAACCCCCCTCCAGGTGCGAGTATATCTATGCGCCTCCTGACGTCCTCTTCGATCTCTTCCAGAGTCCCGAAAAGTAACAGATGCTGCGTGTCGCAACCACCTCCCCAGAGAACGATCTCACCACCGAACTCTCGCTTTAGAATGGCGGGGTCCATGTTCTTCGCGTTGGTCTGGACGGGGTTGAGAACCTGAACGCCGGCCTCTATGAAATCTCCTATGAAGGGATAGACTGATCCGCATGAATGGAGAAAGATGAAAAGACCGGGTCTCTTCGAATGGATGAAATCACAGAGGGCCTTAAGGCGTGGCTTGAAGAGCGATCTGAATATCCGGGGCGAGATCTGAGTGTTTTCCTGCGTCCCGTAGTCGTCGCCGATCTGTATAAGGTCGATATCTCCGCCGACTTCGAAGAGATATCTCTCGAGTTCGATCGTGTACTTCTCGAGAAGTCTATCGAGAAAGTACTCCACCAGTGGCCGGTCCGTTATCATTCTCTCCATGAACTCCTGATAACCAAAGTAGCTGTGGCCGGCCTCTAGAAAGTTCCCGCCGAAAGTTCCCATCACGGCGCAGTCGGTGGAACTCTTCAGTTCTCTAAGCTGGTCCTTTAAAAAAGCGATCTCTCCGTCGGAAATACCGGGGCGGACGGCTTCGTCGATCGCTTTTCTATCATGCGTATCGGCCAGCGGGAAGTGCTTTCCATCGAAATAGAATCCCCCCTTCGGCATGATGGCCACGATCCTGCCCTCTCTGACGATCGCCCTGGAACCGTCGGGCATCGTTACGGAATCGAAGCCGTCGGGTAAAAGATACCTTCCGCCATCTTCGAACATATCGTACTCTTTCCATTTATCTATTCTTGTATTGAACCCGCCGTCGAGCCTCTTGAGCTCGACGACGTCCGAATGGACCCGCCGTCTCACCTCTTCCTCGACGAGCGCCAGCTGCTGGAAGACGTCGAAGATCTTTACCGGCCTATCGGGAAGTCCCATGTACTCTTTGAGCCTTCGGTAAGCCATTGCGTGTATGCCGGTCGATCTCATACCCCCAAGATCCACGGGAACCCGGTCGGCTTCTCTGTGGTTCAGCGCTTCGATTATCCTCTCTCTTGAAGTCACTTCGATCCCTCCGTTCCGATAACTCGAATGAAACTGTAAGGTTTTAAAGTGTATCTTATCCTCTCGCCAATGGAGAGGCAACCCGTTTCTTCCGCGATTTCTTTGGCGAAAAGAGCAGTCTTCTTAGTCGATAATCACGACATTCTTCGTTCCCTCTAAAGGCCTCTCTTACTATGAGATCGTAGCATCTATCTGTAAAAAAGCCGCGTGTCTTCCGAAAATTATGATTCAAGACATAAGTCGTGGTTTAGATCGCTCTCACAATCACGCGGGATAGTCACCTTTGCAGACCCATCCTCTGCTCCTCTTAGGGCTCTCTCATCCCGACCTCGTAGTATTCGGGGGAAAGATCTCAGGTGCCTTCGATTACATAGCGCCCGCACTCAAAGAGGAACTGGAAAAAGCCGCGAAAGTCGGGAGATTTGCTGCCTTTCCCGGGGTTTTGAAGACTATCGATCCTGAGAGATGCACCCTCTCGGGGTTGGCGTTATACTTTGTCGAGAGATGCATGAGAGGGGTGAGTGTATGAAACCGGGCTGCTATATCGATCGTGGACCTTGCGACTGGCAGATACTCCAGCAGGAAAAAGGGAGTGCGGAAGTCGGACTTGCGGGGAGTTGTCTCCCCTCAGGCGAGATACCGGACCGGCAGAGAGTCTTCGTGAGAGTGGTGCGCGAGGACAGCTCCGAGACCGTGCTGCCCTGGCTTCAGGCCACGATGCATAAAGGCAAAAGATGGGAGGTATCGCTCGAACTTCCGATCGGCGGGCTTTACAGGATTGAGACCTCTCTGAAACCCGACAGTCTCGGTATCGAGTACGCCTTCAGGGGCGACACGGTACACCACGTCGGTGTGGGCGAACTTTTCGCCATAACCGGTCAAAGCAACTCGGCCGGCTACGGCAAGGACCCGATTTTCGATCCGCCAGAGCTAGGGGTCCATCTGCTGAGAAACAACGGAAAGTGGGACCTGGCGAGCCATCCTCTCAACGATTCCACCGGATCGATCCACGAGGTCAACGCGGAGACGATCAACCCCGGCCATTCGCCTTATCTGAGCTTTGCCAGATACCTGAAAAGGGAGCTGAACAGGCCAGTTGGCTTGATCCAGTGCTCGCTGGGAGGCTCGAGTCTCGGTCAGTGGAACCCGGCCGAAAGCGGAGAGCTATATAGAAATCTTCTGGAGATCGTCGCAAACTGCGGAAAACTCAGGGGTATGCTCTGGTACCAGGGTTGCTCCGACACCACTATTGCTTTGAGTCAAACATATGGCGAAAGGTTCGCCAATTTCGTCGAAACTCTCAGACAGGATCTGGCGGCGCCGGACCTGCCCTTCTTCACTGTGCAGCTCAACCGTTTCGTGGCCGATCCCGGGCCATGGGGAATGGGCGACGAAGGCTGGTCGAAAGTAAGGGAGGCCCAGAGGCGTGCGGTGAAGGAACTTCCGGGAGTCTTCGTCGTACCGGCGATAGATCTGCCTCTTTCGGACAACATCCACAACAGTTCTTACGGCAACCTGATGCTCGGGGAGCGACTCGCCAAAAGCGTTCTCAAACACCTCTTCGCAAGAGATCTCAATGCCGACGCGCCAGACATAGCCGCTGCCCTGGCCACCGGCGGAAGAAAGCTCCGTCTGGTATTCGATAACGTCTCCTCCAGACTGTACGCCTTCGACCTCAAACCCGAAGACCTTCCGCTCTCTATTTCCGACGAATCTGGAGAGATCGAAATAAAAGATTATACTATCGAGGGCAACGAGATGCTTCTCCGTCTCTCGAGAGAGCCTGGCGTCTATGGAGTCGTCCACTATCAACACGGCGCTAATCCCGGCTGTTTTTCGATCATTGATGCGATAAGTCATCTACCGGCCCTAGCTTTCTACGGATTCAAAATATCTAGAGACCTGTAACTTCGACTGATACTTGCAAGAAAACCGGCACGGTAAAGACCGGCCTTTCTCATGAAATTCCAAGACTCTTCTCAGCAACCTCTAAGATTGAAGGACTAATATTTGTATGAAAGCATACAAAGGAGGTGGCAAAAATGAAAAGAGCAATGAATGTATTTCTGGTACTGATTATATTTATAGTAACTGCAACTGCAAGCTTCACTATGAGTGAAGAAGATGGGATAGCATATATGAGAGAAGAAGAAAAGCTGGCGCAAGATGTATATAACGTTCTGTATGAATTATGGGGACTTAAGGTCTTCAAGAACATAGCCCAGGCCGAAGCCAGACACACCGACGCTGTTCTCTCGCTAATCGAAGAGTTCGGCTACGAAGATCCGGCGGGCCAAAACGGAGTCGGCGTCTTCAAAAACAAGGAGTTACAGGCTCTGTACGACTATCTTGTCGAGATGGGAAGCGAATCTCTCCTGGGGGCTGTGAAAGTTGGACTGCTGGTAGAAGAGACCGATATAAAGGACCTTGAAGAACTTCTCGAAGTTGAACTCAACGCGAGAACCGAAAGAGTGTACAGAAACCTTCTCGCCGGCTCGGAGAATCACCTAAGGGCTTTCTATAGACAGCTCGAAAAACTCGGTGGCGATTACAACTGGTCGGTGCTGGATTTTGAAAGAGCCCTGGAGATTCTCTCGAAATAAGCATCAGATAACTGACTACCTGGCGGCGGGTTTCCCGCCGTTATTTTTTGGTTGAAAGATGCGATAATAACTCTGTATAAATATCGACGGAGGTAGTCATGTGGGAAATATCGATGTGATTATGTATGGAAAGGGTAAAAAGTCGGTCAACATCGCAGAGATCTTTCAGAGTTGCCCTTACACGGTAGTTTGCACCGCCTGCAGGGGATATGTATGGTCTCATTTCAGGTTGCCAGAAAATCACCTCTGGTGGTTGGAAGCGACGGAAAAAGACCCGATCGATACGGTGGGACTAGAATCTGTCGAGCTTTTCTTTCCCGAAAAACTGAAGGGCGAGAGTGAATTCTCCCGGGGCGAAACCTCACCGATGCTCGAAATATCGCCCTGCAAGAGCTACTGCCCAGAGTGTACCCTTTACAGAACCAGATGCGAAGGCTGCCCTGCAACTGTTCACTGCCTTCTCGAACGGTTTTAATCTCCTCCTGATGCTGGATAACTACCGTTGCCTTTATGAGGAATTCCTCATAGTCGTCAGTTATCATGTCCGTGATCCATAACAGGTAGAATTAATTTTTCGATATGCAACAAAAAACGGAGTCTGTCAAGACTTTCGTTGATTACTCTCCTTGAATCGTCGCGATCTTTGATCGAACCGGAATGTTCACCGAGTCCGGTCCCGGCGTTTGACCGCGCAAGTCAAATTCGAGATTCACTTCCGGCCTGAAAATGAGCACATGCGTCGATCCGCCGAAGTGAAACATACCCAGCTGGTCGCCCTTTTTCACGTGCTGGCCTTCGTAGACTGTGATTTCATTAGAAGAGACTTCTGCCATACCGACAAATACGACGCACATCAGCCCGATATCGGGATTATCGGCCTCGATGAAAATTAAAGCTCTGGAAGCCACCTGCGTGATGTACGCCTGAGATTCATTGGGACTTGCGGGGTCCAAGCCCGCCGACAGGGCCGAAGCGTAGTACGAACCATCGATCAGGCGAGTCTTGACGATCCGCCCGCTGACCGGACTGTGCCACCGGTGATAGCTCAAAGCGCTCAGAAAGGCCTGATAGACTGTTCCGCCTTCAAAGAGCGGCACCGTAGGATCTCCAGCCAGCATGTGGGAGAGCGAATAGGGTTGTTCTTTGATCCAGAAGCGATCGTGGATTTGAACGTTGGTCGCGATCCTGTAAGGAGCCGATTCACAGGCGTTGGTGATCACCGCGTTATCATCGGGGTATTCGACAGGGCGCTTGCCTTCTCGGAATTGACGGGTAAAAAAGTCGTCCCAGGAAGCGAAGCCGTAATGGGGAAGGTTCGGATCACACTGGAAATCTTCTACAAAGTTGGGCATGGCTTCCATAGCGTCCCGTCCAAACCATCCCTTCTCGGGATCCCCGCTCAGCACATATCTAGAATCGGTAGAGCCAAGAAACACGGCCCATTGATTGAGTATTTTCTTCAACTGCCGGTTTACTTTCTCGTTCAAAAAAGCGGTGGTTCCTGCTGGAGTGCCCATTGCCCAATTGATCACCGCGTTGATGGGAAATCCAACCAAATCGGTTTTATTGAATTCCGGGGCTTGAGTCAGAACTTCGTTCATTACTTGCAGCATTTGCCTGTAATCTTTTATCTGGAAATTTCCCGCGGGGTCCATTTCAAATTCCGGTGACGAAGGAATCTCTTCGAACATCTGGGTAAAGAGCATGAAAAGGACCGGATCCTCTTCAATTATCTCTTGAAACTCTTGAATCACCGGATGAAAATTCATTACAGAAAAAGCCGGCGATGCAAGAATCAGAACCACGCAAACTATCGTTGCCCACCGTTTCAGATCTCTCATCATCAGGACACTCCTCCTCTTTGGATACCAGCGATTCTTCCGATGATACTACCGATTGCATTTTTCTATAAAAGACTTATGTTCTTCAGTGCTGAATGTTTCCATCAAAAAATGACTTTCAGGCAACCGCCTCATCTATTATAGAACTCTGTCCTTGCAGGAAGGCCAAATTCACGAGAAAACTCGTTGGGTGGTGAGAAGATCTATTATCTGGCGAGACTATATCAGCGAATAACAGATCGCTCTAAGTCCTGCCAATTCCTTTTTGCGAGCTTTTTATACACTTTCAACTGGTATGAAGTGACCTTAGCCTGACGTTCTTATGACCTAACGCTTTTTCTATCTGTATTTGACACTTCCTGAATCAGGATCAACTTGAAAAAACCCCCACACTTTATACAGTGTGGGGGCAAGCAAAAAATTCCATACCCATTTCAAAGCAGCGCTTTGGCTAAATGACGCGTGTAATTACGATGGTGGAGGCGGCGAGAGTCGAACTCGCGTCCGAAACCAAGTTCCCTGCAGGGTCTCCGAGCGCAGCCAGCGATCGTCGTCAACGGTCAAGACTTCACTGGCAGAGTCCGACCATCCAAGCTCCTGAATGTCCCCGAACCTCCGGAGCGAAGGCACAGGTTAGGTTCGATTTTCTGACGCTCACCTCAGCCCATCGAACCACAAAGCTGATAGAGCGGCTACTTACTAATTATTAAGCAGCGAGAGCAAATTCATTGTTGGCATTTCTATTTGTCCGGTTTTTTAACGCGGCTCCGGAACCTCGACTCGCTCCTGCAGGTGCGTTGACCCCGTCGAAACCGTTTCGCCCCCAACTTTTTATTATATCATCGGGAGCCCGTGTTGTCACGTATTACGTGTCTTTCAAGCTTATAGTATAGACTCCTGATGCTTATTCCCAGTTCTCTCGCGGTTGCCGTTTTATTCCAGTCGTTTTTGTCGAGCGCGGCGACGATGATACATCTTTCGTAGTCGTTCATCATTTTCTCGAGATCGCCCTCCGGCAAGGGATCGCGTTTTTCCGGGATAGTTGAGAGTCCCTGAAGGTGCGACGCTTTGATTATGTGCTCGTCCGGCTCCATGTTGATGATAGCCCTGCCTATGACGTTTTCCAGTTCCCTGACGTTTCCGGGCCAGTCGTGCTTTTGAAGTGCATCCAGAGCTGCCGGCTCGATTTTTTCGACCATTCTGCCGTACTCCTGGTTTAGGCGCATGATTATCGTGTGTACTATCTCGGGTATGTCTTCGGAATGATTTTTGAGTGCCGGGATCACTATCGGCACCACGTTAAGCCGGTAGTATAGATCGGGGAGGAACCTCCCCTCTTCCACCAGTTTGTCTAGCTCCAAGTTAGTCGCAGCAATTATCCGAACGTCCAGTTTCATCGATTTGTTCCCGCCTACTGGCTTAATTTCGTGGTCCTGAAGGAACCTTAAAAACTTCGACTGCACCGGGAGGTTCATCTTTCCGACTTCGTCGAGGAAGACCGTTCCGCCGTTCGCTTCTTGCAGCAGCCCCTTCTTGCCACCGCGTCTGGCACCGGTGAAGGCACCCTCGACGTAGCCGAACAATTCGGACTCGAGAAGCGTTTCGGGAAGGGCGGCACAGTTGACGCTGATGAAACTCGCATCGCGCCTGTCGCTGGAGTTGTGTATGGCATGTGCAAAGAGCTCCTTTCCGGTTCCACTCTGCCCGTTCAACAGGACGGTGGCGCGTGTTCTGGAAACCTTGTGGGCCTGTTCTTTCGCAATTTTCATGAGCGGCGAGGAGCCGGCGATATCATCGAAGGTGTACCTGGCCTTCACGTATCGCAGTAGCCGCCTTGCATCTTCGAGTTCCCTGGCGAGACGTTCAATTTCGGAGATATCGTGGATAACGCCCACGCTGCCTTTGAACTTCCCTCTGACAAGAAGTGGCGTCACGTTCACTATAACGTCCTTTTTCCCCGGTCCGACTTTGAGCTTAGCGTTGAAGATAGGTTCTCTTATCCTCGCCACTTCCATGTGCAGCGACGAACCTTCGGCAATGTCGATGGTAGCCATCTTTCCTATAACGTATTCGGCACTCATGCCAGTAATTCTCGTGTAAGCCTTGTTGACCAGCACTATTTTGCCCTTTTCATCGGCAACGGATATGGCGTCATAGGTGGCGTCGATTATACCGGTCAACAGAGCCTCCATCTCTTTGTGATTGATGACCTCCTCGGCCATCTTCTCCACGCTCGTCATGTCGCGAAAGACAGCCATGGCAGCATAGACCTTTCCGCTCTCATCCAGAAGAGGGAAGCGGGACGTTACGATGGTTTTATCTCTCAGATACTGAATCCTGTTGATTTCGGGAACACCGCTCTGGAGAACAATATGTAATCTAGTATTGGGTATGGTGTCGACTATGAGGAAGTTTTCCGCCCGGTCCCTGGTGAGTCCGACTATCTTCAAAGCCTCTTCATTAATGAAAATGATTTTACCGGAGGCGTCGATGACTATTATGCCTTCTATCAGAAAGTTGAGTATTTTGTCAAAGAGATCCCGGTTCACGATAGCCCCTGTTTTTCGGCCCACGCTCAGCTTCTCTTTGAAGGGTGTAAAGCCTATAAAGCTCTGTAAATTGGCCTACCGAAAGTTCCTCGGCCCTGACTGAGGGATCTATTCCACAGGAGAGAAGGAGCTCTCCGGGCGAACTCACTAAGCACTTGAGGTTGTTGGTCAGTTTCTTCCTCCTTTGAGAGAAACACCGTCTCACAAAAGCCCTGTACCCGTCTCTATCGGGCAGCTCTTCAGGCCTCTCGAGGAGGCGAAGCTCTATAGCCATCGAATCTACCTCGGGGCGGGGTATGAACTCGCTTTTCGAAACCTGGAAAAGCTCTCTTACCGTGGCGAAAGTGTTCACGTTGACTGTGAGAACCCCGTATTCTTTGGTTCCGACCGACGCCGTCAGTCTTGTTGCATACTCCTTCTGCACCATGAGCAGCGCTTTAGAAAAGCGCGGACCTTCGAACATTATCCTTTCGATTATCGGTGAGGTTATGTAGTAAGGAATGTTCGCAACGTAAGCCACATACTCGGAAATTGAGCCGAGATCGGCCTTTAAAAAATCCTCGTATATGAGTTTGCAACCAGGACCCTCAAGCCCACGGTTGACTTCGGCGAACCTCCTGTCAAGTTCAAAACCTACAACGCTGAAGCCGCGTTCCAGAAGGACTCTGGTCAGTATTCCCGAACCCACGCCTATCTCTACGACAACAGAACCCACCGGCAGGTCAATATATTCAGCCATTTTTCTGGCGATCCTGTCGGTTTTCAGAAAATTCTGTCCCAGAGCCGTATTGAGTCTTATATTCACGCTATTTCTGACCAAAAGACTTCCTCCAGTCCGGTTCAATCTATCTCGAAAAGTATACCCAGAAGGAAAAACCCGTCATGAAGACGGGCTGCCTTTAATGGCGGAGAGAGTGGGATTTGAACCCACGGACGAGTTTTGCTCGTCATACGCTCTCCAGGCGTACGCCTTCGACCACTCGGCCATCTCTCCAACACAGACAATTATATAGACCGTAGTTGAAGTTGTCAATGCAATTATATGGTAAACTAAAAGATAGGTATAGAAATGTTGATTATCGGGGGCGAAAAAATGAAAAAACTCTTCGGTACAGACGGCATCAGGGGGGTTATAAACGAAGAACTGACTGCCGAACTCGCAATGAAGCTTGGAAACGCTATAGGAAGATACTACCTCGGGAAATACAGAAACTTTATCATAGCCAAAGACACCAGGAGCTCGTGCGATCTTTTAGAGGACGCACTGGCTGCAGGAGCTGCTTCCGCAGGCATGAACGTCGATTTTGCCGGCATTATGCCGACACCTTCATTGGCGTATATTACCAGGAAGCTTGATACGATCGGAGCGGTTATCTCGGCTTCCCACAATCCGGCTGTTTACAATGGTATAAAAGTACTGGCAAGGGGGATGAAAATCTCGGATGAAGACGAGGTCGAGATCGAAAACCTCATAGTGAACAAACCCTTCCACTACACCGTTTATTCCGGTGTTGGCAGGACCAGGGTGGTGACATCTTACCGCGACGAATACATCGATTACGTAATAAAGACCTTCACCGGTCAAAAGTTCCCGCAGGGCGAGCTCGTTCTCGATGGCGCAAACGGGGCAATTGCAACGGTTGTTGAACCCGTTTATCATGCGCTCGACATAAATGCCCGGTTTCTCGGGATGGAGCCCAACGGCATAAATATCAACGACGGATGTGGCTCCCTACATCCCGAGTTTATAGGGGCGGCTCTTGGAGAAATGGAGGTTGGAATCCTCTTCGACGGCGATGCTGACAGATGCCTCTTCGTTCTTCAGGGTTCGCGTGTCGTAGATGGCGATATGCTAATGGCCATCAATTCTAGAAAGATGGTCAGACAGGGTAGGTTGAAAGGAAACCGCGTAGTGGCTACCGTCATGTCTAACCTCGGTTTCGAGAAGTATCTTTCCGGCAGAGGAATCGGCCTGGAGAGAACGAAGGTCGGCGATAAGTACGTTCTGGAGAGAATGCTGCAGACCGGTGGCGTTTTGGGCGGAGAGCAGTCCGGACATATCATATTCCTAGATAGAAGCACGACCGGAGACGGTCTGATAACTTCACTGGAAACGTTGAACACTCTGAGCGAGCTCGGCGAAACGCTCGAGGGTTTTCTAAAAGAGTTCCCGGTGTTTCCCCAGTTGCTCAAGAACGTACCTGTCTCCGATAAAAAAGGCGTCATGGAGTGTGAAAAACTCAAGGCAAGGCTCTACGAACTTGAAAGCTGGAGGGATTTGCGGATAGTCCTGCGTCCATCGGGCACCGAACCCTATGTGAGAGTAATGGTCGAAGGCGTCGATTCACGAGAAGTGGAGGAGACCTGTCAGGAGCTCGTCGAACTCGTTGAGGAGTGTAGCAATGGATAGGTACATATCTGTCAAAGGAGCCAGAGTCCACAATCTAAAAAACGTGAGCGTCGAAATACCCAAGAACTCTCTCACGATCATAACCGGCCTTTCTGGCTCGGGCAAGTCTTCGCTCGCACTGGACACCATTTACGCAGAAGGTCAGAGACGGTATCTGGAATCGCTTTCAACTTACGCCAGACAGTTTCTAGGTGAACTCAAGAGACCCGACGTGGAGAGCATCGAAGGGCTTTCACCCGCGATAGCCATAGAACAGAAGACCGTCAGCCATAACCCAAGATCTACAGTCGGAACGGTGACAGAGATTCACGACCATTTGAGAATCCTTTACGCACGTGTCGGGATCCCACACTGTCCCTCTTGCGGAAGAGCAGTTCAGCGGCAGAGTCTCGACGAGATAGTGGAGGGTATCTTCAAGGAGTTTTCCGAAGGCTCCAGGATCGCCATATACTCGCCGATTTGCAAGGAAAAGAAGGGCGAGTACAAGAAGGAACTGGAGAACCTCAGAAAGAAGGGTTACGTGCGTGTGGAGATCGACGATCATGTCTACGATCTCGAAGAGGACCTGAAGCTCGACAAGAACAAGAGACACACGATAAGCCTTGTGGTCGACAGGTTGAAAGTCGAGAGAGAGAACGCCTCGAGAATCGCCGACAGCGTAGAAATGGCGCTCCACGAAGGAAACGGATTCGTGGAGATCGGTTTGATCGACGCTCAGGAGAGAAAGATCTTCAGCGAGAACTTCGCCTGCCCGGTTTGTGGGATAAGTCTTCCAGAGATAAGTCCCAAGATCTTCTCATTCAACAACCCCTTTGGCGCCTGTCCCAGGTGTCATGGCCTGGGGTACACAATGGAATTCTCCAGGGACCTGGTAGTCAACGAAGACCTGAGCGTACTAAAAGGCTCCTTCAAAGCCATCTCTGGATCTCAGGACAGTTTCACCATGAAGATGTTGATCAGGGTCATCGAATCGCTCGGGGAATCTCCCGATAAGCCTTTCAAAGATTTGCGCGAAGATGTGAAAAACGCCTTACTCTTCGGCACTACCGATGACATAACCATGAAGTACAAATCGGAAAAATTGACCTACGAACTGAAGAGACCCTACGAAGGTGTGATCAACAACCTCCAGAGGCGGTACCAGGAAACCCAGTCGGAAGAGATGCGCTACTGGATGGAAAGCAGCTTCATGGTTCAGCAGACATGCACTCAGTGCAATGGGCAGCGTTTACGCCCCGAGGCGCTGGCCGTGACCCTCAAGGACAGGAATATTGCATCGGTCTCGGACATGACGATCCAGGAGCTTTTCGATTTCGTGCAGGAGATACATCTAACCGAACACCAGTTCGAGATAGTCGGTGAACTCATGGGCGAGATCGAAAAGAGATTGAAGTTCCTGGTCGATGTCGGCCTCGATTATATAACGCTCTCCAGATACGCGATGACACTATCCGGCGGGGAGTCCCAAAGAATAAGGCTGGCCACGCAGATCGGCTCGGGTCTCACAGGAGTGACCTATGTACTGGACGAACCGACCATCGGTCTCCATTCCCGCGACAACGACAGACTGATCAAAACTCTCAAGAACCTGCGCGACTTAGGGAACACGGTTATAGTGGTCGAACACGATGAAGAGGTTATAAGAAGCTCCGATTACATAGTAGATGTGGGGCCGGGAGCGGGTGTTCACGGCGGAGAGATAGTCTACCAGGGTCCCACGCAGAGACTCATCGAAGACCCTCCCGAAAGATCTCTAACAGGAAAGTACTTAAAAGGCGAGTGTTCGGTCCCCAGACTTGAAGTTGCCGGCAACGGCGATCGTGGGTGGTTGACCATCAAAGGGGCATCACGCAACAACCTGAAAAACATTGATGTCGCCTTTCCCCTGGGAAGGTTCGTGACCGTCACAGGGGTCTCTGGTAGCGGTAAGAGTTCGCTGGTAATGGACACGGTTTACCCCTCTCTAAAAAACCGTCTGGGCAACTCCAAAAACCCGGTAAATACCGAAGTCAGCCTCGAAGGCTGGGAAGCGATTGACAACGTAATAGTGATAGATCAGAGCCCCATAGGCAGAACTCCCAGATCCAACCCGGCCACCTATACCGGTCTCTTCGACTTCGTTAGAGACCTCTTCTCCAAAACTCAGGAAGCCAGGGCGAGAGGCTACTCGAAGGGGCGGTTCTCCTTCAACGTTAAGGGCGGAAGGTGCGAAGCCTGCCAGGGGCACGGGATGATAAAGATCGAGATGCAGTTCCTGCCTGACGTTTACGTGGAGTGCGATGTCTGCAAAGGTCGGCGTTACAACAAAGAAACCCTGGAGATAAAGTACAGGGGCAGATCGATCTCGGACGTTCTGAACATGACCGTGGAGGAAGCATCTACGTTTTTCGAAAGGATACCGGTTCTCAACAGGATACTGGAGCTGCTCAACGACGTCGGGCTGGGTTATATAAGGCTGGGCCAGCCGGCGACCACACTTTCCGGGGGAGAGGCACAGAGAATAAAGCTGGCTTCGGAATTGAAGAAAAAATCCACCGGCAGCACCTTCTATATTCTCGACGAGCCCACCACCGGACTTCATTTCGACGATGTGTCCAAACTGGTAAAAGTTCTCAAAAGACTGGTCGAACTGGGAAACACCGTGGTCGTGGTGGAACACAACATGGACGTGATAAAGAACGCCGACTATATAATCGACCTCGGACCGGAGGGAGGGGCCAGAGGCGGAGAGGTCGTGATCTCGGGGACTCCGGAGGAGGTGGCCGAGACGAGGTTCAGCCACACCGGCTATTATCTGAGAAAGCTATTGAACCCCGTCCGGTAATCACGTGGAGATTTTCACTTCGCTCCCAGGAAGTCCAGGCTACTCCGGTAAAGATCGAATCTGGCCGGTCTTTTCACCCTGAATCTGCTCTTTCTATATACTAGCGATAACATCTCCAGCAGGCCGGCCAGGGGTATATCGTTGATAGTGGCCCCACGAACGTTTTCGAAAGAGACCGGGGGCTTTGCGGATATCGCTTCGAAAAAGTCGAACCCCGAATAGAGCTCTAATTCTTCGATTTCCATCAGCTCGAAGGTGTAATCGGCAAGGTCGCAGAGGATGCGTTTGCTTCCGTAGGTCTTGAAGCCGACTTCCAGAAGCGGCAGAAGCTGTCTGAAATAAAAGTACATAGGGCTTTCCGTTTTCTTGCGTTCTATGTTCAGAATACCGAGCGCCCTGGAAAACGTTTCCTCGTCTATAGACCAGAACAGTTTTGCCAGAATATCTTCCGTCTCGTAGATGTACGTGTAACTGCCCTGAACGACACCCAGAGCCGTTAGGGTGTCTAGGTATCCTTCGATTAGATATTTCATCGTTATCTCCCGTTCGAACTGCATGGGGCTGCCGAAGTGTCTTTTCGGCCTTATATACAGAGTTTTGTCTCTGTCGAAGGTTCCGGCTATCACTCTAAGTCTGTCAATAAGGCTCTTGGTGCCTATGTCGATTACTACCATGCTTGTAAAACCCTTTTTTCTGGCCATGTCTATGGGAATATTTATATAAACCCCACCGTCTATGAACTTGCGGCGGTCGAACTCCTCTCTTTTGAAAACGGGGTAATTGGCGCTCGCAAGAATGTAATCGACGAGCATTCCCCTGGGTATCTCGTTTATGTACAGCATCACCGGCCTCATATCGCTTAGAGAATACGTGACCAGCCCAAAATCTATACCCGATTTCCTGACGTACTCTTCGTCGACTCTGGAATGAAGGCACTGCCTCAGGGGAGTTATATCGATTCCCCTGCCGTCCATCAGAAGCTTAATGCCCATGAAGACCTCCCTGATGCCGACTTTGGCTTTAGCCATTTGAATCACCGACTCCACTTCGGGCGTTATCTCCATCACCGTTGAATAATCCATGTTTTTCCACAGTTCCGTCGCCAACTCGAAGTTATCCATCGCGACCGCCGCGGCGTTTATCGAGCCTACCGAGGTTCCGTAAACACCGGCTATCTTTATACCGTGGTCCTTGAGGGCTTTCCAGCAGCCTATCTGGTAGCCGCCCCTCGCACCGCCGCCGGAGAGTATCAGGGCCGCCTTTCCATCGAAACGAAACTCATCGCTCTCAAGATAATTCTCCTCTATCGGTACTTTTGGCATGCCGGTCACCTCACTTCGAAAAATATTGAAACTCCCTTCATTAAAAGAATGCTTCGCTCTCTCGCTGGGAATAATAACACGAAATAGCGATTAAAAAGCCTATATTTCTCGCAGGTTGATTTCGCGTCGATGAATATGCTAAACTATTTCCAGCGTGACAGAGATGATGAGAAAGTTGCGCCTTTATGGCGTCGGCTTTCTTTTTTTTGATCTAGTTTTTGATCTCGTGCCTGGATTTTGCTGTCATAATCGCTGTAACTTATTTTCGGTACTGTCGGATAAGCGGGGTGATACACTTGCGGCGTCGTTCCAGGGAGGTTATAACTGGCTGGTTAACGGTTACGCCTGCGCTCGTTGTTCAGGTGATTTTTATCTATCTTCCACTCGCCTGGGCTTTCTACGTCTCGTTTCATAGCTGGAACATGATTCGACCGATGAAGTGGGTCGGCCTGGAGAACTACATAAGGATGTTTGAGACTCCGGATTTCTGGGGCTCTCTCTGGACAACGGTTCTTTACGTACTGGGCACAGTTGTTCCTTCTGTTATTTTAGGTCTTCTTATCGCTATGCTGTTGAATATCGAGTGGTTGAAGGGAAAGGGGATCTTCAGAACTCTCTTCTATATTCCCGTCGTAACCTCGATGGCCGCCGCGGCCGTCATATGGGGATGGCTGTATGAGCCGAACTTCGGACTGGTGAATTACTTCCTCTCATGGTTCGGCATAAAAAGTATCAAGTGGTTGAGCGATCCCAATTACGCTCTGCTCGGACTGATAATTGTCGGCGTCTGGAAACGTGTGGGCTACAACATGGTTCTCTTTCTGGCCGGACTCCAGACCATACCCAGGACTTACTACGAAGCCGCCGAGATCGATGGCGCCACCTCCTGGGATAAGTTCAGGAGTATAACTCTTCCGCTTCTTTCTCCGACCACGTTGTTCGTTGTCATCATGCAGTTCATCGCCTCTTTCAGGGTCTTCGTTTCCGTATCGGTCATGACGCGCGGTGGACCGGCCAAGAGCACACAGGTTATAACCTACTACCTGTACGAAAACGCCTTCAGGTATCTCAAGTTCGGTTACGCCTCGGCCATCGCCGTGTTCATGTTCGCCTTGATGGTCGTTCTCACCCTCATTCAATTCGCGATCAGCAAAAAGAGGGTGCATTACTCATGAGAAAAAAACCTCATATCGTATTGAGAACCACAGTGATACTACTCGTATTGTTCGTCGCGATACTGATCAATCTCCCCTTCATATGGATGCTGGTTACTTCTTTCAAAACGGAGGACGCGGCTTTCACGATACCGCCCAGTTTTCTGCCGACGATCTTCGATTTCAGGAACTTCGTCAAAGCCTTTGAACTGATACCACTCAGTCAGTACGTGGTCAACACTCTCTTCGTTGCACTGGCAGTGACTCTACTGCAGCTGGTCTTCAATTCGCTCGCAGCTTACGGACTGGCGAGGATAAGGTTCAAAGGCTCTAGTATAGTCTTCATGGTTTTGATCGGAACGCTCATGGTTCCGCCGGAAGTTACCATGGTCCCTCTCTATGTTATCGTAAAGCAGTTCGGGTGGATAAACCAGTACAAAGCTCTGATAGTTCCGTTTATGAGTTCGGCCTTCGGTATCTTCCTGTTGAGGCAGTTCTTCATGGGAATACCCAGGGAACTCGAAGAGGCGGCCATAATCGACGGCGCCAGCAGGATGAGGATCTTTTTGAAGATCATCATACCTCTGTCGAAACCGGCCCTGTATACGATGTCTCTTTATACCTTCCTCGCACACTGGAATGAATACATGTGGCCGCTCATAGTGATAAACGACGCCAAGAAACAGATGATTCAGGTCGGGATTTCGCAGTTCGTCAGCGGCTGGGAGACTCAGTGGACGATGAGGATGGCTGCTTCGACTACGGCCGTTTTACCGATTATAGTTTTCTTTTTCTTTGTTCAGAGACAGTTCGTCGAAGGAATAAGCATCTCGGGTTTGAAAGAGTAACCCAAATCTTGAAAGGGAGGTTCTTTTATGAGAAAGATTTTGCTAGCCGTTCTGTTCATCGCGGCAGTCGCCCTGGCTTTTGCGGCGCCTGTTAAGGTAACGATGTGGTACGCCCAGACGGGTATCTATTCGCAGACTCTTCTGGATATCGTGGCAGACTTCAATAAGCTCCAAGAGGGCAAGATCGAAGTAGAAGCCGTCTATACCGGAAGCTACCAGGATACGATGCAAAAGTTGCTCGCGGCGCTGGTCGCCGGAGATGTTCCGACCCTCGCTCAGATCGAGCAGGCGAGGATAGGTCAGTTCGTCGATGGTGGAGCCTTCCAGGATCTCAACGAATTCATCAAGAAGGATACGGAATTTGCGGCGATGCTCGACGATTTCTGGCCGAGGTTCATAGCTGCCAACACTTACGAGCAGGGACTATTGGGCTTCCCTCTCAACTGCAGCACCCCGTTGATGTACATCAACAGGGACCTCTTCAAGCAGGCCGGTCTAGATCCTGATAACCCTCCGAAGACCTGGACCGAAGTTTATGCCGCGTCCAAGCAGATCAAGGCACTGGGTCCCGATATTTTCGGTTACAGGTTTGGCATCGACGACTGGCTTCTCGAGGCCTACATATGGCAGTTTGGCGGACAGATCATATCGGAAGACGGCACAAAAATGCTGATCTACTCTCCCGAGACTGTAAACGCCTGGAATTTCTTCCAGAAGGGCGTCAGAGAGGGAATCTTCATATTCGGAACGACCGGCGGAAACGAGCTGGACCTTTCCGGTAGAATAGCGATGGTCGTTCGCTCTACCGGAAGCCTCGGTTACCTCATACAGAACGCCAAGTTCGATCTGGGCGCCACGATAATGCCGATGCAGGAAAAGCTCGTGGTTCCGATCGGCGGTGCAAATGTCTTCATGTTCTCCTCGAGACCGAAAGCCGAGAAAGAAGCTGCCTGGGAATTCCTCAAGTTCCTCACCTCGACCGCGAACACAGCGAAATGGTCGCTCGCGACCGGTTACATGACCAGCAGGATCTCGGCCTTCGAATCGCCCGAAATACAGAAAATCATGACCGACGACCCGAGATTCGCCCTCACATACCAGCAACTGAGAGACAGCGCTGTAAGAAGACCCTGGTATGGTCCTTATCCCGAGGTACACGCCATGATCACGTCGGCCTGGGAATCGGTCATGGCCGATCCCACCAAGGATGTAGACGCAGTTCTCAAACAGCTCCACAAGGATGCACAGAGAGTTCTCGACGATTACTATTGATCTTTATTCAGCGACGACAGGGGCAGTCTCAGGCTGCCCCTGTTTTTTGAGAGGTGTTTGAAGTGAAGAGAGTATTTGTCGTATTGTTTTCATTGATCTCTCTGGCCGTTTGCGGTTCAGTCTTTTTCGGCAACATCCACGCGCACACGTCTTACTCCGATGGGCGTGGAACGCCCGACCAGGCTTTCAGGCATGCCAGAGACTCTGGCGCGGTAGACATACAGGCCATAACCGAGCACTGCCACGATCTGGTCTATCCCCTTCCCGACGGCTCCATGAAGCTCGATGTCGTCCGCAACCTGGCTAGAGAGTACACACGGGAGGGTAAGTTCATAGCGATATCGGGTTACGAGTGGACACTTACCAGTCGCGGCCACATTACGATCTACAACACCGAAAAGTTCCTCGACAGGAGCAGGTCGGACCTCCTGGACATATACGCATGGATAGTCGAGAAAAAGGCTACGGCCCAGTTTTGCCATCCGGGAAGAACCTACGGAGATTTCTTCGATTTTCTGTACTTTCCAGAAGTGGATCTCTATATCAACACCATCGAAGTGGGCAACGGTGCTGGAAAATCGAACAACGTGATCAAGCCGGAATACCTGGAACGTTACCAGAGGGCTCTGAACAGAGGCTGGCACGTCGGCGCCTCGGCCAATCAGGACAACCACTACGAGAACTGGGCGACGGCCAACGACGCGAGAACGGCCTTCGTGATCGACGAGCTGACTACCGAGAAGGTTTACGAGGCTCTGAAGACGAGGAATATCTATGCAAGCGAGGACAGGAACGCCTTCATATCCTTCTCGACGGGTCGGGCCAAGATGGGCGATATTCTCTACGATTTGCCGGCGGCTACTTTGAGTATCGAATACAGTGATCCCGGTGAGCCCGTAGCATCGGCCTGGCTTTACAGCAACGAGGGATCGACGGCGCTGGAAGTGGAGGGCGATTCCTGGACAGTCGAGGTCGATGTAGAGAATCCGCTCTCTTACAACTGGTATTTCGTGAAGATAGACCAGAAGGACGGAAACGAGATCGTATCCTCGCCCATCTGGTTCCAGAGCAGCAGTGAGAGATATCTGTTGAACGCCAGATCTATCGACGCCAGACCGGTTTTTGGGCTGCCTTTCGAGATAGCCTTCGACCTGATAAACGCCAGAAGGAACGAAGAGAGTCTCACGTTGACTATCATGGGTGAGAAGGGACCGGTTCTGGAGAGAGAATACATCCTTCCGGCCATGAGTTGTGTCGAGATAAAGGAAACTCTGGACTGCACTTCTCAAGATCTAGTTTTTTATGTCAACGGTGAACATGCCTTCGGGCTGAAGATCAATTTCACCAGGTTCGTCGCTCATCTCGACACTTCTCACGAGAATTACTATGTGTCCGAGTTGAAATACCTGACGGAACTTTTAAGCGATCTCGGCGGCGATGTGAGACCAGTGATAGGCGAACTGACGGAATCAACGTTGAACAGTGGCCAGCTGTTGATCCTTCCGCTTCCCGATCAGGACACTTTCATGAAGGACTTCATGGCCATTTCGGAAAAGCAGATCACTTTTATCAAGAATTACGTAAAAAGTGGTGGTCTGCTGATCGTTGTCCTCGCCAGAAAGGCGATCACACATGATTCGCTGAGTACTTATGAAAGACTCTTTGAGGAACTGTCCTGGGGAGTCTCGCTCGAAGATGGCGGTCTCTCCTTCGAAGGACCTTCCGAGGGGATAGTACATAGGGAGAGCGGCGGCCTGGTTTTGAAATGGAATCAGGCGACAGGTAAAGAGCCGCCGGACGAAGAAATCGTGCGATTCATGAAATCTAGATTGAAGATCGATTGAGGTTGAGTCTATGTCGAGAATAGAGAGTTTCACATCGGGAATCGAAGGCAACAGGATCTTCGGAATCTTCGAGCTCCCCGAAAGCGGCGATAGTTTTCCTGTGGTGGTGATGCTTCACGGCTTCACCGGAGAGCATATTGTTTCGACCTTCAAATATCCGCGACTTTCAAGAAGACTCGTGGAAAGCGGTGTCGCGACCGTAAGATTCGACTTCCGTGGTTCGGGTGACAGCGAGGGCGAGTTCTGCGATATGTCTCCCCTGACGGAACTCCGGGATGCTCTGGAAATCGTGGCTCTGGTGAAAGAGAAGAGCTGTTTCAATGGAAAGCTGGCGCTTATAGGATACAGCATGGGCGGAATGGTCGCTTCCTTGCTAGCCGGAAGGGAGAGGGAGTTCGACGCCGTACTCCTCTGGTCGCCCGTCATAATGAACGGCGAGTTCTTCTCCAGAGAGGAGTACAGCTTTTCCAGCGACGAGAAGTACAAAGATATTCTTGGGTTAAAGCTAGGCCACGGCTTTCAAAAGGACGGGCTCAGCGTAGATGCCGCCGCGGAACTGGCGAACTACCGCGGCCCGCTAATGATAATACACGGGTCGGAAGACGAGTCGGTACCTTACGAACCAGTATTACGTTACGCCAGAGATAGGGGGATTGTCTTCCACACGGTCAAGGGGGCCAACCACAAGTATCAGAGGCTCGACTGGATAGAAGAGCTCTTCGAAGTGTCGGAAGGCTTTCTCTGCGATCGACTACTGTAGCGGGTGGTCGGCCACCCGCTTTCCTACCATCATCTCTCTCATAATCAGCAAAGCCCTGTCTATCAGTTGCTCGTCGGTCTCAAACCAGAATTCATCGCCGGAAACGCCTGTAACGGCCAATCCCTGCCTGGATAGCGCCGCCAGTTTTTCGACCAGCCCGTGTCTATGAAGGCCTGTCTCCTTGGCGATCGATCTTATGTTCATCCTGCGGTTCATGAGAGTTTTCAAAAGGTTCATCGAGCCTTCTACAGAAAGCACTCCCGCTATTTCGAGAGGGTCCATAGCTTCCGGTAGCATATTCTTCTTCCTCATCGTCTCTTCGCCTACAATTGAGATCACCGAGTTCCTTTCAGGCAGGTTGACGGTAATAACGGAGCCTCCGAGAAACCATGAAGAAAAAATATACAAGTCCGACTCGCTACTTTCTTCCCGTCTTTCGATATCCAGCAGCTCTCTTAGAAATGGTTGGCCATAGAGAGAGAAGTTGCCATTGAAAAGCTCTCTGAAGGTCCGGGAGCTTTCCCGCAAGATTTCCAAGAACTCGCCGTCGAAGAGTTCCCGACAAATGAAATGCAAAAGACTCGAAAAGCTTTCTTTCGCTCCGTTCTGGTCTCTGAGGATTTCGATGGCCGAGTACCTGCTGGAATTGCCGAGTTCCAGGTTTGAAAACACGTATTTGAGGGTTTCTCGCTCGTCGAGCTCCAGCAGTCTGAAGGCGAGATCTCTCGCTTCGCAGTCTTCGTAGTATTGCGGGCTGAAAAACTTTGCCATCAAACTCTGCGGTGAAAGCCGTTCCAGCCACTCCATAAACGCTTCACAGGAATCGATCCCTTCGAAGCAAATATAAGGAAGCGTCCTCAACCCGAAGAAACTATCCCAGCTGAAAAAAACCTCAATCATTTCGAAGAGTTCCGCGGGAATGGATACTCTGGATTTTATAACCCATCGTGCAAGATGGTCGGCAGCCAGAGTATCTCGATCGATCATTTTCTCATGGTTGTTGAGCCGAAAAAGCGCTGCGAGCACGGAGACGGCCTCGTTGTTCAAAACCCTAACATCAGCCATCGATAGCCTCTCCAAAGATCTCCTTAACAGAATCTCCAACGGCCTTAACCAAAAAGGCTTTGTTCAGGTTGAAAAGCCTTCTGTCTCCTTCCACGCTGTCTTCAATGACGCCATATCTCATCAACACGCTCAGGTAATCGGTTACCTCAACGTTGGTCAATCTAGTGGAAAGGGCTATTTCCGTCACTCCCATGGGAGCTTGAGAGAGTCTTTTTAGAATGCGCAGGTTCACGTCGTTTGCCAGGATGGTGAAGAGATCGACCCCCGAAGCCATTCTATCGACCGGAGGGGTTATCCTTTCGGGGTATCTGTATCCCACGACGTATATGTCCTCTCTTCTGTAAGGGATGGAGCCCTTCAACAAAATGATTTCGTAGAAGAAGGAGACCGCTATGGTAATGGATCCGGTTGAAGGAACGCCACTCCTGGCAGAACTCCCGGTGAGCCATTGAACGTAGTTTTTTCCGTACTTCTCGAAAAGAGCGTGCAGCTTCGATCGCTGTTTTTCGACCTCATGTATCGGGTCAAAGGGTAGTTCGCCGTAAATCCTTTCGTTGTACCACAGCAGAAGATGTATCAGCTCTTTTCTGGCTGCAGACGGATCATTACAGAGCTTCAAGAGGTCGGCCTTTTGTTTCGTCGGCATGGCCATGCTTTTAGATATGTACTCTATCAGCTCTCGCTCGTCATCGCTGGCCGAAATCGGCTTCAAAAGATCGGCCTCTCCGGAGAATCCATGACCGGAGCAGAGAAAGTTCACTATCAGGTCCCTGTCGGACATTGTTGAAAGGTAGGAAAGTAGAGACTCCGGTTCCATCAACTTCTTAGCTGCTATATGGTTGGTCAGGAAGAGGGCGAAAAAAGACTCCCTGTCGAAGAAGATCTCAAGTTTTTCTCTGATTCCCTCGGGAAGTGTTTTTCTTGTCTTCTCGACCCACTTCAGGATTCTCTCGTTCGGTTCCATTTCGAGACTGGGAGGTAACCTTTTGAATCTCTCCATTATCAACTCGTTGTTTTGGAGTCTGAAAAGAGAGGATAGAAAGTCGTAGTTTCTTGAATCGCAGAAATTCACACCTTCAGGCAACACAAAAATTCCTCCATTCCAGGAAGTTGATCCGGTATATTATACATCAGTCGAAGTCGATGCACAGATATCCGGGCCGAAGAGACTTCAGGACCATCTGAGCAGATAAGTTCTGGAGCTCTTTCTCTCCAGGGCAACCTCGTCCTTGATGGCGCGCGTCATCAGATAGACGTGGGAAAGTACCACACCCAGATCTATCGATATCACTTCCTCGTATATGGCTGGCAGCTTCTTCCAGCCGTGTATGGCTATCTCTCTCTCACCCAGAATTTCAAAGATCCACGGCTGACGGTTGAACGAAGAGGGAGCAAGTCTTCCGGAAAGGAGTATTTCCCGCATTTCAGAATCCAGCAATTCCGTTCTGCCTGTGATCAATTCTTCGAGTGGTTTTCGATTTGAATTCCGGTAAAGATGCCGTGCAGCCCTTTCTATATCCGTGATCTCATTCTTCTCGGGATAACCTAGAACGATCATGGAGAGGTAATTGGGGAGTCTTGCCCAGCTGGTGCCGAAACCTTTGAGCGTGAGATTCAAAACTATCTGTTCCCCTTCGAAGCCGTACTCCACAAGCTTCTCGGTCGAAAAATCCTTCATCTTTGCCAGAACTATCCCTGACGCGATGGGAAAGTTACACGAATAGTACCACTGGAGAGGTCCGGCGCTCTCGAGATGCTCTATTCCATTCATAGAATCTCTCACCGAAGCTATCTCAGACTCCTGGAGCCGTCTGTTTTCGAATTTCCTCTGTGTAATCCTGAGTTCTATCGCTCTGGCGATTTCCTGTCTGTCGTACATAAAATCACCCCTTTACTGTATTTTACATAATACAGATAATAAAACTCAAGATTATTCCACTCACAGATTCGTGCCAATTATGTGGATTCCTGAGGTGTTTCTTTCAGGCAATAGGTGTAGTATCTCTTTTTGTTGTTGCTGTCCAGCTTCACCTTGAGACCGTGCATCTCGTTTTCGAATCCGGGGAACCTGTTGTCGAAATCCTCGGAAAAATTGAGATACTCGACTATCCTCTTCGTTTCGGGCGTGTACCTCTCACCGGGCATGATCACCGGTATGCCTGGGGGATACGGAACTACCATTACGGCAGATATCCTGTTCTGAAGTTCCCTTATCCTGACCAATTCGGTGTTGCCGTTTACTAGTTCCGAGTAGGCTCTGGCAGGAAGCATCACCTGTTCGGGGGCCTGTGAATAGACGTCTTTCAAAACCCTGGCGATTCTGGCCTTTCGAAGGTACTCGTGCATCTGTTCGGACAGCTCCTGGAGAGTCATTTTGCCGTATTTTTTCGGGTGTTTCTTGACTATATCCGGGAAGACATCGTCTAGAGGGGCGTTTTCATCGAACAGCTTTTTGAACGTGAAAAGCTCTGCCAGCAATGTACCAGATTTTCCTTTGGTGAGGCCTAGCGAAAAGAGTATCAGGAAGGAATAGTGTCCGGATTTCTCGACCACTATCCCGCGGTCCCTGAGAAAAGTGGTCACTATGGTGGCCGGTATCCCCCAGTTTCTCATTCTGCCCTGTTTGGTTATCCCCGGTGTCATCACGGTCACTTTGATGGGGTCGAGGAGTATGTAATCGCTTTCCAGCTTTCCAAAGCCGTGCCAGTCCTCATTCCCCTTCAAGCACCAGTACTCGGGATGGTCCTTGAGGAGTTGTTCGTCGATATCTTCTATATCTTCTCTTTTCCTCTCACCCTTTTCGTTCTCCATGGTGATCTGTGAAGGCTGCCAGATCTCGAACCACCATCTTCTCTTGCGATCGATCTCTTTGTCCTCTATCTCTTCGCTCAGGTGTTTCATCTTCTTCCTGAAGACGATCGCCTCCTGTATTGTTTCGTCTATTAGGAACCGACCGGAGTTTCCGGCCATCATCTTCGAGGAAACGTCGAGCGAGGCGATTATTGCGTACTGAGGAGAGGTCGACATATGCATCATATAGGCTTCGTTGAATCTCCCGTGATCTATCTTCTTCTTCCCGTCTTTCACATGTATCATCGAACCCTGTGAAAAAGCGGCGAGAAGTTTGTGAGTCGAATGAGTCGTGAAAACGGTAGGAGCCCTCTCTCGGTCTATTTCCGGGGACATCCCGTACCTGCCCACGTACATCGGATGAAAATTGGCGTACGCGTACCATGCCTCGTCGAAGAGAACGTAATCCACAACGCCCTCGAGTCTGTCGATTATCTTCCTGGTGTTGTAACAGAGTCCGTCGTACGTTGAATTCGTCACGACTGCCAGCTTGATTCTGAAGTTTTCTTTGTCACTGACCAGCGAACTGGAATTGATTTTCTTTTCTATCTCGGCCCAGTCGAACTCCTCTTCATGAATGGGACCGATAATGCCGAGCGAGTTTCTGCTGGGTGTAAGGTATATCGGAATAGCGCCTGTCATTATTATCGAGTGCATTATAGATTTGTGGCAGTTCCTGTCGATGAGAACGATGTCGCCGGGCGTGACGCATGAATGGAAGACAATCTTGTTGGACGTTGATGTTCCGTTGGTGACAAAGTACGTCTCGTCGGCTCCGAAGATCTTTGCCGCGAACTTTTCGGCCGCGCCGATGGCTTCGGTGTGATCGAGGAGAGATCCGAGTTCGGGGACCGATACAGAGAGATCGCTGCGAAAGACGTTCTCTCCGAAAAACCTGTGAAAGAGCTTCCCGGTTGGGGACTTCAAAAAGGCTTCGCCACCGCTGTGTCCCGGGGTGTGCCAAGAGTATTTGAACTCATCCACGTAATGGATCAGCTCTTTGAGAAAGGGCGGTAGAAGCTCCTCCATGTATCTCTCGATAGCCTCTTCGATACGACCGGCTATGAAAGATGGACTGTCTTCTAGTTTCCATACGTAACCATCTATCTGACTGACTATCTCGAGGGGAATCTCTTTGACCCTGAGCTTTTCGGTCATCAGGAAGAGCGGTATAAGGGCGTTTTTGCTCCTAATTATCTCTATGATCTCTCCCGGGCCGAGGAACTCTTCATCGGATCTTATCACGAGATCCCAGTCAAGCAAGATGCAGCTTATGTTGGAGTGAGACATGAATTCGATTTTGCAGTCGTAACCCGAGTACGATTCTATAACGGACAGGCCCCTTTTCTGGAGCTCTTTTATTATCTCTCGAGTTGCTCTTCCACCAGTGTTTTCCGAGCGTAGATCGTCGTCAACCACCAGAATTGAGAAATCCTTGAACCACTCCATATCCGCTCCCCCCGATCATGCCTTTCTGTAGGCTACGAACGACCCTTTTGGGACATTTAGAAAACTGCCTATGACCTCGCACTTGGCCATCAAAAGGAAGAAGATCTCTCTCTTGGCAGAACTCAATCCCTCCAGATTGCCCTGTCCCTTAGAGATTACCACGTCGGCACCGGTATATATATCCTCAAACTCGTCACTCATTCGATCTTCCTGCATACCGGGTGCGTCTGCTCCGGAATCGATAAGAGTGGCGACGCTGTCCAGACCGACTTCGAGCGCTTCCTTCATGGTGACATCGTTCAAGGCCGGTTTGCTGCGAACTGCGAAATACGTCTCCGGGACTCCGGCTATCTCCATAAGGAGTTTATCGAGAACCACTTCGCCGCAGTTGTCGCCCACGATCAACATACTCTTTGCCCCTTTGATTCTCTCAGATAGTTCTTCAAGATCGTCGATCGCAAAGGGAGCGGCGAGGGCCTGCCTCATAGTTGAATCGATGTCGATCCTGTGGCCCGGGGCGAAATCTATGATATTGCCAGCCACCGAGAGCTTCAGAGCCCCGATCAAAGGGTCTTCGAGCGCACGGAGTTTCTCTTTGAGCTCATTGTAAACCTCAATTAAGAGATCGTCGGCCGCTTTTTTAACCTCCCTGAAGGCGTCGATCTCGCCCATGACCGCTTTTAGAGCCTTCCCCACATTACGCCCGATTTCAATAGGAGTTTCGGCCTCCAGATCCATCTCCGCCATATCTTTCAAGAATAGTCCGGCGGCGACGAGTTGTTCTTCGCGCTTCACACCGTTCTGGGAAAGTATTCTTACCAGCGCACTCATATTGCATGGTATGCATCTTGGATCTATTTTCATTACATCACCTCGACGGAATTATACATGCCGGATGCGAATAGATAATTAAGATGATCGAAAGAGCGGGGCACCAGAGGAGAGNNAAGAGAGAGAGAAAGAGAGAGAGTGAAGCGAACTCTCGATGTTCTTTGCCGGCTCTTATCAATAATCTGCTACGCACAGCCCTAACAATGAGTCCTGAAATCGACGGTTTTTCAGTCTATAATATATGTGAGAGTATCTAAGAGGTCTGTCTTTTCTTATCCAGTGAGACATTCCATTCAGCGAGATTTTGTTAGACCGCCAATGAGGAGGCGAAGAGCATGAAGTCAATAGTAATCTACTTTTCTTTCGATGAAAGCACCAGGACGCTGGCCGAGGCTATGGCGTCTTCGATCGGCGCTGATTTGTTGAGACTGGTGCCTGCCGGGGATTTCGCTCGTACCTATTACCACCACGTGGAGAATCCCGAACAGATTAGATCGACACCCGGATACAATTCCGAAAGGGAACACGTTTGGGGCAGCGAATCGGTAACCATGAACAACAAACCCGAACTCGAGCCTTACGATTTCGATCCTGGGCTTTACGAAATGATCATAATCGGCACGCCTGTATGGGCCCTCACTTACGCACCGCCGTTCAACACATTTCTCGAGAAGGCAGCCATTAAAGGCAAAAGGATCGCCCTCTTCTGTACGCACCAAGGAATTATAGGCGCAGCGCTGGAGGACCTGAAAAAAGCCCTTAAGGGAAACGAGATCGTTCAGGAGATCGATTTCGAATCGCCCGCCTCGAGAATGGACGAGTATGTTGAGACTTCAAGAGAATGGGCCCGGGAACTCCTTCATCTCTGAATCCAAAAGCGGAAAGACGGACGCGGCTGAAAATGCGTTTCTGACTCAGTCTCTGTATTGGCCGGTTGATGGGTCGATCGATACTTAAAGTTTATTGGGTGGTGAATTCAATTGAAAGTACTTCTTACCAACGATGATGGCATTGAGGCCGCGGGGATTCGGCTTCTCGCCAAAAGGCTCGCGCTCACTCACGATGTTACGGTTGTGGCTCCGGAAGGTAACCGGAGCGGTGTGAGCCATTCAATTACGTGGTTGACTCCCGTGAGAATACGAGAAAAGGCTTCCGTGGAAGGTGTCAGTTCCTTCTGCACGAGTGGCACGCCGGCAGACTGCGTAGTGGCCGCCTTCACTCTCTTCGGCAAGAACGGTTTCGACATAGTGGTGAGCGGGATCAACCACGGGCAAAACCTGGGAGTGGACATAAGATATTCGGGTACCATCTCGGCAGCGCTAGAAGCGAGAACCCTTGGCATTCCGGCGATCGCCGTTTCGGTAGTGTCTGAAGAGAACCCCGATTTCTCAGCCGCTCTGGATTTTGTCGATAAATTCATACTTTATTACGACTGGAGAAAATTACCAAGGTACACCGTTCTCAACGTAAACGTACCCTCTGTTCCGCGGCAGAATATTTACGGAATAGCGCGTACCAGACCGGGTGGACTTGTAAAGAGGCGCTGGTTCGAAAAGAACACCAATGAGTGGGGCGAGCCGGTTTATTGGATGAGAAGAGAGATAATCTACGAATCGGAAGAGTCCGATCTAGATTTCAGGAGCGTGACGGCCGGCTTCATCTCCGTCAGCCCCATCGATTTCTTCCAGGGCTGCGATGAGGAATACAACGAAGATCTCGAAAGCGATCTGCGTTCCTTCGGCGATATCTGGCTAGATCGTAACGATCCCAATACACGAGAGTTTTCCAATGGGCGACGCCTGAAAGATACGGTATAGGAACACATTTATAGACAGGGGAAACCGTTCTCGAATAGTACAGATTGTTAACTATTTCACATATCTTTATTCAATATTTTCATTGTGGGCAAACAAACTTATGGCAATCTGCTATAATTCAGTTGAACGGGTGATAAGATGTCAGAGGTTCTATACAGAAAGTACAGGCCGAAAAACTTCAATGAGCTGGTTGGTCAGGATCAGGTGAAGGAGATCCTGAATAAGTCTTTTGAAAAGGGTTCTGTCTCGCACGCCTATATCTTCTCGGGTTCTAGAGGAACGGGAAAAACCACTAGCGCCCGGATCTTTGCCAAGATGCTCAACTGCCTCTCCGAGTCGAGTGAAAAGCCTTGTGGTATATGTCAATCCTGTCTAGCTATCGATACGTCTTCTCACCTGGATGTCATCGAGCTTGACGCGGCTTCGTATCGGGGAATCGACGAAATCCGAAAGATAAGGGACTCCGCCGCCTATCGGCCGATTATGGGACGCTACAAGATCTACATAATAGATGAATTTCACATGCTTACCCGCGAGGCCTTCAACGCTTTGTTGAAAACGCTTGAGGAGCCTCCGGAGAGAGTCGTCTTCGTTCTGGCCACGACGAACATCGAAAAGGTCCCCGAGACCATCCTATCCAGGTGCCAGATATTCACTTTCAAGACTTTGAGTGAAGAAGAGATCGTACTTTACCTAGAAAGAATCGCGACCTCTGAATCCTTCTCCTTTTCGAAAGACGCTCTGACAAGGATAGCCCGTGCCGCTCGTGGTGGGATGAGAGACGCGGTTAACCTCATGGAGAGGGTTGTGGCCTTCACTGGCTCGCTGGACGACCAATCGGTGAGGTTGACGCTTGGAATACTTCCCGATGAGGTAATCTCCAGTTTTTTGGCCGCCTTTTCAGGTGTCGATCCGAATCGATTGCTGAAAGTCTCGAAAGACATACTCGACGAGGGGCTTTCATACGAATCTCTGCTCGAACAATCGATAGACTTCCTGAAGGAAGGCTACGTTAAGAACATGATGCGAGGCAACCTGCAGATGATTTCGAGCCTCTGGGAAATACTCAAGGAGATGAAGTACGCCGAAGACAAAAAGGCCGTCTTCGAAGTAATGACCATATTGAAAAGTTTTGAACTGACCGGTCTGAAGGAAATCACCGGAGAGATCCTGGAAAAAAGTGATCATGAAGGCACGGCTGTTGCGAAGAAAGACACACAAGTCAAAGTCGAAGTCCTGCCACGTTCTACAGGAGGAGAGAATGTCTCGCGCGGCCCGGCCGAAATACTTCTGGATCATCTCTACGAAAAAGACTTCACTTTGCTCTGGGTACTCCTCGGTCTTTCGAGGATAACTCTATCGGAAGATGGGGAATCGCTCAGTGTGGATAGCGACGATGGCTTTGTTGCAAAACTTATAGAAGAGAAGCTCGATATGATCAACGGCATCTCCACGGAAATAGTGGGGAAGCCTGTCTCCATCTCCAGAAACAAAAGCCCAAAAGCCCTCGAAAGCCTCGATAAAGACCAGCGGGCTTACGTCAAGAACTTCATGGATGTGCTCGGCTTGAGCGGTAACGGTGCGCTTGGAGAATTCAAGATTGAAATAGAGGAGGACTGAAATGGCCAAAAAACTCAGAGGTCTTGGCGGTAGAAATTACGGAGGTTCGAAAAAGGGAACGAATATGAACGATCTCTTGAAGCAGGCTCAAAAGGCTCAAGAGGAAATGGACAACCTCGAGGACACCTTCAAGAACATAGAAGTGTCGGCTTCGGCCGGTGGAGGTGCGATCAACGTTGTGGCAACTTGCGATTACAGGATAAAATCAATAGAAGTCGATCAAGAATTAAAAGAAGAGGATTTTGAGATCGTCCAGGATCTCATAATCGCCGGAGTGAACGAAGCACTGTCGGAAGTAACGAAAAAACGCGACGAAGAAACGGCAAAGGTAACTGGAGCACTGAATCTGCCGGACAATATTCTTTAGGAGGTGTAGCAGATGCACAAAGTAGCAATAAACGGATTCGGAAGAATCGGAAGACTTGTTTTCAGAGAAATGATGGCGCGCGGGGGATTCGACATAGTTGCCATCAACGACTTGACTGACGCGGCGACCCTGGCCCATCTTCTCAAGTACGACTCGGTTCACGGAAGGTTTAAGGGAACGGTTCAGGCAAAAGAAGGGGCGATAGTTGTAAATGGAAAAGAGATAAAGGTGTTTGCGGAGAAGAGCCCGACGAATCTGCCCTGGAAGGCCCTGGGAGTGGAGCTTGTCATTGAGTCCACGGGCGTTTTCACGAGTAAGGAAAAGACGATGCCCCATGTCGAAGCCGGCGCAAAAAAAGTTCTCATTACCGCCCCGGCCAAAGGAGCGGTTGACGCGACGATCGTTCTCGGAGTGAACGACGATGAGTTGAAGCCGGAGATGCAGGTAGTTTCCAATGCTTCTTGTACGACCAACTCGATAGCCCCGATCATAAAGGTGCTCAACGACAATCTGAAGATCGTGAAGGGATACCTCACAACGGTACACGCTTACACGAACGATCAAAGAATACTCGATCTTCCCCACAAGGACCTGAGAAGGGCCAGAGCGGCGGCTGCCAACACAATTCCCACCTCTACCGGAGCGGCCAAAGCGGTCGGTCTGGTGATTCCCGGGCTGAAAGGCAAGCTCGATGGAATAGCCATGAGAGTCCCCGTAACAGACGGTTCCATAACCGACCTGACGGTGATTGTTGAAAAGGAAACGACGGCCGAAGAAGTGAACGCTCTGATAAAGAAGGCCGCTGAAAATGAACTCAAGGGAATTATAGAGTACTCCGAAGAAGAACTGGTGTCCTCGGACATCATCGGAACAACGGTTTCCGGCGTTCTCGACGGCAAGCTCACCTCTGCGATGGGCAATCTCGTGAAAGTGTGCGCCTGGTATGACAACGAGTACGGCTATTCATGCAGAGTTGTCGATCTCGCAGAGAAAATGATGAAAATGTAACCGAAGCTTTCTGGAGCGGGGCCATTAATGGCCCCGCTTTAATGAGAAGGAGGTTCAAAGTATGGCTAAGAAGTTAACGCTTAAAGACGTCGAACTCAAAGGTAAAAAAGTTCTTGTAAGGGTCGATTTCAACGTTCCGCTGGACAAGACTACCGGGGAAGTGACCGACGACACGAGAATCGCGGCGGCCATTCCCACGATTGAATATATAACCGGAAAGGGCGGGAAGGCAATTCTGGTCTCCCATCTTGGAAGACCCAAAGGGGGCAAAGATCCAAAGTACACCCTCAAGAACGTCGCATCCAGACTTGAAAAACTTATAGGAAAACCTGTCAAATTCGTCGATGACTGCATCGGTCCGGAGGTCGAAAAGGCCGTTTCCGATATGAAAGACGGCGAGATACTTCTTCTGGAAAACGTTAGATTCTATCCCGAAGAGGAGAAGAACAACCCGGAATTCGCCGCGAAGTTGGCCGCTTTTGCGGACATCCATGTCAACGATGCCTTCGGAACGGCCCACAGAGGCCACGCTTCCAACACCGGGGTGGCGGCTCATCTGGTCAGTGTAGCGGGCTTTTTGATGGAAAAGGAAGTCGAAATGCTCGGCATGGCCATAGAGAATCCCGAACACCCTTACGTGGTGATACTGGGCGGTGCAAAAGTTTCCGACAAGATAGGCGTGATAACCAACTTGCTGGAAAAGGCCGATAGAATACTCATAGGAGGCGCCATGATGTTCACCTTTCTCAAGGCGCTGGGTAGAAACGTCGGCGATTCGCTCGTGGAAGACGACAAAATCGAACTGGCCAGAGAAATACTCGACAAGGCCTCAAGAAAGAAAGTCGATTTCGTGCTTCCTGTAGATGCGGTAACGGCAAGGGAAATTGCCGCCGGAGTCGAGAAGAAAGTCGTCATGACCGATGAGGGAATACCGGCCGGCTGGAAGGGACTGGATATAGGACCGAAAACCGTTGAACTCTTCAAATCGAAGCTTGCGGATGCCAAAACCGTCGTCTGGAACGGCCCCATGGGTGTATTCGAGATCGACGATTTCGCGAATGGAACGGAAACGGTTGCCAAAGCCCTTGCCACTCTAAAAAGCGCCGTTACGATAATCGGCGGTGGAGACAGCGCCGCGGCTATAAACAAGTTCGGACTGGCCGGGGAAGTATCGCACGTTTCGACCGGCGGCGGCGCTTCGCTGGAGATGCTTGAAGGTCGTGAAATGCCCGGTATAGAGAGTCTGGCGAATGCGACCGGAAAAAAAAACGAAGATTGATGGTGGCCGGTAACTGGAAGATGAACAAATCGCCCGGGGAGGCAAGGATGTTCGCCGGCTTTCTGGCCTCTTCGATAGGAGAAGAATCGTCTGTTGACGTAGTGGTCTTCCCGACCAGTCTGGCCGTTTCCGGTGTTGCAGACATGATGAAAGACACGAAGATCAAGGTCGGAGTCCAGAACATCCATCCGGCCGATGGCGGCGCTTTCACCGGAGAGATTTCTGTACCGATGTTGAAGGAACTGTACATCGATTACGTTCTCGTCGGCCACTCTGAAAGGCGTCAGCTCTTCGGGGAGACCGATGCACAGACCAACGAGAAGATAAAGGCCGTCCTGAGAAACGGCCTGACGCCGGTCTTCTGTATCGGAGAGACTCTCGAGGAGAGAAAGGCTAACCTCACCAACAGCGTTCTGGAGAGACAGCTGAAGAACGGCCTTATGGGTTTTACAAAAGAGGAAGCCTCCGGAGTTATAATCGCCTATGAACCTGTCTGGGCCATAGGAACGGGAGTGGTGGCAACGCCGGAACAGGCTGAAGAGACGATGAAATACATCCGTCAATTCCTGGTCGGGCTCTACGATTACGACCTCGCAGAAAGCATCAGGATACTTTACGGAGGCAGCATAAAGCCCGATAACTTCGACTCTCTGGTGGCCATGGAAGATATAGATGGCGGCCTAGTCGGTGGAGCGAGTCTTCTCGAGAGCTTCGTACAGCTGGTTGCCATAGCCAAGAACCACGAATAAGGTATTTCGAATTCATAGCCGCCCCGAAGGGCGGCTATTTAGTTTTCTTTACCGGCTCAAATGATATAATCTCCTGATGAGGGGGTGTGGTTCTTGGATAGTTATCAGGAGCTTGAACTGGTTGTCGACAAGATGGTCGAAGAATTCAGCCGCCTTAAAAAAGAGAATGAGCAGCTCTGGAAACAGGTTCAACAGTCGCAACAAAAGCTTGAAGAAGCCGGGCTTAAGATACGCGAGCTCGAGCTCAGACTTGAAAGCGAATCGAAGACTATATCTTCCCTTATCAAGCGAGTGAAAGTCAGTCTCGATGAAAACAGCAAAAAAACATAAGGAGTAATAATCATGAAACGATCAGTCTCTTTGAACCTGGGAGGACGCCAGTTCTCCTTTCTAAGCGGCGATCCTCAGGAAGTCGTCGATCAGGTCTTTTCAAAAGTCACCGAAATGTACGACGCGTTCAAAAAGAAGGAAGAGGAAATCGGGTTCGAAAAGTTGATGGTGGGCATCTGTGTGAACCTAGCCCATGATCTCATTAAAAGCCAGAACGAACTGGTAAGGTTGAAAGCCAAGTACGAAGAGGTACTTTCGGAATACTTCCAGGGACGTGAAGGTGTTGAAGGATAATTTGAAGATCGGAGTCTTCGATTCCGGCATTGGTGGTCTGACCGTACTTAAAAAACTCCTGCAGGGCTTTCCCCGCGGCGTGGATTTTTTCTACTTCGCCGATACTGCACGTGTACCTTACGGGTCGAAACCCATCGAAACCCTTCGCGGCTATATCGGGGAGATCTTCGATTTCTTCTTTCAACTGGGTATCGATGCGATCGTTACTGCCTGCAACACATCGGACTCTGTACTCTCTCAGAGGGAAAAGCAGAATCTTCCCGTACCGTACTTCAGCATCATAGATCCGACCGTCAGAACGTTAGGTTCGATCGCTCCGAAAGGATCGGAGGTTTCGGTAATAGCCACAAGCAACACAGTGAGGAGATCGCTGTATTTGAGGAAGCTTTTCAGATACGAAAATCTGCGTCGAATAACCCAGAAAGCCTGTCCGCTCTTCGTGCCAATAATCGAGGAAGGCATCTGGGAAGGTGAAATAGTTGATGCCGTGGTCAGTTATTATCTGGCCGAAATCAACCGAATGGAGCCGGATTATCTGATACTGGGCTGTACCCACTATCCTTTCATAAGAAAAGTAATAGAGTCTTCGATATCTCGCAAAACGCTTCTGATAGACCCGGCCGATTTCATACTGGTGGATTTAATAAACTGGATCGGAGAGATAGATGGTGAAGAGTCGCGGGTCACCTACTACGTGAGCGGCAACCCCGAATCTTTCCAGAGAGTCCTCAAGAGATACTTCCAGAGAGAGGGCGATGTTGTACCGGTCGATCTAGTCAACGAAAGAATAACAGTCAAAAGGTAGTGCTTGGCTTGAGAAAGATAGTGCTTATCGGAGGCGGTACCGGACTCTCTACATTTGCAAGAGTGTTGAAGGGTTTCCCGGTAGAGCTCACACTCGTTGTCGCGATAACCGACGACGGAGGAAGCTCGGGAATCCTTCGCGAAGAAATGAAAATACCGCCCCCTGGTGATATAAGAAACAACATCATCGCACTGGCAAACGATGAAGAGATTCTCACGAAGGTGTTTTCACACAGGTTTTCCACAGACGCTATGAAAAAACACTCGCTTGGCAACATCATAATCGCAGGCCTTACGGAGATGTATGGCAGTTTTCCGGATGCCGTCATCGCCGCATCGAAACTGCTGAACATTAAGGGCAGGGTTCTACCGGTGGCCGACGCACTGGTTCGTCTGATAGGAGAGCTCGAGGACGGATCGAAAGTCGAGGGTGAATCGGCGGTCGCGAGGTACGGAAAGAAGATCAAAAGACTCACTCTCGATAGAAAGGTTCAGGCCTTGCCGGAAGTTTTGAGAGCGATAGAGACCGCCGAGACGTTGATCGTCGGACCGGGCAGCCTATTTACGAGCGTTGTTCCGAATTTTCTCGTCTCCGGAGTAAGTGAAGCCTTTTCTAGATCTCCCGGAAAGAGGGTTTACATCTGTAACATAATGACGCAGCCGAACGAATCGGAGGGTTTCGATCTAAAAAAGCACGTAGATACCGTAGAGTCGTACACCGGAACTCCATTCGACCGGGTGTTCTGGACGGAAGTTGGCGGTGTCGAAAAGGCTGTGCTGGAGAGGTACAGGCGGGCCGGCGCGGCACCGGTAATGAACGATCTTCTGGACGATACGAGGGTAACCAGTATATGCGGAACTACTACCGAGCTTATCACCGACGGGAGAGAGAAGCTGGTGGTGAGGCACTCCAGCGAGAGCGTTGTATCCATTCTCAGAGAGCTGGAGATCTTTGAGGAGATTCTGCTTTGAGTTACGCCGATAAATTGAAGGAAGAACTCTGTCATCTATCCACCGAAGATACTTCCGAGAGCAGGGCGGAGTTTCTGGGTTACGTCAAGTCCAGAGGAACTCTCAGGATAAGAGATGGAACGTCTTACCTGGTCATTCTTCTGACATCTATCACCAGTCTCAAAAGATTGTTTCAGATCACCAGGAGACTCTCTCTTCCTATATACGAAACACAGGTCACCGAAGAAATCCGCTTTTCAAGAAAACGCGGCGGAGAGCTTAGTTACATCTTCGCAGATGTCGAAAAATTCCTTGAAAGCAACGGCATTTCAGTGAGAAACGACATAATACCCTCGCCGGTGAGGGACGATCCCGTTTATTTTGGAGCCTTTGTCAGAGGCCTGTACCTGGCAGGCGGTTCTATAGTGGATCCCTCTAAAGAATACCATCTAGAAATAACGCTCGATACTACAGGAGAGTTCGTCGATTCTTTGAGAGATTACCTTCATGACAACTTCAACATCAAGTGCGGAGTCGTCAAAGTCAGAAACAAGTTCAAGGTCTACGTCAAATCGGCCGGCGACTTGATGGAGTTGCTTTCTCTTATGGGAGGGAAACGCACGGTGGCGCACCTTTCCAGAGCTGTAGAGGTAAGGAAGATAAGGGGCAACGTGAGCCGCACGCTGAATTTTCTGACGGCGAACGCAAACAAATCGGGACAGGCTATGGCCAGACACGTCAGGGCCATCAGAATCATCGACGCGAAGATCGGTCTCGCCAGACTCGATAGCGAATTGAAGCAGGTAGCCATCCTGAGACTGGAGAACGAAGACCTTAATCTGAGAGAGCTAGGGGAGATGATGAACCCTCCTATGAGTAAATCCGCAGTATATAATAGGTTGAAAAAGCTGATATCGATAGCCGAAGAGATGGGGGAGATCTGATGAAATGTCCATTCTGCTCCAGCGAATCGACCAGGGTTCTCGACTCCAGGCCGACCGAGGATAACACCTCGATCAGGAGGCGCCGTGAATGCGAAGACTGCGGCGGAAGATTCACCACCTACGAGAGGTACGAAAGACTCCCCTTCTTTGTAATCAAGAAAGACGGCAGGAGAGAGAGATTCAACAGAGAGAAGATTATGAACGGTCTTCTTAGGGCATGCGAGAAGAGACCAATTTCGCTCGAAAGGCTCAGCTCGATAGTAGATTCAATCGAAGACGAGGTCACCAGGTCGGGGCGCCACGAGGTTCTCTCACAGGAGATCGGAGAGATGATAATGGCTAAACTCAAGCTCCTGGACAGGGTTGCGTATGTTCGCTTTGCATCTGTTTACAAAGAATTCAGGGACATAGATCATTTCATGGATATAATAAAAGAGCTAAAGAACGATTAAGTTCGTTGAATGGAGGGGATCCGGGTCGTGAAGAAAAAAGCCATTTACCTCACCCAGGAAGGCTACGACAGAATGAAAGAGGAGCTAGAAAACCTCAGAAAGAGACTCATGTACGATATTGCCGAAAGAATAAAGGAAGCCCGGGAGCTCGGCGACTTGAGTGAAAACAGCGAATACGATGAAGCGAAAAACGAACAGGGTCGAATCGACAGCAGAATAAAACAACTCGAGGAGATACTGAACAACGCCGAAGTCATAGAAGACGATGGCGATATGAGCACAGTCAAGCTGGGTCACATAGTGGAGCTTCAGAACATGGAAAACGGTGAGAAATCTGAGTACAGAATCGTAAACGCTCAGGAAGCCAACATATTCGAAGGCAAAATAAGTTCCGATTCCCCCATAGGCAAAGGGATACTCACTCACAAAGTCGATGAAGTCGTAAGAGTTAAAACCCCGTCTGGATGGGCCAAGTACAAAATACTCACCATCGGCAAATGATCGGAGGCAGTCATGAGTGAAGAGACACGGAGACAGAGGCTCCGGGAAATAGATCAGATGCGCGAGGAAGGTGTAGAACCCTACCCTTATCGTTTTGAAAAGACCCACTGGGCCGGGGACATAAAGAACGAGTTCTCCACTCTGGAGAATTCTCAGACAAAGGAAGACGTGGAGATAAGGACGGCCGGCAGGGTAATGGCCTTGAGGAGTCATGGAAAGTCCTCCTTTTTTGTCCTTCGCGACGATACCGGAAGGATTCAGGCCTATATCAGACTCGACTCGGTCGGAAAAGACAGCTTCGAAATCTTCAAAAAGTACGTCAACATAGGCGATTTCGTTGGTGTCACGGGCTTCCCCTTTAAGACACATACCGGCGAGGTGTCGGTCTTTGCCAAAAGCTTCGAGATCCTTTCTAAGTCCATAAGAACAATGCCCGAAAAGTGGCACGGCTTGAAGGACAAAGAGATAATATACCGCCAGAGATACGCTGAAATGCTCTCCAGCGATGAAGCGCTCAACCGCTTCAAGATCCGCTCCGAGCTTTTCCGGCTCATAAGGGAGTTTCTGGCGCAGAGAAGGTTCATCGAAGTGGACACCCCAATGCTTCTCCATCTGACCGGTGGAGCCTCGGCAAGGCCCTTCGAAACAAGGATAAACGTCTTCGAATCGCAAATGTTTCTAAGGATCGCAGAGGAGCTCTTTCTTAAGAGATACCTGGTAGGGGGGTTCGAGAGGATATTCGAAATCGGGAAGAATTTCAGGAACGAGGGGATATCCTACAAGCACCATCCGGAGTTCACCATGATGGAGCTCTACTGGGCCTATGCAGATTACAACGATATTATGGATATCACCGAAGCGATGATCAACCACATTGTCGAGAATCTGGCCGGCTCAACCAGGATAAGCTATCAGGGAAGAGAGATCGACTTTTCCAGACCCTGGCGCAGGGTGAAGATGGCCGATTTCATCCAGGACAACCTCGGAGCGAACATACTCGAGGATTCAGATGAAAGACTGATAGAGGTCCTGAAAAAACACAACAGCGAGCCCGACATGAAAGAGAGGGGCCACCTGATAGAGAAGCTCTGGGATCTCGTCGAAGACAAACTCGTTAATCCAACCTTCGTCACCGAGCACCCGGTGATAATCTCACCACTTTCCAAGGTCCACAGAAGCGACCCCAGAGTGACTGAAAGGTTCGAACTGATAATAAGTTCTATGGAGATGGCCAATGCCTTCAGTGAACTCAACGATCCTATAGAGCAGCACAGAAGGTTTTTACATCAGGCTGGGCTGAGAGAAGCGGGAGACGAAGAAGCCCAGATGATGGACGACGATTTCCTGAGGGCGCTGGAATATGGAATGCCTCCCACCGGCGGGCTGGGTATCGGCTGGGACAGGATCCTAATGCTGGTAACCGATTCGCCCACAATAAGGGACATAATTCCCTTCCCTCTCGTAAGGCCGATCTCTTTTGAAGAAGAGGAGCTACAGAGCGAGGAGGAACTACAGGAGTGAGCTCTATGAGTCTATACGAAAAGATACAGAGCGATATGAAAGAAGCAATGAAATTGCGGGACACGCTCAGGACCAACACGTTGAGATCTGTCATAGCTGCCGTAAAAAACTTCCAGGCCTCTTCCGAAGAGAACAGAAAGGCCGAAGTGACGGATGATACGGTTATCAACCTGATCGGAAAAGAAGTGAAACGGAGAGAGGAATCCATAGAGGCCTACATCAAAGCCGGAAGAGACGAACTCTTGGCCCAGGAAACCCTGGAAATGGAGATACTCAAGGACTATCTTCCCGAAGAAATGGGCGAGGACGAGATACGTGCAGTCGCGCTGAAGACTATCGAAGATCTGAAAGCCAACGGACCTTCCGATCTTGGAAAGGTTATGCGCGAGGTGATGGTCAGACTCAAGGGAAGGGCCGATGGGAAACTGACCAACAAAATAGTCAGGGAGCTTCTCGAGAGCAGATGAAGGTCCAGATACTCACAGCCGAAATCGGCAGCACTACGACAGTGCTTTCGGCCTTTTCGTGCGACGCATCCGGAAAGCTGTCTTTCCTGGCCCAGGGAGAATCGTACACGACCGTCGCCGAGAACGATGTGACGGTAGGAATAGAAAGGGCTCTGATCGAACTCAAAAAACGACTTAATGATGATAGGCTCGACTGGGAGGTTTTCATTGCCTCCTCCAGCGCGGCCGGCGGTCTTAGAATGACTGTTCACGGCCTCGTTTACGATATGACCGTTAGGGCAGCGAAAGAGGCGGCTCTGGGGGCCGGCGGAGTGATAAAGCTGGTGACGGCGGGAAAGCTTTCTAAACGGGATCTTGAGAAAATCTCAAGGATTCAGCCGCGACTCGTTCTGCTGGCCGGGGGCGTCGACTACGGCGAAGAAGAGACGGTGATCCACAACGCCGGTATGATAAATCAACTTGACGGGTCGATACCTCTTGTTTACGCCGGCAACACTGCCGTCTCCGATGAGGTACGTGAAATAATCTCTCCAACTGGAAGAGAGATGCACTTTGTCGATAACGTGTATCCCAGAATCGACGAACTTAACGTCGAGCCTACCAGGAAAATCATAAGGGAGGTCTTCTCCAGAAACATCATAAAGGGACCGGGGATGGAAAAGATCTACTCGATAGCAAACAAACCGGTTATCCCCACCCCGGCCGCTGTGATGCTCGCGGCCGAGCTTTTTTCAAAAGTGTACAACGACGTTCTGGTCGTGGATATCGGCGGGGCCACCACCGATGTCGATTCCGTTACCGACGGCGACCCGGAGATCTCGAAAATGCTCGTCTCGCCCGAGCCGCGCTCGAAGCGAACGGTCGAGGGAGACCTCGGCGTCTATGTCAATGCCCGCCACGTTATTGATCACATCGGTGAGAAGGAGTTGAGAGGGGAGTTCGCTTACTTTGACGAGATCGTCGGCTCGCTTTCTCCTTACCCGGTTAACGACGAAGCCTCCAGGTTTTCGGCGCGTCTCGGCAGATACTGCTTCGAGACTTCCATAAGGCGTCATGCGGGATATATACGACAGATGTACGGTCCTACCGGGAGGATAGAGGTCGCCCAGGGAAAGGATCTAACGGCCATAAAATCCATAGTCGGAACGGGGGGGCTTCTGAGCAGATCGAGATACACCCGACAGATAATTGATAACGCGAAATCGTTGTCCGGAAACCATTCAAAGGAGCTGCTTCCGGGACCGGATGTAAGAATATATAGAGACAGGAACTACATATTCGCAGCCATAGGACTCATCTCGACGGTGGACGCTTCCCTCGCCACGGATTTGATAGACAGCGCACTCGAAGAGCTGCAGTGAAGGTCCACTCGAACGGCCCTTGTATTGACACCTGTAACTCCAGATGATAGAATCTCCTTGAATGCGGGTGTAGCTCAGTTGGTAGAGCATCAGCTTCCCAAGCNNCCAAGCTGAGGGTCGCGGGTTCGAGTCCCGTCGCCCGCTCCAACTATTTCACATCGTAGATCATCACCACCGAAGGACCAAGAGACACTATACCGCGCAGAGAAAGCGAAATAGGCCTTTTCAGGTGAGTTGCAAGGTGTGCGATTCCGTTGTTTATCGTCGGTTCCAGCGTGATGTGGAGTTCGTTCACCAATCCCCTGTCGGCAAAATCCGCGAAAGTTCTAGCCCCACCGATCAGACATGCCTGGTCGATCCCCCGGCCCTCGATCTCTTCGATCAGCGCTTCGGGCGGTGAAGAGCGGAAAATCAGGCTTTCCGATTCTTCGTAAGCTGCAGGGTTTCTGGTGAGAACCACATTCAACCTTCCCGGGAGCGTTCTTCCTATGCTCTCATAGGTTCTTCGACCCATAATGATCGTTCCTACACCGGTTGTGAGTTCTTTGAAATACCTTTTATCTTCCCTAGATGTCCACTCGGTCCTGTCGTTCTCAGAGAGAGCTATCATACCGTTCACCGTACTCGCGAAAACCGCTATCAACCTCAAGGTCTTCTACCTCCCGGCGGGAGATGTGTTTCTGCGAAGCTTCCGACGAAATTCAAATCGATTTTCCCGTGCTTCGCCGACCTCTCCCTGTACTTTTGAATTCTAACGCTTTTTCACACCGAGAACAAATTCCCAAAAATCCTCAACTGTGTTATTCTCTATTTATAGGAAGGTGAGGATTATAAAGCTCAGGTTTGTCTCGATTCTATCAATGTTCGTTCTCTTGATTCCACTGGTTGCCTGCAGCGACCGGACCGGTTATTCTGTTTCAATCAAGCAGGCTAGATGTGAATTCGCCGAGTGTTATCTCGATCTTGATATAAGGTATCCCGCGAAAGATAGGCCGGAGATTCTTATCACCGTTGACAGAATACCCGTAGATGCGATGGACGGAGTCAGAACTGACGATCCGAAGTACAGTTTCAAGCTTGAATCGTCGGGTTCCCACAAGATATACGTAACTCTCGTAAAGGGCAAGAGGTTCTTGACCAGTCCGGTTTCAACCGATATCCTGGTCGATACCAGAATCCCCGAAACACCATCAATCATCTGGAGGGTGTCTGGAGGAATGCTGTTGATTCACCTGGCCACGCAAGGGAACATCTCTTATACGGCCTTCAAAATACTTGTCAACTCCGGGATTGAAAAGATCTCCACATCTCCATATTTCGAGATCGATATAGAAAAGGGAAGAGATTACATCATACAGGGTTACACTTCGCGCGGCGTAAACCAGTCAGAGCCAGGGATTCTAGATTTCCTGCTCAACGAAGATGAAGCGCCTAAGATAAATACCTTCATAGAGTCTCCATACTCCGGGGGCCCGATTATGCTCACACTGGAAGACGACTGGGATAGAAGCAGTAGGCTTTCGGTGAACGCTTTCGCAGAACTGAGCGGTATTAGATTCCTCTACGATGGCCAGAGATTGATTCCCGAATCGCCTCTACCCCAGGGTGAGGACGCGATAGTGGTAAAGGTGATGGACTCTTCAGGCAATTGTACAGAGTATTGGGAGAGTTTCAACATAGTCAAGAGAACCTCGGAGAGCCTTCCGGAGCTGTATATTGAAGAAGGGGCAGTACGAAACGCTAAGTGGGCTGCGCAGGACGGAACAACCGTTTTGCAGAAGTTCGGCGGTGGTGAGTGGACCACCATCTCGACCCATGACCGGGACGAAAAAACCACCACCATCCCTAGAGACTCTCTTTCTATCGAAGGCGATCTTTACAGGTTGCTCGTAAAAAGCGCTTCAGAGATCACACTTCCATCGATGCCGGTCTTTGCAAAAGAAAGCTTCTTCAAAAGATTCAGCACAGAGGTAATCTCATCGCTTTTGGGAATGGATGCCCTTCTGGTAGGAGAGAACGACTATCGCCTCTTTGGAAATATCGTGGTGAGAGAGAACTCCATAATGAAGGTCGAATCGGGTTCTACTCTGACCATTGCAAGAGGTAACACCCTCCTCGTGAGCGGTGTCCTTGATCTGGAAGGTAGAAAGGATAGAATAGCCCTGAACCCCGGGGGTTCTTACGGAACTTTAGAGGTCTCAAACAACGGTATTTTGATCGCCAGGAACGTCGATTTCAACAAAACGCGAATAGTCGTAAAAAACGCCTCGGTGATCGCAATGGATGATTGCACTCTGGGAGCCGGTTTGGAGATACGCGGCGCCAGAACCGTTCAGTTGTACAACTGTGAGATAGCCGGAGACATACTCTTCGACGGTGTGATAGATCTTTACATACATTCATCCAGAACCGGCTCCGGAAAGTTCGTTTTGAGCAATTCTTTATCTTCTACGGTTTCCAGATCGAAGATAGAGAACGATACGGTAGAAATCAGGAATTCGAGAGTGAGTTTCCTTCTCGGAGCTGTTTCGTCGCAGAATTTGAAGATGCATCAGTTGTCCAGAGTATCTATGACCGGACTCGAGATATCCTCTGAGAAACTTGAAGTGCTTGAAGCCTCCTCGCTAAGCCTGGAAGAGATTTACAGCGATGGAAAGTTCTTACTGTCAGCAAGAACTCTCTCGAGAGTAAGTCTTAATGAAGAACTCGCCGGAGAACTGGAACTTGAAACCGACGAAAAGTCGGTAATTGCGACGTACTGAGATGAAGGTTTTTGGAGATTTCGATCCCGGAGTCCTCAATGGACTGATTTTTGACATTTCCTACCCGCTGTACAGAATAAACCACGGAACGGTTTTGCTATCATGGTTCTGCAAACCGCCCGGAAAAACCCGCAGATCACTCGAGCTGGGTTCTGGAAGCGGGGCGATTTCCATCTACCTGGCTTCAAGATACGGCATAACCGCTTCGGGAATCGAAGTGGATGGGCAATTACACAAAGTATCTTTGGAGAATGCCCGAAGAAACGGTGTGGAAGACAGGGTCTCTTTTTTCAACTGTTCGGTCAGTGATTTTCTCACTTCCAAACGTGAGACGCACCACGATTTCGATATAGTGGTATCGAACCCTCCACACTACCTTCACCCGGGAATCGAGAGTCCCGACAGTAGAAGAAACACGGCCAGGAGAATATCTCCCGGGCTCATGAACGAGTTCGTCAGAGCGACCGGGGCTCTCTTGAAGAACAGGGGAGCTTTCTTTTTTCTCGTCCATCCCAGAGACCTCACGAAGTGGATAAGGAGAATGGAGGACGAGAGACTCGGAATCCACAGAATCAGATTTGCGCACGGCAAGAGTGGAGGACAGGCTCAGCTAGTTTTGATTGCTGGCAGAAAGAACTCCACGTCCGAAATACTGGTAGAACCGCCAATAATTTTGAGGTGAATGCAGGAATGTTCATTTGTTTCGAAGGAATCGACGGGTCTGGAAAAACGACTCAAATCAAACTTTTACAGGAATACTTGAGTCAATTAAGAGTAGAACATATAATTGTAAGGGAACCGGGAGGCACTAAAGCCGGTGAGGAGATAAGGAACATCCTACTCCACAGCGATTTCAGGCTGCAGCCGGAGTCTGAGTTGCTGTTGTTTATGGCAGCAAGAGCCCAGATAGTGAGAGAAGTCATCAGACCTGCGCTTGAAAAAGGACTTGTGGTGCTGGCAGACAGGTTCATGGATTCCTCGCTGGCGTACCAGGGAATAGGTAGATCGATTGGAATAGAAATAGTCAGAACCATAAACGGGTTTGCAGTCGGTTCAACTATCCCGGATATCATTATATACATCGATGTTCCTGCAACTGAAGCTGTCTTGCGGATGAGAAAAGAAAAGAAAAATGATAAAATAGAAGTGGAGAGTTTGGAGTTTTTCGAAAAAGTAAGGAACGGTTATATGAAAATTATCAGGGAGAAATTGGATAATTATGAAATTGTGGATGGAACCAGAAGTATGATAGAGGTTCACGAATGTATCAGAAACATTATTGATCGTTTTCTACAGAGATTCAGGCTCAACGGGAGGTGAAATAGAATGTATTTCGACAAGTTTTCTGAAGGCGCCGCGCAGGTTTTCGTAACGGCACAGGACGAGGCCAGAGGTCTCGGCCACCCGTATGTTGGAACCGAACACCTCCTTCTGGCAATCATCAAGGTCGATAATGAGCAAACAACCAGGATTCTCAGGAACTATTCCATAACATATGAAAGAGTCTCCAGAGAAGTGACTTCGATGGTAGGCACCAATGTTCATCAGTCTGTAGTCGGAGCCCCACAGATGACCCCCAGGGCGAGACGAGTCATAGAGCTTGCAAACGATGAATCAAAAATGCTCGGTCAGGACAAGATCGACGTTGAACATATTTTGCTTGGTATCGTACGCGAAGGAGAAGGGATCGCAGCGCATATTTTGAAGCAGATGGGTGTGAACCTCTCTCAACTCAGGAGAGAGATTATCGAAAACATCACCGGAGACTGGGACGACGGCGGCTCAGAACAACCGGAGAACGTTTTTTCTCCGCAGCAAAACACGAGCACCAGCGCGGCTATCAAACAGCTCGAAGGTTTTGGAACCGATCTGACTTCGATGGCCCGGACCGGAAAGCTCGATCCGATAATAGGCAGAGAGATAGAACGCCAGAGGTTAATGGAGGTCCTATCCAGAAGAAAGAAGAACAATCCCGTGTTGATTGGCGAACCGGGAGTTGGAAAAACCGCGATTGTCGAAGGTCTGGCACAGATGATAGTCGATGAGGAGATACCCGAGACTCTCAAGAACAAGGTTATCTTCGCGCTCGACGTGGCCTCTTTGATAGCCGGAACGAAATACAGGGGAGAGTTCGAGAAACGTCTGAAGAAATTGATTCATGTAGTCAAGTCCAACGGCAACATCATACTTTTCATCGACGAAGTGCACACGATCGTCGGAGCCGGTTCGGCCGAAGGTGCCGTGGACGCCGCCAATATTTTGAAACCCGCACTGGCAAGCGGAGAGATAAGGTGCATTGGCTCTACGACTCCCGACGAATACAGGAAGTATATAGAGAAAGACGCCGCCCTGGAGAGACGTTTCCAGAAGATATACGTTACCGAACCGTCACCGGAGCAGTCCGTCGAGATTCTGAAGGGAATAAGACACAAGTACGAATTACACCACAAAGTCAAATACACAGAGATAGCACTGGAAGCGGCCGTGATGCTTTCCCATCGCTACGTTTCCGATAGATTCCTTCCCGACAAAGCGATAGATATAATAGATGAAGCCGGTTCGAGGGCAAGACTTCAGAAGTTGACCATACCTGAAGAGCTTAAAAAGATGCAGACCGAGCTGGAGCTGTTGAAAATAAAGAGGGAGACGGCCGCAGCTGATCAGGAGTACGAAAAGGCTGCCCAGTTGAAGGAGAAGGAAAGAATACTCCAGCAGAAGTACAGAGATAGCTACAACCAGTGGCGCAGCAGGGTCGATAGCGAAATCGTGACACTCGATGAAGACGAGATAGCGGAAATCGTTTCCAACTGGACCGGTATTCCTCTCAGGAAGCTCGAAGAGACGGATACTGAGAAGCTACTAACTCTAGAGTCGGCCCTTCATGAGAGAATAGTCTCTCAGGACGAGGCTATCTCCGCCGTCGCCAAATCCATAAGACGTGCCCGCAGCGGCCTCAAAGACCCCAGAAGACCGATAGGCACTTTCCTCTTCCTTGGACCTACAGGTGTGGGGAAGACCGAGCTGGCCAAGGCGCTGGCCGAGTATCTCTTCGGGGACGACAAATCTCTGGTCAGATTCGATATGTCCGAGTACATGGAACGCTTCTCGGTATCGAGACTTATCGGGGCTCCTCCGGGATATGTCGGTTACGACGAAGGTGGAACTCTCACCGAAAGAATCAGGAAGAGACCTTTCTCTGTGATACTGTTCGACGAAATCGAGAAGGCTCACCCGGACATATTCAATATCCTTCTCCAGATTATGGACGACGGACGGCTCACCGATTCACAGGGAAGGCAGGTCGATTTCAGGAACACCATAGTAATAATGACCAGCAATCTGGGAGGTGAATTCATCAACAAGACCAAGACTTCGATTGGTTTCGTGGAATCCACCCGTCAGGACAGGGAGTACGAGGCTATGAAGACCTCCGTCCTGGAAGAGGTCAAGAAGACTTTCAGACCGGAGTTCCTCAACAGGCTTGATGAAATCGTTGTATTCCATCAACTGACTAAGGAACAGATAAAGGTGATTATAGATATCCTTATGAGAGATATGCGTAAACGTCTGAAAGATAAGCACCTGGAACTGGTACTGACAGACAAGGCCCAGGATTTCTTGGTTGAGGAAGGATTCAACCCGGTATACGGTGCGAGACCTCTAAAGAGGGCCATACAGAAGTATGTTGAAGATCCGCTCTCAGAGGAGCTCCTTCGCGGAAGGTTCCACGAGGGCGACATGATCACCATCGAGTTGAAGAACAAGCTACTGGTCTTCACCAGAAAAAAAGATGAAAAGGCGGAAGTCAGTGCTACAACTTGATCTACAGTTACGACCGTTATATTGACTAAAAAAGGGGGCACATTTATTGTGCCCCCTGTGTATAATAAATCGAAAGATACATGAAGAAAGGAGAGCTCGATCCAGAAGTCTATGAAGAAAAAACAAAGCTATGTCTGTGATGCCTGCGGTTACGAATCACCGGCCTGGTTCGGGAAGTGTCCGTCCTGCGAAGAGTGGAACACGGCGGTAGCCTTCAATCCCACTGATAACAGCTCCTCTCAGGAGACTCGCCAACCGGACATAAAACCCCTTTCAGACGTAAGTACTGTAGAATCGCCGCGCCTCAGGAGCGGGATAGAGGAGTTCGACAGGTCCATCGGAGGCGGGATCGTTCCTGGAAGCGCAGTTTTGATAAGCGGAGAACCGGGAATCGGAAAATCCACCTTCATGCTTCAGCTCTCCAACTACATAGCCAGAGACAGTCAGATTCTCTACGTTTCAGGCGAAGAATCCCCCCGACAGTTGAAAATGAGAGCCGACAGACTCGGCCTGGCGAACACCGGAAACATCCATATCATGTCGGCAAACGATATCTCCTTCATCAGAGCGGGAGACATCTCCAGGTACGCTCTCATGGTCTTCGACTCTCTTCAAACACTCAAGCTATCGGATGTCCCTTCCCTACCCGGCTCGATAGTGCAGGTTAGAGAGTGCGCAAATGCCCTGGTGTCGAACGCCAAGAGCTCCGAAGTGCCGGTTTTTATCGTCTCGCATGTAACTAAGGGCGGACAGATCGCCGGACCCAAGTTGATAGAGCATCTGGTTGACACGGTTCTATATTTTGAAGCCAGCAAGACGGGATATCGCTTCCTGAGGACCGTGAAAAACCGTTTCGGTCCATCCGACGAGATAGCCGTATTCGAAATGACCTCCTCCGGCCTCAAGGAGATCGCCGATATAAGCAGCGTTTTTGTCGAAGACTTCATCAGTTCGCCGGGGAATACAATAGCAGTGATCTCCGAGGGATCGAGGGCTTTTCTAGTGGAGATCCAGGCCCTTGTATCCAGGCCTATCTACGGGACCCCGCGGAGGCTTTCCACCGGCGTACCGCTCGAGAGAGTTCTTCTGGTGGCGGCCGTTCTCACCAAGAGGGCTAACATACCGCTCGACAGTCTAGATCTTTATGTCAACGTTGCCGGTGGTCTGCAGATAGAAGATACCGGGGTGGACCTCGCGGTCGCCACTGCTCTCATATCTTCATTCACAGATACTGCAATTCCAGATAATTTTGCCGTTTTCGGCGAACTGGGACTGGACGGTACGGTTCGCTCCGTGTCTTCTGCGGAACGGAGACTAGACCGCGTGAAAAATTCGCCCTTCAATGAAGTGATTTCTCCCGAGGGCAAGAATGGTATAAAAGACGTGAAGCAACTTTTGAGACTCATCGGAGGGATAAAAAGTGGAGAGAAGTGAGTTTATTGAGAAATTGAAGATCATCGCCCCTGGAACTCCCCTCAGGCACGCCCTCGACGACATTCAGGATGCCAGCATCGGCGGGCTGCTCTTTTTCGTGGACGATTACAAGAAGTACAGCAACTTGATGCAAATCGGCTTTCTTCTGAACTGCTCCTTCAACGCAAACAAATTATACGAACTGGCCAAGATGGACGGCGCCATCGTTGTGACCGAAGATCTTTCGATGATCATAGGTGCCAACGTACAGCTGATTCCTGACCACAACATAAGCACCAACCAGACCGGTATGAGACACCGCGCCGCAGAGAGAATGGCAAAAGAAACGGGGAAGATGCTCGTTGCAGTCTCCAAGAGGCGGAACACAATGACGATTTTCTTCGGCGACTTCGTATATACGTTGAACAACGTCGAGACTCTGACTTCTAAAATAACCCAGACGATAAGAACGGCCGAAAAATACAAAGAGGCTTTTATAGAGGCTCTGACGGGAATGGAGTTCATGGAAAGGGCCGGCTCGCTCACTCTCTTCGATGTGGTGAAAACAATCCAGAAAGGACTCATGGTAATGATGATAGGCCAGGAAGCGGAGGTAACAATTGCCGAACTTGGAAACCACGGAAGGTTTCCCCAGATGCAGATCACTGAGATGCTGGTCAACGTGGGTGAGGAGATCGAGAACCTGGTGCTGGATTTCAGCGATGAACTGGTCGAATCTGAAGAAATGGAAGAGACTCTGACCAGACTCAATGGACTAACCGAGAAAGAGATCAACAGTTTCGGTTCAATTCTCAGAATCTTAGGGTACGATATCACTACGGCATCTCAGGCGGTGGAGTACTTCATACGTTCCAGGGGCATCCGTTTCGCAAGGCATATTCCGCGAATCCCGCTTCAAGTGGCCATAAATCTGGGAAGGGAGTTTGGAACGCTGTATAATCTCCTTGAGAGCACGGAAGACGAGTTAAAGGATGTCGATGGTATAGGAGAAAAGCGCGCCTCGGCAATAAGGCACGCGATCGATATATATAAAAAGTCCGGACAGGTTACAATTCCAGGTTTTTGATATCTCTGGAGAGGTCTTTGAGTTCCTTCCTGGATATCCTTTGGGGGAAACCTTTGTCGAGTATTAATTCTCCAGTGTTCCAGACTTTTTCATAATTCGATTCACAGGAGATCTTTAAGATCAGCTGTAGAACGGTGGGCAGATCGGGGTCGAGTCTTTCGAAATCCAGTACCGGCTTGGCCAGTAGAAGGTCGGCCGAATAGCCCTCTTTGAGTACCCCTGTGCGCTTTCCGAAGAAGCGCTGAGCCAGCCTGTAATTGTTGTCGAAAAGCGTTTTTCGTATCTCATAGTCGATTACCACGTTGTCATAGTGCTTGTGATATCTTTCCGAAAGCACTATTTCCTTGGCCTCCTCGATTAGTTCTGTTCCCATGAAGCCTGTTCCTATCGAGACATGCATCCCTCTCCCAAGAAGGTCGGCGATGTTAGGCTGGAAGGTTCCAGCGTACATCTCGGAGCGTATAGATTTGGTGACGAATATCCTTCTGTTCGAGATGATATCCATGTCGGTCTCGCTCAGATTTCCACCGTAAATAATGCCACATTCGGGAACGAGAATACCGTTCTTCAGCAGCCTCTCTATAAGGCTTTCGCCCCATCTAGAGAGACACAAATCGTTCTCTTGCTTCATGTCGAAAATGAAGAGGTTCAAGTTTATACCCTTGGAATAGAGGTTGCGCAGCTTTGTCAGGTCTTCTTCGTCGTAGGTCGCCAGTTCGCTAACATATATAAGAGGACAGAAATTGCTGTCCCGGGGTACTTCCTGCCACCGTTCGGTAACGGATTCGATCGTTTCCTTGACCACCACGGGGCCGACTGCAATGTTCATTCCATATCTGCGTGCGAGTTCCCTGTAAAACTCCGTATCCACTTCGGCACAATCGAAAATGGGTCCGCTGAACGAAACAGTACCGCTCTTCAAAGCCTTCAATACAGCTACTTCGGCCGACACCTTGACTATCTTCTCGTTGGTGTTGGAGTATCCGGATTTCAGCAGATTGCTGAAATATCCAGCGCCGCTCTCATAACCCTTTATAAGCTTGAGAGGATACGACGAAATACTTGAATAAAGACTCAGGTGAGCGTTGCAGAAAGCCGGAAGTAAGAGGCCCCTCTCTCCATCAACCACTTCTTCGTCTTCCTGAATACTGTACTCCCTTCTAGGACCGACGTAGGTAATTTCTCCATTCTCGAATCTGACCAGCGCGTCATCCACAAGGGGGTTCGTGAAATCATTTGTGAACGCCATCACATTGGTTACGATCATCCGGAACCACCTCTTCTCAAACAAAAATACGACTTAAGAATATGAAGTTCAAATTTAGCTAGTTTGGGTATCAACCTCAAACGTTTTCTTGGTTCTTGAACGGTTCTATAAAGCCACTCAAGACCTATCTTTTGCATCCACACAGGAGCTCTATTCAAATTGCCCGAAATGACATCGAAGGAACCACCGACACCCATTAGAACCCCGACATTCAATCTGTCCAGATTTTTCGTGATCCACAACTCCTGTTTAGGTACACCCATTCCAACGAATAGTATATCCGTACGTGAATTGTTTATTTCTGCAACGATTGTATCACTTTCACTTTCATCAAAGAAACCGTTGTGAGAGCCCACTATATTAAGTCCAGGATATCTTTCTTTTAATTTTCTGATGGTTTTTGTTACTGTATCGATCTGAGAGCCTAGAAGGTATATCCTTTCACTGCCAATGGAAGCCAGTTTACAGAGGGTGAGCATCAAGTCTATGCCGGGAACTCTGCTAACCTTCTTCTTATTGAGTAGTTTCACGGCTTTCAGGACCCCGCTTCCATCTGGAACTACGTAGTTCACTCTCTTAAGCGCCTCATGGTAATCGCGGTTATGGAGATACTCGTAAACTATCAATGCGTTCAGTGTGAGGACGAAGTATTTTTTGTCGGACTTCGTTCCACCGAGTAACTCAGATGCCGCTGAATCCAGATCTCTGTCCTGTAGATCGAAGTCCAGAAATCTCAAAGAGAACACCTCCACAAAAAATGAGGAAGGCTAAGCCTTCCTCTGGTGCCGAGGGCGGGAATCGAACCCGCACGGGGCTCTCAACCCCAGCGGATTTTGAGTCCGCCGCGTCTGCCAGTTCCACCACCTCGGCTGGCATTAAAACTCTACCATCAATACCATAGAGTGTCAACGAGGTTGACCAGAAAATTAGGACCCCGACGTTTTGCAGCGCCAGTTATGGAAAATCTGAGAAAAGCACTCACTCCAAACCTTACAGCAGGTCTGATAGGAGAAAATCGAACTCGGGCATACCCGAAGCCCAGGGACCGATCTCGTAAGGCTGAAAGTATATATAAAGCCTTCCCGCATTCAGATAAAAGCCCTGGTCCGGTTGAACTCCCTTGAATTCCTCAGGCCACAGATCTTCCCTTTCGTTTATCTGTCCTATCAGCAACTCATTAAGTCTATTCTCGAAATCCTCGGAAGGAAAGAGGCTTTTTAGAGAGACCAGATGATTCCCCCTGACATCGATGTTGTATGTCCGCCTGGCTGCATTTGGATGAGCTCCTCCTGTGAATTCACTGAAGATCATGTCTATGCTGAGAATACCGTTGCTCAAGTAAGCGGTATAGACCACATAGACATCGAAGATTCTGAAGGGCCATTCATCGCTTTTAGATGCCTCGTAGGCATCGGCCGCCATCTCCTGGATCTCCTTTCTATATCCCTCGACATCGGATTTTATCAGAGAGTTGATATAGGATTCGAAGCCCGCTTTCGTAAGTCCTTCAATGAATGGAATCTGAAGGTTGACTACACATATTGTTGAGTCCTCGGTGATGTGAGTACCACCAACATAAATAATGTTCCCGCCACTTGCAAAGATCATTTCCGGCAGTTCTTCGGTCATAGCCACGGCAACAACGACCAGAGAAATTGTGAAAAGCAACAGCAGCGCTCTCTTCATTTTCATCCCCTCCTCTTCCTTGTGCTAAAAACGATCCTTAGACTTCAAACGGCAGAAACGGGTTCTTTGTCACCGAACCATCTCCTCCGTCAGCAATCACCGCTCTGACAAACCATCCGATTTCAACCGGCGCGTATTTTTTGGTGCGATCAGATCTTGATTATCGACAGAAACGATTAGAATCACGCTTCTCGGAGTGACTTTCTACGATTTTATCATGCCATAATGGGATATATTTGAGAAGGTATGTGATTACTCGAAGAGAGAATGTGATGCTATGATTGAATCGGAGGTGAAAAGATGATACCTGAAATCACTCTTGACATGGTGAGAGTAACTGAAGCCGCCGCGTTGTTTTCGAGCGTTTATCTGGGACGGGGTGACAAAGAGATCGTTGACCAGAGAGCGGTTGACGCGATGCGTGGAATCCTCGACCTCCTTGACATGCGAGGAACAGTCGTGATCGGTGAAGGAGAGAAAGACCAGGCTCCGATGCTGGCTGCGGGGGAACATGTCGGCAAATGGGAGGAGGAAGATCCAGAAGTTCTTATCGCCGTTGATCCAGTTGACGGTACAAGGCTGGTGGCCAACGGCCGCCCCAACGCTTTGAGTGTGATAGCGGCGACCGAAAGGGGTAAGATAGCTCCGCTTCCGACTTACTACGTCGATAAACTCGCGGTAGGGAAAGAACTCGCCGGGAGTCTAGATATAAATGCAAGTCCGAGAGAGAACCTCAGAATCGCTGCCGCGATTCTCGGAGTCAAAGTATCCGAACTCACTGTCACGGTGCTGGAGAGAGAGAGAAACTACCCGCTGGTGGAGGCCATAAGGAACGTGGGAGCAAGGATAAAACTGATCAACGACGGCGATATAGCGGCAGCGATCGCCACGGCTCTTCCAGACGGCGGAACCGAGATATATATGGGGATTGGTGGTTCGCCGGAAGCCGTCCTCGCGGCAGCGGCGCTCCAGTGTCTCGGTGGTGAGATACAGGTGAAATGCTGGCCGAAAGACAGTGCAGAGATCGAAAAAACAGAAAAATCCGACTTCGAAATCGACAGAGTTTACTGGACTCACGACCTGATAAGGGGAGAAGAGGTAATTTTCAGCGCGACCGGCATAACCGACGGTTCTTTCCTTAAAGGTGTCCGTTTTACCCACAGCAAGGCCATAACCGACTCAATAGCCATGAGATCGAGTACACGAACGGTCAGAAGAATAACCGCCTACCACGAGATAGCGTACAAGACGATCACTACCAAGACCGGTGGAGAGGTCTATATCTTCAACAGTCTCATGGGCAAAAGAACATAAAAAACCGCAAAGCTAATAGTACCGCGTTTCACTTGTCGGACAAGCTTCATCAACGGGTGGCATTTTTGTCTCGCAAATATTGATGGCAAATAACCGCCTCCCGTTTGTCTTCGCAACGCAAACTCTTTGAACCTTAACGAAAGTAGCAGGTGCTATAATTAGCGCAAAACACCGGAGGTCTCGCGAGATGATCTGTGTTCTTCTGAACGATAGCGATTTCGACAGAACACTCTCTCCAATAGAGTTTGCACTTGAAAAACTGGGAGTGTTTTACCGCACATGGAGAACCTTTCGAGAGGGGTTCCCGCAGTACGCCTCGGACTGCGATGGATTGATAATCTCGGGTGGATTCACGATGAAGGGTTACTTCGAAGAAAAAGGCGATCTATACGGGGCGAGCTTTTTGAAGAATTTTGGCAAACCCATTCTGGGTATCTGTCTCGGTATGCAGATACTGGCGAGGCTTGCAGGAGTTTCTCTGGTAGTGTCCAGAGAGCTGGGGATCTCAAGGGTGTGGCTGTATGAGGGCAACGACCTTTTCAAAGGTATGAAATCGCCACTGGAAGTCTGTCAACGGCACAACTACGCCCTGCCTTATGTTCCGCGCGGTTACTCCGTCATCGCTAGGAACGATTCAACCTTCATTCAAGCTATAGCCTCGAAAGATAACCTGAAATACGGAGTACAGTTTCACCCCGAAGAGATAGACCTCGGATCGGAAATAGAGTCGCTCAAGATATTCTCGAATTTCGCTTCTATAGTGGAAAGACATTCAACTGAAAATTCAGGAGGGGGAAAATGAAGATAGGTATAATAGGTGTGGGGAATATAGGTGGAATCTTCGCCCACAGACTGTTGAGCAAGTTCGAAGGACTAGAGGCACTGTATCTGCTGGACAGATACCCGGAGAAACTGTCCGGCCTGGCCTCAGATTCCACCCGGGTAGTACTCGCTTCCGAACCGTCGGAGATATTCAAAAACTGCACACATGTGATTCTTTCGGTGAAACCGCAGGACTGCATGGAACTCTTCGCCCAGATCAAGAACGGCAGGCAGCACAATCCGATCATAATAAGCACCATAACCGGCATTCAGATTGACACCATCGTTTCCAACACCTCCATAAAAAAGATTGCGAGAATCATGCCCAATGTCCCTAGCGCCATCGGCAGGGGAGTGACTGGTCTGGTTTTTTCGGAAGGTTTCACCAAAGACGAGTGCCGGGAAGTCAAAAGGATACTTTTCACGATGGGAGATATCGTCGAGGTCAGAGAAAAGGACCTGGCGGCTGTCACTGCGCTCAGCGGGAGCGGCCCGGCTTTCGTATTTGTAATCGTCGAATCACTCATAGATGTAGGATTGAAGATGGGACTCTCCTACGAGGTCTCAAGAGAACTAATACTCGGCACCCTGGGCGGATCGGTCGAGCTTCTCAAAGAGAGGGGAAACCATCCGGGTGAATTCAGACACCTCGTCACTTCGCCCGGAGGTACAACGATAGAGGGGATTTACTCGCTGGAAAGGGAAGGACTCAGGGGAACTATAATGAAGGCTCTTTTCGATACTTATCTGAGAGCAAAAGAGATCAACGCTGAACTGGAGGGGAAGAAATGACGGACCTTGCGGTAAAAGGAGTGAAAGTCAAGGAAGCCTCCAGATTTCTGAGACTGGCGAGCACCACCATTAAGAACCAGGCTTTGAAGTCGATCGCCGGTTCGATAGACATGAACCGCAGCGCGATACTCGTCGCGAACTCTCTGGATGTTTTGCAGGCCAGAAACAGAGAGATCAAAGAATCACTGATTGACAGACTCGCACTCACTGAAAAAAGGATAGACGGCATGATACAGTCCTGTTATGACGTAGCGGCGTTATCCGATCCCGTTGGTGAGATAGAAACCACCTGGATCCAGAAGGACGGCCTGAGAATATCCAGGGAAAGGGTTCCTCTCGGTGCCATAGGCATGATATACGAATCACGGCCCAACGTTACGGTCGATGCCTCGATACTGGCACTCAAATCCGGAAACTCCGTTCTTCTTAAGGGCGGCAGCGACGCGATAAACTCCAACAGGGTGATAGTGAGTGCTATAAAACGCGGTCTGGAGATGGTCGGTCTTCCCGAAGGATGCGTAGAATTGATAGAGGACGTTTCCAGGGATTGTGTGATGGAGATGTTGAAAATGAGAGAGTATTTGTCACTGATAATACCCAGAGGAGGTAGCGGTTTGATACAGTTCGTGGTCAACAACTCGACAGTGCCGGTTATCGAGACCGGAACGGGCAACTGCCACATATTCGTGGACTACAACGCCGATCTACGCAAGGCTGTATCGATCGTTGATAATGCAAAAACGCAGAGACCAGGGACATGCAACGCCGTAGAAACGATTCTGGTACACGAGAAGATCGCGGGGGAGTTTCTCCCGATGATTAAAGAAGCTCTCTCAAGAAAGAACGTCGAACTCCGCGGTTGTGAAAAATCGAGGCAGTTCGTGGAAATGGTACCGGCCACCGAAGAAGATTATGAGACCGAGTTCCTGGACCTCATCCTGGCCGTAAAGGTTGTGAGAGATGTAAAAGAGGCCGTCGAGCATATAGAGAGATACTCCTCACACCACTCGGAGTCAATTCTGACTCAGGACTACTCGAACGCCAGGTACTTTTTGAAGGCCGTAGATTCGGCCACGGTTTACGTGAACGCCTCGACACGCTTCACAGACGGCGGTGAGTTCGGATTTGGAAGCGAGATAGGCATAAGCACTCAAAAACTACACGCCCGCGGGCCGTTCGGTTTGAGGGAACTCACGAGCTACAAGTACACCGTTATGGGTGACTACCAGGTGAGAGAATAATGTCCAGAATAGTGCTTAAAGTCGGTTCAAACCTGCTGGTGAAAAAGAATGGAGAACTGGATAAACATTATATAGCCGAACTCGCGCGAGAAATAGCCAATCTCAAGTCCCTCGAAAATGAAGTAGTTCTGGTCTCGTCCGGCGCTAAAGCCGCCGGTTTTGGCTATCTCAGCGGTAGAAGCGCCGAGCACGATCTGTACCTTAAACAGGCCCTGTGCGCGGCCGGACAGGTGCAGCTGATGAAGCTGTACGAAACGGTTTTCGATCTCTACGGAGAAAAGGTCGCACAGATACTCGTCAACCGCGACGATTTCGGTGATAGAAAGCGCTTCCTCAACCTGAGGAATACCCTCATAGGTCTTCTCGAAATGGGTGTTATACCCATAGTGAACGAAAACGACACTACCTCGACCGAAGAGATCATGTTCGGCGATAACGACATACTGGCTGCCATGTTCGCGATGGGCTGGAAGGCCGATTTTTTAATACTCATGTCCACGGTCGATGGAATCTACGACGAAGAGGGAAAGGTGATGCGCATTTTCGACTCAGCCAGCAAGATCAAGAGTATGTCCGGGAGCAGCTGGGGGACCGGGGGGATAGGCACCAAGATCCGCGCGGCAAGAGGGGCTTCGGCCTCAGGCATCAAATGCTGTATTTGTAACGGCCGCGAACTGTCAACCATCGGTCAGTTCATTCATGGAATCGAAACCGGAACGGTCTTCGAACCGATCGATTCGTCGCCCGGAGCCAGAAAGATCTGGATAGGTTTTCTCTCGACTCCTGGAGGTTCGCTTATAATAAACAAAGGCGCCATCACCGCCTTGAAAAGGGGTAAGAGTCTTCTGGCTGTCGGCGTCGAGAGAGTCGAAGGCGAGTTCTCTCAGGGAGAGGTAGTCAGGATACTTTCCTTCGAGGGTGAGGAAATCGCGCGCGGGATAAGCAACTTCAGTTCCTTCGAAGTCGATAGAATCAAAGGAACCAGAAGCGACAAACTATCGGCCATACTCGGCCATGACTGTGCGAAAGTTGTCGTTCACATAGACAATATCTACCAAAATTGAGCTTTCTACTCTCTCACCGCCTCTCTACGCGAAGCGACCGAGAATGTACAATTGAGAGAGGGAGGTGAGAGAAATGTACGTTGCTGTTATGAGGTACCACTTTCGCGAAGAGTCTCTCGAGAGGGCCTGCAGTATATGGAAAGAAGCGGTGCTCGAAAGGGCGACCGGCCGCGAGGGTTTTGTCCGCGCCTTCATCATGACCGGTACCGGCGGAAAGGCATTGGCCGTGGGTATGTGGGAAGAAAAAAGACACGCCGACGAGTTCATGAAAACAGGCGTCTTCAAGGAACTTTTGAATGACTTTACAGATATGATGGTAGCCAATTCCGAGCACGAGGCCTACGAAATGAAGTTCTGTTCGGAGAAGTAACGATGCTCGATAAAATCGACCTGGAAGCAAGGCTAACGAGTAAGGAATACTCCCGGACCCTGGAATCTCTGGAACTGCGGCTTGGCTTTCTCCAGCGGAAACTCAAGGAGAGATCGGTTCCGGTGGTTATACTCTTTGAAGGCTGGGAGGCGTCTGGAAAAGGTACGGCGATAAACAATCTAATAATGCCCCTGGACCCAAGAGGGTTTAAAGTATTTCCCATGGCCGGCACTGGGGAAAACGATAGGTTTTATCCATATCTCTGGCCTTTCTGGAACCGGCTTCCCTCCGGTGGCCGGATAACGATTTTCGATAGAAGCTGGTACAAAGTTCTGCTCGATGAAGAAAAAGCGATGAGCGAAAGAGAGTTTCTGTCGCATTTGAAAACCTTCAACTCCCTGGAAAGACTGCTCACCGATTCAGGCGCCGTGATCATCAAGTTTTTTCTGCACATAGAGCGTAAAGAGCAAAAGAAGAGGCTTGAGAAGCTGGATTCAGATTCATCGACTTCCTGGAGGGTGAAGAAGAGAGACTTCCGCCAGAACAAGAACTACGAAACTGTGAAGATGCTCGTCGAGAAGGTACTGCAAGCTAGCGACACGGATATCGCACCCTGGTACATAATACCCTCGACCGATGAAAAGCTGGCCGCTGTACAGATAATGAACACCGTCGTGAACTGCCTCGAAAAGGCTCTTGAAAGAGACAATGAGGTAACCGGCACGGTCAATTCCTGGTCCGGTAACACTTCCGTCATCGATTCGCTCGACCTCTCCAAAAGTATAGAGAAGGATCTTTACGAGAAGAGACTGGCCGAAGCGCAGAAAAAACTGAGGGAGTATCAACATCTTCTATACAAAAAGAGGAAGTCGCTGGTAGTCGTTTATGAGGGTATGGACGCCGCGGGAAAGGGTGGAAATATAAGGCGTTTAACCGCTAAACTCGATCCCCGTGGTTACGAGGTGATACCGATCGGTGCGCCTAACGATACAGAGAAGTCGTACCATTATCTCTGGAGATTCTGGACCAATATGCCAAAAGACGGACATATCGCTATCTTCGACCGCAGCTGGTACGGCCGCGTTATGGTCGAAAGAGTTGAAGGCTTCGCCAGTGAAGCGGAATGGGCCAGAGCTTACCGTGAGATAAACGATATGGAGGAACAGCTACACGATCACGGAACCGTCGTGGTAAAATTCTGGCTGCATATAGACCTAGATGAACAGTTGAAGAGATTCCAGGCGAGGGAAAACGATCCCGAAAAGCGGTGGAAAATTACACCCGACGACTGGAGAAACCGTGAAAAATGGGATCTGTATAAACCGGCGATAGAGGAGATGCTCGTTCGTACGAGTACTTCGTACGCTCCGTGGACCGTAGTGGAGTCGAACGACAAGAGATACGCCAGAGTGAAAGTCCTGGAGACTCTCGTGAAACTGCTAGAGGAGAACCTTTGAGTGAAAATATGGACTACCAAAGTGTTATGTCTGCGTTTTTTGTTTCGATGTAGTCCCGGTGAGTGCACTATGCTGGAGAGAATAAAATGAAAGCTATTTTGATTAGCCTGCTCTGTCAGGCGATACTATTTTACGGATATCTTTCGGCTTCGCTTGCGCTGGTGTTCTCCGGAGGCGGGGTCCGCAGCATTTACCAGCTCGGAGTCTGGAAGGCTTTGATCCAGCTCGGAGTGGAGATCGACGGAGTCTTCGGCAGTTCTGCCGGTGCGATAAACGCCGCCGCTGTTGCCAGCAGGGAATACGAAGCGGCCTTGCGGTTCTGGCAGGAGCTAGAGGTCGATACCGTCTTCAATATATCGGAAAAGACATCAGAACTCCTGAAAAAGGGCTTTGCCGAATGGAAATTCCTCGAAGCCCTGTCGCTCGCCAGAGAGGTAATAGATTCTCGGGGCATAGACTCCGGGCCTCTAGAAACTCTGCTGGAAAAAGTGCTCGACGAAAAGAGGATCAGGAAATCAGGTATAGATATGGGCATAGTCGTCTATTCGTTGAGCCGCATGAGGCCGCTTGAACTATCCCTCCAAGATATACCGGAAGGTCTGCTCGCAGAGTTCGTTTCCGCCAGCGCCAACTTCCCTCTCTTCAAAAGGATCGAGATAGAATCTCAGATCTATATCGATGGAGGAATTTATAACAACGTACCGGTGAATATGGCGATAGAGAGAGGCTATAGCGAAATAATTCTGGTGGATCTCCACTACAGAAGGCTCAAAGATTTTTTCGATATCTGGTGCGCCCACGGGAACGAAGAGATAGAACTCACTGTCATTTCCCCACAACACGACTACGTGGACCTCTTCGAGTTCAACAGGTCCGACCTGTCTAGAACTCTAGTTCAGGGATATCTAGATGCTTATTCGGCCATGGGCAAGATCTTTTCGGGTTATACCTATATATCTTCCTCGCCTGGAGATTTCAGGAAGAGATTCATGTCGCTTCGGGCCGACCAGATGAAAGAAGCGCTCGGCCTGCTTGGAATCGCTGAAGCGGGCGAAGACGGGGAGCATCTGTGGAAGAGTCTTGAAAAGTATATGGAAGAGGGCGGCGATGTAGAAACCGCCTTTTTGAAGGTACTCGACAGATTCGCTTCGCTTCTAGGATTGGAGAGACTTCACCTCTACGACACGGGAGAACTACTGGGTATCATCTCTGGTGAAGTTGATGACGATCTTACGGTGAGTGGAAGGTATAATAACAGAGAGTACATGCAGATGGGCAGATTTCTCCGGTACATCCACGAGAACACCCGGGGAGACGGCTCCTCGCTTGAGATATGGAGCCTGATCACCGGTACTGTCGAAAGCCTTTCGGAAAGTAGTGGAGAATTGAACTGAAAAAGATCGATATCGCTTTAAGGAGGTTTGAAATGTTCAGATTTCCCGGAGGATTGTATTCCGATGTAAGAATTGAGGATGTCTTTAAAACAGACATCTCCGTAACGCTCGACAGACTTGACAACATGAAAGAGCAACGCTACAGGGCAGCATTCATTAGAGTCTTCGACGGACGGAGGTGGTATTACAGCTCCACAACAGATATCGAGTCCATTCAGAGAGAACTCGAAAGGCTGGCAGGACTCTCAAGTCCCGACCCGAACATCAATAACAACAAAGTCGTGAAAACTTTCGAAATCAACAAGGGCAGCTTTCTGAATTTCAGTGGTTCAAAGGATATCTCCAAAACAGCCCTGAAAGAGAAGATGGATCTACTGAGTCAGTACTTCCCCCACCTAAAGGTGAGCGAACCGATAAAATTCTGGAGAGGCCAGTACATAGACCAGAGAGTCGTCAAAAGCTTCTATTCCAGCAAGGGCTCGGCACTGGAGTTCGATTACCAGAGAGTGGGCTTCAGGCTCTCCTACCAAATGTCCCTCGGCGAGGAGAAATTCATGGATCGTTATGATCTGGCCGGGAACGACATTTCCCCGCTGAAAGACAGGGGACGTGAGGTGCAGGAAAGAGTCAAAGGCTCGGAACACTTTCTCAAGAACGCCACGACTGTGAAACCGGGAAAATACACCGTAGTTCTGTCGCCGGAAGCAGCAGGAGTCTTCGCTCATGAAAGCTTCGGCCACAAGAGCGAAGCCGATTTCATGCTCGGCGATGAAACGATGATGAGGGAGTGGAGCATCGGAAAAAAAGTGGGCAGCGATGTCCTGTCGATCATAGACAATGGCAACCACCCCGGTGTAGGCTTCGTATCTTTCGACGATGAGGGTACCAGAGCACGTGAAACTTATCTCATAAAGGACGGCTATCTCACCGGAAGGTTGCACAGCGTGGAAACGGCGGCCGCACTGGGAGAACAGCCTACCGGTAATGCGAGGGCCGTGAATTTCGAATACGAACCTATAGTTAGAATGACCACAACCTACATTTCACCGGGAGAGCTAACCTTCGACGAACTCCTCGAAGGAATAGAGACGGGCATCTACGTCGGTTCTCTCAACCACGGATCGGGTATGTCGACGTTTACCCTGGCTCCCAACCAGGCTTTTATGATAAGAAGCGGTAAAATAGCCGAACCGGTCAGGATTTCCGTGATATCGGGAAGCGTCTTCCAAACCCTGAACGAAATAGAGGGCATTACCAGGGACTCCAAGATACTCTCATTCTCTCTCGGCGGCTGTGGAAAAATGGAGCAGTATCCGTTGCCGGTAGGTTTCGGCGGGCCGTATGTCCGTGTTAGATCTTTGAATGTACAGTGAGGTGTTGAGATGACAAAAGAGAGATATATGAGCCATTACGTTGAAAACGCGATCAAAATAGTACAGACACAGGTAAGCTCTATAAGGAAGAAGGACATAAAAAAGACTTCCGTAAGACTCTACGACGGCAAATGCATGGGAGTTGCCGGTGCCCTGGGAGACCAGAATGAAAAGGATCTGCTCGAGAGAGCCGAACAGTCGCTGAAACTAGAAGTACCTTATCCATTTTCGCCCGGCCGATCGATGGAACGAGAAGAAGATATAGAGTCGGATCTCCAGAGAGAGTCGGAACTTCTCGAAGAAACGGAAGGGATGCTTGAAGCGCTCAGGGAAACTCAACCGGAATTCAGCTTCAGTCAGGTATTCAAGCAGAGCACTCTGGAGACGTCTATCGATAACGATCTGGGGTTGAACCTCAGATCCCGCAGAAGTTTTCTCAACCTGACACTGGTAATAAAGGATAGAAATTCTTCCAACATAATGGACGCGGTAACAGGCTATGCAGGAAGAAGGTTCGATAGAGAGGGATTTCTGAACCTCACCAACATGATCTGCGATGCTTACACAAAGAGAATACAGAGTTTTGAGGACGGTTACTACCCGGTGGTGTTCATTGCCGACGACACGACTTACCTTACGAAATTCTACGAGGCGCTCCATGGAATGCTTTTCGGAAGCGGAGGTTCTCTATTCAGCGGAAAGCTTGGGGAGAAACTGTTCTCCGAAAACTTCACGCTCTACCAGAGCAGGAATGCCGAGGATGGTTTCGAAGGTTCCTTCTTCGATACCGAAGGAAGCTTCAACGATGGAGATCTCTTCCCTCTAGTTGAAAATGGCGTACTGAAAGCGCCTTTCACGGACAAAAAAAGCGCGGCGCTTTTCAACCTTCCTCATACGGGATCGGCTGGGGGAGAGTACGATGGGATCCCCGAACTCGGCTTTCCGAAATTTAAAATCAAAGAGTCCGAAAAGACCGCAAAAGAACTGCTGGGGGGCAAGAAGGGCATCTTCGTTCTCATCGCCAGCGGTGGTGACTTCACACCGGACGGCCATTTCGCGACGCCGGCCCAGCTGGCCTTTCTCTTCGACGGAGAACGCCTCGTGGGGCGTTTGCCTGAGCTGAATATCAGCTCTCACCTCTACGAGATGTTTGGAAATAGTTTCCTCGGAGTCTCGAGTAACAACCTCCTGGATCTGGAGAACTCCAAAGTCGCGGTCATGAGAATGAAAGCCGAAAAAATTATTTGAAACTGGCCGATACTCAAAAGGGTTATAATTATCGTGTTAATCAAATGGTATTTGAAGAGGTGGAAGTGGTGGAACACGGTTACGATCGCAAAAAGCTGGAAGAGGAGTTCGACAACCTTCCCGAAGCATCTCCCATAGCAGATATAGATCCATTCAAGGGTGACATCATAGCCACGGTCGGTGCGATAGCTCTCGATTATCTCGACCTAGGTAGAGATGATGTTTTGCTGGATATTGGCACCGGACGTGGTAGATGGGCCGTTGCCGCGAGCCCTCACTGCAAGAAAGTCATCGGTATCGATATAAGCAAGAGAATGATCGAAGATGCCAGGTCGAACGCCGAGAATTCCGGTGTTACAAACGTCGAATTCTACAGGGGATCTTTCGAAGATCCTTCAGAAGAAGTTGACCTAAAATCTAAGGAGATAAACAAAGTCATAGCGATCTATTCGTTGCATCATCTAACCGACGCTATGAAATCCGAAACCTTGACCAAATTCGTTTCCCTCATCCAGAGACCTGGAACTATTGTCATAGGCGACATAATGTGGTTCGACAATCCCAACAACCACCGTGACGAATGGGACGAAGTCTATTACGACGACAACGAAACGGACCATCCCGCGCCAATACATTTCATCAGAGAAGTCTTCGAAAAGGCCGGGGCAGACGAGATAGAGATGGTCCAGGTTCACCCTCTGGTCGGCTTGATTTGCGCCCGCTTTCTCTGATCTGGGAGATGAGATCTTGTCGAAACTCATGAGAGTGGTAAATCGAGAACAATGCATAGGCTGTTACAGTTGTATGAGCGCCTGTTCCAGAACGTGGGAAAATGCGCTCACGGTTGAAAAGTCGGCCATGAGAGTCAAGAACTATCCCGGAGTAGAAGGAGCCTTTTCAGTCAGGATATGTTACGGCTGCATAGAGCCGGATTGCGCAGCCGCCTGCCCTTCGGGAGCCCTAACTCCTAGAGAGGGAGGCGGGGTGAAATTCGAAAAAGACAGATGCATCAACTGCGGCGCATGCGTTAAGGCCTGTGTACCCAGGGCGCTTCAGTGGGATCTGGAGGAGCTTCGTCCCATCGTCTGCCATCATTGTGGCATTTGCGCTGCTTTCTGCCCAAACAACGTTCTGGCGCTTGTGGAGGTGGAGAAGTGAGACAATTCTGGATGCTCGAAATCGACCTGACCGACGGAAAGTTCAAAAAGGTCGATGTCACGGGATTGTTCTCCGAATGGCTCGGGGGAACAGGCGTGGCCACCAAACTCCTCTATGATAACTGTTATCCCGGGCTCGATCCATACTCCCCTCAGGCACCGGTGATTTTCGCCATCGGACCTTTGAACAATCTTTTTCCGGTGATCACAAAGACCGTTGCACTTTTCAAATCTCCACTCAACGGAGATCTGGGCGAATCCCACGCCGGGGGAAGACTCAGTCTGGCGATGTACGAGAGCGGTTACCACGCGATACTCATACGCGGGCGGGCTCCTTCTCTCTCGTATGTTGTCATAGAAAATGATACAGTATATATAAAACCGTGCAATTCTCTCAAAGAGATGTCGGCTCTAGCAACGGAGAGAGTCTTGAGAGACAGCGAAGAAGGACTCGGCAAGAGAGCGATAGTGCGAATCGGCCCATCGGGTGAAAGACTATCGCCAATAGCCTGTGCCACAGTCGATACCTCGCGTCACTTCGGACGACTTGGACTTGGAGGCGTTCTCGGCTCCAAGAATCTTAAAGCCATAGTTATCTCGGGCAGCAAATACTGGACTCTGGAGAAGAAGAGAGAATATAATTCCCTTTATTTGAGACTGTATAAAGAAGTAGTTCAGTCAGATTCTATGGCAAAGTATCATGATCTGGGTACATCTATGAACGTCTATCCGCTAAGCAGGATCAACGGACTTCCAACGCGAAACTTTTCTCAGGGTTTCTTTGAAGGAGCCGACAAGATATCCGGTGAAGAGTTCGCCCGATCAAGGCTGTCCCAGCAAATCGCCTGTGCCGGCTGTCCGACAGGCTGCATTCACATGGCCACATTGAGGGAACCCTTCAACGAGCCCCATCACATGTACAAGACCATAAAAGTCTCGTACGATTACGAACTGATATACGCCCTGGGCTCAAACCTTTCGATCGATTCTACGGATATGATACTGAAACTACTTCTGTACGTTGAAAAACAAGGATGGGACGCCATTTCGATAGGTGTCACTCTCGCCTGGGCGACCGAAGCCTTCCAGAGGGGACTGATAACGGAAAGAGAAACCGACGGTGTAGTGTTGAATTTCGGCGATGGGGAGGCTTATTTGAAAGTTCTGTCGAGGATAGCGGCCGGTAAAAATCAATTCTTCAAAGACCTTGAAAGGGGGGCCGATTACTGTTCGAAGAAGTACGGCGGAAAAGATCTCTCCATTACATTCAACTCCAACGAGGCGCCCGGTTATGTCACCGGTCCATTCGCTTTCATAGGTTACGCCACCGGTGTCCGTCATTCACATCTGGACAACGCCGGTTATTCTCTGGACCAGAAGGCGGCCACTAGGCCCGTGGATTTCGAGAGAACGATCCTGGAAATGTACGAAGAGGGTGTATGGAGGATGATTCTCAACTCGTTAGTCGCCTGTCTCTTCTCAAGGAAAATCTACGACATTAACACGATAGTCGAATCATTAAGTGCCGTAGGAATAGACTGGAGCGCTGACAGATTGACGGCCCTTTCCCACAGGATTCACGGTCTTAAATACCTTTTTAAGGAACGGAACGGATTCACGCTCGACAAACTCACCCTGCCGGAGAAACTCTCCCGTGTATATATGACCAACGGAAAGGTTGACGAAGAGAGATTCAGAAAGGGGCTCGAGCTGTACGGAAAGCTTGTCGAAAAAGATACGCAACTGCCGATTCTGGACCCGGATTGATCCAGGTCCAGAATCAACACGTATGAACTCAGTCGATAACTCCTTATTCTTTGACCGTCACCTTCGAGCCGAATATGCCCTTTCCAGGATCGAAGCCGCGTTTCAACGCCAGCTCGTTGGCGATCTTTTGAAGGACGGCCATCATGGGAATCGGAGCGATGACCTCGGGAAGCCCGACCGACACCCTGATGCTTCTCTCACAAGCGGACTGGAAATTGGTCAGAGTTATCAGTTCGCATTTCTGTTGAATATCTCTGTGAAGCTCTTCCATTAAAGCGGCCGTTTCTCCAGACGGGTTCATAGTCATGACGACGGGTCTGTCGTTCAACAACTCCACCGGGCCGTGTCTGAAGGCCGCACCGGAATAGAAAACGAGACTTAGTTTCGCAACCTCGGCGAACATGAGTCGGGCCATCTTCGCCACGCCAATTCCATAGCCTCGTGTTACGAGTATCCTCTCCCTCTTGCCGGCAAGCAGTTCGACCAGATGGGTTACATCTGTTTCGAAGGCCTCTTCGATCGATTCCGGCAGCTTGGAGAAGTCGATCACGGTTCCCGACCAGGCCAGAGCCATGAGAAGAGTGGTCACGATGCTGTTGGTGAAGGTCTTCGTCGCTCCCATCGATCTCTCTTTGCCCGCATGAAGCGGGAAAACCTTTTCTTTTGCGAGTCTTTTGCCGGCAGTACTCAACGGATTGTTGGTTACGAGGGCCATTTTGTCGAGAAGGCCGATATTATCGTCCATGAATCTCAACAACTCTGCACTCTCTCCCGATTGACTTATCGGGACGATCGTACCGTAATTCTTGAGAAGGTCCGGGGAGGAATAGGAAATCAGCTCGGACATTTCCACACTGTCGCTATCTATTCCCCGGGAACGTAGAAAAGCCGTCGCAACGCTACCGGCATGAAGCGAAGCTCCCATGCCCGTGAAAAGAACCCTCGAGCTGTCCAGTTTCCGGGATTTTCCGCTTATCTCGTCTGCGGAACTCAAGAGAAGTCTAACTGCTTCGGGCTGTTCCATAAAATCTTGCTTGAATTGTGACATCAAACCCATCCTTTCAGAAGTTATTTATCGCTGGAAGGTGCTATCTATTTCCATGCTCATGCTTCATTTCAATATCAGTTTACCACCACATCCGGGAAAAAACCGACCGGAAGTGTAATAATCGTTGAGGAGGTGAGGTAATGTCGTTTCTTAGAACTCGAGACAATAGGGATATCCATTACGAAGTTCATGGGGATTGTGAGAAACCGCCCTTAATGATACTGAACGGAATCATGATGTCTACCGCTTCATGGGCAGGGTTTATTGGGGATTTCACGAAACATTTCAGATTGATTCTTATGGATTTCAGAGACCAGGGAAGATCCAGCAGAGAGTCCGCGCAGTACCCCATCGAAATACATGTCCCGGACATTTTGTCTCTTCTGGACGAGTTATCCATAGACAAGATAAACCTCGTGGGACTCTCCTACGGTGGACAGGTCGCACAACTACTTGCCCTTGAATCGCCCGGAAGGTTGAAAACGATGATACTGGCTAATACACCAGCCAGAATCTCCCCTTTTCTTGCCGAACTTGGAGAGGCCTGGAAGGAAGCGGCCAAACTTGAAGATGGCGAGAGATTCTTCTCTCTGGCGATTCCCTTCATTTACTCCGATATCTTTTACAACAACAACCTCCAGTGGCTCAAAGCTCGTCAGAAAGTTTTCAAAGACCTCCTGGATGTTGCCTGGTTCCAGGGATTTATAAGGCTGGCCTCTTCCAATCCGGACTTCAACGTCCTGGATAGAGTCGACGGGATAACCTGCCCGACGCTTCTACTGTGTGCCGACAGAGATATAATAACCCCTCTGGAAGAGATGAAGCTGATCCATGAAAGGATAAAGGACTCGGAATTGCTGGTCATTCACAACGCAGGTCACGGCGCATTTCTTGAAAAGACAGCCGAATTCATAACGGCCGTCACGGGGTTTATATTGAAGAATTCTTGAATTTTACTTTCATAATCATCTTTATTCACTCCTCATCGCCTGCAGTTGCATCAGGTCATCTCTGATTGTGTTTACTAAAGAATGTTAAATATAGTATGCTGAAAGTGAGAGATGATTCACTTGTCATAAATGAGAGATAATTCACAAAGGTCGAGAGGTGATCCCATTGAACGGTCTTCCGAGGATCGGGATAGCGGGTATTGGTATCTACATACCCGAGAAGTTTACAACGGCGAGAGACCTGGCTATGGCGACGGGAATTCCAGAAGATGTCATCGCGAATAAGTTCGGTGTTAAGCGGAAACCCGTTCCAGGGACTGATGACACGACCAGTCACATGGGAGTCATGGCGGCGCTTGAAGCCTTACGTGACGCACAGGTAGATCCGATGGACGTTGATCTCCTGATATGGAACGGCGCACAGCACAAAGACTATCCCTGCTGGCTTGCGGGACTCAAGGTCGCAGACGTCATAGGCGCCAGAAGGGCATGGTCGTTCGATATGGAGGCCATGTGCGGTTCGATGATGGCGGGAATCGATATCGCCAAGAGCATGATGATCGCCCGCGAAGATCTCAATACCGTTCTGCTCGTGAGTGGTTATAGAAATGTGGATCTGATAGATCTCAAAAACCCCACTACTTCCTTCATGCTTGATTTAGGTGCGAGCGGAGCCGCAGTCGTTTTGAAGAAGAACCACCACAGCAATATCGTTCTGGCATCGGCCTTCAAAGGCGACGGTTCTTTTTCGGAAGATTGCGTGGTGCCGGTTGGAGGGTCTAAGAGCTGGCCAATCAAACCCGAAGATATATCCAGGTTTTCCTTCGATGTTCAGGGAGACGCGGCAGACTTCAAAAAACGCCTCGGCGAGACGACCATGTTCAATTTTTACGGAGTGGTAAGAGAGTCTCTCGAGAAGAGCGGCTACTCTCAGAGTGATATAGATTATCTTGCTATACTACATTTCAAAAAATCCGCCCACTTCGGAGTTCTTGAAGAGCTCGGTTTGAGTGAAGACCAGAGCACTTACCTCGACAACTACGGCCACCTCGGCCAGAATGATCAGATACTTTCCATAAAACTCGGGCTGAAAGACGAGAAGATCAAAGACGGGGATCTGGTAGTTATGGTAGGTGCAGGACTTGGATTCGTATGGGCTGCAACAACGGTGAAGTGGGGCAGAGATATGGAGGCTGAAGGATGAGAATGGAAGGTAAAGTGGTTATTATTACCGGTGCGGCCAGTGGACTGGGAAAGGCGTCGGTGGAAAAATTTGCGAAAGAAGGCGCTATAACGGTCGCCTGCGATATGGACGAGGCTGGTCTGGAAAAGTTAAGGGAGGAGTTCTCTTCTCTTCCCGGCAAAGTAGTACCCAAAAAACTTAACGTGACTGATCGTTCAGCGATCAGCGAGCTTGTCAAATTACTCAAGGATGAGTATGGTCACATAGACGGCCTGGTAAACAACGCAGGTGTTACCAGAGATGCACTCCTGCAGAGAATGACCGAAGAAGACTGGGATCTGGTCATCAACGTCAACCTGAAGGGGGTTTTCAACATGACACAGGCCGTGGTCCCCGTCATGCTGGATCAGGGATACGGTTCGATAGTTAACACCTCTTCCATAGTCGGTGTGTACGGCAACATAGGTCAGAGCAACTACTCAGCTTCTAAAGGCGGTGTTGTCGCCATGTCCAAGACATGGGCCAAGGAATTGACGAGAAAGGGCGCCAAAATCAGAGTGAACGCCGTGGCTCCCGGCTTCATAAAGACACCCATGACAGACAAGGTCCCCGAGAAGCTAATTCAGTCTCTCGAGGAGAAGATACCCCTGAAGAGAATGGGACTACCAGAAGAAGTGGCCAACCTTTACTTCTTCCTGATATCCGATGAATCCACCTACATCACTGGTCAGGTGATAGGAATAGATGGAGGCCTCGTGATTTGAGGATCTCACGCAGCGATAGAACTAAACTCCAGATCAAGCAGGCGGCCGAAGAGTTGTTCAGCCGCCTGGGTTTCGAGTTGACGTCTGTCGCCAATATTTGTAGAACCTGTGGCCTCTCCAACGGAGCCTTTTACAGGCATTATTCCGGCAAGGAACAGGTCTTCAAGGAAATCGTGCATGATATAAAAACCGATTTTGAAAGCGCTCTCAGTACGATAAGCGGTAATAGAGAAGACGAAAGGCTTTTCAACTCTTTCAGGTCTGTCTTCGATACCCTCTGGAATTCCAAGAAGAAGTTCATGGCCTTCCACGAGGCAGAGTATAGATTTCCAGAGGTTGAAAACTCCGTCGATAGCACATATCAGGAAGCTCTCATCAGGGCTTTAAGAATCGAGGGATCAACTATCTCTATGCCAAAGAAGTGGTTTCTGGTTGGGAGCTCCAGATTCACGGCCATCTACTGGATAATCTTCAACGGCGTCAGCGTTCCAGACTCGACGATAGAATCGCTGGTCGATTTTTCGATGAACGGTTTCATCGCTTCCCCGTCGGATTTCAAACTGAACTCTCTGGATCTCGACCTCGGAAATATAGATTTATCGGCCGATAGTAAGGCCAAGGATGCGCTCCTGCAATCTGCCGAGAAATTGATCGGAGAGAAGGGGTATTTCGAGACGTCGATCTACGATATCACCAGTCACGCCGGATACGGCCAGGGAACCTTCTATCTGTACTTCGAAAGCAAAGAAAAGCTCCTTGAAGAGCTGGTTCTCCAGGCCAACAGAAGACTTCGCCGAACCATGAGACAGGCCTCTGAGAGTATAAAGGGGAGGTTGAACAAAGAAATAAGATCGTACAAGGCCTTCCTGGTATTCATGAATTCACACAAAGAACTCTACAACATAGTCAGAGAATCGGAATTCGTACTTCCAGAAACGGGAAGATTCTACTATGAGAAACTGCTCACTTCCTATATAAGTGCTCTAAAAGAATCACAAGATAAGGGCGAGATAAGGAACATCGACCCAAGAGATCTTGGTGTCTTTCTTATGGGAATAGGGCATTTCATGGGACTGGATCTTCTCTTCGTAGATAACAGACCAAAAGACTGGGATGGATACCTCAAAGAAATAGCAGCACTCATGACAAAGGGCTATGGAGGTGTTGTTAATTGAACTGGGTTGAAGAATACAGAAAGAAGAAAATCGGTATAGACGAAGCTTTGAAGAACGTGAAATCAAATACGAAAATAGTCACAAGTATGGCTGCGATGGAAGCTCAAGGACTGCTGCGAAACCTTCACAGGGTGGAAAATGTGGAGAACGTCGCAGTAGCGACCTGTTTGAACATAGGCGAGTACCCCTTTTTCACACTCAAAGAGTACGAAGGCAGATTCCTCAACGAATCCTGGTTCCACTCGGTCGGTGCCAGAAAGGCTGTCAGCAGCGGATTGAGAACAGTAACCTATATTCCCAACAACCTTCATAACGCAGGGGTGGAAAGGATAATGGCCAACAGACCGGATATCTTCTGGGGAGTGGCCTCTCCGATGGATAAAAACGGTTACATGACCGTTTCTCTCTCCACGGTTTACGAACGCGACATGGTTGAACAAGCGAAGATGGTCATCATGGAAGTCAATGATAGAGCCCCGAAGACCCACGGCGACACGCACGTTCACATAAGCGAGGTAGATTACGTCATTGAAAACAACTTCGACATACCCGAACTTCCCGACAGCGAGCCTTCCGGGACAGAAATGGAGATCGCCGGTCACATTTCCTCTCTGGTGGCCGATGGCTCCACCCTTCAGATAGGCATAGGAGGGATTCCAAACGCGGTCGCCAGATTGATGGAGGACAAGCGTGACCTCGGTATACACACGGAGATGTTTACCGAATCGATGATACATCTCTTCGAAAAGGGTTCCATAACCAACAGGAGGAAGACCCTCTGGCCGGGAAAATTCATCGCCACTTTTGCCCTGGGAACAAGAGAGATGTACTCCTTCATCGAAGATAACCCCGGAGTGCTTCTCCTCAGGGGGAGTTACGTCAACGATCCTTACGTGGTTGCCCAAAACGACAACATGGTATCGATAAACACGGCGATAACCGTGGATCTCACTGGCCAGGTCTGTTCCGAAGCCATAGGAACGCGTCATTACAGCGGTACGGGCGGTCAGCTTGATACACACAGAGGGGCCTCCATGGCCCGGGGAGGAAAGGGAATAATAGCGCTGCGCTCTACGGCGAAGAACGGAACGGTATCTACAATCGTTCCGTTGTTGCCTCTGGGCTCGCCCGTAACAGTTCCAAGGCAGGACATAGATTATGTGGTAACGGAGTTCGGTGTGGCCCATCTTAAAGGGCTGAATGTCTTCCAGAGAGTGGATGCCCTTTTGAACATATCACATCCCGACTTCAGGGTCGAACTGCGAAAACAGGCCAGTGATTTAGGTTTGATATAGGAGGTATTCGATGAAGAGAGTGTTCATAGTTGGAGCTAAGAGAACGGCTATCGGAACTTTCGGGGGAACCCTCAAGGACACACCGGCCGTGGAGCTGGGAATCGTCGCTTCCAGGGCCGCCATAGAACAGGCCGGTATCGATGCGGGCAGGATCGATGAAGCGATAATGGGCTGTATTCTCACCGCCAATCAGGGAATGGGACCGGGAAGACAGGTTTCGATAGGTGCCGGACTTCCCGTCGAGAGTCCTGGTTACCTGGTGAATATGCTGTGCGGTTCGGGTATGAAGGCTACGATGATCGGGGCCTCCGATATCTTAACCGGAGAGGTCGGACTGGTTCTGACTGGTGGCATGGAGAACATGTCGATAAGCCCGTACATGCTGGACAGGGCCAGATTTGGTTACAGAATGGGCAACGGGAGTATCGTGGACCATATGATAAGGGATGGCCTTACCGATGTTTTCAACGATTATCACATGGGCGTGACGGCCGAGAACCTGGCCGAGAGACACGGTATCGGTCGCCTTGAACAGGACGAATTCGCCCTCGAGAGCCAGAAGAGAGCCAAGGAAGCCATTGCAGCGGGCAAATTCAAAGATGAGATAGCCACCGTGGTTATAAAGGGAAGAAAAGGCGATACGCTCTTCGATGCCGACGAACATCCAAGAGAGACCAGTATGGAGATTCTCGGCAAGCTTAAACCGGCTTTCAAAAAGGATGGCACGGTAACGGCCGGCAATTCATCGGGTATCAACGATGGAGGTAGCGCGACGCTTCTGGCAGGCGAGGAGGCGGTCGAAAAGTATGGATTGAGACCACTCGGCGAAATTGTCGCCTTTGCACAGGCCGGAGTCGATCCAGCGTACATGGGATATGGTCCGGTCCCTGCAATCGAAAAAGCTTTGAAAAAGTGTGGAATGAACCTCAACGATATCGAACTCCTCGAGTTGAACGAGGCCTTCGCAGCGCAGTCTCTATCGGTCATCAAAGGATTGCAGGAACTCTATGGGGTATCGAAAGAGCGGCTGTTGGAGAGAACGAACGTCAACGGCGGCGCGATAGCTCTCGGACATCCAATAGGTGCTTCGGGAAACAGAATAATAGTTACCCTCCTGTATGAAATGGCCAAAAGAGACCTGCAGTTCGGGCTCGCCTCCCTTTGTATCGGCGGTGGCATGGGAACCGCGTTGGTTGTCAAGAGAGTCTAATGAAAGAAATATTGTCTATCACCTGGTTCATAGATCTCCTCAAACGTTCTGGCGTGTGGATTTATCGCAATTGGCAATTCTAGAATGAACTACCTATTAGGAGGTGGGAAAGTGAAAAAGGCAATATTACTAACACTTGTTCTCGCGGTAGTAGCGATGATGGCTGTTGCCGCAACCCCGATCAAGATCGGTGCCGTGGTACCCCTTGGAGACATAACTGGTGACCAGGCTGCCAAAGCCATGAGACTGGCAGTAGCCGAGATCAACGCCGCCGGTGGTCTTCTTGGTAGACCAGTCGAACTGATCGTGATCGACGACGAATTGAAACCGGAAAAAGGCGCCGCCGCGATCGAAAAACTCGCAACTGTCGATAAGGTAGATTTCTTTGTCGGCGGTATGGGTTCTTCTGTACACTTGGCACAGATCCCCGTCATGAAGAGATACCAGAAAATAACCATCTGGATAGGTGCCGCTTCCTATCTCTGTGAAAATGCAGTGGGACCGGATGCCGACTGGTATTTCCATCTTCATCCGTGGGATTATCAGCAGGGTGCGAGTTACGGACTCGGATGGACGGAACTGGCCGAGGCCTACCCTGAAATCAGAACCGACAGGATCTTCCTCGCGTACGAAGAGGGAGGTTTCGGAACGGCTTCTCACGAATCGTACGTCGCATTGCAGAGACTGGCACAGCAGGGTGAAGGTGCCTGGGCGGCGATCATGAACGATTACATGGGCGTATCCTTCAAAAGCGCCGCGCTTGGTGGCGGAGATTACAGGGCCATGCTCCAGCAGGCCAAGACTTACAATCCCGATCTCTTCATCTGGGCCGGTTACGACGCAGATGCCCTACCAATGCTTCAGCAGGCCAAGGAAGTCGGATTCGCTCCAGAGTTCTTTGTGGGAGCACCTCCGGGCTGGCCGGCACACTTCGGTGATTCTCCTCTGGCCGAAGGCGTGACGCTTTACGGAATGTGGGCACCCACGATTAACAAAGTGAGCCCGGCGGCCGAGCACTTCTACAACGCCTACATCGAAATGTTCAAGGAAGAGCCTGCGACATACTTCGCACCGCTCGGTTATACCAACATCTACTTCCTCGCGGAAGGTATCAAGGCCGCAGGAACGATCGACAAAGCTCCTTTGATCAATGCTCTGGAAAAAGTCGAATACGCTTCACCCATCGGTGAAGTGCTGAAGATCGCTCCGAGCAATGTAATCAAGCATCAGGGTTTCACGGCTCAGAAGATACTTCAGTGGCAGGGCGGCGAACAGCAGGTAATATGGCCGCTCGAGCTCAAGACGGCAGATCCGACGTTCCCGTTCCCGAGCTGGGAAGGAAGATAGTTTGATCCGAGGTCGGGCTTCGGCCCGACCTTATTATCTCAAATTGGCAAGAACCGGGGTGGTGACAGACTTGGAGAGCATCTCTTTTTGGAAGAAATATAAGAATATCTTGTTTTTGATCTTGCTGATAGTCGCCGTTGCGATATGGAAACCCCATGCGGCCATCTATGGTTTGCAAAGGGGCAGTCTTTATGCTCTTGCCGGCCTGCCTCTTTCCCTGACGCTGGGGATAGTGGGTATAATGAACCTCTCACACGGGGATTTCCTTTCTCTGGGAATATACATCGTTTACATGTTTTCCGTGAATACGGGAATGGATCCTCTCGTCTCGATTCTTCCGGTCTTTATCCTGCTCTTTTTACTGGGAGCGGGTGTCTACAAATTGACGATAACGAAAGTTCTGAAGGCCGGTCACTTGAATCAGCTGCTCCTTACCTTCGGAATTTCGATGATCCTTCTGGAAGTGATGAACCTCATCTGGACATCCAGACCCAGGAGCGTTTACGTAGATTACGCTTCTTCCTCTGTCACTGTCGCGGGCGTAAGGTTCGGAACTTACGAGTTCCTTTATGTAGTCTTCGCCATCGCCGTGCTCATAGGTTTGCAGCTGTTTCTAAAAAAGACCAGACTCGGGCAGGCTTCTTTCGCGGTTGGTCAAAATCCGCGTGGGGCCAAGATAGTCGGTATAAATACGAGTTTCGTTTACCTTATAGTCTTCGGCATATCGGTGGCGATCCTTGGAATAGCGGCCGGTGTAATGGTACCGAGGTTCGCGATCTTTCCTTCCGTTGGCTCTTCTTATACTATGAAGTCTTTCTGTTTGGTGGCTATGGCCGGACTTGGAAATCTCACAGGCATACTGATCAGTGGTATCGCTCTGGGGGTAGGTGAAGCGATAGTGCAGTCCATTCCCGGTTACGCCGGCTGGTCCGATATCGTCTTCTTTGGAGTACTGATAGCCGTCATCATGATAAGATCGATAAGGAGGCCTTCACTATGAAGATAGCAAAGCCTTTGTTAATCTTGATTGTACTCGCTGCGGCCGTACTGCTTCCAATCGTGACCGAGGCGTACTTCATCAGCATCGCAATCACTATTCTCACTTTCATGACGCTTGCTCTCAGCTGGGACATGATGTTGAGAACGGGTCAGCTATCGTTCGGCACGGCAGGTTTTTTCGGCCTCGGTGGTTATACAGGTATCATAGCGGCCGCAGATTTTGGAGTCGATCCGGTGATTGGCATCATGCTGGGCGGACTCGTTGCCGGAGGTATAGCTCTTATACTGGGTATGGCCATCCTGAGATTGAGAGGTCTGTACTTCGCCATCACCACCATGGCGCTTGCAAGCGTCTTCATGGTGATAATAAGAAACCTTCATAGACTAACCGGTGGTCCAAGCGGAAAGATAGTTTACAACACTCTATTCAATTACGATTCGAACAAAGTTTACTGGTTTATGCTCGCCATAGCGGTTGGTACCGTAGTGATATCGGAGCTGTTCCAGAGGACTAGAATTCACTTCGCCATCGACTCGATCAGGGCTGACGAAACCGTCGCCAAGTCGCACGGAGTGAATATATACAAATATCTCATCTTCGTTTTCGTGGTGACATCGATCATTCAGGGTGTGATAGGGGCCACGTACGCCCTTCAATACGGGTTTGTATATCCCGAAAGCAGCTTCTCGCCACATTACTTGCTTCTGCCTATCGCCATGGCTCTTGTGGGGGGTATATACTCAACTATCGGGCCGATACTGGGAGCCATAATCCTCGGCCTATCCTCCGAGTATCTAAAATTGATAATGCCTTACGGTCATCTGGTGATATACGGTGTGATAATAGTCGTAGTTGTTCTTTTCATGCCCGACGGAGTTTATGGTGCTATCAAGGCTTTTTTCATGAATAGAAAGCGCCGTCTGGAGGAACGATAAGATGAGCATACTGAAGGTAGATAGAGTAACCAAACGTTTTGGAGGACTTGTGGCCGTCAACGACGTCACAATGGAGATTCAAAAGGGCGAGATTCTTGGCCTCATAGGACCGAACGGTGCCGGTAAAACTACGTTGACCAACTTGATTTCCGGCGTACACCTGGTGAGTGAAGGAAAGATCGTTTTCGAGGATACGGACATAACTCTTATCCCCGCCCACAAGAGATGCAAGCTGGGCATCGCCAGAACCTTTCAGATCGCCAGACCTTTGAAGAACCTCACCGTTGTGGAGAACATAATGATCGGAGGCCTCTTCGGTAAAGGTGAGAATCTCAAAACTGGTCGTAAAAGCGCTTTAGAGCTCTGTAAAGGGATAGAGCTAAAAAAACCCGACGAAACTCTTGATAGGATTACCGTTCTGGATATCAAAAAAATGGAGATAGCCAGAGCTATGGCAACCAATCCAAAGATCCTCTTCCTGGACGAAGTTATGTCCGGACTGAACATGGATGAAACGAGAGATATGATACACACCGTCAGAAAGATCAGAGATACGGGAGTCACAATCTGCATAATCGAACATGTAATGAGCGTGATAAGAGAATTGACAGAGAGAGTCATCGTGCTCGACAGAGGAGAAATCATAGCCGAGGGGCCTTACAGCGAAGTGTCGATGCAGCACAACGTTATTAGTGCCTATCTGGGGGAGGATGCCTGATGCTGGAAGTAAAAAACTTGAACGTTTCATATGGAAGAATTCAGGTGATCAAGGACTTCACCTTCTCCGTCGGTGACGAAGCCATCGGCTTTTTTGGACCGAACGGCGCTGGCAAGACCACACTCATAAATTCGATCATAGGATTGGTGAGACCGACTAGCGGAGAGATAAACTTCGAAGGGCAGTCGCTGCTCGATCGAGAGACTCACCAGATAGTGAGAATGGGGATCTCCGTTGTTCCACAGGATGGAGAACTCTTCCCGATAATGACAGTTATAGAGAATCTAAGAATAGGATCGGCATACATAAAAGTAGCCAGGGAAAAGACGTCCGAGAGGCTTGAGTTTGTGTTCAAGATCTTTCCTATTCTCAAGGAACGGGCTTTTCAACTGGCCGGTACCATGAGCGGCGGCCAGCAGAGGATGCTCGCTGTCGGAAGAGCTTTGATGGCCATGCCAAGACTCCTGATACTGGACGAACCATCCGTGGGGCTCCAGCCTTCTCTGGTTACCGAACTGTTCGAAAAGCTGGCTGTGATAAAGACCGAAGGAGTCTCGGTACTTCTCTCCGAACAGAATGTGAAGCAGGGTCTCAAAGTGATAGACAGGGGATATGTTGTGGAGAACGGAGCTGTGGTGATAGAAAGCACGGCTGACGATCTAAAAAACAACGAACACGTCAAGAGATCCTATCTCGGCCTTTGAAGTGCCGATTACATCGCTAAAGAGATGCTGTGGTTATGAAAAAATGGCTGGACAAAACTCTGAGTGGACGATCGAGATTCATGGAGATTGTCTGTTTGACTGTCTTTCTTCTCCTGCCCAGCCTGATCTGCGCTTATGATTCATCTAGTGCGCCACACAGGTTTTCACTCTATCCCAACCAAAACATCGCAAAGGAATGTCTAGACAGGGATGGAGGGGCTTTCAGTATCGGCTGGTGTCTCTGCTATAATAATCGTATTCCGGAATCGCCCAGATTGGTACGGGACGTCCCATTTGATCTATCTTATGGGCAGATTCATTCTATAGAAAGAGACGACCTTTCGGGCAGCGATGGAGATACACATTCTCTTCATGGGAGGTATCAAGACTCTATGGAACAGCCTAAAAGCAGATATGTTAAGGTACTTGACAAAAAGATCCATTACCTCGAGGTCGGCAAGCCCAGTGGTATTCCTGTGGTTTTTGTGCACGGAAACTTCGCATCGGGAAAGTGGTTCGAACCGGCCATGGAAATGCTTCCAGAGAGTTATCACGCTTTTGCGCTGGATCTGCCGAACTTCGGAAGGTCTGATAGAACCGAAGAGGTGAGTATAGACAATTACGGAAAGCACGTAGTCGATTTTATCAAACAACTCGAACTCGAAGGAGTGATACTGGTCGGGCATTCCCTCGGAGGTGCCGTTGTCCAGAATGTTATGGTACGCAGACCCGATCTTCTCAGCAGAGTTGTGCTGATAGACCCTGCCCCGCCGGACGGTCTCAAAACACCGCCCGAAGTCTATCCCTTTCTAGATATGTACAGGAACAACAGAGAACTTCTGAAGAAGGCTCTCATAGGTACCATGCCAACTAGACCGGTAGATGAATTCACCGATTTGCTGGTCGATGAGGCGCTTCTAATGGATCCAAGATGCTTCACTGAAAATGCCCGCGCGCTTGAGAAGTACGATTATACCCAGCAGTTGAAGGGCTGTGAAATCCCCGTTCTGGTTATAGTTGGAAGAAAAGACATGTTGATCACCGAGGAGATGGCCAGAGGTTTCGAGAGAATAATGCACACAGTACATGTGAGAGTGCTCGAGGAGTACGGCCACAGTATAAACGTAGAGAATCCCGGGCTTTTTGTAGATATGCTACTGGAATTTACCTCTAAATAGATACGTGCAAGGGACCTTTTTTTGCATTTGGGCCGGCAAACTCAGCTGTGCTAAAATCCTTCTATCGATGCCGTGAAAAACGGCTATTTTCCGGTTATTGAGGAGGGATGTTCAATGAAGAAGCTACTCGTGTTGATTATCACCGCTCTGATCGGCCTTACTGCATTGGGTGTTTACATGAAAGCAGCAGTTCTAGGTGAAGTGAGATCTCTGAATCCTTACTTCATCAATTCAAGTGCCGAGAGACAGTTGATAGGCTACCTTTACGAAACGTTGATGACTACCAGTGAAGGAAAGGCTATTGGTATGCTTGCAGACTCTTGGGAAGTCAACCTTGAAGAGCTGTACATCGTTTTTCATCTCAAAGACAGGCTTTTCCACGATGGAAGCCCGGTGACGGCCGAAGACGTTGCTTACTCCTTCAACATAACCGTTCAAAAGAGGTTACCCATGGGTCCGCTACTTGCCTGGTTCAGTAGCGCGGAGGTTCTAGATGAAAAGACTGTTAAACTGAACTTCAGGGTTCTCAACTCCTTTGTAGTGAGTTCCATCCCGATGGCCATTCCCATCATCCCCGAAAGTGTATGGAAGAACATCGCCAATCCGATGGAGTTCTCCAATCTGGATAATCCAATGGGTACCGGTTCCCTGAAATTCAAAGAAATAACGCCGCAGTCGGTAACGTTCTCCTCAAACGGTAACCACCCAGATTCTCCGCAGTATCTCGAAGGGATAGTCTTCAATCTGGTTCAGGACGAAACTATGGGCTTCCTCGGCCTTATCAGAGGCGACTACGATTACATTTACTGGGACCTCGACCCTTCTCTGGCGACACAGATGCTCAAGGATCCCGACAGATACAAAGACCTTGGGTTGGCAGTCACGAACGGAGACGGCGTTGTGTCTTTGCTGTTCAACCACAGAACTCTACCCGGATCGGATATTTATTTCAGGAAGGCTGTACAAATGGCCATTGACTACGTCCAGATAGTTGGCAGAGTTTATCTTGGTTTTGCTGATGTCGCTTCTTCAGGCTTGATTCCTTCAATGGCGAAGGCCGTTTTCAACTCTAACATCGGTGCCGCATCCGTTGATATAGAAAAGGCAAAGGAGTATCTGGCTAAGTCATCTTACAGAGGAGAGAAAGTCAGACTTCTGATTTACACCAGCAAGGAACAGATGGAGCTTGCCGAGTACATAAAACTCTTCCTCTCTAAGATTGGAATAAACGTTGTAGTCGATCCTCAGGGCCATGAAGCGGTGACGGCGGCGCTCAAGAAAGCTGACTTCGACATGTCGCTCACCACATACAGTCTGGGGTTCCACCCGGAAATGGCCTTCTATCATCTCCACTCTTCGAGAGGGACGATGCAAAACGGCCAGGTTTCAGGTTTCAACTACGGAGGCGTGAATATACCGGAGCTGGATGAGACTCTTAACATTATCTGGACTGCTTTCGACGAGAAGGTACAGAGGGACTCTTTCCATATTCTCCAGGAGCAGGTCAGGGAGTTCGTTCCGGTAGTTCCCATCTGCATACCCAACAGGCTGGAAGCCTTCTCGCGCAAGAACCTTGACGGCTGGAGTATATCAGAAACCGAGGGTGTATTGTCGACGGAGACGTTGAAGAATCTGAAATCAAAATAGGGAGTTTGCCATGACTCTCTCCTATCTGGTCAAAAGAATCCTCATAATGATATTGACGGTCTTCCTGGCGGTGACGCTGAGTTTCATCCTCATCAGGTCCCTGCCGGGAGACCCTGCGGAGAGATATTACGGCGATCCGAGGTTGCCCGAAGAAATAAAAGAGGAAATCAAGGCCGTTTTCGGACTCGACAAGCCCTTGATCACACAGTACTTCATATTCATAGGGAACGCGTTCAGGGGTGATCTCGGTGTCTCGTACACATACCGCAGAAACGTGGTCGGTGTAATTCTCGAAAGGCTCCCATGGACGCTGATGCTAACCGTGGTGCCGACCGTCTTGAGTATGTTCGTGGCGCTCTGGATAGGAACATTCATAGCTTTCAATAGGGGCAAGAAGTTCGATCGCTTCATGAGGTTCTTCGCTTTCGGATTGAACTCCGTTCCAACGTTCTGGCTTGCCCTTCTGCTGGTCATGGGAACGGGGTTCTATCTAAACATATTTCCTCTGCAGGGTATGTTCGATCCGCTGGAGAGCGGTATGGCGAGAGTGATAAGCATACTCCACCACGCCGCTCTTCCCTGGATAACTCTCTTCATCGTAGGGATGCCGAGTTTTGCGATACAGGTCAGGAACATAGCGCTGAACATCCTGGGGGAGGATTTCATAATAACGGCGAAGGCCAAAGGTCTGAGAGAGCAAGAAATTCGGCGCAAACACGTGCTCAGAAACGCTCTCGGACCACTTTTCTCGCTTCTTACCCTGAGAATAGCGGGGCTTGTGGGAGGGGCAGTACTGATAGAGACTATCTTTTCCTGGAAGGGAATGGGACTGCTGGTGCTGGAGGCTTCCAAAAATTCTGACTACCCGCTTCTTCAAGCCACCGTCCTGATGACCATCGTACTGGTTATTCTGGCCAATTTTCTGGCGGACGTTCTCCAGGCCGTCTTTGATCCCAGGGTGATTTACACATGAAAAAATACAGAAAGGTTTTGAGGGACATTTGGAAAGCTCCAGAGGGAAAGGTTAGTCTTTTCATACTGGTCTTATTCGTTTTTCTCGCCGTTACCGCCGACTGGATCTCGCCTTACGATCCTTATGACATTACTCAGAGAGGCTTTCCGCTGGAAGCGCCTTCGAAGGAGTATCCGCTCGGGACCGATGGTTTCGGAGTTGATATACTCAGTCAGATAATTCATGGCAGTAGGGTCTCGCTAACAATAGGGTTTGTCACAGGAATCGGCATAGCCTTCATGGGCGGCTTCATCGGAGTGATGGCCGGCACTTACGGCGGCCTGGCGGATCTCTTTTCCATGAGAGCAGTCGATTTCATAATGGTGCTACCCGGACTGCCCATAATGATACTATTGATGACAACTTTGGGAAGCAGTTTCTGGGTGATGGTGATGATCTTCGTTCTCTTCGGCTGGGCGTCGGTCGCCAGGGTTACGAGGGCGATAGTTCTCTCAGAAAGAAAGCGAGGCTACGTCGAGGCGGCCCGGTGCGCCGGAGCTAAAAAAAGCCACATTCTCCTCAGACATTTGCTCCCGGCAACCTATTCTATACTCTTCGTCACCGCAGCCTTCGCGGCGGGTGGTTCGATTCTGGCCGAGGCCGGTCTTGCCTTTCTGGGGTTCGGAGATCCCCGGCTGGTTTCGTGGGGAAAGATGTTGAATTACGCCCGCACTTACAACGCGATGGTTCTCGGCGCGTGGTGGTGGATTATATTCCCCGGCATCGCTGTTTTTCTTACGTCCTTTTCGATAATGATGCTGGGAGTTGCACTGGAAAAGACCTTTAATCCAAGATTGAGAGAGAGGGACAGGTAAATGGTAGAGTACATTGAAAACACGGCAAAGTTCGAATTCAGGGGAAAGAGCTACGAGTACAGACTTCACGAAATGCCAGAAGAGTTCTTTCGCTGGCAGGTCGGCAACAGACTCAAAGGTTTGAAGATCTTTCTGGGGGAAGAAAAGGGTATGCCGAACTTCTCTCCCCATACCGTAGTTATGAACACGCTCGAATACGAAAATGAATTCTGCATCAACTCATGCATAAAAGGACTCGGACTGGTTCCCAGATCCGATAAAATTCAGGAACTGGGAGAGAGGGCCATGGAACTCATAAGAAAATCTTACGAGATCGGAGCGGACAAAACCTTTAGAGAGAGGGTGGGAATGCTGGTTGAACTCTATTCCAATCCCGAAACGTTCGATAGGAGCGTTCTCTCATCGATGGAGATGTACAAAAAGAGAACCTACAAGAACGTTTTAGAAGACCCAAGGGCCAACCTGCTTTTCTACGATAACCAAACCGGCTACAGCGTAATGTTCAGCGTGGTGTGCGAATTCGTGCCCAGAGGAGGCGCTTATTACAATTACGTTAGTGCCATACACGACCTGTTTCATCTTCCCAAAGACCCATCGATAAAGACAGACAGGTACGATTTCGCATACAGGTTCCACCTGGTAGAAGCCTTCGAAAAGACTCCCGGCCCCAGGGCCAGCACCAGAATCTATTGATCAATCAAAAATCGGATGGGCCGATCCCCAGCGGTCGGCCCCTTTCAATCGAATTTGAAGAGTCTGTCCTTCTCTATTATCAGTTCGAGGGTCTTGATCGAAATCTGTATGCACTTCTCCAATCCATCCTCGAAGACCTCACCGGCCTGAGCCTTTAGAGTCTCATCCTCACCGATTTCTTCGCGTATCGTCAGGATCGAGCCAGTTCTTAGACCAAACACACCTCCTAGAGTTAGGAGCGTTGAACTCTCCATCTCAACGCATAAAGTGTTGGCTTTCTTTAGAAGTCCGATCATCTTCGCGGTTTCTGAGTTGAAGCGAGCACCGTAATACGAATCGGTTGAAAGCACTATGCCCATGTGACATCTGTGTTCGACTATTGCCGCCGCCTTCTCTAGAGCCCTCAAAACATGGTGATGGGCGACTGCAGGATAGATCTCAGGAACGTACGAACCTGACGTTCCGTCGTCTCTAACGGCACCAGTAACGATAACCCCTTCTCCCATTTTTAGTTTTTTCTGGAGACTTCCGGCACTACCCACCCTTATAAGGGTATGGACACCTAGCGCCCGGAGCTCTTCAACCGCGATAGCCATACAGGGACCTCCCATCCCGGTTGACATTACCGAGACTCGCTCTCCCGAGATTTCGCCGGTGATTGTGAAATATTCGCGATTTTTCGCCACATGGACCGGGTTTTCAAAATACTTCGCGATCCTTTCCACACGGCCACGATCACCCGGAAGCAACACGTACTTACCGATCTTTTCGGCATCACTGATGCGAATGTGAAAAGTAGGGCTTTCCAATTCAGTCGCCTTCCTCCAGCAGCCTCTTCAGAGACTGATCAACTATCTTCTTTATCTCTTGCGGATTAGCCGTGTACTTCAGATGTTCACCGTCCAAGAAGCTTTCTATCAGTCTGGCCTTCTTGAGTTTCTCTATATGGTTGTTGAGTTCCCCGGAGGGAATTTTGAGCCTCTTGGACATGGCAATCGGCGTGTAGGACGTATTCTGCAAAGCCCTGAGGATTGCTAGCCTCTCTTTGCTGGAGAGAGCTTCGAAGACATCTATACACTCCAGGCGCATATCCTTTTCTCTGAAAGGAATCTCTATCCTGTCGTAACCTAGAATGAAGAGAAATCTTTCTTTGTTGCCCATCGAATGGGCCTGATCGATCCCGAGAAATTGTGAAACCCCTATTTCTATGCGGCTAACCTTCGTCAGTATATCAGGCACCGTTACTATTTCTAGCTTCTGGAAATAATCGTCGCCATTTTCAGTAATATTTTTTTCCAGCAACTTCAGTTGTCTCTGGTTCGAATTATTGACACGAATTTTCATCGAATTGAAAACGTTCTCTAGGTACCATTCAAGTAGGTATAGATAGTCCTCTTTGGCCTTTGCGGGGTCTGAGAAAAGTTCCATCAAATTAGCCTTTTGAGACGGAGAGAAAACAGTGCTTTCGGTTATAAACATCAGCATCTCTTTATCGTCGCTGGTTATCTTTTCCACTATTTTCTCCAGATTGGGAAGATTCATGTCTTTGACATCCGGACCGAACCCGGTACGTAGAAAATGACTAAGAAGATACTTCTCCGGAATCCTTTTTATCTCCACAATCAGTTCCTCGGGGTTTTTCAGATTCAGTTCCTGTATCACCGAGAACATAGCCACTCCGAAGTACGTTTCACAGTTGAAAAAGCGATCGAGCAGCTCTTTGATGTCGGGAGGCAATCTCTTACCAGTCTCTTTTACCCAATCTACTATTTCTGCGTCGGGTTTGAACCAATCGACGAATTCCTGATCGGCGTAGGAACTTATGATCATTTCGTTGCAGTTCAAACGGACCAAACTTAAAAGAAAATCGTAGGCAAGCGAATCCACAAAACTCACTTTCTCCACAAACATCTTCTATCACCCCATTCTGGAGTAGGTATTTCAATTATACTAAATATAGCCGGTCAATAGAAGAGATATTACTTTCGGCAACTGTCAATTCAACGTTTGCAGAGCTTTGTATACTCAGTTTTTTACCGGTATTGTTATATCATCTATTATAGGATTATCTTGAGAGGTGGAGAAGAGTCAACAACCCCCGGCTAAAGCCGTGAGCTAGTAGCTCAGGTTGACTAGCCTGAGTGTTTCGGACACTGTTACCGGCAAATGTATAGGCACCGTAGGATACGTTCCCAAGTCTTACGCTCTGCG
>DBRH01000020.1:163818-194549 GCA_002305955.1 Kosmotogaceae bacterium UBA1373
CTAAAGCACGGTGTTTCCTGACGCGGTTTATATGAATGATCAATACATCGGTCTGGACATCGGAGGTACGAAAATACTCGGAGCCCTCTTCGACGAAGAAGGGAAGATAATAAAGAGAAGCAAGAAACAGAGCAAAGCAGACAAAGGTGAAGAAGTTATCTTCGCTCAGGTGTGCAAGGTCATAGACTCACTACGGGACGATTCGGGGAGACTCGTTGCCATAGGAGCCGGCGTCCCTGGAGTAATAGACCATGGGAGGATTCTCTTCAGCCCGAACCTGTCCTGGAAAGATTATCCTCTTGAAGAGAAATTGGTCCAGCGTTATTCCGTACCGGCTTACGTTGGAAACGACGCCAATGTAAGTCTTTTGGGAGTCTGGAAACACGGTATCGGCAAAGGTTGTTCTAATCTGGTAGGTTTTTTCGTAGGTACGGGAATCGGAGGAGGAATAGTAGTAAACGGTTCAATATTCGGTGGTTCGACCGGGGGAGCCGGTGAGATCGGTCACATGATCGTGCTGCCCGATGGACCGTTATGCGGTTGCGGCGCAAGAGGATGCCTTGAGAGTCTTGCCTCCAAGACCGCGATCACAAAAATCTTTCAGTCTCAGGTAAATAGAGGTAGAAAGACCTGCTTCGAAGAGCTTCTATCGAAGGAAGGTTATGTGTTGAAGAGCTCACACCTGAAAGAGGCTTATACCGGAGGTGATTCTCTCACTGTTGAAGTCATGGACAGGGCAGCCGATTACCTGGGCATTGCCGCCGCGTCTGTTATAAACCTTCTAAACCCGCAACTGGTAGTCTTCGGAGGCGGCGTTATGGAAGCGATGGGCGAACTCCTGATAGAGAGAATAAGAGCCAGAGCCCGTGAACTGGCCATTCCCAGTCTTTTCTCCGCTTGCCGGATAGAGCTCTCCGAGCTGGGTGATGACGCCAGTCTCTTCGGAGCTGTTTCATTGATCGAAGACGGCCTTGGAATAACACTCCAGGGGAGGTAAGTCATGAGTGATGGAAAAGTTGGAGCGGTCATTAACATATCTTCCAACGCTTTGTTTTTAATCATTGGAGAATGTAAGGCCGGAAAAATCAAAATCCTCGAATCGCTCGAGTACCCTTTGAGCATAGGCAGGGATACCTTCAACACCGGGAGAGTGAGCCAGGAAAAAATAGAGAAGACCTGTAAGATCATCAAAGGCTTCAAGAAACTCACCCGCGAGTACAAGGTAGCTTCCCTGCGTACGGTAGCGACAACGGCTGTCCGGGAAGCCATCAATCGCGACTACCTTCTCGATCAGATTGTAGGTAAAACCAGGACGAAAGTCAGGGTCCTCGACGACTCCGAGGAGAAAGGCATCATCTACAGAGAGATGTTGTCTGAGATGAGCAGAAACGAAGAACTGCAAAAGAACAAAGCTTTGATCGCCTACATAGGCACGGGCAGTCTCGGAGTGGCCTGGTACAAAAGAGGGAGGCTGTACAGCACTCAGAATATAAAACTGGGATCTTTGAAATTGACGGAACTGCTCGGGGAGCTTCAATCGAAAACCAACAGGTTCCACCAGATAGTCGAGGATTATCTGAGTTCCTTTAAGGAAATGATACCCAAATCCTCGCCTTTCGGAAAGATCGACCATTTCGTTGTATGCGGCCAGGAAATAGAGATCATCGCTTCCTTATGTGCAACCTCTGCCGGTACGGAGATCACTCAAATTCCGATTGCGAAGCTGGACGAACTGTACGATAACCTCAAGAGTAAGACACCATCGGAGGTTGCCCAGATGTATGGAATTGACGAAGAAGTGGCCGAAATACTCCTCCCTTCTCTGGGAATCTACAGGCTTCTTGCCAGTTTCACCAGAAGTAAGTACATATACGCCAGCCGTGTCACCCTTCAGGATGCCCTGCTGAAGGAGATTCTTCTGACCAGAGAGGCTAAAAAACGTCTCGAAAGCTTCAGAGAAGATATAATACAGTGTGCTAGGACCCTCGGGAAACGTTTTTTCTTCGACGAAGAACACGGAAACAGAGTGGTCAGGAACGCTATGGCGATCTTCCAGAAATTAAAAACACCTTACGGACTGGACGAAAACGATGCGCTGATTCTTAAAGTTGCTTCACTCGTTCACGATATAGGCAAATACGTTAATTTCACAGAACATTACAGAAGATCCTACGAACTCATAAGGGGTTCGAATCTGCCGGGTGTTAGTCAAGCGGATCTGGAAACAATAGCCCTGATCTCTCTTTTTCACAGTAATCTCGTTCCATCGGAATCGGACCCCGCATTAGGACTTCTTTCCATGGAGCAGAGAGTTCGGGTTTCCAAACTGGCAGGTATATTGAGGCTCGCCGATGCGCTCGACAGATCCCACTCGGAAAAAATAGATGTTATGAAGGTAAGGATGAAGGATAACGAGATTTCCTTAACTATTCACTCGAGAGAGGACATTCTTCTAGAAGAGTGGGCCTTCAACAGCAAGGCCAGACTTTTCGAAGAGGCTTTTGGCCTGAAAGTTAACCTCAAAAAGAAGGTGAATCCCGTTGAATCTTGACGATCCCAATCTGTACCTGAACAGGGAACTCAGCTGGCTTGATTTCAACGAAAGAGTTCTGGAGGAGGCTTTCGACAAGGAAAATCCGGTTTTAGAAAGGCTGAAATTTCTTTCGATCACATCCTCTAACCTCGACGAATTTTTTATGATAAGAGTAGCCGGTCTCAAAGAACAGGAAGAGGCCGGGTATGCAGGTAGAGACCCATCAGGTATGACCGCGACTGAACAGCTCAAGGCCATTTCAATCAAGGTTCACGAATTGGTTGAACGTCAAAACAACTGCCTTCACAGATCGCTACTGCCGGCGTTGAAAAAAGAAAATATCTTCTTTCTCAAACTCGACGAATTTGACGGTGAGCAGAAAGAATATATCGAGAGGTACTTCATAGATACCGTATATCCCGTTGTCACACCGATGGCGATCGATCAGTCGAGACCCTTCCCTTTTCTCCAGAACAGAAGCATCAATCTTGGGGTGGTACTGGAGCAGGAGGAGCAACCGCTCTTTGCCGTGGTACAGATACCTCCCGTTCTTCCTAGATTGATCAAGCTGCCTTCGAAGAGGGGAGAGTGTTTCACTTTCATGGGAGATATCTTGAAATCCCATATGAACCGGCTCTTCTCGGGATACCATATCAGAGATATCCATGCCTTCAGGATCACACGAAACGCCGACTTGAGTATCGAAGAGGAAGATGCCCACGATTTGCTGATCGAGATAGAGAAATCCCTTCAAAGACGTAGATGGGGCTTTCCGGTGAGGCTAGAGATCGAAAGGGGGATGAACGTTGAATTGAGAGAGTACCTGAAAGAGATGCTTGAGCTGGCAGATGAGGATATATACGTTTCGGGACCGCCTCTCGATCTCACGCTGTGGATGAAATTCCTTCAACTGAAAGCTTTCGATAACCTCAGATATCCAAAGGCACTTCCGCAGGCTTCGCCCGACCTTTACGGTCAGGACGATCTCTTCAAGATCATAAGGGACGAAGATACAATGCTTCACCACCCTTTCGAATCATTTCAACATATATCTGATCTGGTTTACAAAGCGGCCGAAGACCCCCGTGTACTGGCCATAAAGCAGACGCTCTACAGGGTTAGCGGAAATTCTCCGATCATCGATGCGCTGGTGCATGCGGCCGATAATGGAAAACAAGTTACGGTACTCGTGGAGATCAAGGCCAGGTTCGACGAAGAGAGCAACATACAGTGGGCCAAAACGCTCGAAAGAGCGGGCTGCCACGTGGTGTACGGACTGGTGGGGTTGAAGACACACGTGAAAATGCTACTGGTAGTGAGGGAAGAAGACGACGGTATAAGGCGTTACCTTCATCTGAGCACGGGAAATTACAACGATACGACAGCAAGGCTATACACGGACATTGGACTGCTGACGGTGAGAGATCAACTAACAACCGATGCTTCAGCACTTTTCAACGTACTCACGGGTTACTCTTTGCCTCCAAGATGGAAAGCCTTCGCCGTGGCTCCTTACAACCTACGCGAAACTTTCCTGAGACTCGTTCAATCAGAGATAGACAACGCCTCCAGGGGTTACGAAGCCCGCATAATCATCAAGATCAACTCCCTGCTGGATAAAGAATGCATAAAAAAACTCTATGAAGCTTCGATCGCCGGTGTCAGGATCGATCTTATAGTTCGGGGCATCTGCTGCCTCAAGTCAGGCATCGAGGGCGTCAGCGACAATATAAGAGTCATAAGCGTTGTAGGCAGATACCTTGAACACAGCCGGATCTTCTACTTTCAGAACAGAGACAACCCCAAGTTCTTTCTTTCCAGTGCCGATCTCATGCCAAGAAACCTCGACAGAAGAATAGAGGTGATGTTTCCTGTAGAGGACGAGAGGCTCAGGAAGAGGCTGAAATCAATACTGGAGATTGTGTTGAAAGATACTGTAAAGGCCAGACTCCAGTTTCCTGACGGGAAATACAAAAAAGTTGACAGAAGGGGTAAACCACTGGTGAATTCTCAAGAGATGCTGCATAAAGCCGCGATATCCAGGCTCAGGAAGTTCGAAAAAGAAAGAATCTCTGAGCTGGCCAGCAACCCGGTGTTGAGATCGAGAGAAAAAGCATGAAAATGAACGAACGTCGGAAAGGGTCTCTTCATTTTTTGCAGCAATAAATAAAATAGAAAAAATGCACTCAACGTCGATATTCATTCAAGAATGGCTGTAAACGGCCGATTCCAGGTTTATTCGTTGAGAGATTAAGTAGTAAGCTATTACTGAAGGGGGAGTTCTCTGTGATAAGTCGAAAACTCGACTCTGAGAACATTGGAAAATCAAATCGCAGGCTTGTTCTTCAACTACTGAGGAAAAACCTGATCACGACGAGGAGAGATCTTGCCTCCGTCTCCGGGCTAAATCCCAGTACTGTGACTAAAATAATCCGTGAGTTTTTACTTGCCGGTCTTTGCGAGGAAATCAGCACGGAGGTGACCGACAGGATCGGTAGAAAGGCCATAGAACTCCGTCTGAATCGTAAGGCCTATGTATCGATCGTCGTAGATATTGGGGTCGAAGAAACCAGCATAGGCAAGGGGTATTTCGATGGAACGACCTCAACAATAAGTAGTTTCAGTACTCCTTCAACATTCGAGGAATTCACAGAGGTTCTCGTTGAGAAGACGGGAGAGGTAGTGAAAAAAATACCTAAATACAAATTTCTTGGGTACTCCATATCCGTCCCCGGCATGGTAGATGTTGAACGATCCAAGATAGTTTACGTGCCGCACCTCGGATGGAAAGATGTTTTCCTGAAGGACTCTCTCTCAAAAAGATATCCTGTCGTACTGGACAACGAAGCCAATCTCTCACTGATAGCGGAAAAGTGGAACAATCCCGGTCTTGCCGGACTCGGAGATATCGTATTCGTATATGTTTCAGAAGGTATCGGTTGCGGGATCATGCTGGGCGGACAGATCCACCGGGGCCGCGATTACTCAGCCGGAGAAATCGGCCATATGACAGTGCAGCTCGATGGACCTAAATGCTACTGCGGCAACAGTGGTTGCTGGGAAACCTTCGCATCCAGCGAGGCAATTGTGAGAAAGGCGCAATCGGAGGGACTTGAGCTGAAAGGTTCAAATAATAACGAAAGATACCTGGATATTTTGAAGAATTATGAAAAGAGTGAATATTCCTTTTTGATTGAGGAAATAGAAAAGAGTTTGGCCGTTGGAATAGTCAACATAGTGAATTCACTGGACCCGGAGGTAATCGTCCTTGGGGGAGTGGCTTCCATGCTTCCGGAAGAAGCGCTCAAACGCCTCACCGGAATCGTCAACTCCAGAGTTCTGTATGCAACCGGACAGAACATAGAAGTGAGGAGAAGCATTCTCGACACTCACGGCAAGACCAGTTCGAATATGATAGGCGCAGCACTACATATCATCGAGCGCAGAGTAGATGATTTCATCTGAAGGGGCGATCTATGGAGGTCTTTGTTGGAATCGACATCGGTACAACCTCAGTGAAGGCGATAGCCGTTGATAGCAAGGGCAAGATACAAAAATCTCTCTCTAGAAGCCTTCCTTTGCATACGCCAAAACCGGGATGGGTCCAGCAAAACCCGAAAGATTGGTGGCAAGCTGTCGTTGAAGTGCTCTCAGAGCTTTCTAAAAGCGGTTGTAGAATAGCCGCCATCTCCGTGAGTGGTCAGATGCACAGCCTGGTCGCACTAGACGATAGAGATGAACCGGTGTATCCATCCATTCTCTGGTGCGATCAACGAACCGAGAAGCAGTGCGAAGAACTCACCGGTAAACTCGGTGGTGAGAGGGCAGTCATTGAATCCTTCGGGAATCCCATTCTTACAGGCTTCACCCTTCCAAAATTTTTATGGCTCTCAGAAAACGAACCTGAACGTTTTTCGACGATCATCAAATGGATGCTTCCTAAAGATTACGTAGCCTACCGCCTCACGGGAAGATCTACGATCGACTACTCGGACGCTTCCGGCACCTCGGCCTTGACTCTGGAAGGAGAGTTTTCGACACGGGCGCTTGAACTGTGTAGCATAAATCGATCATCAAATCCCGAACTCGTCAGTTCGGGCGAAGTCATAGGATCTGTACTCGAAGGAACAATCCCGGGACTGGAGGGAATCCCGGTGGTGGCTGGAGGAGCCGACAACGCCTCCGCGGCCTTCGGTTGTGGAGTGGAATGGCCTGGCGATACCATGGTCAGCCTCGGAACTTCGGGCACGGTGGTGGCGGTTACGAACAGTGCGGTACCCGATACCACCGGAGGCATTCACCTCTTCAGGCACGTTTCCAGTGATTCCTTCTACCACATGGCGGTCATACTTTCGGCAACCAACTCGCTGAACTGGTTCAAGGAAAGGTTCGCCGGTGAAATCGAGCTCGGCGAGATCGAGGCTATCGTTTCCGGTACGCCCGTAGGTTCAAACGGAATTATCTTTCTACCTTATCTCAACGGCGAGAGGACTCCACATCGTGACCCGAACGCCAGAGGTACGCTTTTTGGTTTTTCTTCCTTCCACGGCAAGGGAGACGTGTTCAGGAGCATTTACGAAGGAGTCGCCTTCGCGCTTAGGGAAGGAGCTGATCTCATAAAGAGATTGGGAACGTCTATAGAAAGGATCAGAATAGTGGGTGGCGGTTCGAGAAGTGATACATGGTGCCAGATAATTGCCGACAACCTGGGAAGAGAGGTCTGGTCTCCTCGGGTCGATGAAGGTGCCGCCTATGGCTCTGCCAGACTCGCAGCCATGGCTATGGGGTTGGAATCGGATTCCTGGATAAAGCTCGATAGGTGCTTTACGCCGAACTGTGAAGGAAAAGACGTTTACGATGCGATCTTTGAGATATACAGGGGTCTATACAGCAGCTTAAAAGAGAATTTTTTGGTTTTGGGCGAGCTACAAAAAAGATTGGTGAAATGAAAAGGGGGACAACATGATCTTCAAGGATATCGACAGAATTAGGTATATGGGACCGGACAACAGAGATCCTCTGGCTTTCAGCTTTTACGACGCGGAAGAAGAAGTCTTCGGGGTCAAAATGGGCGACTATCTCCGTTTCTCTGTAGCTTTCTGGCATACCTTCAAAGGCGATGGAAAGGATATGTTCGGAGATCCCAACGTAAGACGGGGATGGAGCACGATAAAGGATGAAATGACTCTTGCGAAGATCAAAATCGACGGACTCTTCGAACTCTGTGAAAAGCTGGATATAAAGTACTTCTGTTTCCACGATAGAGACATCGCTCCGGAGGGTGAAACTCTGCGAGAGGCCAACAGGAAACTTGATGAGATAGTCGTGCATATAAAGGACCATCTGAAAGATGGGAAAGTTCGCGTCCTTTGGGGGACCGCCAATCTCTTTTCAAACCCGCGATTCGTTCATGGAGCTGCAACTTCGTGTAGTGCAGAAGTTTTCGCTTACGCAGCAGCACAGGTCAAGAAGGCCCTCGAAATTACCAGAGAGCTGGGCGGAGAAAACTACGTTTTCTGGGGTGGTAGAGAGGGGTACGAAACTCTCCTCAACACAGATATGTCACTTGAGATAGACAACCTGGGCAGGTTCATGAGAATGGCCGTCGATTACGCCAAGGAGATCGGTTTCACCGGCCAGTTTTTAATCGAACCAAAGCCTATGGAGCCAACGAAGCATCAGTACGATTTCGATGTGGCCAATTCACTCGCTTTCCTCAGAAAGTACGGACTGGAAAACCACTTCAAATTCAACATAGAGGCCAACCACGCTACTCTGGCAGGTCATACCTTCCAGCACGAATTGAGGTACGCAAGGATCAACAGTATGCTTGGCAGTGTTGACGCAAACCAGGGTGATACGCTTCTCGGATGGGATACCGACCAGTTCCCGACCGATTTGTACACCACAACGCTAGCCATGTACGAAATAGCTCTGAACGGCGGTTTAAAACCCGGAGGATTGAATTTCGATGCTAAGGTCCGTAGAGGCTCAATGGAGGAGAAGAACCTCTTCGCCGCCCACATTGCAGGAATGGACACCTTCGCTCTTGGTCTGAAGGCAACCGCTCTGCTCCTTGAAGAAGGCTCTATCGAAAGGCTGTTGCAGGAGAGATATTCGAGCTTTTCTAAAGGAGTCGGAAAAGAGATTGTGGATGGAACGGCATCTTTTAAAAGTCTTGAGAGTTATATCCTAGACAGGAAAGATATATCACCGGAACCTTCGAATCAGGAATACCTTGAAAGACTTGTAAACTGGGCAATAGCAAACGCTGCCAGATAAAGCGCAACCGACTTAAAAGTAGGGCCATGCCTGAAAAGGCATGGCCCTTCATCGGCTGGTTCTTCGATATTCAGAAGTTGAGTGTGGCAAGCATGCCGGCGTAGTACCCGGCAAGCTGGTCCTTCATCGTCGGGTCTACCAGACCCAAGAAGACAAAAAACTCACCCGGGCCAAACGTTTCGGGATTTGGCGATTCCGAGAACAGCGCTATCCAGCAGAGCTGACCGGAGAAATCGAGTGTGTAAAGATTGATCGACGACTCGCCTTCTATCTTTATTGTGTGACTGGCAGCGATGCTGTACCCTCCGAAGGCACCGAGATAGGTACCGACTATTTCGCCGAGGATTTCGGTCGTCACGGCAGACTCATAAAACTCCCCTACCATGAATTTCGCCAGGATCATTCCACCAATACCCAGGTCTGCAACTTCGAACCCATCGCCCATCAAGAATTCAACGGAAAATTCCGGTGGCATTGCGAAGCCAAAATACTCGCCCTCAACGTCTTTCCAGGAATCTATGTTCTCAATTTCTACATCTTCCCCGGCGAGCAGGCTGGCGATGATTCTTATGAACGGGTCGTCGGGTACGGTAACTTCCACGACAGGGGGTTCGATTATCTCGGGTGTAACTACCGGTTCGACTATCGCCTCAGTCTGGTAAACGAAGCTTCCCACCACACCGGCTATCCAGGATTTGGCCATGTCCAGAGCCGGCCCGGTGAAATTCGATGGTTCGAAGAAGAAAATGGCTACGGAGCCGGCGCTTGTAACATCAAGGCTCTCCTTCGGAGAGTAAACGATCACCGAGGGAAAATCAACGGTTTGCCCCGTTATTTTTAACGAAGCCAGATAGGCTGCCAGCCCGTTGTCGAAAGACCTCTTCTCTTCGAAAGGCTTCTCTCCGGTAGCTTTATCTCCATACACAGATGAAACAACAGTGTTCAGCAACTCCTGAAGGTCATAGCTTTCGAGCTGATAGTAGAAAAGCCATCCGAAAAGCCGCCCTTCTGAATCGTATATTCTCACATCGTAATTCACATCGTATTTTTGAGTCGATATCGAAAAATGCTGGGGCAGCTTCAACTCTCGATTGCCGACGATAAAAGAGGTCCATGTCGGGTCTTCCGGTTCTTTCCAGCCATCTCTGAAGGATTGCAGCAGAGGATCGACCGTTCTCAGGGTGAGTGTCTCAAGCGGAGAAACTGCCGGTGTGGTCTGCGTTGCCTCCGGGGTCAAGGTTCTTAGACCCAGCTGTCCAAAAAGCGCGATTGAAATAGTCATAAAGAGAAGGAATAAAATGAATTTCCTCATATAAACACCTCCAAGTGAGATTCCAGGTATTACTCTGGTCTAAAGAAAATTGTACTACCACGGCTTATAGATATATGCACAGTGGAAAGTGACTCATCTGTAGATCAGGCAGGTTTATCGTACCCCAGCGAACCAAAATGCCATCTCAATCCTATGAATTCAATAGCCTTCTTCAGAGCCTGATTGATGGGATATACTCTTTCAGCCAGATACGGATCAATACCCCTTACCCGCCTTGCGAAGTTGGAAAACACAGGTATATCGAGGCCGCCGTTGACACTATCAACGACCTTCCGCATTATATCCGGGTAGTTGACTTTCACGAGTTTGCAGATCACGGGCACCGGAAATGCGTCTCTTCCAATCATTGCGGAAAAGCCAAAAAGCCGGCACATCAACGGTCTGAATCCATAGTGGCTGCAACCCCCTTCTGGAAGCAATGAGGCATCGTTTTGCAGCAAAACACAGGGATCATCTTCTGTCTTTAATTCCAGAATTTCCAACAATTGTCCGGCTTTATCGTTCTGCCATAAGTTCATAGAGAGCGGAAGAAACTCAAGGATAGAAACCTCGATGTTCGAAGAAGGCGTCTCGCAACAACTTCTGCAGCCGGGAAGACACCTGAGACCGGTTTGAAGCATCGTTCTGTTTATGCTGGCGTTCAGCTCTTCGTAGATCTCTTCGAGCTGGGCGATTCTTGCAAATATGTCTGCGAAGTCCAGTTCACTGTTCATAGATCACACTCCTTGAGAGCCGGAAGATCAACGTGCCGGGTTTCGAAATAAATACACTTGATTATTCAAGAAAGCCGTTTAGATACATTCAGCGGCTACCACACCCGGATATAGGTGTAAATCTCCGTAATGCTTCACTTTCAAATACTAATCTTCGCAGATTAATTCCCGTAGTTCGTATTCTTAAAGAATCTCGCAACAGTTACACAAACAAGGGGCTGTCATGTAATACGAAGATGGTTACTCTTTGCTTTGAAGAGTTGTTGTCTTCTATATCATCAAATAAGAGGAGGCCCTTGAACTTATACTTCACTCTTCCCGGTTTTCTTCCACTGGTTTCTCCGACTCGGTGTCGAAAAGCCAGTGAATGAACTGAGCAAAACCCTGTCCGGCAGATTTCAAAGCCTTTTTGAAGGCGTCTACCGTCGTATTCACATCCTGTCTGTACACGACGAGCTCCGAAGTTGCAGGCGTTTCCTCCTCCGATAATGATTCCAGCTTTCTTATAAGGTTTTCTATCACTTCTTTGCTTTCTTGAAGTTCGCTTCTCAGAGATTCGTTTTCCCATTCTAGATCGGAGAGCTTTTTCTGAAGTACAGCGACCTCTTCGGATCCAGAGCTTCGATACACATCTTCAAAGGCTTTGTGGGCAGCCTCTTTAATGGTAAAGCCACTGGCTGTGTATTGGGGAATCTTTTTGACGACCGAAACCGTGCTTTCGTCGATCGCCTTCACCAGACCCTCATCGATAAGGACCTTTGCGTAGTTCCTGACGGTGTCATACTTAAGACCACTCACCTGAGAAAGTTCCCTGTAGTTCATGGTTACCCCTCCATGCTTCGATTATCATACGCCATATAAAGTATAGCAGAGTGTCCGCAAATTCCTTCTCAATATCCGTTTCTAACCTTTCAAAAGGTTTTCGGACATACCATCTGGTATCATAGTTGATATGCAAATCGAGTCGGTACCGTTTGAAACTGTTAACCGACGGGTGGAGGAGGTGTATTCGAAAAATATGGAAATCAGAAAACTCGATAACACCTACAGAGAAAGGATCATAGAAATATTCACCATTTGCTTCGATTACAAATTCGATATCGACGAGGATGGACCTTTCTTCGACGATCCTTCCTTGTGGGAATGTGTGTGGGGCGCCTTCGACGGCCAGACGCTTATTGCCAGTTACATAAGCTACAAACAGCGAGTGAAGATACGTAACAGGGCGATCGAATGCCGTTATCTGGACGGTGTCGCGACTCTTCCTGAATACAGGAACATGGGTATAATCAAAGATATCTTTATGAGAGATTGTGCAGATGCCCTCGACAATGGAATAAACATCATGATGTTGGATCCTTTCAAACACGACTACTACCGTAAGCTCGGCTTCGAAACAGCACTTGAGAACCTGAACCTGAGTTTCGATTACTCCCTCCTCTCGAGAGAGATGGTTGAAAACGATTTGAGAATTGTGTCGGGCATGCTCTTTCAAAAAGACTCTATGAAGTCACTGGTGGAAGCCGCTCTCGAAAAGCTATGGGAAGAGTCGAGGTACGCAGAAGTCAAAGAAATAAGCGCCTACAGTCAGGGCATTTACCGCGAGAAGGATCTTTTGTGTGCCGTGGCGCTCGATGATGATGACCTGCCGCATGGTTTGATTCTGTATTCTAAAAAAGAACGTAAAATGAATATCAGACGTTTTAGTTTCACAGATCTACAGGGTTTCTACGCTCTGAAGAAGTTTCTGCTGAACCACAGAGATCAACTGTCATCCTTCGAAATCAGAAGGGTTCCTCCCGACTTCCCGGTCGAACTCCTTCTACACTCTGGCTGGCAGGCCGGCAAATTCGCCGAATTGAAGGATTTTTCTTCGAGGATGATGAGAATCCTATCGCCGGTCGCGGTCATTTCGGAACTGATGAACAAGAAAATTCCCGATCGTGTCATAATCGAAATAGAAGACAGGAACCTGCCACAGAACAACTTGTCGTTGTCCGTCGGGAACGGCGAAGTGGTAACATCTACTGATCGACACGGTCTTTCGATATCTATCTCCGATCTGGTACCTATCGTGACCGGCAGGATTTCGGCATCTAGACTGTGGAGAATGGGGAAACTTGGCAAAGGGGAATGCGGAAAGCTCTCGTGGGGCATCACCGAAGTTCCCCTGGATGTCCAGATCCTGGACTCTCTCTTTCCCCGTATCACTACCCATAACGTACATTGAGAGTATAGAGGTGGTTTGTTTTGAGAAGAGTTTTTCTGTTTCTTTCGTTATTGTCCGTCTGCATGGCCTTTTCTTTCGTTCCGCTTGAGGAACCTATAACACTTGGGCAGTTCGGTTTTGTGGACGATGTGAAAACCGTTAAAGTGAAGATTACCCCGATCGGGGCACAAACACCGGAATCCCAGTCCTACGAGTTGACGTTTGATGAAAACGGTTTCATCACCTCCCAGAATATGGGAGAGATAGCCGTGGAGTACAGGTACGATGATCAAAAAAGGCTTATGACGAAGCTCTTTGTAGATTCCTCCGGCCATCTGCTTCAGAGGATATCCATCGAATACGCCGGAGACAGTTATACCGCCATCGCATATGACGGTTCTAACCTTGAAGTGGGCCGAACACAGTACATATTCGATATTCAGAACATCACACTCGCCTTTTCCAATACATCAGAGAGCAGCTCTTCACGGAACACGCTTTACTTCGATTCGAACTACATGAACTACCGTCTGGTTTCATACATAACCGAAAGAGTTGAGGAGAGCGATCTTTACGTCAACATGGTCGTGGAGATCGAGCTCGACTATAACGAGTTCGGACAGTTCAAAGGTCAGAAAATGATCGTAAGAGTTAGGAACGAAGGTCAGGAAAGATCCATGGAAATCACTACCAGGGCCGACTGGTTATTGACTGACGAAAAGGGGAATATCACCAGCGAAATACAGAGAACAGAGTATTCCGACGGCAGCAACCCTCCAGAGGAATTCATCTATTCCAGGGAGTTCACGTACTATTGACGACGATTCGCTTCAGGTAGCAAATCCGGCCACGTAACATATGTTACAGACCTAGAATGCACCTACCGGTTACTATATTTGTAACCAGTAAAAGGAGGGATGCAAGGTGTTTTGCTATCAATGTTCAGAGACCATGAAGGGAACGGGTTGTACTGTCAGAGGGGTCTGTGGAAAGGAACCGGAAGCAGCCAGTCTCCAGGATCTACTCATCTGGTTGCTCAAGGGAGTCTCTTTCTGGGGAAACGGCGCCAGAAAACTCGGTGTCCGGAGTGAAGAAGTGGATCTCTTCGTGGCCGAAGGACTTTTCACAACCATAACCAACGTCAACTTCGATCCTTTGAGCCTTGGAAAGAAGATTGAACATACACTGAAGATCAGGGACAGGGCCGAAGCTCTGTTTAGAAAAGCCTTCGCAGATAAGAATGGAAAGGATTACACGGGTACCGTCCCAGAAGCTGCCAGCTGGAAATTGGCCGGGGGGATCGATGTTTACGAAATGAAGGGTTCCGAAGTTGGCGTAATGGAAACCAAGGATCCCGACATAAGATCTTTGAGAGAACTGCTGGTCTATGGCCTAAAAGGCATAGCCGCTTACGCAGACCACGCATACATACTGAAGCATGCCGACGATTCGGTACTCGCTTTTCTACAGGAGGCCCTTGCCGCAACTCTCGATGATTCTCTTTCCGTAAACGATTACGTCAATCTCGTCATGAAGGCCGGAGAACATGCCGTGAAGGCCATGGCCCTGCTGGATGGGGCGAACACTTCCACTTATGGTAATCCTGAGGTCACCTCCGTCTTCACCGGTAAGCTAGAAGGTCCTGGAATACTCGTCAGCGGTCACGATTTACTCGATCTTGAAGAGCTTTTGAAGCAGACAGAGGGAAAGGGGATCAACATCTACACTCACGGTGAGATGCTCCCGGCCAACGCTTATCCTGGCCTGAAGAAATATCGACATCTGGTGGGTAACTACGGCACTTCCTGGTACAACCAGCAAAAGGAATTCGAAGAGTTCAGGGGTCCGATCGTTATGACCACCAACTGCATTCAGAAACCAGTAGATACTTACAAGGACAGGATCTTCACGACGGGTCTTGTGGGATGGCCGGACGTCTCTCACATACCCAACAGAACCGGTAAACAGCCCAAAGACTTCTCGCCGGTGATCGAAAAAGCTCTGGAAATAGGTGACATAGGCATCAAACATGGAAAACACATAGTGGTAGGCCTGGCTCATGATCAGCTATCGAAAGTGGCAGACAAGATAATCGACGCCGTTAGATCGGGAAAGATCAAGAAGTTCGTTGTCATGGCCGGCTGCGACGGCCATGCTAAAGAGAGACAGTACTACACGGACCTTGCAGGCGCCTTGCCGGGAAATACCGTTATACTCACCGCCGGTTGTGCTAAGTACCGCTACAATATGCTAGAACTTGGAGATATCGGAGGCATTCCAAGAATAGTGGATGCCGGTCAGTGTAACGACAGCTACTCACTGGCAGTCACCGCCCTCAAACTCAAGGAAGCTTTCGGACTGGAGGATATAAACGATCTTCCGATAGAATACGACATAGCATGGTACGAACAGAAAGCCGTGGCCGTTCTTCTGGCTTTGCTTTACCTGGGAGTCAAGGGAATCAGATTGGGGCCGGTTCTCCCTGCCTTCGTATCGCCGAACGTATTGAAGGTGCTGGTCGATAACTTCAACATAAGACCTATCACCAACGTAAAAGAGGACCTAGCTTCAATAATCGGCCGATAGAAATCGATCGAAGAACTCCACCACGATACCGGCTATCTCGAGTAATGAAGGACTGATTTTTCCACCGCTGGGCACAAAACCGTGCCCGGCGTTTTTCACTATGAGGAGTTCGGTATAATTACCGCTATCCACGAGCGAATGATAAAACTCTTCGGACTGGTACGGGGGTACGACTGCATCCTTATCGCCCTGTACTATCAAAAAAGGCGGACCATCGCCCCTAACATATTCCACAGGGCTCGCTACCTTCAAAGCGTCGTCCCCCTTTCCGAAAATCTTCTCGGCGAGCATTTTCTCCAGACCGGTGAAGAGACTTTCCAGATCGGTAGGACCGAAGAGGTTGGCAACGGCCATCAGATCATCGGATACTTCTTTGTATTGATCGTTCCTGAAAAGATCGTAGTCGGGAGTCAATCCTGCCAGCGAGACCAGGTGTCCACCTGCGCTCGTTCCGAAGGCACCGATTCTGGAAGCATCTATCCCGTAAACAGCCGCATTTTGCCTGAGAAATCTAACTGCTGTCTTCACATCCATAATCTGAGCCGGAAATATATGAGCAGGAGCCAGTCTGTAATCGATGGCGGCAACCAAATAGCCGTTCTTGACGAGCTCGGCTATTATCAGCAGACCCGGACCGGACTCTTTGTTACCGCTGGCCCAGGCTCCACCGTGAACATAAATCACCGTGGGAGACTCTTCCTTCATTTTCTGGGGAAAGTAGATATCCATAGTTAGAGTCTCTCTGTCTACTCTCGAATACTCGACATCGTAGTCGATGATGAGATACCCTTCCACCATTCCACCGGGAAAGTGAATCCCGTCTTCTCTTATGCTGTAGTCCTTCGATTGGCGCGAAGAGATGAAGAGCTGTTCGATCATCTTGAAAGCCGATCTCACCTGCGAAAAAAAGGAACCGGCAATTGCGTATGTATTTAGAAACGCAACCAATACGAGTAGTGGAAGGAATCTTTTCATTATACTTATCCTGATTCGACTTCAAACCGGGCTAAGAAACTCAGGGTATCTCCATTATGTTCAGCACACCCATGACTATGGCCGCCACCGAAGAGAGCACCGCGATAGTCAGCCAGATGTTGTTTGAGCGCTTCAAAGAAGATATTTCTCTGTTTGTCTCCTCTTTGGCTGCGCTAACGGCTTCATCGACGATCATTTGAATCTCCTCTCTGCTTACCAGAGTGGAATCGAGTCTGCTCTCGATTTCCCTACGGAATGTTGCCAGATTCCTGGAATTTTCTTCGATTAGCATTTTTAGCTGTGCTGACTCGCTCTGGAGCTTTTGAATGGATTTCAGGTTGTTATCGATTGCCGTGACCGATCCATCGAAGTTACCCTTCAAGCTGTCGATTTCGACGGCGGCTGCCTGGAGACGCTTATCGATATTGGCAAGCGAGACGTTCAGGCCGCCTATCTTCGCTTCCAGCGTGGTGAAGATCGTTTCTATGTCCGATATCTTGCTGTTGAACTCGAAAACTGTCTGCGAGAAAGTCTGGGGTGAAACGCCTTCGGGAGGGATCGACTCCTTGACCTGTATAAGTTCCGAATTCATTCTCACGAAGCCGATCGATAAGCTCCCAACGGAATCTCTCAAAGTCTCTATCTGTTCCTCTAGATTGCCCAAAAAACTGTTCAGGGAATCGTGGGAAGAAGGCGTAAGATTCTTAAGAACGCTATCCAGGCTTTGCGCAAGTTCCTCAAGCTCTTCGACGCTTTTGTCGATATTGTCGATGCGGGCTATAGATCTGTTCAAAATATCTTCGTAAGCTCTCAACTCTTCCCGCTGGTTGCTCAGCTCCGTCCCGAGAGACTCTATATCGGCCAGCGAAGTTTCAATTGCGGATAGCCTCGATTCCATATCGCCCAAACTTGCGATCGATTCTTCATACGATCTAGTGAGCTCATCCATCACGATGTTCTTAAAGCTCTCAAACTGCTCGAGTGTACCGTTCATGGAAAAAAGCGCTTCCGAAAGAGAGCTGGCCGCATCTTCACTAACGCTACTCACCCTGGCGATCTCCCGCTCCAGTTCAATGATTCTTTCATCAATTCTCCCGTGAGCTTCGATAAGTTCCAGCGAAGAGGTCTTTATAATTTCTAGATCATCGGCAAGGGAGACTTTTACATTTTGAAGATCCCCCCCCAGAGCTTCCAGAGCAACGCGATTTTCTTCGATCGCCTTTTCTATACTCGAAAGTTTCTCTGGATCAGACGTCGATGAGGGAATACTTCCAATAGCTACTCTCAGCTCTTCGACCGTCTTTCCCTGCTCGCCCAGCAAAGTTTTGAGCTCTTCATGTGACGATCTCATCTCTTCTATGATCTGAAGCTCGAGTTCAATCCCCTGCATCTCGGTGTTCAGATTTTCGATAGAAGTCTTCAGCGAATCTAGCGCGCCTGAGTCGAAGGTAGTTGTAGAGAGAGCCGATTCGAGCGCTTCCACTCTCTTCTCGAAGATGAATCTGTGCTCTTGAAGGTCGATCACGCTGTTGTCCACTGAGGCTTTGTATTCGGCCAGGGCAATCTGTGTATCGAGAAAGAGAGTGTTCAATCTTCTGAATTGAAGGTTGAGACCTTCGACGTTGTCCTGGAGGAAGTTCAGTCTTTCATTGAGATCAGCGATGTTTTCGTTGATAGACTCGTAGCCTTCAAGATCTGCCACGTTGGTAGATGGAGGTTGCACCTCTATGCTCACCGGCGCTATTTCGACTGTTCTACCGGGTTCAACGGTTCTGACTCTCCAGGGAAGCAGTATATTCTGAACTCTGACATCCATGAAATAATCCTGGAGGGCTACCTGGCTGGTGAGAACTATAATCCCACCGGAAGGCAAAACAATTGGAAGCTGGATCGGTACGAAGAGCTCCTCGACTCTGAAAATCTGATCCTCGATTCGCTCATCGGAGGTCGCGTTCATTATCTGGATCGAGTCCAGTTGTATGTTCATCGATCTTTCCGATCTAAAAACAAATAACCCCAGCAAATAAAGATCTTCCTCGATTTCTATCTGCCCATCCTGCCCGTCGGCGACAGCGTAGGCCGGGATGAACCTGGCCTCGAAACCTGCACCGGTGAAGGCTACAAAGTCCTGGCTTCTGGAAAGCATGTTGTTGAAGAGAGTATCGGTATCCAAGGCAAAAGCTATCATTGAAACAAAAAGAAAGATGATGAAAAGTATCTTTTTCATAATCTATACCTCCGATAAGCCATAAGGCCCGTTATTGTATATCAGTATTTCTTGATCCCCTATCGGTCATAATAATAGACTATCATATCCCTGCCTGCAGTTGTAAGTAAGACCACTTCTCGGGATTTTCTGTTCTTCGAAACTGGTTTGTCTTTTAATTATGAAGACTGCGGCAGAAGATATGAAAATCATTTACATATTTTTGCCGGTCAAATACGACTATCTTTTATGATCAGCGTAATCTCAAAATCATAGTTAGTTATTGAATGGTCAACTATAAATTATCTTATTGGTCCAGTAAAGAACCACACAACCCGTAAATTAACCTGCATTTTCGTATGTAATGTCTTAAAGCTTGATAATCCATTAATTTTATCTGAATAAATAAAGCATGAGACTTTGCCAGGTTATAATCGGAGAATTCCAGTGAAAATCGGCCCTTTAACTGTTTTGTGTGTAAATGTTTTCAGTATTACCATCGTTTCGGGACCCGAAAGGGCTAGAAAAGGAGGTTGGGTATATGAAAAAGGGCTTTCTTCTATTACTTCTGGCCATGATACTCGTTAGTAGCCTCGCCATTGGTCAAGTTTATGATCGAAAGGAAACGCTGTACGCCGGTGGAGGACTGTGGAGTCCGCCGAACAACTGGAATCCATTCACTCCCTGGGCTATAATGACCGGTACCAACGGTCTGATCTACGAATTTCTGTTCATGTTCGATCCTCTCAGCAACGAAATGATTCCCTGGCTCGCTGTCGATGGAGGGTGGATCGATGGAAAGACTTACGAATTAAAACTTCGAGACAACGTCTTCTGGACAGACGGAGAGAAATTCGACGCTGAAGACGTGAAATTTACCTTCGACATCGCTAAGAAATATCCGGGTGTGCATTATAGCTCCATGTGGAACTGGATGAAAGAAGTGGAGATAATCGATACGCTCACTGCGCGCGTTCACTTCACCGAACCACTCTATCAGCAGTGGTCCTTCCAGCTTTATCAGTTGCCGATGGTACCGGAACACATCTGGAAGAACAAGACCGAAGCAGAAATTTTGACCGGCGCCAACGAAGGGCCGATAGGAACAGGCTGTTATCTTGCCGAAGGCTATGGTCAGGACAGGATGATCTACCTCAGAAACGAAAACTGGTGGGGAATCGAGCAACTGGGAATCAAGCCTACGCCCAAGAGAATCGTCTATCTCACAGTTTCGGGAAACAACGTGGCTCTGGGTATGATATTCAAGGGAGAGCTCGATATAAGCAACTTCTTCCTGCCGGGAGTTCCCGCAGTTAAAGCCGCTTACGGAATCCACACATACTTCGATGGTGCGCCTTACATGCTTTCAGATAACACGGCGGTTCTCTTCCTAAACAACAGCAGAAAACCAATGGACGATGTTAACTTCAGAAAGGCTGTTGCTTGGGCAATAAACTCGGACGACATCGTTACCAGGGTTTTCGAAAACCAGGTAATCAGATCCAACCCACTGGGTTTCCTTCCAATCGATGCCTGGATGAAGTACTACGATGAAAAGGTAGTTGAGCAGTATGGCTTCAAATACGATCCGGTTGTTTCGAAGAAAACACTGGCCGATGCCGGTTACAAAGATATCAACGGAGATGGTTTCGTCGAAGCTCCAGACGGTTCCAAGGTTGAACTCTCGATAATTGTGCCTTTCGGCTGGACAGACTGGATGGAGTCAATAAAGATTATAGCCAACAATCTCAAAACCGTTGGAATCAACGCTAAGGCAGAATTTCCAGACTACTCGAGGTACCAGGACGAACTTTACAGCGGTAGATTCGACATGGCGATCAACAACTTCAATAGCAACCTGTCCAATACGGTGTGGAGCTACTACTATTGGCTATTCTGGGATATCAGAGAACAACAGACTCAGGGAAACTATGGAAAATACAACAATCCAAAAGCCTTTGAGTTGATGGGTGCTTTCGATCGAACTCCAGTAGATGACTATGAGGCCGGTCAGAAGATCATGTTGGAACTCGAAGAGCTTTTCCTGAAAGAGATTCCTTACGTTCCTCTCTGGTTCAATGGTATGTGGTTCCAGGCGAGCACCAGTGTATGGAGTAACTGGCCGAGCGAACACGGTCCACACTACTATCCATGTACCTGGAACGGAAAGTGGCAGCTCGGTGGGATATTCATGTTGTCGGCTCTGAAGGCCGAATAGGATACACCGGTCCGGTCCCCGCAGAGAAGGGAATCTGCGGGGGCTTTTCTGTAGTTCTCTTAAGTTAGGGGAAGGAGACTCAGACTGTGGGAGCCTATTTCAGAAGAAAAATAGTCATCTATTTGCTCACGTTCATCTTTGCAGTGACAATAGACTGGATGATACCGAGATTTATGCCCGGTAACCCGATTCAAAACCTTCTCTCGAGGTTTTCGACCCGCTCGGATACCACCGAGGTGATCGCCAGGTATCTCAATGAGATCTACGGACTCGACAAATCGCCGTTGCAACAGTATTTCGGATTCTGGGCAGGACTCTTCAGGGGCGATTTGGGAGTGAGCATATATGTCACCGGGGCTCCGGTTGCCAGGGTGATAGCGAGGGCGCTGCCCTTCGATCTGGCCTTGCTGATCCCGGCGATCATGCTGAGTTACATAGCAGGCAATAAGTTCGGCGCCTTCGCTGCAAGAAAAAAGAGGCTCGACGGCATTGTCTTGCCCGTCTGGTACGTGCTGACTGCAACACCTTATATGTGGCTGGGTATACTCCTCGCATGGTTTTTCGGGGTTGCACTGGATATACTTCCGATAGCAGGGGCTTACAGCTTCTCGATGGTCCCAAACTGGAGCTGGGGCTTCATCTGGGATTTTTTCAAGCACTGGATTCTCCCCTTCAGTTCTCTTTTTCTTGTGCAGTTCGGAGGTTGGGCTATTGGAATGCGCAATATGATAATTTACGAATTGGAAGCAGAGTATTCCAGATATCTCGAATCACTCGGAGCCTCGCGAAAACTCATAAGGCGTTACGCCTACAAAAATGCCGTACTTCCTCAAATAACTGGGCTGGCCCTTCAGCTGGGTGTCATAGTTGCCGGCGCGCTCGCCACCGAGGTGGTTTTCTCCTATCCCGGCATCGGACATCTACTCAAGGAAGCTATACTTAATCAGGATTACTTTCTAATTCAGGGATGTTTTCTCTTCATAATCATCGGAGTCTTGCTGGCCAATATAATACTGGATTTTGCATACATTCTGATCGATCCGAGAATCAGACATTCGGCGGGGGGAGAGACGATATGAAGACGAAGAACGAATTTCTGTATTTCGCACTGAAAAACGGACGGTTGAAAGTCGGCCTCTTCATACTCCTATTCTTCGTGTTGTTGGCGATCTTTGGTCCACTATTCGCCAAGTATGGGCCCCTTGACTACGCCGGACCGGGTTATCGTCCTCCATCGAACGAATTCTGGCTAGGGACCACGACCTTCGGCCAGGATGTTTTCTCCCAGACGGTTCACGGTCTCAGGGCCACTTTCGTAGTCGGACTGGTCGCCGGTGGTCTCTCAACCTTGCTCGGAATCCTTGTCGGCTTCATCGCCGGTTACCGAGGAGGTATGGTTGATGAACTGCTTAACATGTTGACCAACATAGTCACCGTGATACCTACACTGGCTCTTTTATTGATAGTAGCGGCTTACTTGCCCTACAGGGGGATACTCGTCGAGAGTATCTTCATAGGTCTGACCGCCTGGCCGTGGGCGGCGAGGGCGATAAGGGCACAGACTTTCACCTTGAGAACGAGAGATTTCGTAGATCTTGCCAGGATCACAGGTATGAAACCTTCGAAGATAATTTTCAAAGAGATAGCCCCCAACATGATGTCGTACCTTTTCATGACCTTTATACTCCAGTTCGGTGGAGCGATACTTGCAGCCGTTACCCTAGATTTCATCGGGTTGGGTCCCACTCAGGGAATTTCGCTGGGGCTTATGATGCAGAACGCCGTTCTCTGGAGTGCGATTCAACTCGGAATGTGGTGGTGGTTGATACCGCCGGGAGTCGCCATAACGGCCATAGTTGGGGCGTTGTACTTTATGAACACAGGCCTTGACGAAGTCTTCAATCCAAAGTTGAGGGAGATGTGATTATGTCTCTCAACGTTGCCAATCTGAGGGTATATTACCAAACGCTCAAAGGAGACGTGAAGGCTCTCGATGGTGTTACTTTTAACCTTCGAGACGGAGAGATAGCAGGAATTGCCGGGGAATCTGGTTGCGGAAAATCGACACTCAGCAATTCGTTGATAACTCTACGCCTTCCCATGAAATTCGTCGAAGGGGAGGTCTCCCTGGATGGGAACGAGCTCCCGGTTCACGATCATAAGAAAATGGTTGACTTCAGATATAAAAAGATCTCAATAATACCCCAGTTTGCCATGAACGCTCTCAACCCCACAGTGAAACTGCGCAGACTTATCTCGGATCTTCTAAACTGTCACGGAGTGGGGTACGATGAAATTCTTCCTGAATTAAACAGGAGGCTCGATATGGTCGGCCTAGACCGGACTGTACTCGATATGTACCCTGTGGAGCTTTCCGGGGGGATGAAACAGAGAGCGGTGATGGTCATTTCCACACTTCTGAACCCGTCGCTTGTGATCGCCGATGAGATCACCTCGGCCCTCGATGTCTCGACCCAGCGGGCTGTGGCGGAGATGATCGTCGAATTCAGGGACAAAAAGCTTGTAAAAAGCGTGATATTCGTCACCCACGATATCTCAATTCTCTACCAGATAGCCGATTCGATAATAATAATGTATGCCGGCAAGCTTGTAGAACACGCCGGCACGGAAATTATAATGAAGAAGCCTATTCATCCATACACCGAAATGCTAATATCTTCTCTACCCGAGGTAGGTGTATACCACAACGATAAAAGACTGAAGGGAATACCGGGAAAACCACCTCAACTCCTCTCTCCCCCGCCGGGTTGTAGATTCAAGGAACGCTGCCCGCAGGCTTTCAAAAAATGTGAAGAAGAGCCCCCCATGACCGAAATCGAACCGGACCACTGGGTGGCGTGCTGGGGGGTGAGGTAGATGCTTGAATTAATAAACCTTACCAAAGTTTTCAAGACGGGGACGTTTTCCTCCGGGCGGCTCAAGGCTGTGAACAACGTTTCGTTCGAAATTGAAAGAGGCGAAGTGACCTCTCTGATTGGAGAGAGCGGTAGCGGGAAGAGCACTATAGGAAAGATGATATTGAGGCTGCTCACTATAACCGCAGGCGAGATAAAGCTAGACGAACGGAGCATAAGCACAATAAAAGGGGCGGAATTGAGACAGTACTACAGAAAAGTCCAGGGCGTCTTTCAAGATCCTTTCAGTTCATACAACCCCATTTTCAAGGTGGATAGAGTCTTTGAGAACTTGCGCGATGTCTTTTTCAGAGAATTGCGCCACAGCGAGTGGAAAGACAAAGTGAATTCGGCCCTCAAGCTGGTTGGACTGGACTCTGAGCAGGTTCTTGGAAAGTATCCCCATCAGCTCAGTGGAGGGCAGCTACAGAGAATCCTCATATCCAGGGCTCTATTACTGGATGTGAGTTTCCTTGTAGCAGACGAACTTATCAGTATGCTGGACGCCTCGACAAGGATCGACGTCCTTAATCTTCTCGCAGATCTGAAGAAAGGGGGACTTTCGATACTCTTTATTACTCACGATCTGTCTCTTGGATACTATCTGAGCGAAAAAGCGGTCATTTTATACAGAGGCCACGTTGTGGAAATGGGAAGTACAGACAGGGTCTTCCTTAATCCCGTTCACCATTATACTCGCAGACTCATCTCCTCAGTGCCGAGGCTGGACAGAAAATGGAAGGACATCGACGATCTCCAGAAAAATGAGGAACATAGTCTGAAGTGTTTCGATCCCATCGAAGACGGAGAACTCGAAATGGTGGAAGTTGAAAAAGACCACTATGTAGCCGTGAAAAGGAGATGAACATATGTTTGGCAGAGATTTCGTATTCGGCGTTTCTCTTTCAGGTTTTCAATTCGAGATGGGGAGAGCCTGTCCAGATAGTGTCGATCGAGGTTCGGACTGGTATCTATGGACTCACGATAAACTGAACATCGAAAACGGTATCGTGAGCGGAGATTTTCCCGAAGACGGCCCGAATTACTGGAATAATTACGGGGAGTACCACAGGCTAGCCGCTTACTCAGGAATGAAAATGGTGAGAATAGGTCTGGAATGGTCGAGGATTTTCCCGTCCCCCACTTTTGATATAACCGATGTTGAACTTGAAGGTATCTGTGACCGTAGCACTCTAGAACACTACCGGAAAATCATAAAAGATATCAAAGAACGGGGGATGAAAGTGGTGGTCAACCTTAACCACTTCACACTACCCCTCTGGCTTCATGAACCAGTTAAGGTCAACAGATTATCCGATTTCACGGCTGGAGGCTGGGTCGATCCCAGATCGGTCGAGCAGTTTCGAAAGTTCGCTGCGCTTTGTGGCAGAGAGCTAGGCGATCTAGTGGACATGTGGTCAACTCAAAACGAACCCAACGTCGTGGCCATGCTCGGCTATAGAAACAGGGCCTCGGGCTTTCCTCCTTCGATCATAAGACCGGAACTGGTCGAAGTTGCCCGAAACAACTTGATCGAGGCTCACCTGGTTGCGTACGACGAACTGAAGAGGACTTCGGATTTGCCGGTGGGACTTATCTACGCCTTCAGCTGGATCGACGGAGAGGAGTCGGCCGTAAATCTGGCAATGAAAAAGACTCAGTTCGAATTTGTCGATCGAATCTCAAATAAACTGGATTTTCTGGGTTGTAACTATTATTCACGGATGGTTGTAGAGAGTGACCCCTCTAGCGACAATGGATATAGAACTCTCCGTGGCTATGGACAGAATTGTGAACCCAACTCACTTTCCGGATATGGAAGACCGACGGGAGACTTCGGCTGGGAGATCTATCCCGAAGGGCTGTACAATATACTGAAGATGATTTGTAGAAGATACGACGTACCTGTGTACGTAATGGAAAACGGTATCGCCGACATGGCCGATCACTACAGACCTTACTACCTGATAAGCCATCTCAAGGCTTTGGAGAAACTGCTGGAAGAAGGTTACAACATAAAAGGATATCTCCACTGGTCGCTCACCGATAATTACGAATGGTCATCCGGTCTGGGAAAGCAATTCGGGTTGATCGGAGTGGATTTCTCAGACGGGAAACTGACACCAAGACCTTCGTTCTATCTTTTCAAAGAGATTATCGGACAGGGTACGGTGAAAAACTTTGAAAAGATGCTTGCAACACCTTACAGTATTTTCGATACGGATCTGCTTATAGAATAGGGGGAAAGTTTCAATGGTTACGATAAAAGACGTCGCGGCCGAGGCGGAAGTTTCCATAGCAACCGTTTCCCGTGTTTTGAATGGAAGCGGCTACGTTTCCGAGGATACCAAGGTACGCGTATTGAGAGTGATAAACAGACTCAACTACCACCCGATGCCCTCGATCCGCAAGCGCAGTTTGTACAGAACTCTGGGAGTGCTGTTACCCAACACCATGGGCAATCACTACGGCGAAATTTTCATGGGTATCGAAGAGTACGCCCACAGGAATGGTTTCAACGTTATGCTAGCCATGGCCAGAGAGATGATGAGCCGCGAGCAAGAAATCCTCAACGAATACTTCCAGAGAAAGGTAGATGGCGTGATAGTCGCAACCCTTCACAGCGACGAACATATGTTGAATATGTTTATACAGAGCGGTATCGCTGTTGTGGCCGTTGATTCTCCCATCAGGGAAATCCGGGCCGATTCCGTTAACATAGACAACGCATCGGCTGCGTACTGTGTGGCGAAGTACCTTTACGACAGGGGCCACAGACACGTTCTCTTCCTCCCTGGTCAGGAGGATGTGCACGCTTCCAGGGACAGACTTAAAGGACTAAGAAAGTTCGCTACCAGATCTCCGGACTTCAATCTAAAGGTTGCTAGAATAGGTGGTTTCGAACCTCATCATGGACAGGAGGCTATCCGTGATTATCTCCTAAATCCGGGAGTGAACTTCACGGCCATCTTCGCTGTCAACGACCATGTTGCAATGGGAGCTATCCAGGAACTGCACAGAAACCATATCCGCGTACCGGAAGATGTATCTGTGATCGGTTTCGACGATTCTGTCCACGCGCCGTTTACGATCCCCTCACTCACTACTGTCTCACAACCGAGAATAGAGATGGGAAGCGCGGCCGCCCAGTTGCTTATAGAGAGGTTGAAATCCACACAGAAGAGGGTGTTCAGGAACATTGTGTTGCCAACCGCGATTATAGAAAGAGAATCCGTTAAGATTGTATAGAAGAGGATCGAAGGGAGAGTGTTTCCTTGGGAATCACTATAATTGGCCATAGACTTGCAGGTTTGCCCTGGGAGGAGAGGCCTGGCAACGACGACCCGATCTGGAGATATACGAAAAATCCCATTATCACGCGTGAAGCTGTGAAAGGCGTCAACAGCATATTCAACAGCGCGGTGGTAGTCTGTGAAGACGGGTACAGGGGAATCTTTCGTGCAGATACAAAAGAACTAATAATGCAGCTCCATGCCGGGAGGAGCCAGGATGGGCTTTCGTGGAAAATAGATCAGAATCGCATCGAGTTTCAGTCCAACGAACCGGAGATAAGCCGTTTCATCTACGGTTACGATCCCAGAGTGGTCTGGATTGAAGACCGGTATTACATTACCTGGTGTAACGGCTACCATGGACCGACGATCGGTATCGGCTACACCTACGATTTCACGAATTTCAATCAGCTCGAAAACGCCTTTCTTCCCTTCAACCGGAACGGTGTTCTCTTTCCGAGAAAGATAAATGGCAAATTCGCCATGCTCAGCCGGCCCAGCGACAACGGCCATACTCCCTTCGGTGATATCTTCTACAGCGAAAGTCCAGACATGGTTCATTGGGGATGTCATAGGCACGTCATGTCTCCCACCACCGGTTGGCAATCCACAAAGGTCGGAGCCGGGCCAGTTCCGATAGAAACCTCGCAAGGCTGGTTGTTGGTTTATCACGGTGTCTGGACCTCCTGCAACGGTTTTGTTTATAGTGCCGGTGTAGCCTTGCTCGATCTGGAGAGACCCTGGAAGGTGATAAAGAGGTCCAGGCACTACATTCTCAATCCACGTATGCCTTACGAGAACGTTGGCGACGTACCTAATGTGACCTTCCCGTGTGCCAGTATTCAAGATGCCGATACAGGTAGAATCGCGATATATTACGGCGCGGCCGACACGGTAACGGCCCTCGCTTTTACAACGGCTGAAGTGTTGTACGACTTTCTGGAGGAATTTTCGTACAGGTAAGAAATCGGATAATTTTCGTTAGATGCAATTTTAAGTTTTGCTCTTCAGACAAAGACCTGCGATCGCACTAATCCGTCGTACCATTCCGTTATGCTATACTGATGTCAATTATCATAACGGGTGGTTGTTCTGTATGCAAGCCCCAGATGCGTCATCCACAATCAAAATGGAAAGAATTGCCTGGATAGATATTTCTAGGGGTTTTTTGATGTCTCTGGTGGTTCTCTTTCACACACTGCCTCCGCAGCTGGTTGCAGACCTCATAAATCCTGCCGCATGTACCTTTTTCTTTCTTTCTGGGCTGATCTCAAGAGACGCACCGATTCTTTTCACAATCAAAAAGAGGTTTAAGCAGCTGATGGTTCCCTACTATTTTATGGCTCTGGTGAATTTGGGAATTTGGATATTGGCCTGGGCCATTTCTAAGCGGACTGAACTGGATTTGCCTGTTATAGACGTTGTGTGGAACATTTTGCTCGTAAGGACGGCACTTGGTATTATGCCCTTCAATATCATACCTCTCTGGTTTTTGCCCGCGGTCTTTGTTATGGAGATATATTACATCGTGTTCAAGAGATTGAAGATACTTACGATAGGTATTCTTGCGGGGTTCGTTTCGATGTTCTTTTTCAGAGGCTCTTTGCCTTTCAAAATCGACGTAGCTCTGGCCGTTATGCCTTATTTCGCACTCGGAAAGGCCATGCAAGAAAAGAAAGATAGGATCTCTACAATTGGCTGGCCCGTTGTGGTAGTGGCGATCGCGATTTTTACGTCATCGTCTTTCCTTTGCGGCGAAGTCTATCTGATGGAAGATTACTTTGGTCCCCAGCCGTTGATCTACATAGTCGCCGCACTTTCCGGTATTGTCTCTATCATCGGCGCTTCAAGAATGATCGAGAAATTTTTCAAAATAGCGGACTTCTTTTCTAGAATAGGACGGAACACACTTTTCGTGCTCGGCTATCATATCGCCGCAGGAGTACTTGTCTATCCTATTTTTGATCTTTTTGGAGATCCGATAGAAATCCTCAGAAAGTTTTGGATTCTGTACTGGTTCATCAATATATTGGTTGTTTATCTGGCTATAAGGTTTTTACCGACACGCGTGATTTCCTTCCTATCTGGAATTTTTCCTCCTCACATCAAACGAGATCTCAACACCCGGTAACCCTGCGCCGACAAACGGAGACGGCGCTTCCCAACAATCGGTCGACCCGTGTTATCATTTTATTCGTAAGGATTCTCGAAGAGTTAGTATTTCACGCAAATATTTTTCGACCGGAAACTGAATTTAGGTGAATCGAGTTCTATACTATTATCTATGAAAACTAGAACTTCATATATTGCAAGTACAAGCTCCATTCGAATGTTCGCAAGGAGGGACCGTAATGCTGGTAATATCTATAATTGCTCTCATCTTTCTGGGTTATCTCTGCTACAGGCTAATCAAAAGAGAGGGTGGTATCTTTTTGGGACCCTACGAATTCAAATTCACCAGAGAACCCGGCCCCGAAGAGTATATGAAGCGTTACAAGGAACTCCAGAAGAAAAACCAGGAATTCGAGAGTAGACTGGTGCTTAGCGCTGCGGCCAACCGTTTTCCGCAGAATGCCGATATCTTCAAGACTCTTATGGAAAAGATATTCGCGGACTTGAAAGTCGCAAAAAGTGAAAAAGATATCGAAGATATCATGGTCCGTGGTGAAAGAGCTCTTGAAGAACTCGGCAGAAATGCCGGAAGCGATTCCATGGTTTTGGTTGAACAATATTCGAAGAAACTGCTCGAAATCAGGGAGGAATTCGAACAACTAAAGGCTCGGCGCGAAGACGAAATCAAGCAACAACAGATCGAAAAAAACAGAGAAGTGCTGCTGGAACTCGAGAGCATTCTCGAAGGTATCAAGGCCTCCGACGATGAAATGGGCATAAGAAAAGCCATAAACCATGCGGCTTCTATTGAATCATTGATCGATCTCTCTCTACTGGAAGAGACTCTCGGCGAACGTTATCAGGAACTTAAAACCGCTTTCTACAGAGTTGCTGAAGAAAAGGTAGAAGTACTTAGAAGCGCCAGGTATGGGCGCTATAACAGGAAGGCTATTGAAAGGTTGAAGAATCTGCTCGACCGCTTTTCAGAGAATGAAAAAGAGTACTCTAGGGCTTCCAGCAATCTGCCTATATTGATCAAAGAACACATCGCATCGTTGAACACCGCTTATTTCGACGGGCCGACCATGCAGTATTTCAACTACGTTTACGGTTATATATTCTCGCTGATAGATGATGATCTGAAATTTGAAGTTACGAGAATAATGACTGAAACCCCGAAGGATTCACTTGAGCTATGAATGAGAAGGAAAGCAGGATCGTCCCATTTACAAACCCGCTTGTCAGACGCGAAGACCCTTTACAAACGGGACTAGAAGTATCTTCGATAGGAAAGGCGCTTGAGAAGTTCGATGTCCGTATGTTTTCTGACCTTTCCAGAAAGAGCGGGAAGGATAT
>DBRH01000032.1:0-1314 GCA_002305955.1 Kosmotogaceae bacterium UBA1373
GTAAGTACAGATACCGCCACCACTCACCTGTCCCCCCTCGGGAGGTTCGGCAACGGCGTTGAATTTGTATAGTACATCTACAAACACTCCCTGTAAGGGAAGCGCGGTGTATGTTACCCCCTCGGTGTACCATTCATTTGCCGGGAAAGTGTAGGTAGCGCCTTCACTTAGCTGTTCTCCACCGTAATACCACCCATCGAAATCGAAGTGCCGATTCGGCGTAGCTCCAACAGTGATATCTACGCCGTACGGATACAGTCCCTCACCCCAGGTTTCTCCTCCGTAGATCGGTGTTGCCTCGATCGTCACATCCAGTTGCCACTGGGGCGCAGAAGGATTGAACTTTCCTTTAACGATGTGCTCGGTACACGTTATACACTCAGTATGATTGAGGATTTCGACAGTGCTAACCGAGTCTACAGCTTGATCACTAAACATATAGCTGTCTATCCACCATCCCTCAAAGCCATAACCTGTATTAGGTAATGCGCTCAGATTTAGAGAATCACCGTAATTGAGAGTTCCTCCACCGGTAACCTCTCCACCCTCATGAGGATCTGCCACAACCGTAAACGTATATTGCATCGGATCGAACTCTACAAGTAGATCCACATCCTGCGAAGCATGGAAAGAGACAATTGGATCTGTATAAACAGGGTCATTGCTTTCGTTGAAGGTTAACTCGTCCGGCTCGTCGAGATACCAACCGTTGAAAGTGTGATGAATAGATGGCGTAGCTACTAGCGTCACCAGATCGCCGTAGTTATAGTCTCCATCTCCCTCGAACACTCCACCGTCGGGTGGAACGGCCGTGATTGAGATAGTTATCTTCTTCACCGTAAAATAGATTGAATAAGTCTTTGTCGCCTTTCCATTCAAAGAGGTGACAAACACTGTAGCGGTCCCCGGAAGAGTCTCTGCATTAGTTATCACAACGTTTGCCCCTTCAACAGCGGGAACGGCCGTCACCGTTGGTGGCTCTGTCGTCTCCGCGGGAAGTTCGACCGAATAACCGGTTTTTTTGGCATCAAAGCCAGGAACACTTATCCCGTTGTACATCAACTGCTTCAGAGTGGCATCGGCCGCTTTCCAGAAAGACGGGCAGCCGGTAATCAATATAAGAAGCAATGCAACTGCGAAATACACATATACCTTTTTCATTTTCATGCCTCCTTCGTGAAGAGTGATATTAATGAATCGAAAAAGCCATTGTAGATCTCTAATAGCCTTATCATCACCGTACCGTGAGCAAAAAAATGATAGAAAAGTTCTGTGTAGAGTGAAAAGAGGGCGGCGTTAGTACATTCTTTGTTT
>DBRH01000032.1:1365-7067 GCA_002305955.1 Kosmotogaceae bacterium UBA1373
TGTTGAAAGCACTGGATTGACTTTGAACGACTATCCGTCGAATTTGAAGCCGCCGTCGATCACCTCTATGCAGACTTCAACAACCCTGGCATCGTACAATATGCCCGAGTTTCTTTTCAGCTCTTCGACGGCTTTCTCCATTCCCGGTGCCTTACGGTGTGGTCTGTCGTAGTTCATAGCCTCCAGTACATCCGCGACTGCCAGGATTTTGGCCTCCAGAAGTATCTCATCTCCTTTGAGCGCCCTGGGATATCCCGAACCGTCGATCCTTTCGTGGTGCTGTCGTATTATTTCGAAGATTCTCCAGCTCAAAGGCAGGCCCTTGAGAAGTTCGTAGGATTTGATCACGTGCTGCTTTATCAGGTTGTATTCGATCTGCGATACAGGTGTGACTTTCGAGATGATATCCGTGGGGACGAAGAGAGTGCCCACGTCGTGCAATCTGCTCGCAAGAACTAGCTCCTTTCTTCTCTCGCCGGAAAGGTGCATCTTTTTGGCTATCTCTTCCGAAAGCGCCGCAACTCTTTTCTGGCGACCGGCGGTGTACGGATCCTTGATCTCGGTGGTTTCACTAATGATACTGGTGAGTTCCTCCACCATAGTATTCATGTCATTATAGAGCGTATCCAGAGGCTCGGTGAAGGATCGCACGACTATCCCTTCCAGTATCACGAAATAGGAGATTAGCCTAAAAATATGTCCCAGTGTATTAGTGAAACCGTAAGGGTCTGTGTAAATTGTGAAAAACAGTTCGGCCAGGGCGGTGAAGAAAAGTGCCGTCAGATAGTAGTTTTTATACGGTCTGATCTCTTTGTTGTCCGTTTTCATGAGCAGGAAGATCGTGAATGCTATGACTCCAAGGATCACCAGCTCCATGATTATTTTGAAAGAAGTCAGACCAGTTTCGGCGAGGTAGCAGTCGGGAAAAACGCCACTTCCCACCAGCAGGATACCCGTGATGCCCGAAGCCGCGACAAATATCCAGTAGAAGATGTTGCACCTTTTGCAATTTGGCAACACTATTGCCAGCGCCAGGCCCAAGGCTTCCAGAGACCTTCCGAGTATCCAGAACTGCGTCGATTGATTGGCGGACCAGTTCTGAAAGACACTCATGCCTTTGAAGGTTAGCGTATGAAGTATATCGAAAACCATCACCACAGCGTAAAGACTGCCCAGCCTGAACACGATGTTGTTCTTGCTTCTGGCAATTAAGGCGACGGCCACCAGCATCATTGCGACAGATATGGTGAATATCTCGACTGTAGAGTGGTAAAAAAGATAGTTGAATCTCGACAATCCCCACGAAATCAAAGCTAGAGAACCCCAAAAGATAAGATGACTCCTCAGCTTCATCATTTACCTCCCGATATTGAAAAGAGACCGGAGCCTTCTAAATAGAATCACTGTCGATATGCCGTAATTCTATCAAAATCACGGTTCAATCTTGTATGTTATCCACACAAGTCAATCGAGAGAATGAAAAGGTGTTATTAAGCATTGAAGATAGTACTTCCATGATTCACTGATTTCCGTTGCCAAAATCAATTTCAATGTGATGATTTTCACCATAGTTGACGAACAGACTTATGCATCCAGGAGAATCAAGATCACTAATTCTGTAAAATAGTCATTATTTCAAAATCATGTATTGTTCCATTCAATATAGAGATCAACCTTTGCCTTGTTTACCGGCGTAGTAAGCTCCATACAGATTGAGGATAGAGGTTACTCCCGAGATGAGCCACAGGTACAGATCAATCCTGTAAAATGCCGCAGCCATCCCACCGACGGAGAAGTAAAAAAGAATCAGGAAGGGTACCAGTATGGATGGTTTAGCGGGATTCCTGAACTCTATCTTCAAAAGATAATCCACAACCAGTGCGAGCAGAGCCCAGAAACCGTAAAGAATCGCAGGGAACCAGAGAAGGAAATTTGCCGACCTCAAAAGGTTGAGAGCGCCGATAGTCACCGCGGGAAGAGCCAGGATGATCGTCGCCGTTCCGAACAAGATCTCGACTTTCGGCCACTTTACCCTAGATAGAAACATCAGAAAAGTGAATATGTTGATCAGATTCACCGTCATGAAGAGCGGTAATTGCATCCCGATCGCCTCCGGTTAGTATCTTATCACGCGCGCGGAGCAGTATTATACTATCGACAGCGCAAAACAGTGATCGAAATTTCACAGTAGGTCTTCGGAGATATCGGGCATACGGCTGTTATATATTCTATAAGGTTCAATTCATTCACAGCGAAGTGTGTGTATCTATAGTTTTACGGAAAATTCCATGGAGTTACAGCAATTCAAAAGTGAAAGACTCAAGGAAAAGTAGGAGGGAGAACGATGGTAGGATTGATTCGGAGAAAAGTTTTGAGATCTCTGGTTTTATGCGTTATTATGGCGATAGCTTCCTGCGCTTTCGGATACGCCACCTATAGTGGTTTTCCAGGACAGATAATCAGCGCTTTTGAACCTTTTATTCCCGGTGAGCAGCTCGCAGATGATCAGATGAGGATAACATTCATGGGGACATCGGTTGTGCCGAGAATCGCCCAGCAGTGCAACAGCGTGTTTGTCGAACTGGGTAATGGAGACAGCTTCGTATTCGATTTTGGATCAGGCGTTTCATCCAATTACGTTGCGGCCGGCATTCCACCATCACGCATGGACAAGGTTTTCCTCACTCATCTGCACGGAGACCATGTTGGAGATTTAATAACGCTTTACTGTTTCGGTCCCTCTCAAGATCGCAAGACTCCTCTCTATCTGTATGGACCTTCCGGAGATGATCCCGAAGAAGGAACTCAGGCGTTCGCCGAGAATCTAAAGAAACTAATGAAATGGCACGTGGAGGCTTTCAGCTTTTTGAGCACAGGGCTGAAAGACGGTCGCGACGGTTACGAGATAATAGCGAAGGAGCTGCCGTATATGACAGTCGGCGGAGTCGCATACGAGGAGAACGGTGTAAAAATTACACATTTTCCCGCCGTTCACGACAGAAATGGAAGCATAAGCTATAAACTCGAATGGAACGGTCTTTCGATGATCTTCTCGGGCGATACAATACCCAATTACTATATGATCGAGCAGGCTAAGGGTATCGATGTTCTGATCCATGAGATGGTTGTGCCGCCCGAAGTGTGGGCCAGTAAAAACTCGGGATTGAATCCTGGAGACCCCGGCTGGGAAAGGGCTGTGGCATTTGCGCTGGCCGTGCAAAGGAATTCTCACACCTCACAGAAAGCCTTCGGCTATATACTCAGTCAAACAAACCCGAGGCTCGGGGTCGCCACGCACTTTCAGGCCAACGAAGATACCGTCGGGCCTGCGATTGAAGACATACGCCTGTCTTATGAAGGGCCCGTCGCAATCGCCACTGACCTGCTCGTGATAAATGTCTCAAAGAACGATATCCTTCTTCGCAGAGCAGTGGTTTCGGATTACGCCTGGTATCCGCAACCGTACATGTATCCCCAGGATCAAATCGCTCCTCCCAAATATGACGGCCCGTTCGCCCAGCTTAACGATACGCTCCTGGGAAGCATTGTTCCCGAGGAAATCTACGAAAGCGCTAAATAAAAGCCAGATACTACCGCCAGTAAGACAGGAAAAAGGCCGACGAAGAGATCGGCCTTTTTTTAGCTGGAGTATTAATGAGGACACGATAGAAAGATACTAAATGGCATGACAATATGGCATTATTGTACTTGAGAGATTTCGTTTGGAGGTGAGCTTCTTGGTATTACAGGGGATAGATATACTGTCGAGACGGGATTTCGCCGACCTGAAAGATCTATCGATTGGTCTGATAACTAACTACTCGTTCATCGACAACTCTCTTCGCTGCGGGATAGATATGATGTTCGAAAGGGGTTTGAAGATACGCAAGATCTTCACTCCCGAGCACGGGCTGGGCGGAATAGCCGACGGGGCCGTGTACGATGATAGTATCCATCCCAGGTATAACGTGCCGGTGGTGAGTCTCTACGGCAGCAAGCGTAAACCGCGAACCGAGGATCTCGACGGTCTGGATATACTCGTTTACGACATCCAGGACGTCGGTCTCCGCTACTACACTTTCATCTACACTCTTGCCTTCACGATGGAAGCGGCTGCAGAAAACGGGAAGCGATACATGGTGCTGGACCGGATCAATCCTCTGGGGAGGGGCGTTTTCGGCTCCAGAATAGAAAACGATCTTCAAACTTTCGTGGGTGGCTATCGGCTGCCACTCCAGTACGGGCTAACTTCGGGAGAGCTGGCCAGGTACTTCAAAAAGCTGGGTGGGCTCGACCTGGATCTGCGTGTGGTACCGGCCGAAGGCTGGAAGGGCGGGTCTTTCGATGAGACCTCGCTCGTGTGGAACGTTCCCTCGCCGAACATACCGACCTTCGAATCTCTTCTCGGGTACGCCGGCACCTGCTTTTTCGAAGGGACCAACGTCTCGGAAGGCCGGGGGACCTTCAAACCCTTCCTCGTTATAGGGGCGCCCTGGATAGATGGCTTCGGCATGACTGAGAAAATAAAAGGGGACTTCCCGTCCGTGAAGGTCAGAAGGAGGGAGTTCATGCCCTTTTACCGCAAATACGCCAACGCGAGCTGCGACGGTGTCGAATTCTTCCCGTCGAAAAGCGACAATTATTTCCTGCTGGCGCTAAGTATTATGGAGTATTTGCTAAAATATGAGAAATTCGAGATTTCCGATCGCCTCGACGATCTTATGGGAGTGAAAGAAAGTTCGAGGAAAATAAGGTCGGGATCACTCAACCCCGATCAATGGGAAAGTTCGGGAGAGGAATTCATCGAATTTGTGCAGGACTGTCTCATACATCCGGGGAGACTTTTCTACAGATGACGAGAGGGGAAGTCATGGGGGAAACGCCCGTTCCGCTTTATTACAAACTGTACGTCGAATTGAAGGAAGGCCTCCAGTCGGGGAAGTACAAGAAGGGTGACAAACTTCCCACCGAAAAGGAGCTCTGCCAGAAACACGGGCTCAGCCGGCTCACGGTCAGGAGAGCCATGGACGAGCTGAGAAGAGAGGGGTTCATCGAAAGGCTCAAAGGCAAAGGGACCTTTGTCACAGGCTCCAAGAGAGAGGAGCAACTGGCGACGCTGACCGGTTTCACCGATGAGGCCAAGAAAAGAGGCCGCGAGACAAGATCGATGGTACTCGAAAACCGTCTGGTAAAAGTGCCGGTCGATGCTGTGGAATTTTTCAAAATCCCGGCCGACGCTCTCGTGGTCTATCTGAAGAGGGTCAGGTTCCTCGAAGAGGAGCCGTATGCGATCGAGGAGGCCTATCTGAATGTGGGTGCCGATATAAGACTGCTGAACATCGTCCAGCGCGATATGGAGAAGGAATCGCTCTACGATATACTAAGAAATGAATTCGAAATAAATATCTCCTACGCTGAAGAAGAGATGGAACTTGCGAGGCTGAAGAAAGACGAGGCGCGCTTCCTGAAGCAGGAAATGAACGACTGCGCGATCTTGAGAAAGCGCTTCACCTACACCAAAAGCGATGTCTGCGTGGAATTTGTCGTTTCTCTTTATCGGGCCGATAAGAGTAAGTTCAAGATCGTAAGGCGAATATAAGAAAGCGATGGTATTATCTGATTAAATCCCTCTGTTTTGGCTGTGCCATCTATGGAGTATCATAGTTATAGTTTTTTCGTCAAAGTCTTTCTTTAATCGGGAG
>DBRH01000063.1:0-4484 GCA_002305955.1 Kosmotogaceae bacterium UBA1373
TTCAGAGAGGCCGGAGCGACATCTTTTGAGTTAACGACCACGTAATACCTGCCCGGGGACAGGGGAGCAAAGGAATAGACGCCATCGCTCCCGGTCATGCTCTGGGTTACGAAGGAGTCGCCGCCGCTGAGCGCGGTGTTTCCGTCGCTCTCCCTGTAAAGCCTAACGCGCACGTTGCCTTTCGGCAGATCGACACCGCCGATGAAACTTCCTCCGTCGCTGTCTTTATCTTCGAACACTCTTCCGGAAACGCTCATGTTGATCGTGCTGCAGGTGTTCAGGAAAAGGGCCACCTGCCTGAGGTCTCCGTCGGTGTATTGAAGGTAGGAGTCCATCATGTTGCCCTGGTAGTCCATAACTATAGCCTTTACTATATAATTGCCCTGCGGCATTATAGATGTATTCCACTGATAAATCCATGGGTTAAACCCGGCAGTTGAAACGGCCTCGCCCGTGAAGACCCACTCGAAGCCATCGTCAGCGAGTCCGTTCCCGTTGTAGTCGAAGTAGTGATAGAACTTCACGCTGGTAACGGATGATTTTACCTGGCCGTTGACCAGAATGCTCGCGTCCTGGACGAGAGCCTCGATTATCGATGGGCCGCAGCCCGTGACGGTTATCTTTGAGGTCAGGGGTATCTGGCTTATCTGGCCGCTGGAATTTATGGGATCACCGAAGAGCAACGGCTTAGTTCTGTCCATTTTATATGTTCCCTGGTACGCCAGATCCTTCTGTACGGGATCGTTGGTGTTGGCGCTGGTAGTGAATGCGAGCTGGAAGACGCTGTCGACCATGATTTTTGGACCGCCGCGCGAGGTTGCATCCAGCGCCTCCAGGGGGACCTGAAAATCCAGAAGATAGACCTTTCCGATCGCGGGATCTATGTACTCCGTCACACGTGATCTTTTATAGTCCCATACCGTGGGCGATGAATTCCAGTCCCAGTTGGCGGGAGTTCCGGGCTCGCCATCGACGTTGGTCGGGTTGGTGAGGTGTTTTGCGCTGTCCTGCTTCCAGATCAAGTCGCCATCGGGGAGATATTGGTTGAACGTGTTGCTGTAGAACACTTTTATATCGTCGGGTGAAACGCCCTGATCGGTTCCGTCCAGTTCCACGGTGAAATCCCTGTATCCGTCGCCGTTCAAGTCCATAAGCACGACCCAGGTGGATGATGTGTACGGAACGCCCTGGCCCGTTAGCTGTAACGGATTACCGGACAGAACGATCCTGAACATGAGAACGCCGGAATCGAAATAGACCATTACGGAGGGTAGGGTCGGTGAACTGACTATGTCGACGTGCGCGGGCGAGACGGAGCCACCGCTGGAAAGATCGCTGTTGCCGGTCGAGTCGTAAACTGCGTCTCCGGAGTAAGTGTAGTACTTCCACTCTCTGGAAAGAGAGTTTATGCCGTACACCCGCAAATAATCCACTTCGACCCGCGTGTAGGCCCTCGCTCCGAGCCCCACCCTGCCGTTGAGATAAGGACTGGCGTTGTCGGTGTATCTGAGCACTTCGATTCCGTTGATATACATGGTGAAAGTATTTCCGTTCGCCACAGCGGAGATCTCCTGCCAGCGACTCCAGTCGAAACCCACCGAGGTCACGGACGTAATGAGCGGGTCCGATTCGACGCCGTTGACGATTTTTCTAAGTGAAAACCTGTTGGTGAAATCTGAGTCTATCTCGAAGACGTAAGCGTTCATAGCGGCCGCAGTGCCGGTGACTCTGGCGTATATTTTGAAAGCGGAATCGCCCTGCGTGATTCCGTCGGTTATTCTGGCACTTCCCTTTACAACGTAGTTCGTCCAGGCCGTACTACCGTTCAGAACGGCCCTGCGCTCACCTGAGCCGGTTATCGAGAGGATGCCTCCGGCAACGCTCCAGGAACCTGTCGGGTAGTAGTCGGCGAGATCTGAAAGGCTGTTGAATTCATAGCTGGCCAGGGCAGGACTGGGATTATCGGGCCATGGATAAGGGTATCCGGCCGGATCGATGTAGTTGGAGACAGCCAATCCGCAAAAAAACGCTGAGATAACAAAAAGCACAGTACACGCTGTACGGTACATGATTTTGCCCCCTGTTGTATATTGTACCTTTTACGTCTCTCAAAAAACGATAAGTGAGACATATTAACTTAGAAAATGGGATAATTTTTATTCATTCAAATTATACATAATAATTTTTCATACCGCAAGCGGTTCGAAGACACCAGCACTGAAAGCTTTATCTCGAGGCGATTTCAGCAGTTATTATCATCGCGTTCCTCGGACCGCTCAATCCCGCGAATCCAAAACAAGCGGTTACTTAGTGAGGCCGGTGGGCGAACCTGTATCGCCGAAAGCTCCGGAAGGGTTGTATCTTCTTCTGTGAAACTTGATCGATTGTTTGGACCTTTCCCCGATATGTAAGTTCGGCTGTTACATCTAATGTATTCCATCCGTGTGCGAAAGACATTTCAGGGCGTTTTTCTCTATAAGGCTCTATTAAACAACTTGATAAAGCTTGACATCTATACTGTCGGATATGGTATAATTATACATGAGTTAACCCTCAGACCGCTTCGCTGTCCTTGAAAGGGCAGCGCTTTTTTATTAAACAACCGACTTATAATTAACCGGCTTCTCTGTTTTTCTCGGATTCGGCCTTTTCGACTGAGAACTTCTCCGAATCGTAAGTTGCGCCCAGCGAGAAACCCTTCGTCTGCCCTCCCATAAACGGGCCGAAGACGGCCGTATAAGCCATCGCAAAGAGTACGACGAAGAAGGGGAGCGGGTCCCTTATATCCCACGTGTCGTCCTTCAACCCTTTCCTGCTCTTGAAGAAGCCCTTCAGGTTCCTGAACTTTCCCTTGAACAGAGTGCTGAAATACCAGCCGATCTCCATGGCGGTCGTGTACGTTCCCCTGCCCGGAACAACCACGTCGAAGCTTTTTATATCGCCATCGACCATGTCCATATAACCTCTGACGAAATCCATCCCCGAGGTGTGCGCGACCAGAAGCCCCGGACTCATTCTGGGGTTGACGTCAACGAGATAGTACTCGTCTTCGTTCCGGTCGTAGAGAAAATCCATCGAAATGAATCCCGAGTATCTCAGGGCCTCCACTATCGTGGAAACGTAAGACTCCACCTTTTCGCATTTTATTGATACCCTGCAGGTTCCGACCCCGCCGGACTCCGGGTACTCCCTTATATTGTGATAGATGACGTTTCCTTTAAGTTTGCCGTCTAAAGCCAGCCCTGTCGTGCATATCTGGTGGGGCGTTTTCCATTCCTGGACCAGTGTTTTTGTGCCGTCCAGAGTGGCGGAGAGCTTTTTCAGTTGCGAAAGCGTCTGAACTTTTACGATCCCTTCGGCCGACCTCTGGTCGCGTGGCTTCACGATAAGCGGGAAGTCCATCCTGGAAGTGTCGAAGTCCTTTAGAAGCGTTGTATCGGGAACGGGAATCGAGAGAGAGGAGGCCAGCTGCGTCATGGTCCACTTATCGTGCAAAACCTGTATATGTTCATGCCTGGGCACGATAACCCTGACACGCCCCTCGAATTTGTGCATGAATCTGCTTATAACGAAGCCTTCTTCGAAGGTGGGGAAAAGTAAGTCTATCTTCAGCTCTTCTATTTTTTTGAGAAGACACTCTATGAACTCGTCGCTCTTCTCGCTCACGGGAGGATATATGAATTTACCTTTCAGATATTTCGAGTACAGACCACCGCTGACCTTGCCGCTGTCGGCAGCGAAGACCTCATGCCCCTGTCTGGCCAGAAGCCGTATACTGTTGAGCGCATACCACATTCTGGCGCCTGTAACCAGTACCCTCATCGAACACCCCCGAAATCTATTCTATAGTAAATTAGGGATAGTAGAAATCTGTTAACATATCAACATCCGATCTGTGTAACGATCCCAAATTTAATTATATCATCTCCGGTGGAATTGGAACAAATTGCAGGCTTGGATCGATGCTTTGTTGGCCGATTTTGAGATATGGAAAGAAAATAATAGAGCAGTATTCCATATACAATTTACACATTAATTTACATAAACGAGGATATTTGACTTTTAGGGAATTAATTGTATAATATATCTGCAAGGTTGTTGGTTAACTTTTGACATACAAATACGATAGGGACCCGATAAAAAGGAAATGAAGTTAGCCGCAATCCGGACAACTCCTCGTTTCGTAGCAATTCCCCCTTCGATTCCTGGCGCCAGTCAGGAATCCTTTTTTTGCTCTCATGAAGACTTACAGCGATAACCATCTTAAGAGCCGTGGTGGGTGGTGGTTAGTGGATAGTGAGGGGTGAATACGGTTCTTCCCAAAGACGGCTCTTTCCGCAGTATCAATCGAGATTGAAATCGTGGCCGCAGTTGGAGCAGAACCTTTTCTCCATTTCGTTCAGTTTATAACAGAGCGAGCACTTTTTGTAACCCACCAGAGAAGTTCCGCAGTTCTTACAGGTAGAGGCTCTGTCGTCGTTCTC
>DBRH01000063.1:4620-4948 GCA_002305955.1 Kosmotogaceae bacterium UBA1373
GCGGGCGCGAGAAAGAAACTGGCGAAACTGAATATTATCAATCCAACGCCGACAGCGTAGATTATTCCTCCTATTATTCCTATTACTATTCTTGTCGAATCTTCCGAGCGGTTGTACATAATACCACCGTCCTTTCATTTAGATTCTACAATAGAGACCTCTATTCGGAGATATCATGTAGAAGAACCTCTACATTCAATTTGTAAAGTTGTACAATTGTTTTATAGAAAACTGGGGGGAGAGTTGTGGATACATCGACGGTTTTTTTGCTTCTCGCTCTGTTCTTTAGTGTCATAGCCGTTTTGATAATCCTCTACAAATAACGCAG
>DBRH01000063.1:4971-5233 GCA_002305955.1 Kosmotogaceae bacterium UBA1373
AAGCACTCACGGAAACGACGGGTTTCCGGAGTGTTTTTTTGTTCTATTAAAGGGTTTCCCAATATTATGAGCGTGGTGCTATAATACTATTCATTACTCTGGATGAAGGGATAGAATTGATTTTAGCCTTTTTACCCGCGGTTTTCTTCGGCTGGGCACTCGGAAGAAACGACGCAGCCAACATATACGGGACGACTGTTACCAACGGACTCCTGAATTACAGATTTGCGGCGATAACCGCGAGTCTTTCAATAATCGCCGG
>DBRH01000063.1:5287-6821 GCA_002305955.1 Kosmotogaceae bacterium UBA1373
GGAAGCGTCGACTGGTTCGTGGTAGCCAAGATCGTCATCTGCTGGATAACGACTCCTCTGGGCGCGGCCTTGCTCGGATATGTGTTGTACAGAATCATCGCGAGGTTCTTTCGCAGGATAAAATCGATAGTGGTTCAAGATATAACGCTAAAGGCTCTCGCCATCGTGATCGGAATTCTCGGCTCCTTCGCTCTGGGGGCCAACAACGTGGCCAATATAACCGGTACTTTCGTCGGAAGCATATCGATCGACGAAGCCGCGCTGATAGGCGGGCTGAGCATCGCCGCCGGCGCGATAATCTTCAGCAAGAAAGTCATGTACACGGTGGGCAAGAGGATAGTCTCCCTGGAGGCCTTTTCCGCGGTCGTGGCGGTCCTGGCGCAGAGTCTCACCGTTCTCATTTACGCTTACATAGGAGTTCCAGTCTCCGTATCTCAAGCTATAGTCGGAGCCGTTATAGGTGTGGGACTGGCCAGGGGTTCGAGAAACTTCGACGGCCGTCTGATCCGGAGGATCTTGCTGGGCTGGCTGCAAACCCCGATCATCGCCGGCTGTGTGTCGGCGTCTCTATTCGCTATCTTCAGCTTTTTTGGATTGAGCTAATCCGAAGTCTTCGCCTTTTCAAGCTCGAAGAAAAACTCCACGCCATCTGGAAGATTCACAAAACCACAGCTTTTGCCGTCCAGATCGCAGATGGCCTTGACTATCGAAAGCCCTATGCCGTACCTCTCCTCTTCCCTTGTTCTGGCACTGTCGGTTCTATAAAAACTGGTCCAGATCTTCTCGCTCTCTTCCTCGGGTATGTTCCGGCCGGAGTTGAACACCCGCACAATCACCGAATTCTCTTGAATCTCTTTTCGGACAAAAATTTCCTTTCTTTCATCGACATGGTAAACGGCGTTGTTCAGGTAGTTGGTGAGTATCTGCTCCGTCCTGAAAGAATCGGCGTAGACAACCGTTCTTTCCCCCTCTGCATACTTCGGCTCGATTCCATTTTTTAGAAAGACCTTTTCGAACTTTCCCGTCACCCTTTTTATCAGCTCATCGACGCAGAACTCGCTCTTGTATAGCGTTAAATTCCCCGTTTCCATCATCGATAGATCGAGGAGGTCTTTGACGAGCCTGCCCATTTTCGCCGTCTCCTCCTTGATCACTCCACAGTAAAAGTTCCGCTTTTCGTCGCTGGAGGCTATGTTTAGTTCCAATCCTTCGGCATAGCCCTGAATGAGCGACAGGGGGGTCTTCAATTCGTGCGAGACGTTCGTTATGAACTGCTTCCTCATCTCTTCAACGGCTTTTTTGTGTTCTATCTCTTTTTTGAGCGCCTCGTTCTTCTGGCTGAGTTCTTTCAGCGTCGCATCGAGAGATTCCGAAAGATCGTCTATGCTACCGGCAAGCTGTCCGAACTCGTCTTTGGATTTGATTTCGCACTTTTCAGAGAAATCCAGGTCCTTCATCTTTCTGGTGATTCTGTTCATGTGAAGGATCGAACCGGTGAACCTTCTTGAAATGATGAGAGCTATAACCAGAGCCA
>DBRH01000063.1:6992-7219 GCA_002305955.1 Kosmotogaceae bacterium UBA1373
TCGCCCGAACCGTTGAAAATGAGGATCATGGCGTTGAGTTCGTTGCCCATATCTACGAGAAAATCGACTCTTTCCTGGTAATCGGAGACTCCGAAGGAATTGATGCTGTTCCTGGCCTTGATCAGCTGATCCTTTTTCGTTTTCATGTAGTACGGTTCAAGCATGAAGGTATTTGCAAGCCACAGTGCCGAAATGATAAAGAGTATCACCGCAAGAATCTGTAAAAA
>DBRH01000063.1:7387-7573 GCA_002305955.1 Kosmotogaceae bacterium UBA1373
ATTCTCCTGTCGTTGACGTACACTTCCATGCTGGAGGGCTTTACATGAAGAACTCCGATCTTCGTTTCCTTCTGCATCGGGCAACTCCTCCTGAGTAGCGCATTCACTCTGGCCACGAGTATTCTGGGACTGAAGGGCTTGGATATGTATTCGTCGGCGCCGCACTGGAAGCCTTCCAGTTCGTCG
>DBRH01000063.1:7689-9109 GCA_002305955.1 Kosmotogaceae bacterium UBA1373
CACGACCTCCCTGTCCGGTATGGCTTTATTCTAATATCGCCATGTCACAAATCTATCACAGAGCCGCTGTGATAATTCTGTGACAGAAGCTCCTTAAAATCGATCAACGATGAAACTGGAGGAACCGTATGGAAGAGATCAAGGGAAGGCACGAACTCAAGTATTATATAAGCTGTTTCGACTATATCTCTCTCAAGAGCAAGATCAGACACATCATGGAGGTCGATCGAAACGGTAACGGTAACGGCGACTANNACAGACAACAGAACGAAATACAGGATACGGATCTACAACTTCAGCGATAGCGTCGTTAAGCTCGAGAAGAAGACCAGGAAGGGAGATCTGACTCAAAAGGTCAGCCGCGTCATTTCCAGGGACGAATACGAAGAGATAGTGAAAGGGCGGGTTTCCTTCTTGCTGGAGGAGAGACCGCACGAGTTCATAGACTTCTACGAAGGAATAAAAAACAGAACTCTGAAACCAAAGGTACTGGTCCGCTACAATCGCGAGGCCTACTGCCTGAGAGCGGCCAACCTGAGAATCACCTTCGACGGGAATCTATCGACGGGAAACAACAACCTCGATCTCTTCGACAGAAACGGTTCCTTCACACGCTCCATGAGCGATCTCATGATACTCGAGATCAAGTACGACGGATTCTTCCCTTCTCACATAAAGAGTATCGTTCAGAGCGAGGGGAGGTTCAGGAGCAGCGCATCCAAATACGTAATCGGGAGAAAATACAACTACCTGTATTAGTTTTAAGGAGGACAGGCATGGAGACATTCAAAGACATATTCAAGAACAGTTTTCTGGAAAACTTCTCGGCATCGCAGATATCGGCAGCCGATACGGCGATAACACTGCTCTTAACCTTTCTCATCGGTATTTTCATCTTTCAGGTATATAAGAGGACCTTCCAGGGAATAATGTACACCAAGAGTTTCAACGTATCGCTGGTCATGATAGCCATGGTCACCTCCCTGGTAATAATGGCCGTAACGACCAACATCGTGCTTTCGCTTGGAATGGTGGGCGCTCTAAGCATCGTGAGGTTCAGAACCGCGATTAAAGACCCGATGGACATAGTCTTCATGTTCTGGGCGATCGCCGTGGGGATAGTCACGGGCGCCTCTTTCTATCTGCTCGCGGTCATGGGCTCGGTCATCATAGGCATAATCCTGCTTGTATTCGCCAACTTCAAGTCCCAGACGTCGCCCTACATACTTCTGCTGGACTACGTAAATTCAGAGGCCGAGAAGGCGATACTCGACAAGCTGAAGGACAAAGTCAAAAGGTACAATATAAAGTCGAAAACGGTCACGGCGGAAAACATCGAGCTTTCCGTGGAATTGCGCATCAAAAGCGGAGAAATCGATTTCGTCAATGAACTCAAATCTATCGACAGCGTATCGAACGC
>DBRH01000063.1:9216-9973 GCA_002305955.1 Kosmotogaceae bacterium UBA1373
TGTGCAACGTCGTTTACAACGGCTATCGCATAAAAAACGTCGGGATCAGACCCAAGGGCAACTCCTCGCTCATGCAGGCAGCGAATTCCACTTCGAACCGTTACAGCTTCAAGCTCGACTTCAACCACTATGTCAAAGGTCAAAACCTTTTCGGAATAACCAAGATAAACCTCAACAACGGTTTCTCAGACCCCTCGTTCATGAGAGAGTACCTGACGTACGAGATCTCGGAAATGCTCGGTCTCGAAACTCCGCGGACAACCTATATTGCGTTGCATATAAACAACCAGTACTTCGGGCTTTATCTGGGTGTCGAAAACATAGACGAAAACTTCGTACGCGATCACTTCGCTTACGGTTACGGAGATCTGTACAAACCGGAAGGCACCGGAGCCAATCTGGTGTACATAGACGACGACCCGCAGAGCTACCCCGGTCTGGCCCTTCAAACCAACGAGGAGACGAGCGACAGAATCTCTATAGTTGAGATGTTGAAGGTTTTACAGGAAGGGACGTACGAAGAACTTGAAAAAGTGCTGGACATAGACTCCTTTCTCAAGTATTACGCTCTTTGCGTAGCCGCCGGAAGCATGGATTCGATACTGGGCGGAATGAACCACAACTACTACCTCTATGACAGAGACGGTCAATTCGTGATGCTACCATGGGATTTCAACATGGCCTTCGGGGGATTCGGGGGATTCGGCGGCGACAGAGGAAGCGGCGGCAGCTTCTACATAGACACACCGGCCGTCAA
>DBRH01000046.1:0-12695 GCA_002305955.1 Kosmotogaceae bacterium UBA1373
TGGCAGCCCCACGGGGAATCGAACCCCGACCTTCGGACTGAGAATCCGGTGGACTAGCCGTTATCCTATGGGGCCAGATGAAAATAATAATATCATGGGCTCTGGCTTTTGTAAAGCACCCGATTTGCCTCATAATAGATCTATCATAAATGATAAGTGGATTTCCGTCTCGACCAACGCAAAAATATGTGCAAAGAGCGAATCGTTGATTTTGCCCGACTCACTGAAGAGAGATCAAATAAGTCAGCAACTGCAAACATTCGGAGATTGATATAGGTCCAGATTCTCTCACTTCGATACCCAACGGTAGCAGAAAGAGTTAGTATTACTATGAGAGCGAAAAAGCTACGAGTATCACCGTAAATTAGCGCCGGGATTGATCTATGTTATCAACATCGAACCACCGTGCTGCCTATTTGGTTTGCTAGACCTCACGGTGACTGCTGGCAAAGGAGATGGCGGGTATGAAGATGACTTTTCTGCCCCATTCGCGGTTGGGCAAGTGGGGTTTTGCTCTGAGTATTTCTTTCGTGATTCTGATTTCTCTCCAGGTAAGATTCTCGATAATACCGATCCCGGTCTTTGCAACGGTATCTCTTGGAGTTGCGGGATTTGTAGCGGCTATTGTAGCTTTCATAAGGAAGGACAGGTCGATCGGGACATTCATTTCTATCGTAATCGGAGCGGTTATTCTCTTCGTGTTTGGGTCTATATTGCTTGACTCAACAGATTTTTTCAAAGGGTTTCCAGTAGTAAAAGACTACTCGCAACGAACTGAAGGAAGCGACAGATCGGGGGACGGGATGAATCTGGGAGAGATTTCCCAATCGGGAGAACATATATATATGGTCGTCAAGAATAGACTGTATAGAGTAAATACCGACTGGACAGGACGGACAAAAGTAACCGAGCTCCCGGTCAGCTCCATATTCATTTCAGGCGAATGGATATACTTCACTGACGACCCTGATATAAGCAATCTGTACAGAATGAAAAAGGACGGAAGCGAACGGACTAAGTTGAGCGAAGACAACATAGCGCAGTACTGTGTTTCAGACGACATGGTCCTCTACAGCACAAAGAAGAGTCTGGCCGAGTTCAACGAGATCAAGAAGAAAGCTATGACGTCTGTAGATATTTTATTGGAAACCGAAGCGGGAACACTCAATAAAATGAAAACCGACGGATCGGAAAAAACAACGCTTTTCAAAGTATCGCTAGAGCCTGGGAAAATAGAGATTCACGCTGAATGGATATACTACGAAGATTATGGCAAACTTTATAGAATAAAGATCGACGGAACCGAACGTACCATGATCTCCGGAAAGGGTCGGTTCGGATACGTTACCGATACATGGCTCTACTTCACAGCCCTAAGAGACACTGGAACAGACGCTTATTACGATCTCGACGTTGTCAGAATGAAAATTGACGGCAGCGAAAGAAGCACTCTTGCCTCACTGGACAGAGTCTACTTTTTTACTTTCGACGAAGGCTGGTTCTATTTCGTTTTAAAATCAGAGAAGGGACTTCACAGAATGAGACCGGATGGAACTGAGATGCAGAAACTGAACAACATAAATATCTGGGCTCTCGACGGCGTATCTGGTAATTGGATGTATATCTCCGACTATTCGGGAGCATACTACCGCGTGAAACTCGATGGCTCGGTGGGAACCAGGATTAATTGAGATGAAGAGTACCCTCCGTAGATATATAATCTACTTCGAGGGGGTGTTTTTTTGTTTATCAGAAAGTGGACCGCTTCAGATGCAAAGGCCAATTTGATAATATGTCACGGGATAGGCGAACATTCCGGCAGGTACGACGCTTTCGCCTCTTTCCTGACATCCAGGGGCTTCAACGTCTTTTCGACGGATCTTCCCGGCCACGGGCTGCACCAGGGGCAGCGAGGCTACATAGATTCCTTCGATGATATGAAAAATGCTGTGGTAGATCTGGCGACGGCCGTGAGAAAGGGAAAGCGCGAATTGCCTCTTTTCCTCTTCGGACACAGCATGGGCGGTCTTATCGGTTCGAGGGTGATCGAGGAAAACCCCGGCATCTTCAGAGCTGCCGCTTTGAGTTCGCCTCATCTCTACTCCGCGAAAGAATCTGTGAAAAAGCTTCTTCCAGTAGTCAAGCTCGTTAAGAAACTGGCGCCGAAAATTACGTTCAGCAGCTCATCCAGGTTCGAACCTTCCGATCTCTCTCACAACAAGCTTGCAGTGCAGCGATACATAGACGATCCTTACGTTCATGATAGGGTCTCTCCCAATCTTTTTCTCGGAATGGAGGAGAGTATAGAGATGGTCTTCTCGGAAGTGGAAAAGATCACGATACCGATTATGATAGTTATCGGAAGCGACGACAGGGTTATAGACCCCTCCGGTGCCAGGGAGTTCTACGAAAAATTGGGATCGGAGAAGAGGTTTCTCGAAATCGCCGGAGGAATGCACGAAATGTTCGCAGATGAAGAGAGAAAGGGCATTCTGTTCGAGGGAGTTGTCTCTTTCTTCTCAGAGTTCCTCTGAGTGGAGCTCAAGCCAGCGCCGCGCGATCTTTTCGTCGTGCTTTATCTGTTCTATGAGCAACTGTAGGCCGTCGAACTTCAATTCGGGTCTTATGAATTCCAGAAACTCTATTTCGATGTTTTTGTCGTATAAGTCTCCGGAGAAATCGAAGTAATAGACTTCGTATTTCACCTCTTCGGTCACTTGCACGGTCGGCCTGAACCCTACGTTTAGCAGGCCGAAGAGTTCTTTGCCTTCTATGATCGATTTTACGATGTAAACCCCCGATTTCGGAGTTACCAGGCGTTCCTCCCCACGCGTGATGTTGGCCGTGGGAAAGCCCATCTTAGAGCCGAGCTGCTGGTCACGATAGACTCTTCCCCTTATCGAGTATCTCTGGCCGAGCAGCGCGTTGACCTGACGTATTTCACCTTTCGCCAGGGCTTCGCGTATCCAGCTGCTGCTTATCCTTCGACCATCCAGCACACAATCGGGAACAGTATCTACGAAAAAGCCCATCTCGCCGGCCATCCCTTCAAGCAGCGCAGTGTTTCCCTTCGCACCGCTTCCGAAGGTGAAGTCTCTGCCCACAACGATGCCGGTCACTCCCTGCCCGATCAGGCCGTTGATGAATTCGCGGGGTTCCAGGTGCTTTATCTCGGCCATATTGGCCGTGATCACTTCATGGATCCCGGTCGAGAGAATCAATTCGATCCTCTGAGATACCGGGTAGATTATGCCCGGAAAGTTGGGGAAGTAGTAGGCCCAGGGGTAAATCATGGAAATAGCCGAACTTCTGACACCGAGTCTTCTTGACAGCTCGACCGTTCTTTTCATTATTTGACGGTGACCGAGATGAACGCCGTCGAAGTTTCCGATGCAGGTCACATACATGTTATGCCCCGAGTACCTTTTCGAGTTTGGCAACCCTTTCCCATGACTCTTCTCTCTGGAGTGTCTTCACGAAGGATGACGTTCTTTCCGACCTGGCAACGGCGAGTAATCTCTCGTCATTTCCCAGTATCCGGATAATCTCGTCTTTGACGAAGCTTCCAAGTATTCCTACGACGTTTCTGGCGTGGACCTGACCGCCGAGAAGCACCCTCTGGCTTTCCTGCTCGTTGAGGAGAAGCCCGGGCATAAAGTAGATGGCCTCTTCCAGAGTGATTATGGACAGAGCGGAGACCTCTTCGAGCCGGCTTGACGAGTTCAACGAGAAAGGTCCCTGGGCTGTCCTCCTGAGATAAGTGGTTGTGGCGCCGCAACCAAAGCGGTATCCAATATCCATAACCAGAGATCTTATGTATGTCCCCTTCGAGACCCTCGTTGTGAAGGAGATCTTCCGTCCATCGAAGGAGATCTCTTCCATCGAATATATCTGTACGCGACTGGGCGGGAGGTTGATTATATTGCCCTCCCTGGCGAGCTTGTACAGGCGTTCTCCGTTGTGTTTTTTTGCCGAGTAAGCCGGCGGCGTCTGCAACTGTTCGCCGATGAAAGCTTTAAGAGCCCCGGTTACTTCTTCAAGTGAAAGGGCCGGTACCTCTCTCTCTTCAACGAGTTTACCCGTGAGATCGAAAGTGTCGGTTATCCTGCCTAGTTCCAGCTCGGCTCTGTAGGTTTTGTCCATGTTGAGGAAGTATTCCAGCACCCTCGTTCCCTTACCAATGCCCGCTATGATAAGTCCGCTGGCAAATGGATCGAGTGTGCCCGAATGACCTACCCTCTTCGTCTGAAGTTTCCTGCGAAGCACATTTACGACATCGTGGGATGTCATGTCACACGGTTTGTCTACGAGTATTATTCCGTCAGTTGTCTTCTGCATCTTGCTTTTCATTCTCTATCTGCTGAAGCAGCTGGGCCACCCTGAGAGTGGCCTCTATGCCGATATCCTCTTTGAAACGTATCTCGGGTGCTTTGAACAACCTTATATTTTTGGCTATCGCCGTTCTGAAAATACCCTTGTCTTCGTTCAACCTTTCAACGAGAGTCTTTTTCTTCTTTTCTTCACCCATAGCGCTTATGTAGATCACCGCATATCTCTTGTCTTTACTCAGCTCGACTCTGACTATCGAAACCATGCCGACCGAAGGGTCGTGACTGGCGTAAGATGAAAGAGCCTCCGTGAGAACTTTCTTGATCTCCGATTCCAGCATCTCTCTCCTGTGGCTGCTCGACATAGCTCTCACCTCCTGACCAATTATAACCCACCATTGCGGGAGTTTGTGGATGAATAGCTTCGAGCCTTGAAAGTGTATTGAATGCCGCCGGATGCTCCTCGTCGAAAGACTATATAATAGTAGTAACTTATAGCGAACGGAGTGGATGTGTTGAATAGAAAGATAGGTGCGATTCTAGTTCTGCTGTCGCTGGCCTCGCTTTTGACGGCTTTCACAATATGTATAGACCCGGGTCACCAGGAGAAGGCCAATCTCTCGCAAGAGCAGATAGCGCCCGGCTCGAGCGAGACCAAGGCAAAGGTCTCGACCGGAACCAGAGGCGTCAACACCGGGATACCCGAGTATGTCTTCAATCTGGAGCTCTCTTTCATTCTGAGGGACAGGTTGCAGGAAGAGAACTTCGACGTAGTTATGACCAGGGAGAGACACGATGTCGATGTAAGCAACATAGAAAGGGCGGAGCTCGCCAACTCCGCGGCAGCCGATCTGTGTATAAGGGTTCACGCCAACTACAGTTCGGATCCTTCGCTGAAGGGAATGATGCTTCTGATACCTTCTCCGACGGCGACCTACACAGCCCCCATTTACGAAGAGAGCAGGAGGGCCTCCGAGAAGATCATGGCCAGTCTCCAGCAGATAGAGGGGATAACCTCGCTCGGAATAAGGGTAAGAGAAGATATGACCGGTTTCAACTGGTCAAAGGTCCCCGTTCTAATCTTTGAGGCCGGTTTCATGTCCAATCCCGAGGAAGACGCGTTGCTGGCCAGTCAAGATTACCGCGAGGCACTGGTCGAGGCTATCGTCTCAGGGGTTGTGGACTACTTTCTGAGTCGTCGATGACCGATCCATGGTTCAAACGATAGACGAGAGATCGGTCAGGAAGTCTCTGATCTCGCTGCTGGCCGATTCGAAGAACTCCCGGGGATACGTGTCCTTCAGTATTGAGCCATCTTTCATGAACAAAACCCTGGTGGCTATATTCCTGGCAAAATCGACTTCGTGGGTGACGATCACCATGGTTCTCCCTTCCGATGAGAGTCGTTTTATGACTCTCATTACTTCTCCAACTAGCGAAGGGTCGAGCGCCGAAGTCGGTTCGTCCAGCAACACTATATCGGGCTGCATCACCAGGGCTCTCGCGATGCCGACCCGCTGCTGCTGACCGCCCGACAGCTGGGAAGGGAAGCTGGCAGCCTTGTCATCCAGACCGACCTGAGAGAGCTGCTTCAGGGCGATTTCTCTGGCCTCCTTCCATTTTTTGCCCAGAACTTTTACTAGAGGGAGCGCGACGTTGTCTATCACTCTGAGGTGGCTGACGAGATTGAATCTCTGGAAGACGAATCCCACTCTCGCCCTGAAGGATCTGATAGATTTCCTGTCGCCCTTCACGGTCGAGCCCTTGAAGAGTATATCGCCGCCGTCGGGGGTGATGAGATGGTTTATACACCTCAGAAGGGTGGTCTTTCCAGCCCCGGAGGGACCGAGAATGGCGATAACATCCCCCTGCTTCACATCGAAAGAGACCCCTTTGAGAACGGAAAGGTCGTCGAAGGATTTGGAAATTCCTCTTACGCTGAGAATTTCGTTTTCCGTCATGGTATCACCATCTTCCTTTCGAGAGCTCTGCCAACGAACGACAGAGTCGATGTTATTAGCAGGTAGCAAAGGGCCAGAGCGATGTAAGACTCGAATACGGCCAGAGTCTGTGTGCCGACCTGTCTGGCTCTCATTGTGAGATCTCCGAGCGCTATCACCGAAACCAGCGAGCTGTCTTTCACGAGGCTGACCAGCTGCCCTATCAGGGGAGGAATAGATATCCTGAAGGCCTGCGGGAAGATTATCGAGAACATTATCTGTCTCCTGTAAAGCCCCATAGCCTCGCCAGCCTCGATTTCCCCGGCCGGTACCGCTTCGATACCGGCCCTGAATATCTCTCCCACATAAGCGCCTTCAAATAGGGAGAGCGAGACCACTCCAGCCCAGAAGCGATCGATATTTATCGCCGATCCAAAGCCGTAGTAAACGAGTAGAATGATAACAAGAAGCGGCATATTTCTGAAAAACCACACGTACAGAGTGCCGGCATCTTTGAAAAAACCCGAGTGTGAAGTTCTCGCCAGCGCCACGACAATTCCAACCACAATAGCGAAACCGAGAGCGATTACACTCAATTCGAGGGTCGTGACCAGCCCATCCAAGAACAACTTGTAATATCTGGGCAGCACTTTCCAGTTAAATGGATATGCCTGTGAAACCGAGAAATAAGAGAACCAGATCAATCCGGCCACAAACAAACCCAGCGTTATACGTGAAACCGCTCTCTTCATCGCCTAGCCTCAGAATTCCGGGGCGTATTCCACGAACCAGTACTGTTCGAGTTCTGTTATCTTTTCCGTCGTCTTTAGCCACTGTATAAACGTGTTCAGCCACTGGAGTGTCTCAAAGTCACCCTTTGGAATGGCGACCCCCAAGTTTTCCATGGTTAACAGTTCATCGGTGACGTCGAGCTGTTCGTACTTCTTGGCTACGAATTTGGCGTAGATCGAATCGAAGATCATGGCGTCGGCCCTGCCCGAGGCGACCTGGAAGCCGGCCTCATCGGTTGTCTCGAAAGTGAAGATCTGTGCTTTGGTCAACAATCTGTTGGCGGCCTCGGCACCGGTGGTACCGAGCTGAACGGCTATCTTCGTTTCTTTAGTGTTTATATCCTCCAGCGTCGGCGGTGTGGAGAATTTTTTCGTGTTGTAGAGAATTGTCTGCCCGACGGTGAGATAAGGATCGCTGAAGTTGACCTTCAGCGCTCTTTCCGGGGTGATGGTCATTCCCGACCATATGATGTCGAATTTGTTGGATACCAGCGCAGGAATGATACCGTCCCAGTTAACAATAACGAACTCGAGTTTGACACCGAGAATCGAGGCCATTTCCTTGAGTATCTCCACTTCCAGCCCTATACGTTTTCCATCGGGATCTGTACCGTAGAGCGGCATATAACCGGCGTCCTGTCCGACTCTTAGTACTCCCCTGCTCCTTATGTCCTCCAACAAACTGGAGAATGCGAGACTCACAACTACCAGAAAAACCACCAGCATAACTTTCTTCATACCAACACCTCCAAATAAAAAACCGGGCTTTAAGCCCGGTTGGTTATCTTTTTTATGAGAGCACGACTAAACGGTGCCGCCTCCCACTACCGGGCGCCACAGTTTATGATGATGAAGAGCGGATGATTCGGTTTTTAAGGACACAGTGTATTCGTACATCGCTTCACCTTCCGTCGTGTTTTCGTTGAGAAGATACTAACAGCATCCGGTATCGTATGTCAAGTTACGTTTCTCTGAACTAAAGTTATTTCTTTTTCAGGCGATACATCTCGTCTCTTATTACGGCCGCATCTTCGAACCGCAGCTCTCCGGCGGCCCTTATCATCTCTTCGTTGAGGAGCGCCATGTAATCCTCGGTGTCGAGGTTCTCCTTGAGCGCAAAGACCCCCTCTATGTATGTGGTTCTGGCTTTATCTTCTCTATCCTTGTCGAGGTTTTCTCCGGCAAACTCTTCGAAGATGTTTCTGTAAAGGGGTTTGACGATGCTTTCAGGGATGATCCCGTGTTCCTTGTTGTATATGAGCTGCTTGAGCCTTCTCCTGTTCGTCTCGTTTATCGCCCTTTGCATCGAGCCGGTCATGGTGTCGGCGTAGAGAACCACCTGGCCGTTTATGTTTCTTGCCGCCCTTCCTATGGTCTGCACCAGGGTGATTTCCGATCTAAGGAAGCCCTCTTTGTCGGCATCCATTATCGCCACGAGAGAGACTTCAGGCAAATCCAGCCCCTCTCTGAGGAGATTGACACCCACTACGACGTCGATCGTGCCCTCGCGCAGTTTTCTCAAAACCTCCACTCTCTCTATGGCGTCGAGCTCAGAGTGGAGATACTCCGACTTAATACCGACTTCGTTCAGATAGTCCGAGAGCATTTCGGCGGCCTTCTTGGTAAGAACCGTCACGAGCGCTCTTTCGTTCCGCTTCCTCACCGGCTTCATTCTGAATATGAAATCATCTACCTGGCTGTCGGTAGGCTGCACGATCACTTCTGGATCGACCAGACCGGTGGGTCTTATCACCTGATCGACAACCTGCCTGGAGAGTCCCAGTTCGTACTCGGAGGGAGTGGCCGATACGAAAACTATCTGGCCGACCGTCTCGAGGAACTCCTCGAACTTGAGGGGTCTGTTGTCGAAAGCGGCGGGCAGTCGAAAACCGTAATCGACGAGGTTCTTTTTCCTCGAGAAATCGCCCCTGTACATTGCCCTGATCTGCGGCACTCCTATGTGGGACTCGTCTATGAAGGTTATGAACTTCTCCTTGTCGAAATAGTCAAGCAACGTATAGGGTTTTTCACCTCTCCTTCTGCCGTCGAAGAAGCGGGCGTAATTCTCGATCCCCGAGCAATAACCAACGCTGGAGAGCATCTCCATGTCGTAGGTGGTCCGCTGCCGGAGACGCTGGGCCTCCAGGTACTTTCCCTCTCTTTCCAGTTCTTTCACGCGCTCTTCCAGTTCCTCCTCGATACTCTTCATCGCGCCAAGGATCTTGTCCTGGGTCGTTACGAACTCTTTGGCCGGATATATGGTAACCATGTCAAGCTCATCCATCACCTTGCGGTTGAGCGGTTCGAAAGTGACTATGCGTTCGATCTCGTCGTCGAAGAAGCAGATCCTTATGCCGAAATCCTCGTAGGGCGGGAAGATCTCGAAGATCTCTCCTTTCATGTGAAAAACCCCTCCGGCCGAAAGATCTTCCGATCGGTTGTACTGTATGTTTGCCAGCCTTATGGCCAGCTCGTTCCTGTTGAATCTGGAGCCTTTCTGGAGGTGTATGTTCATCGTCGCGAAGTCTCTCGGATCTCCGCTGGCGTAGATGGCCGAAACACTTGCCAGAACGACCGTATCGTTGCGTGTCAGTACCGACTTCAGGGTAGATACGCGCATTCTCTCCAGGGTTTCGTTTATCTCTGCCTCCTTCTCGATGTACATATCCTTCGAAGGTATGTACGATTCGGGCATGTAGTAATCGTAGTAACTTATGAACAGCTCGACCCTGCTGGCGGGAAAAAACGTTTTGAACTCCCTGTAGAGCTGTGCGACTAGAGTCTTGTTCGGAGAGATCACTATCGCCGGCCGCTGGAGGTTCGAAATCACGTTGGCCATGGTGAAGGTCTTGCCTGAGCCGGTCACCCCCAGAAGGGTTTGAAACCTGTCCCCCTTTGAAAGTCCCTCCGTGAGCTTTTCTATGGCTTGCGGTTGATCTCCCTGAGGTTTGTATGTCGAATCGAGTTCGAACTTCAATCGAAATGCCCCCTTTCAATCTTCGAACTGGCAGGCAAAATACGCTTGCGAAGTCGTTGCAGTATAATATTATATACCACCCGTTATCGAATATCTATACTTCAACCCGCGATCGTATTGAGCAACAGGTAAACTGTGTAAAGCGCAACAAGAAGTAAGCCAGAGAACTTGCTCAGCACTCTCCTCTTCATGATCAACAAGGGAAGGGCAATCGAAAGGCCAACGTTGAACGCTATATCCATCATAAAAGGGCGGTCCGCTTTAAGCGGAGAGGCCAAAGCAGAGGCACCGAGTATGAAAAGAGTGTTGAAAATGTTCGAACCTATCACGTTGCCAACTGCAAGATCGTTCCTGCCTTTTCTTCCTGCCGTTATAGAAGTCACCAACTCCGGTAGAGATGTGCCGATAGCAACGATGGTCACACCGATCAACATATCGCTCACACCGAAAGACCGGGCGATGTGTGAACCGGCATCGACAACCAGGTCGCCTCCGATTATAACAGCCACCAAACCGCCAATTGTGGCTATCCAGGCCCATTTTATATCTCTTCCGAAGCTTATTGTGTCTTTCTTTTCCTGTATTTGTACTGCCTGGCTTATCGCCCTATCCTGTCTGGCCATCGAAAATATGTACATCATGAAGATCACAAAAAAGGCGAGCAAGACTATCCCATCGCTCCTGCCGAGAGTGAAATTTCTTCCGAAAAACATGGCGCCCGATGCGGCCGATATGATTATTATGAAGGGAATTTCGTAATACATGGTCGAGTTTGAGACCTTCAAAGGACTTATCAGGGCCGCAGCACCGAGAATGAGAGCAATGTTTGCGATATTCGAACCCAGCACGTTTCCTAAGGCTATTCCCGAGCCTTTCAGCGCGGCTTGAAAGCTTACCGCCAGCTCCGGAGCGCTAGTTCCGAAAGCCACTATTGTGAGTCCTATCAACAACTCGGAAAGGCCGAAACGTTTCGCTATGGCTACGGCTCCTTCTATTAGATAATCGGCCCCCTTTATAAGTAGAAGGAAACCGATCCCGAGTAGAACCAGAGTCCATATCAATTTCTATACCTCCCGACAAAACAGCGGCTCAAGGCCGCTGCATTGTTTACTATTATAATCGGAATCTCGCTAAATGGAAGTGATTATTTTATTACACCCAGCTCCCTGCCTATCATCTCAAACTTCGAGATGGCAAAATCGAGATCCTTTCTCGAATGAGCTGCGCTAATCATTATTCTCAATCTCGCCTTTCCCCTCGGCACCGTCGGGAAGCCTATCGAGCTGGCAAAGATGCCCTCTTCGAAGAGTCGCTTCGAAAAATTCGATGAGAGCTTTGCGTCGTAAAGCATCACCGGAGTGATAGGGGTTTCGCTGTGTCCCGTATCGAAACCGAGGGACTTCAACCTCTCTTTGAAGTATCCGGCGTTGCTCCACAGGGTTTGAACGAGTTCATCCGACGAGGAGAGCTTTCGCACCGCCGCTGTGGCGGCCGCGGTTTCGGCCGGAGAGAGAGAAGAACTGAACAGGAAGGGGCGTGCCTTTTGCTTCAGATAATCTATCAGGGCTTTCTTGCCCGCGATAAAACCGCCTACGATACCGAAGGCTTTGGAAAGAGTTCCAACTTCGATATCCACCCTCCCGTGGAGATGGAAGTGATCCACGATGCCGCGTCCGTTGCTTCCTACAACACCTTCACCGTGCGCATCGTCCACCATCACTATCGCGCCGTACTTTTCGGCCTTTTCAACTATCTCAGGCAGGGGTGCCAGGTCGCCGTCCATTGAGAAAACGCCGTCGGTGATGATAAGCATTCTCCTGGCGCCATCGGCCTTGGCCGCTTTCAGTTGTTCTTCGAGATCGGCGACATCCTTGTGCTTCCAAACATACCTTTTGGCTTTCGTCAATCTTACGCCGTCTATAATACTTGCGTGGTTCAGCTCGTCGGAGAGAATGGCGTCTTCTTCGGAGACTATCGGGCCTATCACGGCCTGATTGGCGTTGAAACCCGACTGCACAACCAGTGTCGCCTCCACTTTCTTGAATTGCGCCAGCTCCCTCTCGAGTTCGTTGTGGAGTTCAAGAGTACCCGCGATGGATCTAACCGCACCCGGACCCACGCCCCACTTTTTTATACCTTCTATCGCAGCCTGTTTCAACTCCTCGTCGAAGCAAAGTCCCAGGTAATTGTTGGAACACATGTTGAGCACTTTTCTGCCATCCACGTTCAGCCAGGCACCCTGCGGAGACTCGAGAGTTCGAATTTTCACTAGCAGTCCCTTTTCTTCGAGTTCCCTCATCTCGTCTTTCAAAACATCGAAATTGAACATCCATCACACCTCCCGTTTCAACGTTGGTTTAGAACTGGAGTATTACCTTGCCGGAGAGCCCTTTTTCCATCAGGTCGAAACCTTCCTCGAAACGCTCGGCAGGGAATGTATGAGTCACCACCGGTGAAAGATCCACCCTCTTGCTTTTCAGAAGCTGATCCGCTATCCGCCAGGTATCGAACATCTTTCTACCGGTTATTCCGTACATGGTAAGCCCTTTAAAAGTGAAAAGATTGTTTATATCGAAGGCCAGATCTCCGGGAAATACTCCCAGCAGCGATACTATTCCACCGTTGGTGACGCTGTCTAGACCCTGTTTCATGGCGATGG
>DBRH01000046.1:12764-19365 GCA_002305955.1 Kosmotogaceae bacterium UBA1373
TCTTTTCTGAAATCCTTCACTTCGCTCACCATAACACAGGCGGCCCCCGATGCTTTCGCCACGGCCACGGCCATGGCTCCTATAGGGCCGGCTCCGGTTATGAGAACGTTTTTACCGGTTAGATCGGTTACCAGGGCCGTGTGTATTGCGTTACCGAACGGTTCCATTATCGAGGCGTACTCCAGCGGGATCGACGGATCGACTTTCCAGAGAACTATCTCCGGAACCAGAACGTATTCGGCAAAGACCCCGTCTCGATGTACGCCGAGTATCTCCATATCTCTGCAAATATGCATTCTGCCGGTCTTGCACTGAAGACATTTCTGACAGGGGATGTGCGTTTCGGCAACCACGGAATCTCCAACGGCGACGGTCGTGACATTGTCGCCAACCTTTATTACCTCTCCGGTGAATTCGTGGCCGCCTATCTGTGGAGGGCGTATCCTTTTCTGGGACCATTCATCCCATTTGTAGATGTGAAGATCGGTGCCGCATATCGAAGCGCGCTTGACCTTTACCAGAACATCGTGTGGGCCGGGTTCTCCCGGTACGGGAACCCTCTTCAATGTCAGTCCGGGACCCGGTCTTTCCTTTACTATTGCGATCATAGTTTCTGATTCCAATGCAATTTCCCTCCTTCTGGTTGTTAGCCGCCATACTCTAATTGTAAGTTAAACGTCGAACTTAAAAAACCTCACCGCCGGGCATCTATGGGCAACTGTCAATACTGACAGCTCTCCAGTTGTTCAATACTCCCGGTAACGTACCGTACGACTCACGAAGTGTTCCAGTTATCAAACAGGTAACTGTAAATCACCCGGGTAGTCATAATTATTAAAGACTGGAAGGTTCTTTCATGTGCTATCATTAAAAGCATACTCCTCAATACTCGATCTTACAAAATTCGTACGCTTAACGTTTCTTACCTCCCGCTCACTTATTCTTCGTTTTCCAAACGATTTAACTCGATAATCGTCCATGATCGCTTGTATCGACTCAAAAGGGCGATTTTTGGAGAGAGATTCTAGAGTGCTCACGTGGTATCATGATAATAGATTGTTTGGTGGTTACCATATTGAATGGCCGATTTGGTTGTCTAAAATTGAAAGTTAAGTAACTAGTGAACTCAGAGTCTGAAGTAGTTGTCTTAAGAAATGTCGCCAGGTGTTTCTTGTTTCTTACCCGAAAGTTTTTATATTTTGCACAGTTGTCCGCTAACACTTACAACCGTGCCTTTGAGTACCATCTATATTTAGTGGGGTAATTTCAGCCTTAGACGATCGTAGACGATCACAATTGTGGAGGTGAGGTAAGTGAAGAGGATTCTCGTTCTGGCAGTTGTTCTGCTGTTAGGTTTTGTGTTGTTCGCAGTTGACCCAATCGTCGTTGGTGTTTTTGAACCCATGACAGGGCCTTACGCAGCTGGTGGCCAGCTTACTATGGAGGGAATTACCCTTGCAGCCGAGCAAGTGAAGGAAATCCTCGGCCGTCCGGTAGAACTGGTTTTGGTCGACAACAAGAGTGAGAAAGTCGAAGCTTCCAACGCAGTTTCCAGATTGATTCAGTTCAACAAGGCATCTGTAATCATCGGTAGTTACGGAAGCGCCGTGGCGATACCGGGTAGCGAAGTCGCCAACGCGGCAGGAGTCCCGATGATCGGATGTTCGCCAACCAACCCGCTCGTGACAGTTGGCAAGCCCTACGCTTTCAGAGTCTGCTTCATCGACCCGTTCCAGGGAAGCGTTATGGCCAAATTCGCAGTTGAAGAACTGAAGGCAAAGACCGCCGTTATTATTCAGGATATCGCTTCCGACTACTCGGTAGGTCTTTCGCACTACTTCCAGAACTCCTTCAAGAGCCTTACGGGAGACAACAAATCGATAAGCGGTGTCATCTCTTACCAGACCGGTGACCAGGACTTCACAGCGCAGCTCGCATACGCTCAGGGAAAGAAACCCGACGTAATCTTCATCCCCGCCGCATCTTACGGTGAAGCTGCACTGATCATCAAGCAGGCACGTGAGCTGGGAATTCAGGCGCAGTTCCTCGGTGGAGACACCTGGGAAGTACCGGAGTTCCTGCAGGTCGGCGGAGCCGCCGTTGAAGGAAGCTTCTTCAGCACTCACTTCGACGTTGCAGTCGCACCGACTCCGAAGGCGGCCGGATTCATCGAAGCCTTCAAGGCGAAGTACGGCGTTGAGCCAAGTGCGTTCGCAGCGCTCGGATACGATGCATTCATGCTGGCTATCGATGCGATCGTAAGGGCAAACTCTGCAGTTCCTGAGGATGTCAAGAATGCCCTCAGCGCAACTGTGAATTTCGAAGGCGTGACCGGTTACATAACGATCGACGAAAATGGAGACGCCGTAAAGGATGCAATAGTCAGGAAAGTTGAAAACGGCGCGTTCAAGTTTGTCAGTGTTGTCAAGCCTGCCCAATAAATCTCACTGAAGGCAGCTGTTTCGAAGCATAGGTATTGGACGCAGGCCTGTGCCTGCGTCTATACTGAATTGTAGTAGTTAAAGTAAAGGCGGTGGCAGGATGAGCCCTGATGTATTTTTGCAACACCTTGTTAACGGGATTTCTTTGGGCTTCATATTCGGACTTATAGCCATAGGGTACACTCTTGTCTACGGAGTGGTCAAGCTTGTGAATTTCGCGCACGGCGACGTGTTCATGATGGCTACGTTCTTCGTTTTCTATGGTTTTACTTTGTTTATGATGCCTTGGTGGCTTGCTGTTATATTTGGAATTGTGGTAACGATATTGCTTGGAGTTGGTATTGAAAGAATAGCCTATAGACCTCTCAGAGATGCGCCGAGGATATCCTCTCTCTGTGCGGCCATAGGTATGTCGTTTTTGATTCAAAACATTGCGACGGTTGTATTCGGGGGAAGACAGAAATCCTTCTATGTGCCTCCTTCACTGACCACCACTTTCGTGATCGGAGGCGTAAGAATTCAGGCGATCACTATAGCCACGATAGTAGTTTCCGTAATTGTGCTTCTGTTACTTACTTTCCTTATAAAGCGTACAAAGATGGGACTGGCCATGAGAGCTCTCTCGGTCGATTTCGATACGGCAAAACTAATGGGCATAAATGTAAATAGAACGATCGCGTTCACATTTGCTATCGGTTCGGCGCTTGCGGCCCTCAGCGCTATACTCTGGGCACTCAGATATCCGCAGATATGGCCCTTCATGGGCGTCTTTCCGGGATGGAGAGCCTTTACGGCAGCGATAATCGGCGGTATAGGAAGCATCGTAGGTGCTCTGTTCGGCGGATTCATGCTGGGCATGGTGACGATCTTGCTTGTGGCATTTTTCCCGGAAGCGGCAGGTTACAGAGACGCGATAATATTCGTCCTTCTCGTTGTAATACTGCTCGTCAAGCCGACCGGCCTGTTTGGCGAGAAGAAAAGTAGGTGACTGTTGTGGATCGCAGAATGAAGTTAATCTTAACAATAGTGAGTCTTCTGGTCTTCATTTTGTTGCTCTGGCTCGCTGAAAGCTATATGGATCCTTTCATCAAAAGGATTCTGAACGTGGCGGCTATCTATGTAATTCTGGGTGTCAGTCTTAACCTTATAAACGGTTTCACGGGTCAGTTCTCTCTCGGACATGCCGGGTTTATGTCTCTGGGAGCTTATGCATCCGCTCTGCTTTATATGTCTCCGGCGCTGAAGGCTACCAATTTCTTCATAGAGCCCATCATCTGGCCGCTCAGCGAGATACAGATACCTTTCTTCTTTGCGTTGTTAGTTGGAGGAGCCATCGCAGCGGTTGCGGGATTTGCGGTCGGTGCGCCATGTCTCAGAGTGGGAGGAGATTATCTGGCGATCGTTACCTACGGTTTTGCCGAGATAATCCGTGTAATACTGAATAACCTTCAGAACATCACAAACGGTCCGCTCGGTTTGAAAGGGCTCCCGACTTATACCAATCTCTACTGGAGCTGGGGCTGGGCCCTGTTCACGATTTTCTTCATAAAGAAACTGGTCGATAGCAGCTATGGAAGAGCTCTGAAATCGATAAGAGAGGACGAGGTTGCGGCTGAAGCGATGGGCGTCAATCTCTTCAAACATAAAACTCTGGCTTTCGTTATTGGAGCGTTTTTTGCGGGCATCGGCGGAGGATTGCTGGGAAGTCTTCTCATGACGATCGATCCGAACTCTTTCAACATCTCTCTGACTTTCCAGATAGTTATGATCGTGTTGCTTGGAGGTCTGGGAAGCATAACCGGTAGTGTTGTTATGGGCGTATCGATTGCCTTCCTGATGGAGCTCTTGAGGTTTGTTGAGTCGCCGATGACCATATTCGGCCTGACGATACCGGGAATTTCTGGCATGAGAATGCTGATATTCGCGCTCATACTGGTTATTACCGTTATATTCTTCAGGCGAGGCCTCTTCGGTCAGAAGGAGTTCTCTTGGGACTGGATCTTCAGATCAAAAAGGAGGAATGCAGAATGAGTCTGCTTAAACTTGAACACGTGACCAAGAGATTCGGCGGGCTCACGGCAGTCTCGGACTTCAACCTCGATCTTCAGGAAGGTGAACTCGTAGGTCTCATAGGACCGAACGGAGCCGGAAAGACTACGATATTCAACCTCATAACGAACACTTATCTGGTGAGCGAAGGCAAGGTTATCCTCGGCGGAAAAGATATAACGGGAATGAAGACCGACAGGATAACTGCCGAGGGCATAGCTAGAACCTTCCAGAACATACGTCTCTTTGGCGAACTCACGGCGCTTGACAACGTGAGGACGGCCTTTCACCTGCGTCTTAAATCCTCTGTACTGTCCGCCGTTTTCGGATTACCAGGCTACAGGAAAGAGGAAAAGGAGATCGACGACAAAGCCATGCTCCTGCTGAAAACACTGGGTCTGGAGAAGTACAAGGACGATCTTGCCGGTTCGCTTCCCTACGGGCTACAGAGAAAGCTCGAGATATCCAGGGCCCTCGCGACTAACCCGAAAGTTTTGCTGCTGGACGAGCCCGCTGCGGGAATGAACCCCGAGGAGACGCTGGCGCTGGCGGCCCTTATAATGAGGATAAGAAAGGAATTCAACTTAACGGTTTTGTTGATAGAACACGATATGAGTCTTGTTATGAGCATCTGTGAGAGGATAGTGGTACTCGATCACGGTGTGACTATCGCGCGCGGTCTACCCAAAGAGATTCAAAACAATCCTGAAGTTATCACAGCTTACCTTGGAACGGGTGATTTGTATGCTTAAAGTCGCAAACCTGAACGTTTACTACGGAGGCATTCACGCCTTAAAGGGCATTTCCTTCAACGTTGAGGAAGGCAAGATCGTTGCGCTTATAGGAGCCAACGGAGCCGGGAAGTCCACTACGCTGAGGAGCATATGCGGCCTCAAAAAAGTCAGAGAAGGAGAAATAACCTTCAAATCCGAGGCTATAACCAACAAACCGACGAACGATATCGTGAAATCCGGAATGACCCTAGTTCCGGAGGGAAGAAGGATATTTCCAAATCTCACGGTAACCGAAAATCTCATGCTCGGAGCTTTTTTGAGGAACGATGGCGACGAGATAGCCAAGGATCTCGAGTGGGTAAACACGCTTTTTCCAAGGTTGAAAGAGAGAAAGGATCAGAAAGGCGGCACTCTTTCGGGCGGTGAACAGCAGATGCTGGCGATAGGCAGGGCTCTGATGTCGAGACCGGACCTGCTGATGCTCGACGAACCCTCTCTCGGGCTCGCACCGGTGATAGTCGGGGAGGTCTTCAAGGTTATTCGAAAGGTACACCAGGAAGGCAAGACCATTCTCTTGATAGAACAGAACGCTCTGGGTGCTCTTAAGTTGGCCGATTACGCTTATGTACTTGAAACCGGGAGAATTGTTCTTGAAGGAAAGGGCGAGGAACTACTCAACAACGAACAGGTGAAGAAGTCTTACCTGGGCGGTTAGTTGTGTCCGGAGAGATAATCTTCGGAAGTTAAACACCTGGCGAAATTTTGAGTAAAGCTAAAATCTTTATCGAGTAATGTGATTCACTTTGGGGATCGGCACAGAATTCAAGTTGGTTGAGAAAATTTATGTTACTGATAGAGTATTACCGTGAATTCTGTGCCAGTGCTACGGAGAGCTTATACATCTTTTGGTGGAGTCTTGCCAAATCCTGGCACTTTTCGGTTTCCCGATCTTCTTACAGCTGTCCTTTAGCCTTCGAGCATATCGGTTATCGATTGCTCATTCATGAGAGTCTCTTGTGTCTTGAATGTGATATCTCCATATGATCTATGCGTGTGATGGAAGTCCTCAGAGTCTTCTGTCCGGCAAATATGTGAAGCGGCTGACGGTCACTTCGTAAGATCCGCTTTTCAAAGGGGGTGATCGTTCCAAAGGCAGACGCAAAGATCTTGTGAAAGTGTGTGACAGGGAAAGTTTCCAAAACATCTTTTTTTGTTCGTTAACCAAGGAGGTGGACCATCGTGAGATCTAAGCTTGTGTTAATTGTGGCTCTCGTTGTGTTATGTGTTTCCGCACTGGCAGTGACTTATCCGACTTTCGACTGGACCGCGAAAGCCGACGAAAATCCCGCCGCTGCACTGATGCGTGATTTTCCTGTT
>DBRH01000026.1:0-1793 GCA_002305955.1 Kosmotogaceae bacterium UBA1373
TTCATGACTCACGTGTACGGTGTTGTGCCTTCGCGGAGATTGGGCAGGTCGCTGGGTGTGTCAACGATTCCCTTCAAGACCTGCAATTATTCATGTATTTATTGCCAGCTCGGGAGAACGACAAATATGACTAACACCCGCACGAGTTTCTACCCTCCCGGGGAGATAATAAACCAGGTCAGGGATTTCGTGAACGAGAAGGGCGAGGAGAGTTTCGACGTTGTAACTGTCGTGGGCGAGGGCGAGCCCACGCTGTACAGACCGCTCGATCATCTGGCGGGGGCGATCAGGGAGTTGACTTCCAAACCCCTCGTGCTGATCACCAACGGATCGCTTCTCTTCGACGCAGACCTCAGAGACGAGATCTCCGGTTTCGACATCGTGATGCCGACACTGGACGCTTACGACCGGGAGAGTTTCAGACGAATCAACAGGCCGTTCGGAAAGCTCGAGTACGAAGAGGTTTACGAGGGTCTGGTGGATTTCTCCGGAGAGTTCGCCGGAGAGGTATGGCTGGAGGTCATGCTCGTAAAGGGTTATAACGACGACGAAAGGTCCCTTGCACTGTTGAAAGAGCGGCTTTCCAGAATTAGAGCGAGGAGAGTGTATATAAACGTTCCCGCCAGGCCACCGGCCGAAGATGGTGTCACAATACCGGATAACGCCACTTTGAAACTCGCACGTGAATTGCTGGGCGCTGCGAGTATCGAAAACCTTCCAGTCAGCAATTTTCTATCGCTCGAAAGCGATGCGGAGAGCACCGTTATCGAGATCATAAAGCGCCACCCCATGTCGAAAGAAGATATAGAAAGCCTCCTCTTTTCGCGGTTCGGTCCGGGTTCAGCCGAAGGGGTTTTAGAAAAGTTATCCTCTAGAGAAGATGTGGAAAGGCGCGAATACGCAGGGAAAATCTTCTACAGATACAGGTCGGTCTGATCGAAGGCCGGAAATAAATCTCGCCTCGCGATTTTTAGATCTTGCCGTCACAGGACGAAAAAGTCCTCTTCCACTTCTGCCCACTGTCTCCTGTGTTGTGCCTCGGGTGAGGTACTGCAAAGGCTTTCCGTATTTGTCGGTCATAATGATAAACTTGAATCAAGGAAGGAGGGCTTTCCGTTGGGAAGAGTTGCGGTGATCGGCGAGCTACTCATAGATCTGATTTCCGATACACAGGTCAGCGAACTTTCACGGGCGAAGAGCTTCAACAGGTTCTTCGCGGGCTCGCCGGGCAACCTCGTTTTCAATCTTCATGATCTCGGCGTTGATTCCGCTATCCTTTCCAGAGTCGGGGACGACTCCTTCGGCCGGGCCTACATCGATCTTCTCGCAAAGAGGGGGATCGATGTCTCATATGTTCAATTTGACAGAAGGAGGCACACTTCGTTCGTGATAGTATCGCGTTCCGACTCGACTCCGCAATTTTTGGCCCTGCGCGGCGCGGATTGTATGCTGGAGCCTCCCGTGGAGATAGATCGGTTTCTCGACGGTGTGCAGTTTCTTCATCTCACTTCCTGGCCGCTATCACTTTCACCGGCCCGCGAGACGACCGTCTCGGTAGTTCAGAAAGCTGCGGAGAGAGGGATAAAGATCTCGCTCGATCCCAACTATCGCGAAGTTATCTGGGAGTGCGGACACGACGGACCTGCCTTCATCAAGAAGATGTTGAGATATATCCACATCGTCAAGCCCTCAGACGACGACGCGCGGCATATATTCGGGGAGATGCAACCGCGAGAGTACTTAGATCTCTTTCACGAATTTGGAGCGAAAAACGTGATACTGACACTCGGGAA
>DBRH01000026.1:1803-13850 GCA_002305955.1 Kosmotogaceae bacterium UBA1373
GATACCACCGGGGCCGGGGATGCCTTCTGGTCGGGCCTGTACAGAGGGCTGCTCGAGAGGAAAGATATCTTCGAAGCGGCCCGTTATGGAAACATGTGCGCCGCCTTTAGAATAGAACACGAAGGAAAAGATACGCAACTCCCTGCGATCGAAGAGCTAAAGACGATTTATGAGAGGTGTTGAAGCATGAGAGTAGCATTTATCAATCCACAGGGGAATTTCGATTCGCGCGACAGTTACTGGACCACTCATCCCGATTTTGGGGGACAGCTCGTATATGTCAAGGAACTGGCCGTCGCGATGTCCGGACTGGGTATCAACTGCGACATAATCACCCGAAGAATCACTGATCCAGATTGGCCGGAGTTCGCAGGCGATATGGATTCGTATCCGGGTGTGGAAAATGTGAGAATAATAAGAATCCCGTTCGGGCCCGAAGGCTTCCTGAAAAAGGAAGAGCTCTGGCCGCATCTGGACCAGTTCAGAAAGGGGGTAATTGAGTTCTACCGTCAGGACAGAACTATGCCCAGCTTCATAACCGCCCATTACGGCGACGGCGGCCTGGTCGGGGCGATGCTTTTCAAGGATACAGGCATCCCCTTTTCCTTCACTGCCCATTCGCTCGGCGCACAGAAGCTCGAAAAGCTTCTTCAGACCGGCGATGACAGGGGCGAGCTTGAAGAGAAGTACAACTTTTCGTACCGGATAGCGGCCGAGAGGCTCGCAATGAAGTATTCGGCCGTCAACTTCGTCTCCACTTCGATGGAACGTTACCAGCAGTACAGCCACAGGCTTTACAGGGACTTTGTGAATATCGGGGATGACTCCAGGTTCAGAGTCGTGCCCCCCGGTGTGAACACTTCGATCTTCAAGACGGAATCCACCGATCTGGACGCCCATATCGAGGAGAAGCTGAATTCAGCTTTGAAAGGGTTTGTAGAACCTTCAAGACACTCTCTGCCCTTGATCATCGTCTCGAGCAGACTGGAACCCAAGAAAAACCACACCGGCCTCGTAAGGGCCTTCTCAACCGATACTGCATTGAATGAGGCCAGCAATCTCTTGATAGTCGTGAGGGGAATGGAAAATCCGTACGATGAGTACGAAAAGACCGATGATCCCGAAAGAGTTGTTCTTTCCGAGATTATCGAGATCGTCAGAAGAAACGGCGTTGAGAAAAAGGTTCTCTTTCTCAACATCGAAAGCCAGCTAGAGTTGGCCGCTCTGTACAGAGTTGCCGGCAAGCTGAGATCGATCTTTGCGCTGACTTCTCTGTACGAACCGTTCGGCCTGGCGCCGATCGAAGCCATGGCCTGCGGGCTACCGGTAGTTGCCACTTCGAACGGCGGTCCATCCGAGAGCTTGAATGAAAACGGAGTCGAGTACGGGGTTCTGGTCGATCCGGCCGATACGCAGGATATTTCCCGCGGGTTGAAGAGGCTTATAAACTGCGATCAGGCTGTCTGGAAATCCTTCAGGGAACGAGCCATGGACAGAGTGATGGACAAATACACCTGGGCAGCCACGGCAAAGGGGTATCTCGATGCGATCAAAGAGCTTATCAAAAGCACGTATCCCGAGCCGGAGATTCCCGACTATATATATACCGGGATCGATGTACCCTTCATCGAGTGAGAAGGCTAACCGTTCGATAACCGGGCCAATATGTTTGCCAGTCAGGAAGGGAGGCGTGCCGCTTAACCCTTTGAACGGGGTCCTTGGCGGTGAGTTGCTGTGAAGAATCCGGCCTTGAAGGTTGCATTCGCATATATTGTATTTGGAGCCTTGTGGATTTTGTTCTCGGATATGCTGGTCAACGCGTTTTTTCCGGATAAGGCTTCTTTATCCACCGTGCAGACCTATAAGGGCTGGGCCTTTGTAGTCTCCAGCGGTCTTCTCTTTTACTTCATGATCTTCAGGGAGTTTCGTGGAAAAGCGAAGGCGAACGTGCTGCTGACGAGGCAGAAGGACTTTTCCAATTCCGTTCTCAACAGCGCCGGGGTCTATGTAGCGGTAATTGACGACAGGGGAACAATTGCGAGAATCAACGAGAAGTTCGAAAGGCTTTTCTCCTCTTCCGGCGGAGAAATCATCGGGAAAAGCATATACGATATTTTCTTGAATCCCTCGACGGCGAGCGGTTTGAGATCGGCCGTAGATGATATCCGTGATGGAGACGGCGAACAGGTTTTCGAAAGCGGCTGCCCGGTTCCCGGGAATACTCTGCATATTCGCTGGTCGTTGCGCTTTCTCGCCTCCTGGAAGGAAGAGACCGATTATTTCGTTCTCACCGGAGTCGATATAACCAAAGTCGTCGAATCGGAGAGGAGCGCAACTAAAAGATTGAACAATATTCAGGCTCTTCACGAGATAGATCTTGCGGTCAGTTACAACGTAGAGCTCGAGAAGATGCTGGACGTCTTTCTGGAGAAGTCCATATCCAGGCTGGAAGTGGATGGCGCCGATATTTACTTGCTGAGTGAGGACAATAAATTGAGATTCACGCATGGAATGGGATCGATATCCGGCAAAAGTCTCCCTGTCGATCTTCCGCTTGAAGGTACCGTTCCCGGGAGGGTCGTGCTCACGGGCGAGCCTTATTCGGGGCCGTTGCGCCCCGATTCAGGCGNNCAGTTCCCCTTCAGACGCGCGGCAAGACCCTGGGAGTGCTGGAGGTCTTCAGTGTTGATGAAAGGGAGCGTGACAGCGAATGGCATGACTTTCTGATCACACTCGCCGGGCAGGGGTCACTGGCAATAGATGTGGCTATCATGATAGAGAGCCTTAAAGCGAGCAACAAGATGATCAAGCACGCTTACGATCAAACGCTAGAAGGCCTCGCGATGGCCCTCGAGTTGAGAGATATAGAGATGGAGGGGCATTCGCGCAGAGTGACGGAACTGTCCATGGCCCTCGCCAGAGAGATGGGGCTGAGCGATGGAGAGCTCGAGAGCTTTTACAGGGGCGCGCTTCTGCACGATATCGGAAAGATTTCCGTGCCGGACGAGATACTGTTCAAAAAAGGTCCGCTGGATGAAAGCGAGTGGGAGATAATGAAAGCGCACACAGTCTATGCCCGTAAGCTCCTTTCTCAGATCGACTACCTGGTGCCGTCGCTGGATATACCCTACTGCCATCACGAACGCTGGGACGGTTCCGGTTATCCCCAAGGACTGAAAGGTGAAGAGATTCCTCTTTCGGCCAGGATTTTCGCGATCGTGGATGTTTACGACGCGCTGACTTCGGAGAGGCCGTATAAACACGCCTGGTCCGAAGAAGAGGCGCTGAAGTATTTGCGAGAGAATTCGGGGAAATTATTCGACGAAAGGATCGTTGATCGCTTCCTGAAAATAGTAAAAAGCTGAAGAATTATAAAAACGGAGGTTGCGCTTGTGCAGTACGATTTCGACAGAAAAATAGAACGCAGGGGTACGAACTGTCTTAAATGGGACCACGCGGACTGGTTTTTCGGCACGAACGATCTTCTGCCGATGTGGGTGGCGGACATGGATTTCGAAGCGCCCGAACCGGTGCTGGAGGCAATCAGGGAGAGGGCAGGGCACGGGGCCTTTGGATATACCGTTAAACCGGAAAGCTACCACGAGGCCCTTGTCGAGTGGATGAAAAAAAGGCACAGATGGGAGATTAAGAAGGAATGGCTGGCGCACGCTCCCGGAGTGGTTCCCGCAGTTCATCTGAGCATCATGGCCTTTTCCCATCCCGGCGATACCGTTCTGGTCAACAGCCCGGTCTATTACCCCTTCTACAGCGCCGTAAAGAACACCGGCCGACAGCTTCTTTTGAGTCCTCTCAAAAGCGAGGAAGGCCGTTACGAAATGGATTTCGAAGATATCGAGAGAAGAATAGACTCCAGGACGAGGCTCTTCATACTCAGCAACCCCCATAACCCGGTGGGAAGAGTCTGGAAAAGAGAAGAGCTGGAGAGACTGGGAGAGATCTGCCTGAAGCACGATATAAAGATCGTTTCCGATGAAATACACTCGGATCTGATCTTCGAAGGATACAGACACGTTCCCCTGGCCTCGATCTCGAGAGAGATTTCTATGCAGACGATAACCTGCGTCGCCCCGAGCAAAACTTTCAACCTGGCGGGACTGGCCACCGCCTCCGTGATTGCCGAAAACAAGAGGATGCTCGATGAATACAACAACGCACTCTCTTCGGTGGGGATAGGACTGGCCAACATTTTCGGAATCGTAGCCTTCGAAGCGGCCTACAGATACGGTGAAGAGTGGCTGGATCAACTGCTGCCCTATCTTAGGGGAAATTTCGATTATATGAGGGAGTTCCTCGGCAAGAATCTGCCGGCGGTGAAGGTGACGGAACTCGAAGGCACCTATCTGGCCTGGCTGGATTTCAGGGGACTGGGTATGACTGTGGAAGAACTCAAAGACTTCCTGTACAAAAAGGCCAGGGTGGGCTTCGAAGACGGCTCGGTCTTCGGAGAGGAAGGGGCCGGTTTCATGAGGGTCAACCTCGCCTGTCCCAGAAGCACCGTCGAGGAGGCCTTGAACGGACTTCTGGAAAGCTACAGAGAAATATCCGGCCCTCGAGGGAGAGCATAGGGTCTAGATCCAGAAAGGACTGTCATCCCGTGGAGCCTGCCCTGAAATGGTCTCATTCAGGGTTCTTATACGGGATCTCGCTCTTCTCGTCTGTCTCTAAACAGAGGTAAGAGGGGGAGAGGCGTTCCCCAAGGACGGGTCCATGCTCCGGGACGACTGACGCCGGACGACTCTTCCGCTCTTATAGCTCATTCTAGCGTAAAGATTCCCAGTTTCTTCAACCTGGTTCTCTCGTCGATCACTTCGTTGTTTTCATCGACCGCGAAGGTAGCCCCATCTATGGTCGCGGTCGTTGTTTTCCCCTTCGCCACCGACATTTTTCTCAATCCCGGGGCGTCTAGGATCCCCGCGTTTATGGCTGCGTAAATGGTCTCGGGCGAGGTCAGACTGGAGATCTTGATACTCTCCATGGCCTCGAGTATAGTGGCAGATTCGTTTTTCAGGAACTCTTTGTGTCGTTCTATCTTATCGTCCTTCGAGAAATCGGGCAGTCCTTTTGCGGCCTCGCTCATGGCGTGTTTCACCATCTTCACGCTCTCGATTATCTCCACGGGCGTGGCCCTTTTCGTCGCTTCGCAGTAGGCCACCACGTGGACTATCTGCGGTTGCAGATAAGAGGCAGTGAAGAGAGAGGATACCAGCTGGCCCATCGACATGTGGGGATCGGCCGGGAAGGACATGAGTCCGGGACGTACCATCGTTACAGGAATGAAACTCTCGCTCTTCAACGATTCGATCAGTTCCTTTTTCGCGAGAGACTTGGCGATATCCATAGAAGGCGAGATCCCCGGGGGCGTATTCATCATGTACTGGGCCACGTACACCTTCACTCCCAGTCTTCTGGCGGCCATGGCGGCCAGATACGCCATCGTAACCTCGATGGCGTCGTGGCAGTATCTGAGAGCCCACTGGTGGGCCTCGTTTATCTCGACGGGAATTCCCCTGCCGCCGTTCCAGGCTATAGCGCTCTGGTTTTCTCTTATAGCCTCCAGAAGCTCTCGGTCCGATCTTCCGTCGAGCTGTGAGTACCAGGTGAGCGGAATGGCGGCCCAGGCGTTGTTCAAAGTCTCTTTGAAGAGGAGAGAGAACTTCAACAGCTCTCTCGTGCCCGAATAAGAACGCACTAGCGGATAGTTACCCCTCCGGCTGGCTTCGTACATTCTCTCGAAATCCTCTCTCTTTCTGAAGGGCGCACCTCCGGCGCCATCCTCGGAACGGACCATGTTCTCGGGATGGAAGAACCATTGCTGACAGTTTTGATCCGGCGCGAGAGAGATGATATCCAGCAAACGTGATTGCGCGAGTTCCTTCACGGCCAGTTCCGTCTCTTCGAGCGTTTGAAGGCCGATATGGTGACGAATCAGGGGGAAAGGCTCTTTGAAGGCAATTCTCTCGAGCAATCCCTGGGGGTATTCAACGGTCCCTCCCGCTTCGTCGCGACCCCGCAAATAGCCTGTCACTTCCTCCAGCGATTCGCTCCCGTCGAAGACTCTGTCGAACATCCCCGATTCACGGGCAACCCCGGCCGTCTCGACGGTGCCGCCGAAGATCATCTTCTTTTCGACGCCTTCTCTCTCCAGCGCCGTCCGCAATTCTCTGAGAAGTTCTCTGCAAGATTCTCCTCCAAGCCGGTAGCTTATCGCTATGATATCGGGCGAAACTTCTTTTATACTGTCCAGCAGCTTGTCTATTCCCAGCACGCTGCCTATATACACGCATTCGTACCCTTCTTTCCTGGCAAGTCCCAGAAAGTTGAGGATTCCGGCGGTGTGAATATCGCTACCTATCGCCCCGGCCAGTATCTTATCCATCGCCGTCCCCCTTTTCAACGTAATGCCTTAGATCTTCAACGGACATCTCGTTCACTCCCAGCCGTTCGATGTTTCTGCCTTCCTTCCAGAAGTCCCTTCCCATGACCGCCCCGGCTATGTTTATCACAGAGTCCATGGTCTTGGTGTCGACGCCGAGTTTTTTTCCAAAGCAGCTCATGGGAACCAGGCTCATCGGAACGTCTTCGATTATGTAGCGGTTTTCCATGCTGATCGGCGCCATGATGCCCCTGTAACCTTCGTTGTTGTGGATCGCGTTGTACAGATCTTCTCCTCTGGCATCGTAAGCGTAATCAAGCCATTCTCTGGCGCCCATAGCCTGAACGCCGAGTTTGCTGGTAACCTCGCAACGCTCTCTATCTACCTCTTCAAGGACCCTCGCGACGGCCGGGCTGATTCCGTCGAGATAGAACTGGAAGTCTCCGTGAGTGGATTCTATCCATCCGGCGTTCATAAGTATCGCTCCGGGATGGAATATCGCACCGATGTTGTTGAAGCTCGTATAAAGTACGTTGTCCGTAAGCGTGAATTCGGGAATCACATCCCCGATCACCGGCATGAGGAGTTCGTTGTCCTTTGAAGGCAGTACAGCCACCGGTACGGCGTTCTTGATCCGGAATATCCTTACCATCCCCGGACCGGAGATCCTGGAGGCAAAGAGAAAGGTCTGTGCCTCGGCCAGTACCGCTTTGTTCCTCACGCCGCACTCTTTGAATATCTTGTCGAACTCAAGGGCTCCTCCCGTTCTTCCGGGATTGAGAATGACGACCTGACCTTCCGAGATGAACTGTGAGAGCTTTCTGGCTACTTCCGCGTGCGCGAAGGCGGGCACGACTATCATGATGAGCTCAGCGCCGGAAACGGCCTTTCCCATATCCGTCCCGACATATTTCAAACGCGCGGTTCCACCCGATTCTCCCTCCACTTTGAGTTTTTTGCTTTTCAGTATAGGCTGGATTCTGTTCTGACTTCGATTGTAGAGCGCAACTTCGTTCCCACGCATGGCAAGCACCGCTGCAAGAGCCTGTCCGCCATTCCCCGCACCTATTACCGCTATTTTCATTCGACACCTCCTGTTCTTCAGACAACCACTGAAAAGACCTGCGTTTAACTGCAATTCTCAAGCTACGATCGATACACATTACAATTATACTTTATTCGTCGCACGTCCTTTTTTAAAGTCGTGTATAACCATTCAGAGGTTTTATTGGTGTTCGGCGATACGGTGTGAATCTTCGAAAGATTCCGACGACCTGCCGATTTTCTATCAGTTGCGGTAAACGGTCTCTATGGCTCCTTCACAATGGTAGACTTCTTTGAAAATATTGAAGTAAAGCGACTCTTCTTTGGTCCTTATGCCGGCCTTTTCTCTATCTCTTTCGAACTGTTCCTGACTCACCGTCTCTTGCGCGTATCTTTCCATAAGATCGTAAGAGCCCGCTCCGATACTGAACTTCTTCTTTTTCCTCCACACTATCTCGTCCGGCAGCCGGTCTTCGAAGGCCTTTCTGAGTATCCACTTCTCGGTTTTGTCTTTACCGTGCAGTTTCCAGTCAACCGGTATGGAGAAGGCCAGTTTCAGCATATCCGGATCCATGAAGGGAACATCGTATTCGATACCGTGAGCCAGAGCCATTCTGTCGTCTCTCTGGAAGCCTGAACGGTGACCGTTCTCGGTTATTCGCAACAGCTCGGCCTCGATCTCTTCTCCGGACTCGATCTTCTTCATATAATCGTACCCGGCGAAGAGTTCGTCGGCGCCCTCGCCCATAAAGACGAATTCGCAACCGTTTTCGCTGGCTAGTTTCGAGAGAATGAAATTCGGTATCGAACTCCTTACAAGGAGCGGATCGAAGGATTCCAGATGATAGATCACGTCCGGCAGAACTTTCAGCATCTCATCGAGATCGTAGAAATACTCCAGATGTTCGGTACCCAGATGATCGGCGACCACTCTTGCGCACCCCGGATCTTCACCGTCGCTCTTGCCTACCGTGAAGGTCTTGAAATTGCCGACAAACTGCTTCAAAGAGGCCGCGATACAACTGCTGTCCAGTCCGCCGCTGAGGAAGATCGAAGGTTCGCAGTCCAGAACTTCCAGTCTCTTCCTTATAGAATCTTCCAGGGCTTCCCTCACATCTTCGATGGCTTTTTCCTTATCGGTAACGGTCTCGCCGGAGTCGATGATTTCCCTGCAAGTGGAATACTCTTTGAAACCTTCCTCTCTGGTGAAGTAATGACCGGGTGGGAAGAGGGCAACCTCGTCGCAGTAAGGTGCGATCGCCTTCAACTCCGAGGCGAAGATCGTCTCTCTGCCTATCCGGCCGTAATAAAGAGGCTTCAGCCCTATTGGGTCTCTGGCGATTATCGTCTCTTTGCCATCGTTCACGGCCAGCGAGAAAGAGCCTTCCAGTCGCTCGAGAAAGCCTTCGCCGAGCTCCCTGTAAAGCCGCATGACCTCCTCCGACCAATCCGATCCCGGCGGAGACAGAAGAAAACCGTCGATGACGGCCGCGCCTTCTGGGGATGAATGTCGCATTTTTGAGGCTGAAAAGGCCCTGCCGGCGGTGGAGGCCATCTGAAAACCGTCTACGCTTTCGTAGATAGTTTTTTCTTCTCCCCTGTGAGCCATCAAGTCTAGAGACTCACCAAGGAGTTTTTCATTGTCACCTGTGAATATGACTATTGCGCTCATACTTATCTCCTTTCGAGGGTAGTTCTGTTGGAATATACCGAACGCGGCTAATATCGGCTGGATTGTTTATCTGCTTTAATCGTATTATACCATATCGACAATACTGGACGCTGTAACCTTCATTTAAAGCCATATACAGAAAAAACATTCGAAGGGTGTGAGGTAGGGGGTAAGAGGTCTGAAAGGTCAAGATCTGAGGATCTTCTCACCTCTCGCCTCTATCCTCTGACCTCTGACGACGACGGTTCCCGCTCTTCCGAAGGATGAAACGATAAGCCTTCATGTTAACGAAAAGAATGCGACAGCATCGTCAGTATAATATAGTGAAAACCCGTGATTTATGGAGGAAACCAACATGAGAAGCATACTGATCAACGGAGAAGTCACCTATAACGCGACATCGCAGATATTGAACAGTAATACCTTCAAGAAGATTCTATCCGAGCTAATAAAGGACTCCGAGGAGAAGAAGAATTCGCTCCTTCCCCTTTTCGAGCCGTTCTTGAAGAACACCGATACAGTTGACACCGCACAGAAGTACGATATAGAGGGGATAATAGAGCTACTTCTGGCTCTCACGATCGATCCTATAGAGAAGATCGACGGTTCGCCTTATTACTCTTTCCCGAAGATGAGCAACAAGAAGGATCTGCTGGTGAGGTTCGTGGAGAGCCTCTTCTCTCTCTGGAGAAACAAGCACAGGTTCATCATCAAGCGCGACGAATATACCCCCAACAGGTTCGACAGAATATTCAAGCAGATGCTGCTGGTTAGAACCAACACCGATCTTAAAGGACTCGTACTCAGTATGTACCGCCAGATACTCATAAACGTCTCGGATATCAGGCTAAAGATCCTCAGACAGGAACCGGGCGGCGCACAGGTGGGTTTCATCGTTGACAAGCCCGCCGTGGACCCCAGGATGAAGCTCAAGAACGCCGACTGGCTGTATGAATTGGAGTATGTCTGGAGTATAGTGTTCGAGCCGCCAGTGATCTTTTACACCAAGTCGAACAAGCGCAGGGGTGTCTTCAAGGTCAATGACAGGCCCGTTCTCGATAGAATCGATATCACAGATCCCAAAGACTGGTTCGGCTTTCCAATACACGTTGGAACCAAACTTATATACGTCGTCGTGAACAAAGAGTATCTGGCTCTCGCTTCGGGATTGGGAAATCTCTTCGAGCTGGCCAGCTTCGACATAATAAAGAACAAAAAGCCCGACGGCATATACATACTGGGTATCGACAATCAATTCTTCGAAGAACCCGACGACTTCAACGGCGTGATCTACAAAGAGAACGACGGGACGTACGTCGGCCTCGTCGGAGACGATCCATCCATAGACTATTTCGGCTATATGAAGAAGATGATCCTCACGATTCACAACCTGCTGATTATAGACGAGGGGAGGCTTCCGATCCACGGAGCGCTGGCACATATAAAGTTGAGAAACGGAAAGAAGGCAAACGTCATGCTCATAGGAGACAGCGGCGCCGGAAAGTCCGAGACGCTCGACGCTCTCAACAGACTTCAGGGAGAGGTATCGGAGGTGAACATACTCATCGACGACATGGGATCGCTGGATATCACGGGCGACGGAACGGTAGTCGCTTACGGGACTGAAACCGGCGCCTTCGTCAGGCTTGACGACCTCCAGCCGGGGTACGCTTACTCCACGATGGACAGGAGTATCTTCATGAATCCCAACGAGATAAACGCCAGGGTGATCGTCCCTTACTCCAACTACACGGAGATCATAAAACCGACCAGGATCGATTACTTTCTCTACGCCAACAACTACAACGAAGATGTGAAAGAGAAGATCGCTTTCTTCAAAAAGGCCGAGGACGCCAACGATGTCTTTTCTAAAGGCGCGCGCATGGCCAAAGGAACCACGACGGAAAAAGGTCTGACATACAGCTATTTTGCCAACCCCTTTGGTGCCGTTCAGAGAAGAGAGAAACACGAAGCGATCGCGCAGCGCTACCTGAAGAGTATGATAGACGGCGGTGTCAAGGTGGGCGAGGTTATGACCCGGCTCGGGATTCATGGCTTCGAAATGGAAGGTCCGCTTCAGGCTGCAAAGGCTCTTCTCGAAGCGATCGAGGAACTCGAGTCATAAAATGTAAAAATAACAGTAAAATATGATATCCTTTGCTACGAGATCTTGTGAAAGTGGGGTGTTAACGTGCCTAAAACGGTAATCGATGTGAGAAATCTGAAAAAGCACTACGGGGAAACGAAGGCGGTTGACGATATCAGCTTTCAACTCATGGAAGGTGAAGTCCTCGCCATACTCGGACCGAACGGAGCCGGAAAGACTACAACTGTTGAAATGCTCGAGGGTCTCAGGAAGCCCGATTCGGGCGCTGTCGAGTATTTCGAAGAGAAACTGCCCCCTTCCAGCGACAGGGTGAAGGAAGAGATCGGTGTTCAGCTGCAGTCTTCTAGCTTTTTTGAGTACCTGTCCGTCAAGGAGACGCTCGATCTTTTCAGGGGGCTCTACACCAAAGGTGTTTCGTCGGATGAATTGATCGAGGAAGTTTCTCTAGACGAGAAGAAAAAGACCTACACGAAAAATCTGTCGGGGGGCCAGCTTCAGAGGCTGGCGGTAGCCGTTTCTCTGGTGAACGATCCAAAGGTCGTCTTTCTGGATGAACCTACGACCGGGCTCGATCCGCAGGCAAGGCGAATGCTATGGGAAACCGTTCTAAATCTAAAAAAGAGACAGAAAACCATTATTCTTACCACTCATTATATGGAAGAGGCCGAACATCTGGCCGACAGGATAATAATCATGGATCACGGAAAGATAATATCCCGCGGCACTCTCGACGAACTCATAGCTTCGATAGAGACTGAAGATATAGTTTCTTTCAGAGTAAAGGGCGAGGAAGAGATTCCACAGGAATTCCTTCAGATGGAGGGCCTCAA
>DBRH01000026.1:13949-14332 GCA_002305955.1 Kosmotogaceae bacterium UBA1373
AACTCAGGGACTGAGGGTGAGATTCAATGAGCAGAATGTTGAAGTTTACCTCAGGACTCTTCAAAAACGAAATCAGGGAGTTCCAGGTGATGTTCTGGAGCTTCATTTTTCCCCTGATTCTCTATTTCATTCTCACGTCGGTTTTCGGAGGAATGGCCTCGGGGAATTCGCAGGGCATATCTTTCAACCTGGGAATTGTAAAGGAGGAAAACCTCACGGGATTCGGCAGGGTTCTCGACGAAGTGCTGGGAAGTATAAGCTCTCATGGGGGTCCCTTTGTACAGAGGGAATACGGCAATCTGGACGAGGCCCTGGAAGATCTCAAAAACGGTAAACAGGATATCGTACTCGTGATCCCCAAGGGAACCAACGCAAAAATGACG
>DBRH01000053.1 GCA_002305955.1 Kosmotogaceae bacterium UBA1373
CATTCCAAGCGAGCACAACATGAAGCTGATAATCATCTCCTATTTAGTTGACGAAAAGCTTGTCGACTATTACGTACTGGAGAACGGGCTCCTCCCATCAGAGGACGAAGTGGCCAGCGAGACGGCAGCCATGCTTTCGATGTACACTTCAGACTTATACACAGTCGGGCAGATAGAAGCGGCATACGGTTCAATAGACGTCTTTGCCGAAGAAATCAAAGAATATGTCACCTATTCGCTAAAGATTAATCGCTTTCTCGATAAAGCAATTCCGACTGATGAGGAATCGCTTCTGACTTACTTTACGGAAAACATCGAGACCATTCGGAACCTGTACGAGACGGTGAAGGCAAGGCACATATTGGTCAGCGAAGAGGCCACGGCGCTTTCTCTAAAAAACAAAATAAAGAACGGAGAGACAACCTTCGCCGATGCGGCCGCTCAGTATTCGGAAGATTCCAGTTCGGCCCTGAACGGCGGAGAGCTGGATTATCTTAGTAGAGGCGACACCGTCGCCGAGTTCGAGGAAGCCATCTTCACGGCACCAGTGGGCGAGCTCTACGGCCCCGTGAAGACCATGTCGGGATATCACCTGATAGTGGTCGAAGAAAGGATAGAGATCGATTCGCTTTCCGACCTACAAGCCAGCGAGGATACATACAGCGATTTTGTCGAGAGGTACCGTGACGATGTCTATGTTGAGTGGATCGAAGCCTACATAGATGCCAACAAATTCGATTTCGAGATACTCGACAGCGAACTTCTCTTCTATAAAAGCTTCATAGACGCATCCGCCGACAGGGAAAGTTCGCTTGAAATGATCGCCAGTCTGGCCACCAGGCTTTTCGGTGATGGGGCGGTCGAAAGCCCTGCGCCGGTCGAGTACGCCGTCTTCATTGAGCTTTCCCAGATGCTCGGCCTGACGAACGATCCGCGCTATGAAATGGCGATAGCCAGGCTGTACGAAACGGGCGAGAAAAAGGGCCAGATACTTCAGATGATGTACGGACTGAAAGGCGACGACCCCGTTGTGGCCGGCGATTACTACAATGAAATTCTTCAGGACCTTGAACGCACGTTCAGCGATTCGGCATATTTTTACGCCAAGCAGAGTAGTTACGGCATGGACTTTGTGGATTATGTGCTGGGCACTATCGAAGAGATAGAGACGGCCCTGGGAGTTTTCCTGGAAAGAGAACTCTCGGTTGATACCAGAGTGTATCTCCTGAGCATATTGTTAAGAAACAACTCGCTCGCCCTGGATATAAACGACGACGAGGCGTGGGTCGATAAAAGACTGAACCTGAGGCTGGAATACCTCGAATCGCTCATGGAGATCGATCCTTCGGAGGAAGTCGAAGAAGACATCGAAAAGATACGCAAAATGCTCGAGTGAATCGAAGCTGAGGAGTATTTTTAACGAACACGCCGGAGAGGGATTCTCCGGCGTGTTTTCAATTTATAAGAGCTACGTTTATTGTTATCTCAGTAGTTCTGAGCCAATCTTTCCAGCTTTCGAGACTCCTAGAAACGTATTTCGTTCAATATGCCCGCGTACCATCTGGCCCACAGCTCCGGTTCGTCGATGTCGGGTATGCTGAGGAATACGAAGAACTTCCCGGGTCCGAAGTTTCCCACGTCTGTTGACTCGGTATAAAGAACTGCCCAGCAGATCAGTCCGGGGAAGCTCAGAGTGTAAATATACATCGTAGATTCTTCATTTTGTTTTACAAAGCTTTCCAGTATTCCATAGTCACCCAATCCTCCAAGATAATCGCTGATTACTTTATCGAGTGAATCCTGAACTGGCTCCCCCTCGTACAGTTGTCCAAACAAAACTTTCCCCAATAGGGAGTTGTAGAAGTAGATATCAGCAGCCTCATAAACATCTTGACTGAACTCCACCGTGAAGTGACGCGGAACCATGACCCCAAAGAAATCACCCTGAGCGAAAGTCCAGTTTTCCGTCACAACACCCAAATCCTCTCCCTCCAGCTGCCTGGAAACCAGCTCTATGAATGAGTGATGGTCACCCTTTTCCTGCGACGGAAATTCAGGCTTGCTCTCGGGCTGGAAAATGTAACTCGCAACGATCTCGGCCATCATCGTCTTCGCCCGATCCAGCTCTGTGCCTTTGTAGTCTACAGGTTCGAAAAGAAAAAAGCCAACGCGACCCGGGCCGATTGTCTGAGCATCTTCGCCGGGCGAATAAACGAGCACCGCTGGATAATCGACGCCGGCGGTCATTTTCAACGATACGAGATAAGCTGCAAGACCGTTTTGAAACTGCCTAAACTCGGTGAAGCTGTACTCTCCTGCTGTTGCTGGCTCGCGATAAAAAGAAGAAATCAAGGATTTAAGCAATTCTTCACGATTGGAAGAATCGGATGTGAAGTACAGAAAACGACCAAATAGACTAAAACTCTCATCGAAAAGTAAAACATCGAAATTACCGTATATATCCTCTTTGAAGGTACGAAACCCTTCCGGGAGCATCAGAGAGATCTCCCCCACTTCCATTGCGTTCCAGGATGAGTTTTGTGGAACCTTCCACCCTTCTCTGAAGGAAAGAAGAAGAGAGTCTGGCGTTTCGATATCGGCAGATGCCGTCTCAAGAGTCGAGCTCGCAAACACCGTTATTACCGCCACCAATACAACCAGCAATAAAATAGTTCTTCTCATGAATACACCTCCGACTAAAGCCCGATGGGAAAACCATTATCTTGATTTTACACTTTTCTCCATCGTTAATAATTTCAAAAGCCAACGTCATCAAAATACCAACGTACCATTCTGCAAAGTCGATAGTATAGACGTTGAAAGAATCGTGATTTCCCTGAACCACAAAGCTGTCGATAATCACGTAGCTCTCAACACGGAAAACTTCGAGATGCTCTTCGATAATTCTATCGAGAATCTACCCGGTGCTGAAAAGCGTCTCGTACAATTCGTCGACCATTTGCCTATATCTTCGAAACTTGCTATAAAGTAAACCAGAGCACGACCTTTTTATATTATCATCAAACCTCATGCCATGCACCGAAGGGAAAAAAGGTGTCCTCCGGATTCCGGAGGACACCCTGAGTTGATTTAAAAAAACTGCATTACCGACAGTACGGCTTACTTCAGATCAACGGTCGTAGAGATGACTCCGCCTCTGGTAGAAGAGAACGTTATCGTTGCAGTTCCCGTGCCGGTTACTGTCCAGGATACTGTCTTGGATGTTTCCCAGGTCGGCGAGTCGATATCGGTGAACGGTCTGTCGAGAGAATTCTCAGGAAGCGCACCGGCAAAGAAGCCGATGGTCTTGGTCGCACTCTCTCCGGAGGCCAGCTTGAGACCATCAAGTGTTATTCTGGCCGTCGACTGTCTCACCATCTTGACAAGCCATGCCTGCTTCAACGCGTCGGGGAGGAATCCGTTGTTGGTAACCGTTGCGGTTATCGTCCTCGAACCGTCCGCGTTGGCCTTGACGTTGATTTCGGTGAATTCGAGTTTCGGAAGCGACTTGGCAAGCATGAAGTTGAATCTGTTCTCAGCCTCAACCGCAAGCTTCAGGTAGAAACCTGCCGGCGGGTTCTGCGACCAGAACTTCGGGTTCGTTCCGCCGGCCTCGACCGTACCGTATTCGGGGTGCTCTGCAGGTGTCCAGGGCAGGAAGTAGGCTCTCTCCATTCCCTTTATGTTGTCCTGTATCCAGAGCCAGTCCCAGTCGTTAACGGCGCCGTCTTTGTTGTAATCGAAGATGTAGTCGTACCTGTTGCCCCACAGTTCGTCTCCATACCATATGGCGCCAAACTGGAAGTAACCATAGTCTGGACTGTGTCCGAAGAGCGGGCTTCCGGCTCTCGCGGTTCCCTGAAGTATTCTGCTCCTGTTGCTGTAGGTCCAGAACACGTCTCCGGCCCACGCGTAACCCGACTCCTTGACTCCATCGGTATCGAACTTCAAGTAGTAGTCGTTGTCGGTGTAGTACATGGACTCATCTGTTCTGCTGGTTGACGGTGGTCTCAGATGCATCGGAACGGAAGTATCCATCGACTGAACTATCGAGATATTCGG
>DBRH01000034.1:0-15223 GCA_002305955.1 Kosmotogaceae bacterium UBA1373
AGTAAGTCCGACCTCCCCGTGGCCCGAAGATGTACTGAAACACTCGAAAGACTTTCCATCGGTTTTGAATTGAGAATCATGTCCGCACACCGCACGCCTTCCACCGTAGTGGACTACGCACTCTCCGCGAGAGAAAAAGAAATAGATGTGATCGTGGCCATAGCCGGGAAAGCGGCTCATCTGGCCGGTGTGATCGCCGCCTGCACGTGCCTGCCGGTAATCGGTCTTCCGGTAAAATCCTCCACGCTCGATGGACTGGATTCGCTGCTATCCACCGTCCAGATGCCTAAAGGCGTTCCTGTGGCCACGGTGGCGATCGATGGCGCCGAGAACGCGGCGCTTCTGGCCGCCAGGATACTGTCCATAAAATACCCGCAATTGAGGGAAAGACTGGAATCATACGCGCGGCAAATGCGGGAGGAAGTTTTGAAGAACGACGAGGAGTTACGTTCGAATACAGAGGGAGGGAATTGAGTTGAATGTGAGAGATCTGCTTTACGAGGGAAAGGCCAAGAAAGTCTTCCTGACAGACAGGGACGACAGATACCTTATAAGGTACAAAGACGACGCGACGGCCTTCAACGGAGAGAAGAAGGGCAGCATAGTCGGTAAGGGCGCCATAAACAACACCATGTCGGCCTACTTTTTCCAGTTGCTCCAGAGCGAGGGTGTGGAGAGCCATTTCATAGAACAGACGGGCCCTGCCGAGATGGTAGTCAGGAAGGTGGAGATAATCCCGCTCGAGGTTATCGTAAGAAACATCGCCGCCGGTTCTATGTCCGCAAAACTGGGGATTGCAGAGGGAACGCAACTCGCCAGGCCGGTGGTCGAGTTCTCCTACAAGAGGGATGACCTGGGAGACCCACTGGTCAACGACGACCATATCCTGGCGCTGGGCCTGGCAGATGGGGAAGAACTCACCAAGTTGAGAGAGACGGCGCTGAAGGTTAATACGATACTGAGGGAGTATTTATCGAAAGCCGGAATAACACTGGTAGATTTCAAACTGGAATTCGGCAGGCTGGATAACGGGGAGATCCTGCTGGCCGACGAAATCAGTCCCGATACTTGCCGGTTCTGGGATAGCGAGACGGGAGAGAAAATGGATAAGGATCGTTTCAGGAGGGATCTTGGGAACATCGAGGAAGGTTACAGGAAGGCTTTGAAAAGAGTCCTCGGAGGTGGAAAATGAAGGCAACCGTCTATGTAACTCTCAAAAACGGCATCGCCGATCCACAGGGACTGGCGGTCAGGAACGCGCTCGATTCAATGGGTTTCGACGGGGTGAAGAGAGTGCGGATAGGCAAGATCATTGAGATAGAGCTTGAAGATGGCTGTCTGGACGAGACAAAAGTTGAAGAGATGTGTCGTTCCCTTCTGGCCAACACGGTCATGGAAGATTTCACATTCGAAATGAGCGGTGAGAAAAGATGAAGGTGGCCATCGTGGTCTTTCCGGGATCCAACTGCGATCTCGATGCCTATCACGCCGTTATAGAAGCCGGAGAAGAGGCGAGTTACGTGTGGCACATGGAGAAGAGCCTCGAAGGTTTCGACGCGGTCATACTTCCAGGAGGCTTTTCTTATGGCGACTATCTCAGGTGCGGTGCAATAGCCCGTTTCTCACCCATCATGGCGTCCGTCAGGGAGATGGCCGAAAGTGGAAGGCCTGTTCTGGGTATTTGCAATGGTTTCCAGATACTGACCGAAGCCGGTCTCCTGCCGGGAGTTCTGCTCAGAAACAGGGATCTCAAATTTATCTGCAAGAACGTCTTTTTGAGGGTCGAATCGACTGCTAGCCCCTTCACGAAGGCTCTCGAAAGCCGAAGCGTTCTCAAGATACCGGTCGCTCACGGGGACGGAAACTACTTCGTCGATGGAGAAACGCTCTGGAGTTTAGAAGAAAACGGCCAGGTGATCTTCCGCTACTGCTCGGCTGATGGAGAAGTCGCCCCGCAGTTCAACCCCAACGGATCGGTCTCGAACATCGCCGGGGTTTCCAATGCACGGGGAAACGTTCTGGGAATGATGCCGCACCCGGAGAGAGTATGTGAGGAGATCACCGGAGGCACCGACGGACTCCTTCTCTTCAAGTCCATGATCTCTTTCCTGAAGGGGGGTATGGCCGGTGAGCTCGTCAACTCTTGATTACTCGCTGGCAGGTCTCAGTCAATCGGAGTTCGACCTGATCTGCGAGAAACTCTGCAGAGAGCCGAATTTACTTGAGCTGGCCATGTTCGGGGTGATGTGGTCCGAGCATTGCAGTTACAAAAACTCGAGAGCGCTCCTCAAGACACTTCCGACAGGCGGCAACGCGATCCTTCAGGGTCCGGGCGAGAACGCCGGTATAGTCGATATCGGTGAGGGATTGGCGGTAGTGATGAAAGTCGAGAGTCACAACCATCCCTCGGCAGTCGAGCCCTACCAGGGGGCCGCAACCGGCGTCGGTGGAATCATAAGGGATATCTTCACCATGGGAGCAAGACCGATCGCTCTGCTAAATTCTTTGAGGTTTGGGGAACTTGATAAGTCCAGGACCAGGTACCTATTCGAGAACGTGGTGAAGGGGATAGGCGATTACGGCAACTGTATGGGGATACCGACCGTGGCCGGGGAGATCTACTTCGACGATCATTACGCGGGCAATCCCCTGGTCAACGCGATGTGTGTGGGAATAATGAGACACGAAGAGGTAAAGTACGCCAGGGCAAAGGGAGTTGGCAACCCCGTGATGCTCGTGGGCGCCACCACGGGGCGTGACGGTATGGGCGGGGCGGCCTTCGCCTCCGTCGAGCTGACCGAACAGTCTCTGGAGAGAAAATCGGCCGTTCAGGTTGGAGATCCCTTCATGGAGAAACTGCTTCTAGAGGCCTGCATAGAACTCTTCAAGACCGATGCCGTGATCGCCATACAGGACCTCGGGGCGGCCGGGTTGACCTCCTCCTGCTGTGAGATGGCCAGCCGCGGCAGGAGCGGAATAAAGATAGAGCTTTCCTGTGTTCCGCGAAGAGAAGAGGCCATGACGCCGGTAGAGATAATGCTTTCGGAGTCCCAGGAGAGGATGCTGGTCGTCGTGAAACGGGGAAGAGAGAAGGAGGTCGGGAGTATCTTCGAGAAGTGGGGGCTCAGCGGAACGGTGATAGGAGAGGTGACAGACGATGGGCTCTTCACCGTACTGGAGAGAGGGAAAGTCGTCGCCTCGCTACCGGCGAGACTGCTGGCCGACGATGCACCCGTCTATACGAGAGAGTCAACCAGACCGGCCTACCTGGAAAGTGTCGGGCTTTTCGATCTACACGAACGTGAAGATATGAATATTAAAGAGACGCTGATCGCGCTCCTGGCAAGACCGACTATAGCCGGCAAAGAATGGGTTTACAGTCAGTACGACCATATGGTTAGGACGAGCACGGTAACGGTTCCGGGAAGCGACTCGGCCGTACTGCGCATAAGGGGTACGGATAGAGCGATAGCCCTAACGATAGACGGCAACGGTTCTTACTGTTATCTCGATCCATTCAGGGGCGCTGCGATAGCCGTCGCTGAAGCGGCGAGAAACCTGGTTTGCTCGGGCGCCAGACCGCTGGCGATAACTGACGGCCTGAATTTCGGAAATCCCGAAAAGAGAGAGATCTACTGGCAATTCAAAGAGACGATAGCCGGTCTGGCCGCTGCCTGCAACGTTCTGGGGACTCCTGTTATAAGCGGAAACGTTTCCTTCTACAACGAAACCGAGACCGGCGCGATATTCCCCACTCCCATAGTTGGAATGGTGGGTGTGATAGAGGACATCTCTAAGGTGACAGAGAGCTTTTTCATCAACGAGGGCGACGCGATACTCCTCCTTGGCGAGAATACTCATGAACTGGGCGGTAGTGAATACCTCAGAATGCTCACAGGTAAAACTATCGGAGAGTGTCCGGCGATAGATCTCGAAAGGGAGAAGAAAGTTCAAAGGCTCTGTCTTGAAGCCATAGAAAGGAGGCTACTCAACTCGGCGCATGATTGCAGCGAGGGCGGACTGGCCGTTGCGCTTTCCGAATGCTGTTTTGGAAAAGGCCTCGGGGCGAAAATCGAACTTAACGATACTTTGCCGATCGATGCGCTTCTCTTCGGGGAGGCCCAGTCGAGGATCGTGGTCTCGCTGGATGAGTCGAAGTTAGGCTCTCTTCTCGGGCTGGCCGGAGAGTTCGGCGTGCCCGTTCAGGTCTTGGGCAGGGTCGACCGTAGTGAGCTGAAGATAGATGTATGCGGCAGGGAGGTCTTGTCTGTGCCGGTCGGGGAGCTTGAAGCTCGCTGGAAGGGGGCGATCGAATGCGCGATGAGATCGTGAGAGAGGAATTAAAGGAAGAATGCGGCGTTTTCGGCTTATTCTCGAGAGAGGGAAGGGCCTCCAGGACGACCTACTACGGTCTCTTCGCTCTCCAGCACAGGGGGCAGGAGAGTGCTGGAATAGCCATCTCGGAAGGCGAGGACATACGCCTGCACAAGGCCATGGGTCTGGTCGGGGAGGTCTTCGACGATGCGAGGCTGGAGGAATTGAAGGGAGATCTCGCGGTCGGTCATGTCCGCTACTCAACCTCGGGAGACAGCAGTGTGATCAACGCGCAGCCGCTAGTTTTCAAGACAAAGCACGGGGCGATTGCCCTCTGTCATAACGGTAATCTGGCCAACTCTCTCGCACTTCGTGAAAGTCTCAAAGAGCGTGGATCTATCTTCCAGACGACGGTAGATACGGAGGTCATCGCGGCGCTCCTGGCAGGTAGTCCCGACGAAGATCTCGTGGTCTCTATACGGAATGTGATGAAGGAATTGAAGGGCGCTTACGCTCTCATAATAATGACCTGCGACAGATTGATCGGCGTTAGAGATCCCTTAGGTATAAGACCTTTGTGTATAGGAAGGAAAGGAAACGACCTGATGCTCTCCTCTGAGAGCTGCGCCTTCGAAACGGTTGGAGGGAACCTTATGAGGGACGTGTTGCCAGGCGAAATCGTCGTGATAGACAGGTCGGGAATGAAGGGCTATCTTCCCGAAGAGAAGAACGAAGAGAAGCTTTGCATCTTCGAGTTCATATATTTCGGCAGGCCCGACAGCATAATGAAGGGCCAGAGTCTATATATGAGTCGAAAAAGGGCCGGGAAGATTCTGTACAGAGAGTTTCCGGCCGAAGCCGACTTCGTCTGTTCCGTTCCCGATTCCGGTACGCCTTCGGCCATAGGCTTCTCCGAGGCCTCGGGAATACCCTTTCTCGAGGGGCTGGTGAAGAATAGGTACGTGGGCCGAACGTTCATAAAGCCTTCTCAAAGCCAGCGAGAAATCGGAGTGGCGCTTAAATTAAACGTACTGGAAGAGGTCGTCAGAGGGAAATCGATCGTTCTCGTTGACGATTCTATCGTCAGGGGAACTACCATAAAGAAGCTTATCTCCAGACTCAGGGACTGTGGGGCGGGAGAGATACATCTGCGGATCAGCGCGCCGCCCGTTATGTGGCCCTGCTTTTTCGGAATAGACACCCCCTCCAGGGACGAGCTCCTCGGGGCGCGTTTCTCTGTGGAGGAGATCGGACGGCTGGTTGGAGCCGACAGCATCGGTTACCTCAGCCTGGAGGGACTAGTCGAGGCCACCTCCCGATCGGGCTTCTGCACGGGCTGCTTCTCGGGACAGTACCCGGTGGATATAGAAGGCGCCGACGGAAGGTACACGCTGGATACCGATCAGAAGGTGAGAACATGAGCGATTACAGGAGTTCCGGCGTCGATATTGACGCCGGTGACAGGGCCGTAGAGCTCATGAAGCGACACGTGGAGACTACCAGAAGGCCAGGGGTTCTGGGAGGCATAGGCTCCTTTGGAGGACTCTTTCGTCCGGATTTTGACGGAATGAAGGAACCTGTTCTGGTCTCGGGAACTGATGGTGTCGGCACCAAATTGAAACTTGCCTTCGCGATGGATATTCACGATAGCGTTGGAATAGATTGCGTGGCTATGTGCGTCAACGATATAATTTCCATGGGCGCGACACCGCTCTTCTTTCTAGATTATATAGCGATCGGAAGGCTTGAGCCAGTTAAGATCGAGAAGATCGTGAGCGGCGTATGCGAAGGATGCCGACAGGCCTCCAGCGCCCTTATCGGAGGAGAGACTGCCGAGATGCCCGGGCTGTACGCAGCAGGCGAGTACGACCTGGCCGGTTTTTCCGTGGGGCTGGTCGATAGACAGGAGATAATCGACGGCTCGACGATCGAGAATGGAGACATCCTCATAGGCTGGCCCTCATCAGGCTTTCACTCCAACGGCTTTTCACTCGTTCGAAAGATCCTCTCGGATGAAAAGATAAATCTGCACGAGACCGTCCCCGGCATCGCGAGGCCTATCGGTCTCGAATTGCTCACCCCCACCAGGATATATGTCTCGCTCTTTGAAAGATTGAAAGGGCTCTGTAAGCCCAAAGGAATCGCACACATCACCGGCGGGGGACTTCTAGAGAACGTACCGAGGGTGATACCCAAAGGTTTGAAGTGCGAGATACACACCGACTCCTGGGAGGTGCCTCCTTTGATAGAGTTCATTGTCGAGAGGGGCAGCGTCGAAACCAGGGAAGCCTACAGGACCTTCAACATGGGGCTCGGTCTTGTCACCGTGGTCTCTCCCGACGAAGTAGATGCCGTCATGCACGGAATGAAGGATGAAAAACCGGTAGAGATCGGTGCTGTCGTGGCCGGGGAGGGCGGTGTTACACTTTGTCGAAGAGGATAGCCGTCCTGGTATCGGGTAACGGGAGCAACCTTGAAAGATTGATCGAACTCTCCAGGGCCGGCTTCATAGATGGAGAGATCTCGCTGGTAATCTCTAGCAACGAAAAGGCCTTCGCGCTTGAGAGAGCAAAGAGACACTCTATACCCTCGCGCATATTGCATTTTAACAGTCGATCCTGTGACGCCTACAGCGATGTGATTTTACAGACCATCGTAGATTGCGAAATAGATCTGATCGTCCTCGCAGGATTTCTAAAGATCCTATCTGGAAAGATCATAGAGCGTTTCAGGAACAGGATAATAAATCTGCACCCTTCTCTGATACCCTCTTTCTGCGGGAAGGGGATGTACGGGGAGAGGCTTCACAGAGCGGTTATCGAGAGCGGAGTCAGGATAACCGGCGCAACGGTTCACTTCGTCGACGGAGGAACCGACACCGGTCCGATAATACTGCAGGAAGCCGTTCCCGTCCTCTGCGACGATACGGTCGAAAGCCTCTCCGGAAGGGTGGCTCTGGTCGAGCACAGATTGCTGCCGAAGGCCGTCTCTCTCTTCTGCAAGGATAGATTGACCGTCAGGGGAAAGAGAGTTTTGATAACAGGAGGTTCGTATGAAAACAGCGTTGTTGAGCGTCTCTAACAAAGAAGGGATAGTCGATTTCGCGAAACAGCTTTCAGATAGAGGTTTCCGGATTCTCTCCAGCGGAGGCACACAGAGGGAGCTGGTCGCTTCTGGGGTAGAGGTTTTTGCCGTATCGGATCTGACCGGTTTTCCGGAATGCCTTGACGGACGTGTGAAGACGCTCCATCCGGCCGTTCACGCCGGAATACTCGCCAGAAGGGAGTTGCCTGCACACATGGAGAAGCTGGCGCAACTGGGGATCGATACGATAGATCTCGTAGCCGTGAACCTTTACCCCTTCAAAGAGGCGATCTCCGGCGACGGCATCATGCTGGAGGAGGCGATAGAGAATATAGATATAGGAGGTCCGGCCATGCTCCGTTCGGCCGCGAAGAATTACGGCGATGTGATTGTGCTGGTCGATCCAGCCGACTACACAGGTGTTTTAAGGGAACTGGACGCCGGCGGTCCTTCCAGAATCTTCAGACTCAAACTGGCCTCAAAAGTCTTCAGGCACGTGGCCCATTACGATTCTATGATCGCCTCGCATCTGAGCGGATTGTGCGGCGAGACTCTGACTGAGAAGATGAGCGTTACGCTCGAAAAGGTCCAGGACCTCAGGTACGGTGAAAATCCGCACCAGAGGGCGGCGCTTTACCGCTATCCCTTGAGTTACCCGCTCGGAGGGTACGTTCAGATACAGGGAAAGGAGCTCTCCTTCAACAACCTCACCGACGCGGGAGCCGCGATTGAACTGCTGAGAGAGTTTACCAGCGATACGGCTCTTGTAGCCCTGAAACATACCAATCCCTGCGGCGTCGGCCTGGCCGACACAACTTTAGAGGCGTGGAAAAAGGCTTACGGTTGCGATCGGGTATCTGTGTTCGGGGGCATAGTGGCGACCAACGGGACCGTCGATGGCCCGCTGGCAGGAGAGCTGAAAAACATCTTTCTTGAGATAATAATGGCGCCGGCCTTCACATCCGAAGCGCTTGAGATGCTGTCGGCCAGGAAGAACATAAGGATCCTGGAGATCGATCCGGTTTTCAAGAGCAACGGGTACGATTTCAAATCGATCCCCGGTGGAATGGTGGTTCAGGACAGAGATAACGCCCTGCTGGGGGAGGGATTGAGAACCGTTACGGCAAAAAAACCCGACGAGAGGGAGATGGAAGATATGCTCTTCGCATGGAAGGTCGTAAAGCACGTCAAATCTAACGCCATAGTTCTGGCCAGGGAAGGTCAGACCCTTGGAATAGGACCGGGTCAGACCAGCAGGATCTGGGCCCTGGAGAACGCGATAAGACAATCGAATTACGACCTGAGTGGGGCCGTTCTGGCGTCGGATGGTTTCTTTCCCTTCCCGGACTGTGTGGAAGCGGCCGCGAAGGCCGGGATCGGAGCTATAATCCAGCCCGGGGGTTCGATCAAAGATGAAGACTCCATAGAGGCGGCCGACAGACTCGGGCTTTCGATGGTCTTTACGAGCATGCGTCATTTCAAGCATTGAGGGCGAAAATCATGAGAATACTGGTAATAGGAAACGGCGGCCGTGAGGCCGCACTTGCATGGAAACTCTTCCAAAGCGAAGGGCTGGAGAGGCTCTTCTGCGCGCCGGGAAACCCCGGAACATCCTCAATCGCGGAAAACGTTCCGTTAGATCCCTGCGATATAGACGGTCTGCTGACCTTTGCAAAAGAACAGGAGATAGACCTGGCTATCGTCGGTCCGGAGAAACCTCTTTCAATGGGCATGGTCGATCGCTTCAGGGAAAGGGATCTGGCCGTATTCGGTCCCACCAGAGATTGTGCCAGGCTCGAAACCAGCAAGATCTTCGCCAAAGGATTTATGAACCGCCACGGTATTCCCACAGCCCGTCACGCGAGCGCCAGGTACTACCTGCAGGCTCTTGCCGAGCTGGAGAGTTTTGAGCTACCCCTGGTGATAAAGGCCGACGGACTGGCCGCGGGTAAGGGTGTATTCATAGCAGACCGGCAGGAGGAAGCGCATCGAATACTCAAGGATTTGCTTATCGACGACTCTCTGAAAGAGGCCGGCTCAAGTGTTGTTATAGAGGAATACCTGAGCGGGAGAGAGCTTTCCGTCTTCGTCCTGTCCGACGGAAAGCGTATGGTTGAGCTGGCAGAGGCCCGGGATTTCAAGAAAGCCTTCGACGGAGACCTCGGCCCCAACACCGGCGGAATGGGAGCCATCTCTCCCGTACCCGATTATACGGACCGGCTTCGCGAGGAGTTCAGGGATAAAATCCTTCTCCCGACGGTGGAAGGGCTAGCGAGAGAAGGTCTCACCTACACGGGACTTCTATATTTCGGCCTCATAAATACGCCGGTCGGACTGAAAGTTCTGGAGTTCAACTGCCGTTTCGGCGATCCCGAGACGCAGGCGATACTGCCCAGGATCGACTTCGATCTGGCACGAGTTCTGTACGATTGCGCCAGAGGCCAGCTGAAAGAGGAGCGGCTCAGGCTAAAGCAGGAGTGCGCCGTGACGGTCGTGGCCTGTTCGAAAGGGTACCCGGGCCGTTACGTAACGGGTTGCGAGGTGTCTGGACTGACCGAGGGCGACTGCACTCTCTTCCAAGCCGGTACGGGATACAGCGGAGAGAAAGTCGTAACGACGGGCGGCAGGGTGCTTGCCGTGACGGCACTGGAGAGAGATTTTGGCGAAGCGGTGAGGAAGGCTTACGGTGCGCTGGAAAAGATCCGTTTCAAAGGGATGACATTCAGGAAAGACATAGGCGTCGAATTTGATGTAAACTAGAGTTTGTCAGCACGGGAGGTTGATTATGATCGAACGTTACGCACTTTCGCCCCTGAAGGAGCTCTGGGAACTCAAAGCCCAGTACGAGAGGTGGCTGGAGGTTGAGCTCGCGGTGGTGAAGGCCTACGAAGAGACCGGTCTTGCACCGGCCGGAATGGCGGAAAAGATAAGATCGAAGGCTAGAATAGATGTCGAAGGTATCGCAGAGATCGAAAAGGTGGTCGATCACGACGTCATCGCCTTTATAAAATACGTCACGGGTGATATGGGCGACGAGGCCCGTTATTTCCATCTCGGCCTCACATCGTCGGACATAGTCGATACGGCTCTTTCCTTGGCTTTGCGCAAATCGGGCCTGGCGATAATACAGGCTCTGACGGAGCTTTCGCAGGCTCTAGCTGAGCGGGCTCTCATCTACAAGGATACGGTATGCATGGGACGGACCCACGGAATACACGCCGAGCCGACCTCCTTCGGCCTGAAGTTTCTCTCCTTCATGGTCGAGACCGATAGGAATATCGAGCGACTTCGCAGGAGTGTGGAGGCCTCTTCGGTCGGAAAGCTTAGCGGCGCCGTGGGCAACTACGCCAACATACCGCCAGAGGTTGAGGCTATAGCCCTCAGGGAGATAGGTCTGAGACCTACGGAGGTATCGACGCAGATCGTGCCAAGGGATATCCACGCCGAATTCATCTCGGCTATGGCGATTGCGGCCTCTTCAATCGAGAGAATGGCCGTCGAGTTCAGGCATCTTCAGAGGACGGAAGTCCTGGAAGTCCAGGAACCCTTTAAGAAGGGGCAGAGGGGTTCTTCGGCCATGCCCCACAAGAAGAATCCCATAATCTGCGAGCGCTTGACCGGAATGGCCCGGCTTCTGAGAGGTTACGCCGGCGCGGCCCTGGAAGACATAGCCCTCTGGCATGAAAGAGATATCTCTCATTCCAGTGTCGAGAGAATAATGTTACCCGACGCCACCATGCTTCTGTACTATATGGCGAAGAAGTCTATCGATCTGGCGAAGGATCTGGTAGTGTATCCAGAGAGGATGCTGGAAAACTTCAAAGCTTCCAGAAACCTGGTCTTCTCCCAGCGCGTAATGCTGACGCTGGTCGAAAAGGGCATGGCAAGGGAAGAAGCCTACAAGCTTGTCCAGGAGCTCTCCCTGAACTGCTGGAACGAAGGCCGGGACTTCAAAGAAGCCGTCGCGAAAAGCCGTGAGATAGAAAAGTACATTGATTCGCGCGAAATAGATGAACTCTTCGATCCTGAGTACTATCTGAGAAACGTAGATCCGATCTTCAAAAGAATCTTGGACGGAGGCTGATCCAATGCAGAGACTGGCCATTGTGGGAGCCCAGTGGGGCGACGAAGGAAAGGGAAAGGTAGTCAATTACTTCTCGAAGGATTTCGAGTGGATAGTCAGGTTCTCCGGCGGGGCCAACGCCGGTCACACCATATACGTCGATGGCAAGAAATACGTGAACCATCTTCTGCCCTCGATACAGCCCAGGAGCGCTTCCAGGGGCTTTCTCGGGGCGGGAATGGTCATAGACGTGGAGCAGCTCATAAACGAGTTCGAGACTCTGGAAGCCGACTTCCCGGGCATCTCCTGCCGGTTCTATATAGATCCGGAGGCCTTCGCCGTTCTCCCCTGGCACAAAGAGGAGGACGTGCTGCTCGAGACGATGCGTAAAGAGCCGATCGGAACCACGGGCAGGGGGATCGGCCCCTCATACACCGATAAAGTGTCGCGCGAAGGTCTGAAACTCTATACGCTCTTCGATGAGAACCTTCTCAAAGAGAGGCTGGAATCGATCTACCACATGAAACAGAACATATACAACAACAGACTCACCGTATCGCCCGAGGATATGTTCAAATACCTCCAGAGGCTGCGCGGTGAACTGGAAAGACTGAAGGTGAACTTCACCAGCGCGGTCGATATGTCGCGCGTCTTCAGGAGCACTTCGGTCCTCTTCGAAGGAGCCCAGGGCGTTCTGCTCGACCTCGATTTCGGAACTTATCCCTTCGTGACCTCCGGAGCCTGCATGGCACACGGCGTTTCGTCGGTCGGTTTCTCTACTTTCGAGCTCGACAGCGTTTACGGCGTGCTGAAGGCCTACACTACAAGGGTGGGGGCCGGCCCCTTCCCCACCGAGGACTTCACCGAGACAGGAGAAGCGATACGAGATAAAGGCAAAGAGTACGGCGCCACCACCGGAAGGCCGAGACGGGTTGGCTGGCTCGACCTGCCGGCGTTGAGGTACGCCAGGATCAGATCGGGGCTTACCGGATTCGTCATAACCAAGGGCGATGTGCTTAACGGACTGGAAGAAGTAAAAGTCTGCGTGGCTTACGATGTCGATGGAGTGGTGAAGGAAGTACCCTCTACCTCGTACGATTTTTTCAGGGCAAAGCCAATCTATGAGACGGTAAAGGGCTGGCCCACGACCGACCACATAAACTTCCTGAAGTACATGACCTTCATCGAGAGAGAGACCGGCGTCGAGATCGACTATATCTCCTACGGTCCCAAAACCGAAGAGATGAAAACCAGGAACGACCTGATAATAAATATTTGATCCCCTGACGGGGAAAGGAGGGAAGGCAGAGCATGGATATACGACTCAACAACACGATGTCGAGAGAGAAGGAAGTCTTCAAACCGCTCACTGCGGGGGAGGTGAAACTCTACACCTGTGGATTGACCGTTTACAACTACGCACATATAGGCAACTTGAGAGCCTACATCTTTGCCGATACCCTCAAGAGGATGTTCCTCTTCAACGATTACAAAGTGAACCACGTGATGAATATAACCGACGTCGGCCACCTCACGGGCGATGAAGACGAAGGTGAAGACAAGATGGAGGCCGGTGCCAGGCGAGAAGGAAAGACCGTCTGGGAGATCGTCGATTTCTACACGAAGGCTTTTTTCAAAGATCTGGAAAGATTGCGGATACTCTTCCCCACGACCACGTGCAGAGCTACCGAACACGTGGGCGACATGATAGAAATGATAAAAAAGATAGAGGCCAACGGCTACACTTACATCGCCGGCGGAAATGTCTACTTCGACACGTCAAAGCTTCCCGATTACGGCAAGCTTGCCAGACTTCAGCTCGACGAAGATAGAATGAGATCTAGGGTGGAAAGCGATCCATACAAAAGAAATCCCTTCGACTTTGTGCTCTGGTTCACCCGGTACAAATACACCGACCACGCGATGCAGTGGGATTCGCCCTGGGGAAGGGGCTTCCCCGGCTGGCACATAGAATGCTCGGCCATGTCCTCTAAATACCTGGGCGAGAGTTTCGATATACACACCGGCGGGATCGATCACATCCCCATACACCACACCAACGAGATAGCCCAGAGCGAGGCGGCCTTCGGCCACGAGTGGGTCAATTACTGGTTGCACTCGGAGTTTCTCGTGATTGGAGAGGGTGAAAAGATGTCGAAATCGCTGGGCAACTTCATCACCCTCCAGACGCTGATCGACATGGGATACGACCCGATGGATTACAGGTATTACCTGCTCGGCGCTCATTACAGAAAGCAGCTGGCCTTCACCTTCGAAGCTCTCGACGGCGCGAGGAACGCCATGAAAAGACTCAAGATCGGTATAGCTGAGTTGAAGGAGAGTCAAAGCCCTTCAGCCTTCGCCGACCCGCAACTGCTTGAAGAGTTCCACGAAGCCATAAACGACGATCTCAACACGCCCAGGGCCCTGGCGGTGCTCTGGAAGGTTATCGACAGCGAAGATCTGTCGGCCGGCGAAAAACTCGCGCTGATAGAACAGTTTGACAGAGTTCTGGCGCTCGGGCTGGCTGAAGTCGAGAGCGATACGATACCCGGAGAGATCGAAGAGCTCGCGCTGCAGCGTAAACAGGCCAGAAAAGACAGGAACTGGAAAAGGGCCGACGAATTGAGGGACCTGATCTCGGAGAAAGGGTACGAAATCCTCGACGACCGTGATGGATACAAAATAAGAAAAAAGTGAAGACCGGCGGCGAAAGCATCGCCCCGGTCTTCCGGTGTCTCTGTTCTTTACAGGGCCGGCACCCAGATCACTGGCCGGCCCTTTCTGGGTATTTCTTTCTTTTCGAAGATCATTATATCGAAGGGTATTTTGAAACTCAAAGGGCCGATCGCAGACTTTAGGCTGCCAAGGGTGCTGTCCCGCGCAAAGTTGAGCAGAGTCACTTTCTCTTTCCAGGCCTCTTTGTGGATCTCCGCGACCACTCTTCTGGCGGCGCGGGGAGTCCCGTAATCTAGAATGAGCACATCCCAGATCCTGAGCCTTTCCTTCATTCCCGGGACACGCGCCAGAGGCGAAAGGAGGGACCTGCCTGCTACCTGGAAGGCTCTCAATCCAGGTGACAACTTCGCTATCCCGAAATCCGACTCTCCCGAAGTGTCGAAGACCAGCGCACTGGCTCCCTCTCCGGTGAAGAGTTTCAACCTCTCCTCTTCTATCATGGGTTCGAAGATACGCGTATGCTTTGGAACGAGGTCGAAACGACCGGACATGCCGCTGTAAAGGCCGCGCACTCTATTCATGTCGGGCCTTTCCACGTAGACCCCGGTACTTTTGATGCGATGCAGAACGGGGCAGGCGTAGAAATCTAGTGTCGCGAAGCGAGAAAAACCCATGTGCGCCAGAATCTTCTTCGATGCCGTGTTGTCTGCCTTTACGGAAGCGTAGGCGAAATCGAACTCGCTCTCCCCGTACCTGTTCTCGAGTTCCTGTATTATAGCCTTCAACCAGCGGGCTATCTTCATCCTGTAGGCCGGGTTGGTTCTCAGCCCGAAGAGGTATATCGCCTTTCTCGGTACGGAATCGACAAGGTACTCGTCGAAGGCTATACCGATACAGCCTATTATGTCGCCCTTCTCCTCGGCCAGGAGAATGGAGCCGTTACCGTAATACTTCAGCCTGTCGAAGAAGTTTTCTTTATAGCCTACGACCCAGATTTTGCCCTCCTGCGCCGATCTACGCTCGATATCCAGCAGTTTTTCGTTATCCTCTTTTGTGGCGAACCTTATATCCAATATACCTCTC
>DBRH01000034.1:15324-20529 GCA_002305955.1 Kosmotogaceae bacterium UBA1373
TGTATGAACAGTATGGGCGTCTCGACGTTCGGCGCGTAAGTAAGCGGCGACTGGCGCAGATAGCCTTCCAGGTTCTGGAAGAAGTCGTCGCCTACCTGGTCGGGTGCGAAATAGTATCCTATATCCGTAGTTCCGAAGAAAGAGATCCAGCTTGATATCGACCGCTGTGAAACGGCCGCCTTGAAAACGTCGGTGTGGCCGACGATCCAGTTGGTCATGAAACCGCCGTAGGAACCGCCCGTGACACCCAGCCTCTCCTCGTCTATGAAATCGTACTCATTCACAACGAATTCCAGGACTTCCATAATATCGTCGAAATCCCGTTCGCCGTAGTGGCCCCGTATATCTGCAAAATCCGTGCCGTATCCCGAGCTTCCCCTGGGATTGCAGTAAACTACCGCGTATCCCGAGGCCGCCAGAGCCTGGAACTCGTGTATGTAACCGTTGCCATAAGCCGTCTTTGGACCTCCGTGTATCTCTACTATTGCCGGGTATCTGCCCTTTTCGTCGAAGTCCACCGGCTTCATTATCCAGCCGTCGATGACGACACCGTCGGAGGCCTGGATTTTGAAGCTTTCCGGCGCCGATAGCTGATAGCCTTTCATCCAGGAGTTGAAATTGGTTAATTTTTTCGTGCCGGTCGCCTTGCTGCAGTATAGCTCTAGAGGTTGTACCGGCGTCATCTTCGTATAAATAAGATCGCCTGAATCGTTGATGTCGAAGCAATCGATGCTCCCGTCGGAGAGCATAACGTCCTCCACTTCACCTGACTTATCCAGTGAGACGATCGTGGAGTCCGGTCCCGAGGTTATGATCGAGTATAGCTTTCCCTTTTTCACCCTGAGAGACTCTCCAGACAAGCCTCTAACATCGCTGTTGAGACTGTTTCCAAAATAGAGGTCGAGATCCCTGCGTAGAGGCTTCAGCTCTTTGCTCTCCAGATCCACGAAGTTGAAATAAGGGTTCGTCGGAAAGCCCTTTGCCAGATCGGTACCTAGAACGAAGAGTTCGTCGCTGGAGGCCCATACACAGGCATACACGGAGATCGAATCATCTCCGATCCTCTCAGTACTTCCGCCTTTCAGATCGAGAATATACAGATTGTTCCAGCGCGGGCGTCTCTCGGCATCCTCTTTGACAATGATGGCCGCCCTCTTTCTATCGGGCGAGAGCTCGACCGATTGAACATCGCCCTTGACGGCTTCCAGGGGTTTCATCTTGCCGGTCTCGACGTTCAGAGTGTGCAGTTGAGAGATCCTGTTTTCGGTGAAGCCCGATCCATTTGAAACAAAGGGGATTTTGTCTATCACGTAGATTCTCTTCTCTACCGGTTCTTCCTCGGCCGGTTTCTCCGGGTTTTCGCCGGGAGCCACTTTCGTGGTGAAGAGTATATTTCCCTCGTCGACCCAGGATATAGACGAGAAACCCCCTTTGAGAGTCTTAACGAGCCTGCTTTCACCTCCGCCCAGCTGCAGGAGGTAGAGCTCCGTGCCTTTCGCATCTTTCTCTCTTCTGGACGTGAAGAGCAAACTCTTGCCTTCGGGGTCGACCACGGGTGAGCCGTCTTTATCGCCCCTGGTGAGCTGGGTGACCTTACCGGTGGAGAGGTCACCCGACCAGATGTTGCTCAGGTATTTGTTGTTCTCCCTGTCGATGGTCTTGTGGACGAAGAGAAATTCCCTTCCGTTTGGGAGAAAGTGGACATCGCCTACGGCCGAGTATCTGTGAACGTCTTCGAGTCTTATCTTCTTCAAACCAACCACTCCTTGTCAAAGAAATCTTCCGCAGTCTCTCATCCAGACTGTACGTTCGAGTAAAATGATATCAATGATATCATTGTCTTATAGAGATTGCGAGGTGGAGAAATGGTTATCCTGAGTCATTTTGACCCCTTCGGCGGCGACGGGATCAACGCATCTAAGATCGTCGCACAGAAAGTGGCGGGTATGAGGTCAGATCTGAGGGTGGTCGAACTGCCCACGGTCTTCGACGACGCCTTCATCCCTTTGATGACAGAGATAGAGAGAACGGCGCCGGAAGCGATTATCATGCTGGGGCAGGCTGCCGGAAGGACGGCCGTCACTCCCGAGAAGGTAGCGATAAACTGGAAGGAATCGACGAAGGCCGATAACAACGGCTACATCGCGCGGGGCGAGAGAATCTCAATCTCAGGCGCCGATGCTTACTTTTCCACACTTCCGCTTGTGGAGATAATCGACTCGCTCCAGCGAGATGGTCTGCCCTTATCGCTCTCATTCACGGCAGGCACCTTCGTCTGCAACTATCTCTTCTACAGGACGATGGAGTACCTGGTCTCGACGGGCAAAGATTTTCCGGTCGGTTTCGTGCACATACCCTGCATCCCCCAGCAGACGGTTGGAAAGAACGGTCTGGCATCTATGGACGCAGCCCTGTCGGCCGCAATTCTCTCCCGGATGATAGACGTGATCGTGGGTGATGGAAGATGATCATCGGCGGAGCGGCCTTAGACATAGCCTGGGAGGATCCGGCAAAAAACATGGAAAAGATCGCGGATATCTTCGATCAGGCCTTTAAAAAACACGTGGAGTTGCTGGTCTTTCCCGAAATGTCTCTGAGCGGCTTCTCCCTGAATCCCGAAAAGACCTGTACACCATACAGCGATAGCTTTTTCGATGGACTGGTGAGGAAAACTTCGATCGCGGCCGTCTACGGTCACGTGGAGAGAGAAGAGTCCGGATATGTCAACTGCGCTTCGTTCCTATCTACCGATCTGGGACCTGTCACCTACGGAAAGCGCAAACTCTTCACTTACGCTGATGAACATAAAAGCTACGTTCCCGGCAGGCAGGCCATATCTCTGATTCACCAAGGCATAGAAATATCTCTCAACGTATGTTACGATCTCCGCTTCCCCGAACTTTTCAGGGAGAACGTTCCGGCCGAACTGATGGTAGTGATAGCTAACTGGCCGTCCGCAAGAGCCAGACACTGGGAAGTACTTCTAAGAGCCAGAGCGGTCGAGAATCAATGCTTCACTCTCGGGGTAAACAGGACAGGTAGCGACGGAAAGGGAGTGGAGTACGGCGGCACAAAATCCATGTTGATCGATCACAACGGAGACGAAGTCGAGGTGGAAAAGGTCGGAGAGCTGCTTATATGGGAATTGAAAGATGAGGCTGTGGAAAGAATGAGAGCCTGGAGAAGGAAGTTCCCGGCCCTCGAAGATATGTGAGCCCGGTTCACCGATCGCTTCTTTTTTCGATTTGGTTGAGTATCTCCCTTTGAAAAAACTCCTCGACGTTTTCCGGTGAAAGCCGGCAATGCCTCTGGCCATCGACTTCCACCACCACACCCTCAGAACATGGGCCCATGCAGAAAGAGGCCTTGAAATCGATACTGTCGGCCAGAGCCTTCTCATCGATCAACTCCTGCAATCTTTTGGCGATTTTCGAAGCTCCAAGAACATAACACGCACTTCCCATACAGATTCTTATAAGCATAGGTACGGCTCCAGTTGTGATTAGTTTCACAATAATATTATATTCTATCCTGTCCGTTTCCCGGTTGAAGGGTCTGTAAAGTACTTACTTATCCTACGGGATTTCTCTGCGTGCTTCCACCGTGATATTATTCTCACGAAAGGTGGGATCGTTGTGAAGATACTCGTCGTGGAAGACGAACACGACCTGGGACTGCTTCTTAAAGAGGTCCTCGAGAGTAACAACTATGCGGCAGAGCTCTCCGCAGAAGGGGAGGAAGGGCTTTACATGGCCCTTAACGGCCCCTTCGATCTTGTGGTGCTGGATGTTCTCCTGCCGGGTCTATCGGGCTGGGAAGTGCTTGAAGGGATGAGACGAAAGGGCTGTACTACGCCCGTACTGATGCTCACCGCGCTAGATAGCGTCGATAACAAAATAAGGGGTTTCAATCTGGGAGCCGATGATTATCTTTCCAAGCCCTTCGATATGCGCGAACTACTGGCGAGGATACAGTCGCTTCTGAGAAGAACCGCGCCCGTCGCGGCACCTACGAACGAACTCGTTTGCGGAGATCTCGTTCTGAATATATCCGACAAGAGCGTCTATCGGGGCTCGACGAAGATCGAACTGAGAAAGAAAGAGTACCAGATACTCGAATACCTGATGATCAACAAGAGGAGAGTGATCTCCAAGAGCGAGCTGGAAGATCATATCTGGAACGAGGAGGACGAACTCTGGTCGGACGTTATCCGGAGCCATATAAAGAACCTGCGCAAGAAGATCGATGGCGGTTACAGAAAGAAACTGATAAAAACCGTGCGGGGTATGGGTTATGAAATCAGTGAAGAGTGAGGAGCTATCCTTTAAAAGCGCAAGAATACGATGGACAACATTTTTTACCATAGTCGTCGTTTCGATAGTCTCGATCCTGTGCGTGATAGTCTTCTTTTTCGCGCTGCGATACGAAACCAGGTCTTCTTACGCCGGTCTCAACCAGATGGCAGACAGGATAGCCACGAGAATAGGCAGGGCACCCCTGATAACCCTGGAGAGAATTCTTAGAAACTACGCCGAGAATCCCGATCTCTTCACCGCCGAGAACGAATACATGCAGTTCCTCAGCACCTCGGGTGAAAGCATTCTCCAGCTGGGAGGGAGACTGCTCAGTGTAATTCCTCTCAAAGAAGGCTTCGCAAACGGTATGGTGGTCGATTACTCCGACAGGGAAAGCGAATACAGGCTTCTGACCAGATCGCTCACCAGCCTTGCCGGTCAGTCGGTCGTGTTCATGAGGGTAGGCAAACCGGTTAGCGAGCTGAGCAATATCATGAGAAACCTGCTCTGGGCGCTCCTGAGTCTTGTTTTGCTGACGGCCGCGATATCGTGGATAATCGGTCTGGCACTGGCCGGATACGTTCTAAATCCCTTTAAGGAGAGCTACCAGAGACTTCAGCGCTTTACGGCCGATGCCTCGCACGAGCTCAAAACACCGCTCTCGATAATAAGACTCGGCCTAGATATGCTTGGAGAGAAGGAGCTCGATCCCGAGGTTTCGAGTAAGATCGGCATGATCGACACTGCGACCAGGAACATGCAAAACCTCGTGAACCAGCTCATAAAAATGGCGAGAATACAGAGCTCGCAGGAAATTAAGGCGAAAGCCGAACCGGTGAACATAAAGAGACTGCTGGAGGACATCGCTTTGTCTTACAGACCGCTCTCCGATCCGAGAGGTATAGAGATA
>DBRH01000034.1:20645-49686 GCA_002305955.1 Kosmotogaceae bacterium UBA1373
TACAAATCCGAAAGATCTCACAACAGCACCGGAAGCGGAATGGGACTCGCCATCGCCAGAGAGCTGGTGGGAACCATGAAAGGGGAGATAAATCTCGTAAGCGAGCCAGACAAAGGTAGCACCTTTGAGATAAAACTAAGAGCCGGGTAGAGGCGAGATGCAAGAAGAGCATTAGAAGCCGTCCTTCGAAAGAGCGGTTGTTTCGACGTCACGCGTCCAGATTCTTGGTAAAAACCGTATTCACCACCCGCTAACCACTATGCACCACCCACCACCGCTCTGGATACAGGTTTTAAGTCCTCCCCTCGCTTCTTTCGAAATGCATAAGTTGAGCTGTTGGGAATATTTTTTTAGAAATTTATGTTAATTATAATTGTTTGTTGATAATAATGTCGTATTAGACTCAATATTGCATTGTTCAACAATCACTGTGGTAGAATTCACTTAAAAGCATTCTTATTATTTCAAGGGGTTGATTTTAGAATATGAAACATGGACAGTCTCATTCAACTGAAGTCGGCTCACACAGGGTTATTCTTTACAACGCTCCGTCTGAGATCGAAAGGGCTCTTGGCAGTTTCTGCTTCAACGGATACAGTCAGGAGAAGAAACTGCTTTTCATTTATGACAGGCTAACTCTAGTTGATCTCCAGAGGGCGATAGAACCTTACGGGATGAATCTAGAAGAGTTACGCCGTTCTGGCTGGATTGAAGTCGCCAGCGTGAGAGATACCTACTCGAGAGATGGTGTTCTAGATCTGGAAAGAATGGCGAAGGAGCTCGAAGAAAAAACACGAGAAGCGCTTGACAGCGGATTCGAAGGACTCTGCGTGGCCGGAGAAGGCTCGTGGATCTTCGATGAAAGCTTTGATGCAGCCAAGATGGTCGAGTACGAATCGAAGATGGACGAGTTTATCAGCGAAAATCCTCTCGATGCCTGTTGTATATACGATACATCAATCGTAAACAAAAGGATGCTTCTCCAGATTTCCAGCCTTCACCCGTTCGCTTTCGATACCGACAGCTTCGTTCCAAACTACGATTATTTCAAAGACGCTTACAGGAATAATTGCGAGAGCGACGAATGTAGGCAATTATACAGAGGAACGGCGACTATGGCTTTGGAGATGTTTAGAATCAGGGGATTTTATGCCGAAGATCATTGCGAAAACGTCTCGAGACTTGCCTCTGCAATAGCCAGAAAGATGAATGACAGTAGATTGGCCGGAGAACTGGAAACGGCCGGAAAGATTCACGATATCGGCATGATGTCTCTCTTTTCGGACATGATCGGCAAACCAGGAAAGCTCACCTGGTTCGAATCACAGCTTCTGCATGAACATCCTCTTGTGGGATATGAACTCGTAAAGAAAGTTCCCTTCCCGCGTACGATCGCCAGGGCTATACTGGAGCACCACGAAAGGCTCGACGGTTCGGGATATCCGCTGGGACTAAAGGGCGATGAGATAAGCATCGGAGGGAGAATTCTGGCCGTGGCCGAGGTCGTGTCGGCCATGAGCTTCTACAGAACTTACAGGGACGATTATGGAATAGAAGTCGCCTTGAATGAAATCGACGATAAAGCCGGTAGCTTTTACGACAGCGATGTAGTGAAGACCTGTTTCAAGTGCTTCGAGGAAGGCTTTAAATTTTAGATGTTTTAAACGGTGAACGACTCTTGATACTCTTTCGAAGGGCTGAACGGTTATTGGACCTCTGTTTAGTCGTAGATCGGTCTGTTGTTTCACTGGGAATTTCGAAATTCTCGGGGGTGTTGGCGATGATAGTAACGGTAGTGGATATCTATGTCAAGAGCGAAAGAATCGATGAATTCATTGAAGCTACTACACTCAACCATAAGAGCTCCATTATGGAAGAGGGGAATCTCAGATTCGACTTCCTGCAGGACAGATCAAAACCGAATCACTTTCTTCTTTACGAAGCCTATGAATCGGAAGAGGCGGCTGCGGCCCACAAGAAGACCGATCATTATTTGAAATGGAAAAACACTGTGGAGAGTTGGATGGAAAAGCCACGTACTGGAATCCAGACGAACGTCATCGAACCGTCCGGTATCGCTTCCTGGAAGCATCGATGAAAGGCATATAGTAACTAAAAACGTGTGAGGTGCACAGATGCTTTTAGAGCTTTTCAAAGAAAGAGTAGAGAAGGTAAGGTCTTTATTTGAAGAGAATGGGGCAGATGCTCTTCTGATAAGCAAGTGCAACAACTTCTCCTGGTTCACGTTCGGTGCGCGCAGCCACATAACACTCAACGCGACCGAAGGAGAGGCCTCTATTCTGGTGACGCGGGACGGTGTTTATCTGCTCATAAACAACATAGAGCTTCAAAGACTCAAAGACCTGGAGCTACCCGAAGAAATACAGCGGGAACTTGAAGTGGTAGAGTACGACTGGTTCGAACGTACCTCCGCCGAGAAAGAGGCGATCGACTCGATAGTGAAGGGAAGAATCATCTCCGACACCGGAAGATACGAGACCGGCACTGTCGATCTGGTATCTCTCAGGAGCGTCTTGAGCGACTACGAAGTGGAAGTTTATTCGGATCTTGGAAGAGAATGCGACGAAATTTTCTCGGATGTTGTTCCATCGTTCGTACCTGAGATGACCGAGCTCGAAGTTCAGGGAATCATTTACCGGGAAATGGCGAAGAGAGATATAGAGCCGGTGCTCACTCTGGCCTTTTCCGAGGAGAGTACCTTGACTTACAGACACAACTTATCGAGAAACACGAGGCTCGGAAGAAGAGGCTTCGTGAGTATTTGTGCCAGAAGACGCGGCCTGATCATCTCCTCTTCTCGCTCTTTCATGTTCGAAGAAGTCGAAGGAATCAGAGAGCAGCACAGGCGTAACTGCTACGTGGATTCGGTGGCGATCGCCTCTTCCAGACCCGGGAAAAAACTTTCCGATGTTTTCGAAAAGATAAAGGAGGCCTACGCCTCGCAGGGAGCTCCGGGAGAGTGGAGGTTCCATCACCAGGGAGGTCTTGCCGGCTACTCTCCAAGAGAAGTGGTGGCCGACCCATACACTTCCATTGTGCTGAAAAGCGGAAACTCCCTCGCCTGGAACCCGACGATCAGGGGTACCAAGTCGGAAGACACAGTCTTATTGCTGGACGGGCAAAATCGAATCGCCTCCTACCCCCGATCGAGCACATGGCCGGCCTTGACCTTCGAAATCGACGGCCAGACAGTCAGGAGACCGGATATCGTGCTTTTGAAATAGCTCCGATTCGAAAACATTTGTCAACTCGCATTATGGAACAAGACAGACGCACGGGTTAAAATATGCCTGGCAGAGTTTTCTAAGTTGAACGAACACAGGAGGGATCTCCAGAGATCCCTTTTTGTTAATGCCGACAGATGTGATACAATCTATTTCGCAAAGTCGAGTGGAGGGAGTCACGTGAAGATCGTAGTAACTAACAAAAAGGCGAGGTTCCAGTACCATCTGCTGGACAGTTTTGAGGCCGGTATGGAATTGATGGGAACGGAAGTGAAGTCTCTCAGACTTGGAGGGGCTTCGCTCGTGGACGCCTACTGTAAAATAGAGAACGGAGAGTTGTTTCTCATAGACTGTAACATCAGCCAGTATTCTCACGGGAATCTCTGGAACCACGATCCCAGAAGAAAGAGAAGGTTGTTGATGCACAGGAAGGAGATACTGAGACTGGATCAGAAAACCAAAGAAAAGGGGCTCACCATAATTCCCACAAAGATCTATTTCAACGATAGCGGCAGGGCCAAGGTTGAAATAGCTATGGCCAGAGGAAAGAGGCTTTTCGATAAGCGAGAAGATGTAGCACGTAGAGATGTCGAGAGAAAATTGAGACAACAGGTCGATATTTGAAGATCGAGAGAGAGAAAGATTTTTCAGCACGCGACCAGGCTGCATCAACGGCTTTGAACGTCCATGTTGTTGTGGTATAATCAATCTGACTTATACTGCCAATAATGCCAAAAGCTTTGCAATAATTTAGGGGAGGTGTATTTATGAAGAAAGTCGCTTTGGTAGCTCTGCTCCTTTCTGCGGTTATTATGGGTTTCTCTGCACCTAAAGCGCTTATCGGTGGAGCCTTCGGTATCAACGCCACCAATCCAATCTATCAACCCGAAAGATGGGGTGCCGGGGCTTTGGATCTGTCTCTTCAGCTTCCTTTCACTGAAAAGATAGGTACAACGCTGAGTGCTCAGGCTGCTGTAAGATATCCAACTAACAAGATCGGTCTCTTGAATGCAGACATTTATTTCCAGATTTTCGAGATTTTCAATTTGAAGTTAAGGCTTCTCGTCAGTGTTGCCTCGGTAATGGATTCAAATTTCGGCGAACCGGGCTGGATGATCGGACCGCTCGATCTCGGTGCACCGCATCTGGCAATAGGTGGCGGCTTCCAGCTAATGGCGCCGGTTACTGAAAAGGTAACACTCAACGGTTACGCAAGGGGCTACAGGGTTTACAAATACGCAACGCGCCAGGAAGGAAACTTCCCCGGCGGAGACTACTGGCCTCTTCCAGAGTTTTTCTCTGTAGGTCTCGGCGTTCTTTATTCATTCTAGTCAGGAGCTAAAGAGCTTTTTTGATTAAGAGATTTTGTTTTTTTCTGTTCCTTTCTTTTCTATGTGTGAGTTTAGCGGTAACGGGTTACGACAAATTCCTTCATTATTCTGTAAGTTATACCGCCTACGGTTTGTCGAGCTTTCTGCTCGGCGACGTGGGCGGTTTTCTTTTCACATCGGCCCTTGGAATAGGCAAGGAGGTCTGGGATTTCACCTCGCGCAGAGGGACGGCCGAGATCGAAGATCTAATCGCCGACTTCGCCGGAATTATAGCGGCATACCATCACATCCGAAGTCTAGACTTCAGGCCGTTTTTTATATTTCAGGTAGTGTTTTAAGTTTATTGCAGCAGTTGGTCGGGTATCGGGAGGTTGTTCTTTTCTGCCAGTGAGACCAGGTTTCTGACCGTCTTCGGATCGAGAGTAACTCCCTTGGAAAGGGAAGATATTCTCGAGAGCTCTTCCTTTTCTCCGTGGTAGTAGATCTTCTCGCTTCCGCAGGCCTTCCCGCTTGACACGACGCCATCGATTATCGATTGAACTTGCCGCTTCAGGCTTTCCGGTTCTCCAAATAGCCTCAGATTTATGGCGCCGAAGAAGTGACAGACGCCGGCGACTCCTTCCGAATAAGTCAGAGCGCTCCACGAACCGAGAGAGAGCCCGGCCGACACCAGATCCACCAGCAGAGAGAGCCCGAATCCCTTATGACCACCGAACTCCTCTCCGGAACCGCCCAGCGGAAGAATTCCGCCCGGTCTCCGGTTGTTGAAATTGGCAAGAACCTCTCCTGGCGAGTTTGTATCGGCGCCCAGGCTATCTACGGCCCAGCCTCCGGGAATTACTTTTGCCAGTCTATCGTACACTTCGAGTTTTCCCCTGGTCACTACGCTCGTCGCCATATCCAGTATGAAGGGATGCCTGGAACCGGGGATGGCTATGGAAAAGGGATTAGTCCCGAGAACGGCCTCTCTTCCGAACGTCGGCACCACCAGAGGGTAGCTGTTGGTCATGGCTATCCCTATCATATCTCTTTTGAGCGCCATCTCTGAATAGTAGGCCGTTATGCCGTAATGGTTAGAGTTTCGTACGGAAACGAATCCCGCCAGGTTATTTCCGGCCTTCTCTATGGCCAGATTCATAGCCCATTTTGAAACGCTCTGCCCGGGCCCTCCCCTGCCATCCACCACGGCCGAGAGGGGGGTTTCGTACTTTACCGAAGGCGTTTCATTCAGTTTTATGTGGCCGGCGTTTCTCTCGTCTATGTATCGCCTGAGTCTCGCGACCCCGTGGGAGGGTATTCCCCTGAGGTCTGCCTCCAGAAGCACATCGACGATATCGGCCGAAACATCCTGCCCGAAACCTTCGGCAACCAGAATATCCACACATAGATTTCTCAGCGACGGGCTGTCTATTACTGTCATATCCATCTCAGACACATCCTTGAAAGAAATTTCTGACGATCTTCCCATAAATCTCTCTTGCGATATGGATCTCTTCCAACTCGACGTATTCGTTGGCCTTGTGGGCCATGCTGGCCGCTCCCGGTCCGAGTATCACGGTCTCGATACCGGAGGGGGCTATGAAGGCTCCGTCGGTGAAGTATGTCATTGTCAGTGGTTCCGGCTCTCTCCCAATCTCTACGAGGGTGGAGCGGACACAATCGCTCAACCTGCCGGAGGAGCTAAAAGGGTTGCGTGTTAGTAGAACCTTCTGACCGGCGCCTTCGAACCGCGAGAGGACTTTATCTATGACTCCGGTGACTTCCGGGGGCGAGATGTTGCTCATAAAACGTATATCCAGAACGCAGCTGGCGGAATCCGGAACGGTGTTCTCCTTGGAACCTCCCGATACCTTGTTCAGACTAACCGTCAGGCCTTCTATGCCACCTAGTTCACCGGCAATCCTTTGATAGGCGTCAATAAGAAGGAGTACCGCGTTTATTCCCTCTTGAGGCTGTGAACCGTGCGCCGATTTACCTTTGAAATTCAGTTCGCTCCAGACCGCTCCCTTTTCTCCACTCGCCAGTCTCATCGACGTGGGTTCGCCGATCAGTGCGCCGGTTATTTCGAGCGTGTTTTCTTCGAGAAATCTTTTCACTCCGCTGCAGCCAACTTCTTCGTCACACGTCGCGAGAAAGGCCAGATTTCCCCCGAATCGTTCATCGCAGGAAAGATCGATGAAAGCCGCCATCATGGAGGAGAGGCCGGCCTTCATATCGGCCGATCCACGGGCATACACCCTTCCATTCTCAACGACGGGCTTGAAGGGATCGCCCGTCCATCCAGAAGCGGCCGGAACCACGTCCATGTGTCCGGCGAAAAGCAGATAAGGCAGCCCGCCGTTCCTGTCGATTTTCGCGAGAAGATTCACCCGTCCGTCGCCGACTCTCTGAATCGTGCAGTTTACACCGTAACTCCCCAGCGTTTCCTTTATGAACAGAGCCAGAGATTCTTCGTTGCCGGGAGGATTGGTAGTATCGTATTTACACATTTCAAGAAAGATCCTCTCCAGCTCGTCTTTACCGGGAATCATAGCTTTATACCGACGTTCCATATAGAATAGTCGTCCTGTCCGAGGAGTTCCGACCTGGTTTCCGCTCCGTTGGAAACGTCGATCACCATATCGAAAAGCCTTTCTCCGCTCTTTTCAAGAGTCTCTTCTCCGGAAATCACCGCGCTGCAATCGAAGTCGATGCTGTCCTTCATTTTCATGGCCGTGTCGCGATTACCGGTAACCTTTATCACCGGAGCGATCGGATTTCCCGTCGGCGTTCCCTGGCCCGTAGTGAAGAGTATGATGCTGGCGCCACCGGCGACCATTCCCGTCACGGACTCCACATCGTACCCGGGAGAGTCCATTAGATAAAGACCGGGAGTCGCTTCTATGCTCTCCCCGTACTCTTTGACTCCCACGATAGGCACTTTGCCGCCTTTTATCATGGCTCCCAGAGATTTTTCTTCCAGAGTGGTAAGCCCTCCCCTGACGTTTCCCGGCGATATGTTGTTTGGAATATTTTCTCTATCGACCATGTCGCGGCTGTTGTTTCTGCTCTCGTTGATCATCCTCTCGAGCATGCGGGTGAATCTTTCCTTCTGAGAGTCGTCGCTCATGCGTTCGAAAAGGAGATGTTCGGCCCCCACGAGCTCGGTGGTTTCCGAGAGAATCACCCGACCGCCGTTTTTCCAGACCAGGTCGGCCACCTGTCCGACTACGGGATTTGCGGACAGTCCCGACGAAAAATCCGAACCGCCGCATTCGACACCGATCGTGAGTGCCGAAAGCGGAACACTCTGTCGCTCTATCTTCGAAACCTCGGCCACGAAATCCCTGGCCTTTTCCCTCCCCAATCTTATGGCTTCACCGTTGCCAACCTCCTGTACCATTATTAGCTCGGCCGGTTTGCCCGCCTGGGCGATCAGGTCTCTCAGTTCGTGGGGCGAAACCCTTTCACAGCCCAGGCCTATAACGATCACTGCCGCCACGTTCGGGTTGAGGGCGGTGTTTATTAGCGTTCTTCGGGTCTGGTGAAAGTCCTCTCCCAGTTGCGCACAGCCCTGGTTGTGCCTGGCGACCGCGCAGCCAGGTACCGACGAGGCTATCCTCTCGGCGACCTTCGATGAACAGATAACGCTCGGAAGTATCAACACGTAGTTTCGGAAACCCACACTTCCATCCTTTCTTATGTAACCCTTTATAGTTTTCTGCATATAGTAACGGCTTAAGCCTGTTCACCTCCTTTACCGGATTCCGTTCTGGCACTTTTGACGTTGTGGACGTGAACGTGCTGTCCCGCATATATTTCGTCGGTCGCGATTCCAATCCTGTTGTTGTACTTTATCACCGTGTCTCCGGGCATCATGTCTTTCACGGCCACTTTGTGACCGGAAGGTATAGAGTTCCTGGAAACGATCTTTCCCGCTGGACCGGTACCTTTTATCTCGATCGTTTCACCCGGCTCCGCTCTTTCCAGAAGAGTCGCCACGTTATCGTTTTGAGAAAGCAAAATCGCTTGCTTCATACCTTTGCCTCCAATTCTAAAAAGCTGGTTGCCGTCTTGTAATCAACTTTCGAAGACCCGAGGATCGAGCAGATTATATCCATTGAGTGCTTCAAATGACTGTCGAGAGCCATTTCAGCTTTTTTNNCCAGTCCTTCTGCTGCTGTGGCAAATAGTACTTGATGACGTTTCTCATCCTGGTGATGAGTATCGATATCTTCTGCATTATGTCTATGAGATAGCTGTTGCCACAATTATCCAGTATTAGCCTGTGGAGTTTGTAATCGATGTCGTAAGGAACGTTTTCCATAGTTTCTTCGCGGTTGGAAAGGTGCTTCCGCATTCTTATTATCAGATTTGAAATGGCCGTCATATCAACCGAGTCGATTGATTCTCTCAGCGCCAGCTTTTCGAGTTCGATCCTTACGTAGAAAAGCTTTCTCACTTCCTCCTCGTTTATCTCCTTGACATAGAAACTCTTCGACGGCCCCAGCATTAGCAAACCGTCCTCCTTCAACTTGTAGAGAGCGCCTCGAACAGGTGTTGACGAGACACCGTAGATGGTTTTGAGACGGCCGATAGTTAATTTTTTGCCGGGCGGTATCTCAAGTTCGACTATACTTTTCAAAATAGATCTGTAAACCTGTTGTTGAATTCCATGGAAACGGCTGCCGTCGGATCCAGTCATCGTAATCCCTCCCAGAACCGGGAATGCTCGCCCAGAAACCTGTAGCTATCTCTCAAGGTTTCGTACTGTTCTGCGCCGCAAAAGACTTCCACGCTGATATCTCCCGTGTAACCAGCCTTGAAGAGCAAGCTCAGGAACTTCTCGAAATCTATCTTTCCATTTCCGGGCGGCTCATGCATGGTGTCTGCTATATGAACGTGTTTTATGGTTCCTATCTGTTCTTGGACATACTCCGGGTCGGATCGCTGATCGAAGTGATCCGAGTCGAGAAGTATTGCGAAGTTCTTCAACCCGCTCGAAGAAATGAACTCGTATGTTTCCCGGCAACTGTTCAACAGAGGACAGATATCTCTTCTCAAAGGCTCTATGAGGATCGACAGACCCGGCAGGTTATTGGACACATATTCATCTACAACCCTCAGGGCTCTCTTTAATCGCTCCAGCGACTTTTCCGGTCCGTCTTCCCACACAGTTCCCCTCAATCTACCGATATTAAGGTTGACGCCCAGCGCCTTCGCCTTCTCTGCCGCATCTATCAATCCAGATAGAGCCCTCTCTCTTTGCGAACTCTCCGGACTGTTGAGGGCCATCCCCATCGTTCCGGCCATCTCGCCGGTACAAAGAAAGGAGATCCCGGTTTCCGTTTTTCTCTCCAGGAAACGGAGTTTCTCGACATCTACACGGGCCGGATCGGCTATCATCAGCTCGAAAAAGTCGAAGCCGGCTTTCTTGAGCTGCCCGAGATTTTCTTCTAGCGAACCGGTGAGACCCGTAACCCTGGCTCCGGATGGAACATCTTCGTTTGCGATCATGAAGGCCAGTCTCATGAAGCCTCACACTCCCCCGGTCGCGTTCAGGACGGCCATCGCCAGCGAGATCTCCTTCGAATCGCTCGAATCGCTCCTGGAGGTCAGTACTACGGGGAATCCGGCACCGAGAAGCAATCCGGCTGTCTTACTGTGAGCCAGATGAACCAGTCCCTTTATGAGATTCGCGGCCGACTCGAGGTTCGAGCAGACCAGTACATCGGCCTCTCCCCCTACCGGAGAGAGAATCATTTTCTTGACGGCCGCCTCTTTGCTAAGCGCGGTATCCAGAGGCATGGGACCATCGATGTAGCAATTGCCGAAATGGCCTCTTTCCGACATTTTTGCGATCACGGCTCCGTCTATCAGATCCTGATTGGACTGGGTGATTCTCTCGTTTATCCCTATAACCGCTATCTTTGGTTTTTCAAAGCCAAGAGATCTGACGAACTCACAAACGTTTTCCACTATGCCTATCTTCGTTTTCAGATCTGGATTCACGTTGACCGTGCCGTCGGTTATGAAGAGAAGTCTTTCAAACCCGGGTACTTCGAGACAGGAAACGTGGCTTACGAGACGACCCGACGCTTTCACGCTTTCACTTCTGAAAAGAACTCTCAGAAAGACGGCGGTATTCACCAGCCCCTTCATGAGAACGGCCGGCTTGTTCGCCCTTATCGTTTCTATCGCCCTGGCGGTGTTGATCTCTTCGGTATCGCCCTCGATTATTTCGACATCTTCCAGGCCCCTGCAATACTCGCTGGATACTATCTTTTCTCTCTTTCCAAACAGAGTGAGTTTTATACCCCCTCCCCACGACCTCAAACTACCGAGAGCCTTCAGGGTAGAGTCGTCGTATGGCTGGACACAAAGCACTTCAACCTTTCCACCGCTCTGCCTGGCCTTTGATACTATCTGTGAAAGCGAGTTAATCTGCATCGTACCACCTCAATATTCTAGCGCCTTCTCCCGACCGGTTATCACCCTGTAAACCCCCGACGCGAGACTCTCCATTTCGAATTCGCCTGGAAAGAGAAAGACCGTGAATCCCTTTCCGAGCTTTTCTAGCAGGGCCGCCCTTACGAATTCCGATTTCACGACGCCACCGGTGAGGGCTAAAGCATCGGGGTACCCGCCGAAAACGGCCAGCAAACTGAAAATGTACTTCGCAATATTATAGATGTAAGCCTGAAGAACGACAACTGCGCGGCTATCGCCTCCGCGAGCCATCTCCACGATTTTTTCCACATCTCTGGTCTGAAAATGCGAATAAAGGCCACCGGCATGCGCCAGATGATGAAGGTAATCGTCGCGCGAGCGGGCGAAATCGGCCAGTTCGTGGGTGGGAAGGGCGCCGGCCCTTTCCACGGCGAAAGGTCCTTCTTTGTCGCTGTTGTAAAGATCCACCATTCTTCCCTGAAGGTGGGCGCTCACGGAGGAGCCTCCCCCGAGATGGGCCACTATTATCTTTGCCTCTTCGTAACTTTTTCCCAGCTGAGAAGCGGCTCTCCTGGCTATCGCCTTCATGTTCAAAGCGTGCGATAGCGAGTTGCGCGTTATATCCCTGATACCCGTGATCTTTGCCCATTCTGACATTTCATCGACGCTTATTGGATCGACGGTGAAGGCCTCTATACGGTTCTCGAAAGCTATTTCCGAGGCGATCACAACCGCGGTGTTGGCCGGATGGACGCCCTGAAGACCCGCCCTCGCGTCTTTCAACATCCGATCGTTTATTCTGTAAACTCCCGAACTCAAAGGCCTGAGCCTTCCACCTCTGGCCGCAATGGCGCTTAGCTGGTTTGGTTCGATCCCCGAATCGGCCAGAGCGCGGAGTATCTGTCTCTTCCTTATAAGATACTGTTCTGGAAAGAGCGGGAGATCGAGCTGATTCTCCTCGAGTGTCAGCGTCTTGCTGAAAACCTCCCTCTCGCCGTCGAAGACGGCTATTTTCGTCGATGTCGAGCCCGGGTTGATAACGAGTATATAGCAACTCATCCTAAGTAATCACTCACGATCTTCTTGAATTCTTCGATCTCCAGAACGGTGTTTCTGATTCTTCCTTCCTTCCGGACTATCTCCGTCAATTCCTCGAGCTGCTCGTCGTTGCAGGTTATTCCCAGTCTCTTCAACCAGTACTTGATACTCGCCTGACCGCTGAAGGCTCCAAGCTTAACTTGAATCTCACCCATCCCCACCAGATAAGGAAGATACGGTGTCATCGCCGGTTCGATCCCGGCCTCGTTCAACTTGTCTATGGCGTCAACGACTATGCCGGACTCGACCCAGAAGAGCCTCTTGCCGACTACAGGTTTGTTGTTGGCGACGGGAATTTTCGAGATGTCCTCCACCAGTCTCGAAGTGTAGGCGATCTTTTCGAGGTTTACCCCGGTATCGATACCCATGAGCAATTTCAGACCGGCCGCCACTTCCTCCGTCGCGACGTTTCCCGTTCTCTCGCCCAGACCGTTGATCGAACTGTGGATACCCGCGGCTCCGGCCCTTACGGCGGCAAAGACCGAGCCCATGGCCAGTCCGAATTCGTTGTGAACATGGAACTCCAGAGGAATATCCGGTATCGCCTTTCTGAGTTCGGTGAAGACGAACTCTATGGTGAACGGGGAGGCCACGCCGAAACTGTCTACGAAGACTATGCTCTCCGGTTTGGCCTGTCTGGCCACTTCTGTGAAAACTTTGAAGACGTAGTCGAAAGTCGAACGGGTCGTGTCCCAGCCCATGAAGGTCGGTACCATTCCCTGCTCTTTCGCGTATCCGATAGTCGTGACGACTCTATCGATAACCTTTTCGGCCGATACTCCGTACACGTATTCATTGTCGTAAGGATTTATGGCGTGTTCCACCACCACTCTCTTTGCGCCGCACTCCAGAGAGGCGTCGATATCCTTCTTCATCGCCCTCGCGAAAGGCACTATCTCGGAGGTGAGATTCATATCCACGAGCCTTCTGATTGCCCTTTTGTTCTCGTCGGAGACCACCGGCATGCCGACTTCGATAGATTTGACTCCGAGTTCGTTGAGAGCTACCCCTATCCGCACCCTCTGGTCTTCGTTCCAGGTCAATCCACAGGTCTGCTCTCCGTCTCTTAGCGTGACATCGTGTATATATACACTCTCTCTGGCATTTTCACCTTTGATTGCCTTCTCGAAGTTCATTGGGCATACCCATTTTGAACCGTCGAAATACTCCGTGCCGTTCAGCGGCATGTAATCGAGATCTTTAGGTTTCATAACTTTCCCTCCATTGTCGTTTCTACTTGCGGTAGAATGTATGAGTTTTCTAGCACGACTATTTCTCTATCCTTCGCCTTTAAACTATCAATAGTCTTTTGCAGGTCATCGTGCACCGACAGGCCGATTTCGTTGAACATAGACCGGTAAGCGGTATGGCTCACGATGTGGACACGCTTTCTCTCCATTATATTCTTGACGGCGTAGGCGGCGACGTAGGCCAGCGGATCCTGAGCGGTCATTCCGTCCAGTTCCTCGAGAATCTCGGCGCTCTTTAGCCTTAGGAGTTTCGCAAATGCCGGATGATCGCCGAACCCCTCGTTTAGGGGCGACACCATTACAATATCTCCGCCGTCCTTGGTTATAAGGTCGGCAGTGTAGAGAGCCTTTCCTCCCTGCCAGAAATCCGTGATCGATGGATAGGATGATATCACCGTGATGTCCGACCGGCGCTCGAAGACACGAAGCAATTCGTTTCTGGCCAGTTCGACACCCCTTCTGTGTGCCGTTATATGGTCGCCCGAAACGCAGCCCATAACGGAGCCGTCTATACCGTAATAATAATTGATGATGAAATCAAGGCCGACTCTGGAGCCCGTCTCGTCTATGAGATCTCGAAACTCGTTTTCGACGACGCCGACATCGGCCGAGCTGTTCAGAATTGCCATTCTGTGAGACTGGAAGACCGTCTCGTATGAAGCTACTCCCGGCACTACCATTTTTGCGCCGCCCGACCACCCCGAAAAGCGGTGGGGCACTATCGAACCAATCGCGACCAGCAGATCGCTCTCCACGTTTCTATTGATCTTCAACGGAACATCCAGGTAGTTTCCAAAATCCTTCATTTCGACGCCGTCAGCCGCGTCGTGCTGTATTATTTCGGTACTGGCCAGGAAGCTGGCGAATTTCTCGACAAGTTCGATTTTAGTCATCTTCCTGTGGGTACCGGTGGCGACTAGAAGCTTCACCCTGTCCCACGGAATCGCCCGCCTTCCAAACTCGAATTTTAGATGCCCGAGCGTCCCGAGAACCGGCGAGTGTCTCGTATGATCCTCCACTATGAAGACGATCCTGCCGGCTTCGCGCGCCATAGTGTACAGATCGACGTTGTCGGCCGTCGAAAGCGAGCTTTCGAGATCTCTATGAGCCCCTTTCCCAGTCGTGATTTTCAACGGTGCGAGAAGACTGCCAGCCGTAATCTCCAGCCCGAGTTTCTCTCCTGTCGTATAATCAAGTTCTACAAGCATTTCATTTGCCACCGAAGTACATTTCTCTTATTTTCTCGTCGCTTTTCACTTCTTCGACGCTTCCTTCAAGTTTTATCTGACCCTGAGAGACTATATATACTCTGTCGCTCATTGGCAGGGAAAGTTTTGCGTTCTGTTCCACGATGAGCATAGTCAGACCGGTGTCTTTTACGAATTTCTTCAAGGTTTCGAATATCCTCTTCACAATAACCGGCGCCAGACCCATCGACGGCTCGTCGATCATCATTATCAACGGCTCGGAAACGATAGCCCTGCCTATTGCGAGCATCTGCTGCTCCCCGCCGGAAAGAGTTCCTGCCATCTGCCCCTTTCTCGGCTTCAGCTCGGAGAAGAGTTCATAGACCCTTTCGATGTTGGGTCTGGCCTTTGCCAGGCCTACCCTCGTCGCGGCGACTTCGAGGTTTTCCTGAACCGTCAGCTCGGCGAAAACCTGCCTCCCTTCGGGAACGTGAATTACACCCAGTCTCGTGATCTTGTGCGGAGCAAGATTCTGGATCTCTTCTCCGTTGAGGAAAACCTTGCTTCCTGGCTCGCAAGGCACGAGTCCCGATATGCTCTTCAGCAGAGTTGTCTTCCCCGCTCCGTTTGGACCCAGCACAGAGACAACTTCGCCCTTCGCGGCCTTTATAGAGACTTTTCTGAGAGCGGGAACTTCGTTATAAGAGACCGATAGGTCTCTGGTTTCCAGTAAAAACATGTTCATTCCTCCCCCAGATAGGCTTTCAGGACCAGCGGGTCCCTTTCGATCTCTTCGAACTTTCCCTGCGCGATAACCTGACCGAAATTCAACACATATACCCAGTCGGCCACGGCCTTTATGAAGTCCATAGTGTGTTCCACCAGAAGAGTCGTGATTCCGCGTTCCTTGAGTATTATCATCAGATCCATTATCACTTTGAATTCGTCCCTGGTCATTCCGGCGGCCGGTTCGTCGAGGAAGAGAAGCTGTGGTTCCAGCGCCAGTGCCCTGGCTATCTCGAGACACCGTCTCAACCCGTACGCCATACCCGTTGGAGAATCGTAGGCCCTGTCTTCCAGTCCCACAAGTTTCAAAAGCTCTAAGGCCTTCTCTTTGTTCTCCTTCTCTTCCCTCTTGAACTTCGGGGTATTGAGAACCACGCTGATGGGACCGGATTTGTAGAACGGCTTCCTCGCGACGAGAACATTTTCGATAACCGATAGATTCTCAAACAGACGAATCTTCTGGAAAGTTCTGGCGATACCCATTCTGCTTATAACATTGACATCCAGACCGGAGATATCCCGGTCCTTGAAAAAGACCTTCCCACTGGTGATGGGGTGTACGCCCGTGACGACATTGATGAATGTCGTTTTACCGGAACCGTTAGGACCGATCAGGGCCGTAATCTTGCCTTCGGGGATTCCTATGGAGAGGTTGTTGTTCGCGACTACCCCTCCGAAGCTCTTGGTCATGTTTTCCGTTCTAAGTATGTCCATTTCCACCCCACCTTACAACGTCTTTGTGTTGCTTCTCTTCAGCCTGAAGATCTTCCTGAACAGGTTTTCAATTATCGGTCCCAGCCCCATAGGCATGAAGATGATTACCACTATGACAATCAGCGAAGTGACCATCAGATAATAGTTTTCCCAGCCACCGAACCTGAGAAACTCCGGGAGAAGCGTTAAGCCTATACCGCCCACGACTCCGCCGCTCATGTGCCTCAAACCTCCGACAACGGCCATGGCCACGAAGTTGGAAGATTCGAAAAACGTGAACGGCTCGGGAGAGAGAAATCCGGCCAGATGTGCGTAGAGGGCCCCTGCAAGACCTGCAAGGCCTGCGGCGAAACCGAAAGCCGCAATTTTCAGTCTCTTCGTCGAAATGCCGCAGCTCTCCGTCGCTACGTCATCGTCGTTCATCGCAAGCATCGCTCTACCGAAGTGGGAATGCTTTATTCTAAACATTATATAAACACAGAGAATGAGCAGAGCTCCAAAAAGCCAGAAGACCTGACCGAAGGAGAGCATATTATTGCCAACCGAATAGAAGGGAATTCCAAAGAAACCGTAAGGACCGCCCGTGATTGGCGTAAGGTTTATAACCAGCATCCACACAATCTGTCCGAAGGCGATCGTAACGAGCGAGAGGAAAAAGGCCTTCAACTTAAACGAGGGAATGCTCAACAAAAAACCTGCCAGAACACTTATGGCAATTCCTATGATGATCCCGACAGGTATGGGCATACCCAGTTTTACCGTGAAATATGCCGAACTGTAGGCGCCGATCGCGTAGAATCCGGCCTGTCCGAGAGAGATCTGACCCGCAAATCCGGTGAGAAAGACGAGGCCCGTCGCGAGGATGGCGTGAATCAGAGCCCTGTTCATCAGATACAGGTGGTACATATTCTTGTTGAGGATCGGAAAGAGTATTATTACAAGGATCGCTCCCGCGATAAATAACAGCTTCTTCATCTCACGCCTCCTATATCTTCTTGCTCTTCCAGTTGAAGATTCCGGAAGGCTTCAGTATGAGCACGGCAACGAGAACAGAGAAGGATATGATATCTCTGTAAGTCGAAGATATATAGAGGGTCGAGAAATTCTCGAGAAGTCCCAGGCTGATCCCTCCGAGTATCGTTCCGTAAGGATTGGTAAGACCGCCGAGAACGGCCGAAGCGAAGCCCTTTACCCCGATCGATCCTCCGCCCAGTTCAAGAGATACGAAGTAGATGGGAGCGAGAAGTATACCTGCGATTCCCACAACACATGTCGCCATGATGAATGAGAGTGAAGTGGTAACTTTAACATCTATTCCCATAAGAGCTGCGGCCTCTCTGTTCTGAGCCGCGGCGCGGAATGATTTTCCTATAAGAGTTTTGTTCAGAATAAAGTAGATCAGTACCATCAGTACAGCGATCACCAGATAAATATTCAGGTAAAGTGTCGGAATCCTGACGCTACCGATCGTGATGAAGTCTTTGTTGCCGCCGAACACAGGTGGGAAGGGTTTCGGAAGAGCCCCGTAGGTCACAATTATCAAATTGAGCCAGAAAGTGCAAAGCATCAACGTTGCAACTACAAATTCCAGTCTTCCTCCTCCCCTCTTCCTTATAGGTTCATATATGAAGGCCCGGAGGCCGATCCCGTAAAGCGCGATTACGCCTACGGACAGAACGAAAGAGAGAAAGAACCCCAGATTGACCATCGTATAGAAAGTATAGAAAAGGTAGGCTCCCAGCATGGCCGATGAGATATTGGCGAAGTTGATCCTGGAGATCGTCAGCCAGAGGAAAACAACGCCCAGCCCGACAAGCCCGTATGTAGCGCCTATTGAAGCCCCTGAAACTATATTCTGGAGAATGTCTTGAAGCATCATTCACACTCCTTGTCTGGATAAATAAAAGCGAGAGGAAGACCCTTTGCCTCCCTCTCGCCAAGAGGCTTAGAACATCTTGTTGATTATCTTCCAGTCTTTTCCGTCGAACTGAGAGATCAGACAAACGTTGGTGAAGTTGTGGTGCTCATCGCACTTAAGTTCTCCCTGGACACCGACTATATTTGCCTTTGTCGCCAGGTACTGGGCTATCTTCGTGCCATCGGTTCCAACGTTCTTGATCGCTTCTGCCAGAAGATACATTCCGTCGTAGTACGCCTGTGCGGGATCGCTCGGCTCCTTACCGTCCCATCTTGCCTTGTAAGCATCAACAAAAGCGACGACTGCCGGATCGGGATCGACGGGATTGAAACCCTGGACCGAGTAAACACCGATCGCCGCTTCGGGAGCTAGATCTGTGAAGGCCGGAACTCCCCACGCCGAGAAACCTATAATGGGCACATCGATCTGAAGCTGCCTTAATTGATTGACCGTTACGGCGGCTTCCGACTCGTGAGTCAGACCGATAAGACCGTCGAAACCGGCGTTTTTCAGCTTAAGAAGCTGACCTGTGGCATCCTTGTCGCCTTCTTTGATCTGTTCCATCGCTACAATTTCCACTCCGTACTTGGGGAACTCCACCTTCGCTACTTCTAGAGCCGCAAGGCAATAATCCGTCGAGCCGTAAATCACACCGGGCTTCTTGATACCAAGAACCTCAACGGCGTATTTGACAAGCTGGACAACCTTCACTTCGTCGTCAGCTCTCAAGCGGAAAAGGAAATCGTTGGGAATCTTTGTGTACCTGAAGGATGGAGAAGTAGCTCCGACAAGCATGGGGATTTTCGCCTGCTGGGCCAGCGGGTGGACTCCAATGACTGCACTGCTCATGTTCGGTCCAAATACCGCAACTACATTATCCTGGAAGAGCGCTCTTCTAACAACGTTTGCGGCGGTACTGGGATTGGCGGCATCGTCATAGACAATCATTTCGAGCATATCGCCGTTGATACCGCCGGCGGCGTTGATTTCTTCGAGAGCCAGCTGCGCACCCATCTTGATGTAATCGCCCAGAATCGAACCCAAACCTGTGAAAGGAGCTACAAGAGCAACTTTTATAGTTGCACCCAGAGCTGCGACTCCCAGAAGCAAGACAATTGCCAGCACAAGTACCCTGTTCAGTTTCATTCAAACACCTCCATATTTGGGGTAAGGTTGTACCCCGTTCTCACGGAAAGAATCTAAAATTGCGAATTCATTAAGATGATGCATTATACATCATGCAAAGTGTACCATGATTTCTATAAATCGCTCAACCTTTTGAGAACCGATCTGGCAAAATCCTGGATGATCTCGAACGATTAAAGGTTAGTAACTGAGTTTTTCTTATGAAAACGATGCAATTTCCACACAAGTGGAGAAGCAATAGGTAAGACTCGATGAAAAATGAAAAAGAGAGGAAAAATCCTCTCTTTTTCTGGCAGGCGAGGAGGGCCTCGAACCCCCGACCTACGATTTTGGAGACCGTCGCTCTGCCAATTGAGCTACTCGCCTACAAAAACGATTATAGACGAATTGACCGCCCTTTTCAAGTGGAAAAAATTACGAATCCAATTGAAAAGAGAAACATGATGAGATAGATCGCCAGAGAGTTGTCGATCCTTTCAAAAAAGACAGGCAGAGGCCTCATGAATTTCCTGTACAGGAAATACAAGCCAACACCGGCCGCGATCATCAGAAGTGATTCGAACATGTAGATCTCGAAGCCTACGATTCCGTGAACTATTATGGCGACCGAGAGAATCGAATAGGCTGCGAGCGTACCGATGGGGAGGCTGCCCGTCTCTTTGGAGGGCTTCAAAAAGATGAATTTAGAAAAGATCATGGCCGTACCGACGGACGAAAGCATCATGAGAACCTTCAACCAGGGACAACAGGCGTCGTGCATTATCACTTCTTTGGTAACGCAACCGGATGTCATCGGGAAGCCGGAAATTGCCAGCGAGCCAACCAGAAGAAAAAGGTACTCTATGCGGGTTATCCTTCCCGACCAATCTCTGTATTCCTTAGTTCCGAGCCTCGTGGATACATTTCCGACAACGAGGAAGAGAAGTGTTTTAAAGACAGCATGACTGAAGCCGTGCCACGAAGAGGCCTTGTCACAGGTAACCATCATAAATCCCACCTGCGAAATGGTGGAATAGGCTAGAAGACGTTTGGCATCTTTGGAGTTCACGGCTAAGATAATACCGGCAATCGCGCTGAATATACCTATATACACGAACTCGTCTTTCAGCCACCCGAAAGACTCGTACTGGACGAACCTTATGGAGAGATAGACATCGATCTTCACGACCAGACCCGAGAGGATTGGCGAAACTTCTACCGGCGCGTTGGAGTGGGCGTCGGGAAGCCACATGGAAAAGAGAAAGAGGCCGGACTTCACCGCCAGTCCTCCGAATATCAAAACCGAGGCGATACTTGAAACGTGGTTCAGCCCTTCCATGGCGAACGAGCCGGTTTCCATATACACCAGTCCTATCCCCAGCAGAAAGAAATTCAACCCGAGCGATGAGAGGAGAAGGTACTTCAGACTGGCCCATGCCTGGCGGCCTTTCTTCTCGTAGGAGATCAGTATGAAGGAGATGATCGATACCAGCTCTACGGTAACGAAGACGTTGAAAAGATCTCTCGAAAGAAAGATCGAATTCAATGTGCCATACATGATGAGGATCAGGCTATAGAAGAAGCCATCATAATTCTTCCTCAGAGAGTTAAGAGTAATCGCCAGCATCACCAGAAAAGTGGAAAGCATGAAAGGTATGGCGAGATCATCCATGGTCAGTCTTATGCCAAGTTCTCCCCAGTTCCCGAGGTTCATACCGAACTCTTCGAAGAGATTGAAAGGCAAAAAGCTTCCGTTGATTATCGTTGCAAATAGCGCCACACCGGCGCAGAGTCGTCTCCTCTCTCTCAATATGAGACAGATTATTCCACCCAGAACGGGCAGAAAGATCGTGAAGATCATTCTTTCTCCCTCTCGAAGTTCGATTCAATGGTCCCGATATCCATGGTGTGATATTTGTTGTAGATAATTATCGCGAAGACCAGCGACAGGCAGAGAAGGGCGAAGGATATTACGATACCGGTTATTATGACGGCCTGCGGTACCGGGTCGGCGTAAGCGATGGAAAAATCTCCGTTCACGATCGGCGGTATAATGCTCTTTCTCGAACTGATGCCGGTGTAGAGTGTATTTATAGATGTCTCCACGATTCCCAGAGAGAGTATCTTTTTAATGATGTTCCGGGAAAGGGTCATACCTATCGTTCCAACCAGCATGCCGGCCACGGAAATGTAAAAGATAATGTTTCCCGTCATAAAGTACCCCGCCTGTTTATAAATTCGCTCGACATCTTCCACGCTCCGGCATAGACTTTTATGCCGATCAGAATATTCAGAACCGGGATCAATCCGCCGCTAAGCACCTCTCCAAACTCTCCTGAGGCAAGCAACCTGGCGTGCGTTTCCGGAAAGAAAACGATGAAAGAGACAAGCGAGAAGATTATCAAAAGGCTGGCATTTTCCATTATTTTGATCTTGAACCTATCGTAATGGGAGTTGGCCTTCGCAAAGTTCGATGTCAATCCATAGGTAACTATCCCGGTGGCGAGAACGACTCCCCCCACGAAGCCTCCACCCGGGCTGATATGTCCTTCCAGCACCACATACAGAAAGAGCGTTACTGAAAGCGCGGCCAGACCTCCGCTGTAAACGGTAACCGAGCCGAAGACCTGCTGACTTCCTTCAGCGCTCCTTGGAAGCGAGCTGAAGAGCGTCGTCACCCCGAGTGCCGTGATACTGAAGACGATGACCTCGAAAATAGTATCGTACAGACGTGTCTCCAGATAAATGGCTGTAACGGCATTTGGAATGTTCGTACGCTCGATTATCTCTTCCAGCCCTTCGGGAAAAACCAGATCGATTCTTGCCTGAAGGACCACAAACAGGAAAATCACCGCCGCAGCGATCACACCCAGAATCTTCATGGCCTTCACAGGTATCGCCCCACTATCTCCTGCATCTTTCCTTCCTTAGTCATATTCTCTATATCGCTGGAAAGAGCTTCGGCGAGATCACCGGAACTCTTTGAGACGACAAAAACGTAATTGCTCTTCTTCAAAAAGACGGGCCGTGGTGAAACCGAACTTCTGCTCAATTGCTTCAGCTTCACGAAATCCACTTCGACTCCTTCAAAATCGAAGATCGAAGTTTCAAGATAAGCGATACCCCGGGTGCTACCGGAAAGTTCTTCCTCAGTGAAGGCTCCGCACAGGATATCTATTTCATGTTCTTCGACCGCCTTGATAGCAGTTTCTCTGCTTTCAAAGGCCGCCGCCTCTATATGGTAACCTTCCTTTTCGTCTATTCTCTTCATGATCTCCCATTCCAGCCCCTTCAGACCGCCCGAACCGATCTCGATCATCGAGGGAACGTTCACGAAACCCAGCCGCACCCTCCTCTGACGCTTCAAGGCCATAATATAAACTATCAGAACAAGAGCAACGCCCACCGTGAACTGTGTCATCGCCACATCCGGGGCTCCAGCCAGAAGCATGACGATCGCCGAGAGCGAACCCATTATTCCGAACCAGATAACTGCCTGGAAGCTGCTCTTAGAAGCTACGACTATTACAGCACTCAACAGATAGAGGGCTCCGATCATGATCACTACGGTATTCATCTCTCTCCCTCCGAGTTGATATAAGCGCGGGCGATAACGTGAGTGACCAGCGGACCGGTTACCATCAGTGCAGCCACAAAAGCTATCGTCTCGATTATCGAGAGACAGCCGAAGAAAAAGGCCGAGACGATTATGAAAATCAGGCCGACGGTGTCGGCAATCGTTAAAAAGTGCAATGTGGCGACTATTGTGTGGGCGATTACCGAGCGCAGGGTCCCTACAACGACGAAAACAAGGCCGACAAAGAGAAAAACGCAACCCGCGATTTCCATTATCTACGCACCCCCAGATAATACGCCGCGATTATCGTACCGCTGGTATTTAGTATTAGAAAAAGCAGGGCAACTCCGGATATGAAATCGACCTGTGTCACCAGTTCTATAAAGACTATCCCAACGAGAAGCCTGGTGGAGATGGACGAATATCCTATGAGCAATCTCCACGGGTCCTGGCCGGCCGAAAACCATACCAGCATGGCTATGGAAGCCATAAGGGAGAACATCGTTATGTAGAAGATCAACGTTTCACCTCGTGGATCAGAAAACCTTCTCTATCTTTGGAAACGACTATTTCTTCCGGAGTCATCGTCACCGAAATGATCTTGCCGAACTCCTCGATTCGGTTTTCAGGTATCTCTTCGGCCCTGACCGTGAAGACAGGTTTGGAGAAAAGAAGCCTGAAAGACTGGAAAATGGCTGGGGGTAACGACAGGAGAATCTTGAAAGCCGTTCTGACAGACGGGCCCTTCGGAACAAGCTTCGAGGAAATGTACTGGACGAAGCCTGAAACGATGGAACCCGAGATCAAGGCCGCCGGCGTGATCTTTCCAAAAAAGGTTATCCAGAGAAACAGAGAAATCGAGAATATCATTGATCCCACCCGACCGGCCTGGCACGGAACGGTTCTTCCAGATCGAAGTGCTGCATCCATCCTGTCAAACCGTAATTGTCTAAAAGCTCGAGCGCGTCGTTGTATTCCTCCTGCGTGATCCTTCTGGATATCTCGGGGTACTCACGCGCCCTGTAAACGGGTCTGTACTGCGACATTAGCGATATGGGAACGGAGGCCGAAAGTTCGAAGGCGACGTATTCGGCCATCTCCTGGGTCCCTGCCAGATTTTCAGGAAGAACGAGATGCCTGATTATCACGCCTCTCATTTCCTCATCTTTGAAAGAGCCGACCTGGGAAAACATCTCTTTGATCGCTTTCCTGGTGACCGACCAGTAGTCGGCAACGCCGGAGTATTTCTTCCCTATTTGGTCGTCGGTGTATCTTATATCGGCAAGATAAATGTCGACAACACCTTCCAGCAGTTTCACGGTATCGGGTTTTTCATAACCACTGGTGTTGAAGACAATCGGAAGTGAAAAACCTCTTACGAGGGCGTATTCGTAAGCCCTGAGAAATCCGTAGAAGTTCGGCGTGGGAGTTACCAGATCCAGACAGACGGCGCCTTCCCTTTCTACGTTCAAGAAAGCCTCTCCGAGCCGTTCGGCGGAAATCTCTCTGCCGTTGTTTTTCTGGCTGAAGGCGAAGTTCTGACAGTATATGCAGCTCATGGTGCAGCCGCTGAAGAAAACAGCTCCCGCCCCTCCATCCTTTACCAGAGGCGGCTCCTCGCCGAAGTGCAAAACTATCGCCGAAACCCTGGGATCGGCAAACTGCCTGCAAAAGCCGGCCGTCTCGTATCTGTTTACCCTACAGTTTCTCGGGCAGAGATCGCACGAAAGCATGCGCTCTCCCACAATCGAAATCGCATTCCTGACTTTGTCTAATCGTTGCCCGTTCAATCGAACACCATCCTGATATACAAAACAGCAAAACACCTTCACCAGTGATTGATACGCGGCATCGGGACTTCTCAATTCTCTTCCGGTTATTGCACCCGGCCGCGATTGAAGATCACCGATCGTCGGGATAATAAGCGATTTTTGCTCCTAGCCTGCTCAGCTTATCCTGGAACCGCTCGTAGCCCCTGAATATGTGAGTCACGTTGTTTATGGTCGTCTCGCCGTCGGCTGCCAGACCTGCCATGACCAGAGCCGCGCCGGCCCTTATGTCCGTGGCCACCACTTCTGCGCCGCTTAATCTGTGTACACCGATTATGAAGGCCTGCCTGCTAGATACTTTTATCCTTGCCCCCATTCTGTTGAGCTCGTCAACATAACCGAAACGGTTTTCAAACACGTTCTCTTCGAGAATAGAGGTCCCTTCCACGGTAGTGAGAACGCTCGTGAGGAGCGGCTGGAGATCCGTTGGAAAACCGGGGTAAGGCTCTGAAGAAACGGTGACCGGTTTTAACGGTCCTTTCCAGAAGCCCCTGATAAAATCGTTCCCCTTCTCCACCCCGGCCCCCATCTCTTCCAGTACGCTTATCAGAGAGATTATGTGATCGTACCTGGCACCCGTTATGGTGACATCTCCCCTTGTAGTCAATGCGCCAAGGAGATAGGTCCCTGTTTCGATCCTGTCGGGAATCACGCTGTAATCGCCCCCGTGAAGACTGGAAACTCCGTACACCTCTATAGTTGGGGTTGAAGCGCCGCTGACTCTCGCGCCGCAGGAGTTTAGAAAGCCCTGGAGATCGGTTATCTCCGGTTCGCGGGCGGCATTCTCGATTATCACATGGGTCCCGTTCATCAGGGCGGCCGTTGTCATCAACTGCTCGGTGGCTCCGACACTCGGGAAGGGAAGCGTGTAGATTATCTCTTTCTTGAACTCCGAAGGTATCATGGCCAGAACATCGCCGTGTTCCTCCGTGATCTTGAAGCCAAAAGCCTCCAGTCCTTTGAGGTGAAAATCAACCGGCCTTTGACCTATGTTACAACCTCCGGGTTTGCCCACTCTGGCCCAGCCACAGATCATGGCCAGAGGGCCTATAACGTTGAAGGAAGCCCTCATCTTACTTACCAGTTCGTACGGCACCGATCCTATGAGCACCTCGCCAGGTTTCACGGTTACCGTCTCGTTATAGAAAGTAACGATCTTTCCTATCTGCTGAAGTATGGAGATCATGGTCTCCACGTCTTTGAGCTCGGGAACGTTTTTTATCACAACGGGTTCTTCTATCATCACCGTAGCGGCAAGGATTGGAAGAACCGAATTCTTGGAACCGCTTGCCCTTATCTCTCCAGTAAGTCTCGTGTTCCCAGTAACTACCAGCTGACTCATCCGTAACCCTCCAATCTCTCTATGAGAAAAAGAATGACCACAGTATTATTCTATCAGAGCCCGGGCAAACACATTTGAAAAAGATTCGCGGGAAATCTCGCGTAATCGAACCATGGTTGGTATGAGATTCTCAACATATGAACTTTAACTTAAAAAAGAACTGTCTCCGTGAAGAACATCAGGTTCAGAGCAAAGCGCTCTATAATTGTAAGGTAACTCCAGATGATGAGTCCAGGGGGGCAGACATGAGAAAGCAAACAGTGTTCTGGTTACTGGCGATCTTCGTTTTGATATCTTTCGTCTCTTCTCCAGCCAGATTGTTTGGCGGTCAGATCGAGATAGTTCGTGATTACTGGGGAGTCGCCCATGTCTACGCGGAAACGGATTCGGAACTCTTTTTCGGAGCGGGTTATGCCACTGCCCAGGATCGCATGTTTCAAATGGAGCTTTCCCGGCGAAAAGTTGCGGGAAGACTGGCCGAAATCTACGGTAAGGACTGGTTGGAGTCGGATAAACTTATGCGTACACTCGGACTTTACAGACACGCACAGAAAATTGCCGACCAATTACAGGGTGAGACAAAGACTATACTCGAAGCTTACGCCGGTGGAGTGAACTACTATCTGGAGACTCATCTCGACGATCTGAATCCTGCTTTCTATGAAGCCGGAATCACTCCAGAACCATGGACAGTTGCCGATAGCATCGCAGTGTGGATGCGCATCTCCGAGAGGTTTGACAGGTCATGGCAAAACGAAGTGACAGCTCTCCGCAGCTATGAGCAACGGTTGCGGAGCGGAGTGACTCAAGATCCCGTTGTTATAGATGATTTCGCCGCAATAGTAACTGAAGCCGATTTTATTAGCACCGATCCCGATACATACCGCCGTCTAATGGAAAACGAAAAACTGGATGAGTTGAGTGCCTGGCTAGAGTGGGATTCATTGAAGGCCAGTCATGCCTGGACGATCTCAGGAAGCAAGAGTCTTACAGGAAGTCCTCTTCTTGAGAGCGACCCTCAAATTGCGGTCACGCTTCCTTCTCTCTGGTATGAAATACATCTTAGCGGCGGCAACTACAACGTAAGAGGAATTTGCGTCGCAGGTTCACCGGGGTTCCTTATAGGCTGGAACGAATATCTCGCGTGGGGAGCAACTGCACTCGGTTCCGACAACAGCGACCTTTTTCAAGAGAGGCTCGATGATGATGGATCCAGCTTCCTCTTCAAAGAGAACTGGTATCCGGTTCAGTCTTATACCGAAGTGATCGATATTCGCGATGAAGAACCTGTTGAAATCACTGTCAACAAAACGATTCATGGACCCCTTGTCGATGCGTTTCTCAATGGGGCGAGACCTGCGGAATACTTCTCGTTGAAATACGTCGCCACCCAAGAGCTGAAGACACCTATAACGGGAATGTTATCAATGATGCGATCGAGAAACTGGGAAGAGTTCACCTGCGGATTGGGCAATTACATGTTCCCCGGTCTCCATGTTGTGTACGCGGATGTATCGGGCAACATCGGATACTATACAGCCGCGGCAATTCCGATCCGTTCTGGAAGGCCCGGGCTTCCCCAGATCGGCTGGACGGGTGACGAGGAATGGAATGGTTACGTACCGTTTGAAGAGCTTCCGCATGTTCTAAATCCTTCTACAGGATTCGTTGCCAGTGCAAACCACCTGCCTGTGGGCGCCTGGTATCCATATTCTCTCACGATTGGTACCGGAGGAACCGGCCATAACCCCAGAAGTATGAGGCTTTACGAGCTGCTTAATGATCAAGATGGTTTCACTTTTACAGAATTTTCAGAGATTCACCGGGATAATGTTTCGGCAATAGCCCGTGAGTTTCTGATTCTCGCGGCCATTTTGTTTGAGAGGAACTCGCTTTCACAGAATTCTTCGAGGTTTCTAAGCGCCTTCGATGGCTGGGATTATAGCCTGATAGAAAACAGCAGGGTCTCTGATCTTGCCGAGACTCTCGTCCAGGTTATGCACCGCAGCCTCAGGAGTAATACAGCTACCGCTCTTCTTGCTTCGAAATACGGTGGAGGCCACGCCGGCAATATTTACCTCCTTCGTTCTGTCCTGGCGGAGTTTGAAAGATCTGGGACGTTGCCAGACGAGGAAGAGGTGACAATCTGGGTCAATCAGGTTCTCGAAACTGCCGTAGCCGGCATCCGGGAAAGCGTCTCTCAGAAAAGGCCGCAAGTGATGATCTATCAGGCTAATCTTGAAGGCTTTCCATCGATATACCCGGACGCGAATCGATATATGCCCTATCTCACTGCTACATCGGCAAACACCATCTGGTCGCAGTTAGGAAATTCATATACTCAAGTGGTTGATCTCTCGGATATAGACAACTCCCGCGCATTCCTACCGCCCGGAGTGTCCGAGGATCCGCGAAGTCCTCATTTCTTCGATCAGGTGGAACTATGGGCCGCCGGAGAGACCCGTCCGGCTCCCTTGAGCCGGGAAGAAGTCATGATATATTCCCAATCTGTTGAAACGCTCTACCCGTATGTTACTGAAACAAAGGAATAGGGACTCGGGTGATAACAGAATCAAGCATGTTCTGGCAGTATAACACTCCATGAATAAGCAAGAGAATCAAACCGGCTTTTTGCCCGTATATAAAGGCAGAAGTTTTTAGTTAACGAGGTAATTATGGATGAATTCGTTATAGAAAGTGCAGATCAAATACGCGAGTTATGGTCAAAAACTTACAACACAGAAGGAAAACCCGATTGGTCGCATATTTTGCCCTACTACGATGAGAACATTCTATTTAGAGACACAATTCAAGAGATCAGAGGGCTTGAAGAATTCAAGAAGATGACAGAAAGGCTTGCAGAGAGATCGAAAGAGCTGAAGATGGCCGTCTTGAGAGTCGTAATGGAAGATAGAACGGTCTTCGTGGAGTGGGAGATGACAATTCTCTTCAAAAAGACTAGGACTTCGGTGATATACGGTGCGAGCCGCCTTTCTTTGAATGAAAGGGGCAAAATCGTCGAGCAGAGAGACTACTACGACCTGTGGGGCGATATCTTCGACAACATCCCGGCATTCAGAAAGCCTTACAGAAAGTTCATGAGAAAACATTTCGGATAGGTGTTGCCAATGGAGAAGCAGAAGAGCGCAATTGCCAGATACTGGAAACAATACAAATGGTCGAACATATTCGCGATGATTAAGAACAACG
>DBRH01000034.1:49704-51033 GCA_002305955.1 Kosmotogaceae bacterium UBA1373
AAGTACGCAAGCCATGGAGCGCGTATTCTATCGATAAACAGAAATGGGGAGAAATCGGAAAGGCTGTGCGACGAACTCAAGAGAGACTTCGGTGTTGAGTGTTCTTACATGATAGCAGATTTCAGCAGCCTGAAAGATAGCTTGAGCGTCGGAGAAGAACTCTCTGCGATGAAAGAGCCAATAGATGTCCTGATACACAACGCGGGAGTCTTCCTCAAGCGCAGGGAATTAACCGGGGATGGCTTTGAAACGACATTTGTCGTCAACCATCTCTCTTCCTTCGTAATAAACTATCTTATTAAAGATAAGCTTAAGTCGCAGGAGAAGGCGCGTGTATTGATGGTGAATTCGGAAGGTCACCGTTTTGCGGTGTGGGGAATAAGGTTGGACGATCTCAACTGGCAAAAGAGGCGTTACAGCGGTCTTAAAGCCTACGGATCCGCGAAAACCGCACAGCTCCTCGGTATGATCATCTTCAATGAATACTTCGAGGGAAGCGGAGTCACGATGAACGCAATGCATCCGGGAGCTGTGAGGACTGGAACCGGAAAGGAAAACGGTGCATTTTACAGATGGTATAAGAGGACGATAGTAGATAGACTCTCCCGCTCGCCGGAGATTTCGGCGGAAGCGCTTTATTATCTCGGTGTTTCGAGTGATCTCGAAGGCATCGGTGGAAAGTTCTTCAACTTGACGACGGAAGAGATTCCCGCTCCACCTGCCCTCGATACGGAAACTGCGAGAAAACTCTGGCTGGAAAGCTTACGAATGGGGGCGCTCAAAGATGGAAGTCTATGATGCTGTCGTCGTTGGCGGCGGGATAGCGGGATTGACAGGCGCGGCCTATCTTGCAAAGGCCGGAGCAAGCGTTCTCTTGCTGGAGAAGAACGAAAAGTGTGGCGGCCTCGTAAATTCCTTCTCAAGAGATGGTTTTCTCTTTGACGGCGGGGTGAAGGCGCTCGAAAGCGCGGGAATTATCCTGCCGATGCTCAAAGAGCTCGGGATCGATATCGAAATAGTTAAAAGCCCTGTATCGGTGGGAATAGAAGATACCGTAATACACGTGACTTCAAAGGAAAGCGTGAATGAGTACTCCGATCTTCTAAAAAAGCTGTATCCTGACAGCGAGGAAGACATCGAGAGAGTGATTTCATTTATCAAGAGAATCATGAAAGATATGGAGGTCCTGTACGGCGTAGATAATCCTCTCTTCATGGACTTCAAGAACAACAAATCTCATTTTGCCAGAGTATATTTTCCCTGGCTCTTCAAATTCCTCTTGACTCTGAGAAGAATAGGGAAATTCAAAATGCCCGTAGAAGAGTTCCT
>DBRH01000034.1:51120-51375 GCA_002305955.1 Kosmotogaceae bacterium UBA1373
GTGTATAACAAAGTTCTTGAATTTGGCGGGAAGATAGAGACCGGAAGAGAAGTCACGGAGATCCAAGCGGGCAGAAAGATACTCCTGGACGATATGGGAGGATCTTACATGTACAATGAACTCGTGTGGGCCGCCGACCTCAAGAGACTCTACTCGATTTTGAAAACGGAAGGTCTGTCCGAAGCAACAGTTGAAAAGGCCGACACATTTAGATCCGAGATATCGAAAAAGCACGGGACCGATTCGATTTTCAGC
>DBRH01000034.1:51465-55952 GCA_002305955.1 Kosmotogaceae bacterium UBA1373
TCGGCTGGCTCGAAAGATTCTGTGAACTGGACACCTACGAGATATCTATACCAGTGCTCAAAGATCGCAACTCGGCTCCGGCCGGAAAGACGGGCCTGATAATCAGCACTCTCTTAGAATACGAGATCGTAAAGAAGGCACATGAAGCCGGCTGGTACAGCGAGTTCAAAGAAGAGCTCCAAAAGAGGATTATTGGAGTTCTTTCAAATTCGATCTACCCGATGTTGAAGGATAAAGTCCTCTTCGCGTTTTCCAGCAGCCCTCTTTCAATCGAAAGAGCGGTGGGCAGCTCCGAAGGGTCTATCGTCGGTTGGTCTTTCGAAGAGCCGATACCTGTAGTATCTAGCATGATGAAAGTCACCAGCTCAGTAAAAACACCCATACCAGGTGTTCTTCAGGCCGGAAAGTGGACCTACAGCCCTTCCGGTGTTCCGATGTGTATATTGACCGGTAAGCTTGCTGCCGCAGAAGCAATTAAAGAAAGAAAATCAAGAGAGAATCGTATTAGATAGGGCAGTTTAATGTCAATAGGAATAATTATGTGTATGGAATTGAATGATATAAGGTCGGGAAGGTGAAATATGTCGTGTGAAATCCTGTTGCTTGGAAATCCTTTGCTCCGGGAGAGGTCTTCAATAGTCACGGAATTTGAGAGCGAAGAAACGTTGAGGCAGATCGCCCTGCTCAAGAAGACTCTCGATGAATTCAGACGGGAGAACGGCTTCGGCCGCGGTATCGCCGCACCACAGATCGGAATACTGAGGAGAATAATCGCGCTCGATCTCGGGAAGGGTAGCTTCGTAATCGTGAATCCGCGAATTATAAGCGTCAGCGGATCTAAATTCACCATGTGGGACGACTGCATGTCCTTTCCCCATCTGCTGGTCCGTCTAGAAAGATACAGTTCAATAGATTTGAAGTACGAGGACGAGAAAGGAATCGAACATGAATGGATGAGGCTGGGCCAGGCAGAGTCCGAGCTACTGCAGCATGAGATAGATCACCTCGACGGTGTTCTGGCCATCGATCGCGCGATCGACACCTCGAGCATCATCTACCGCCGGGAATACGAAAAGAACCGTGAGTACTTCGACCACCTCGTTGACTACACTATCGAACCGACAGTTTAACTCTTGCGTTTTGAATTGAGGCAACTGGGGAGGGCTTAGAGCACCATAGGTGAGATTCCCGAACAGATCCGACACGACGGGAAGATAAGGTTGTACAATTCCGTTCTATATTTACGTTGATTCGAAACCGCAGCAAATTGCATGAGGGTAATTTTTCATAGTTTATAATGATTATGCGGTGTGAGATAGGAATCTTACCGGGCCATTTCAGGGGGTGTTTTTATGCGGCGAGTGTCAGATGATTTTGGAAAGGGTCTGAACGTTTCACCTGAGGCTGCTCTGGAGTTTGAGATTCAGGGTGAAAGGTTGCTGAAGAGAGTCAACGAACTAATGTCCGCTAGAGAGGATATATCGGAGCTTTTGGGTATGAATCCGCTCTATATAATGTACGACAACAATTCGAACCATCTGCGCTTTATCTCGAACGTCTTGAAGCTCAACGATTATGACCTGCTTGCCAGGACGCTCCCCTGGGTTTACAAGACCTATACCTCTAGAAACTTCTCGGAAGATTTCTTTCCGGAAGTCTTGAAGACCTGGATGGAAGCGATAAGAGAGCAACTCTCTCTCGAAAATTCGGAGCAAATTATAAAAGTGTATGAGGCGATGCTTTCCTCTCACGATTTATCGGTGAAGACTTCGGAAGATGCTCTCATAGGGATGAATGTGGATGAGCAGTGGAAGGCAATAGAACAAAAGGTGGTTCTCGCGCTGCTGAAGGGTAGCTACCGCGAGCTTCAGGAGATCGCACTCGGCACGATCAAAGATACGAGATCCCTCTCCGACTTCTACCTTAAAGTGGTTCAACCCGCGATGTACGAAATCGGGTCGCTATGGCAAACGGGCGAAATATCTGTCGCAGAGGAGCATCTTGCCACCTCGCTCATGAACAGGCTGATGGCCAGCACATACAGTATGATAGATACCGTTCCCTCCCATCCAAGAAGAAAGGCGGTAGTTTTGAGCTCGCAGAACGAGTATCATGAGCTTGGGGCTAGAATTCTCGCCGATCTGCTGGAGTTGAACGGCTGGAACGTCAGCTATCTGGGCGCAAATACTCCGGTTTCGGAAGTTCTGAAGCATCTAAAGAAGACTATTCCCTTTTTGCTTGCCATTTCTGTCACTATGTCGTTCAACCTGGATCACACGAAGAAGCTGATACAATCGGTGAGGTTCGACAGCGATTTCAAAGGGATGAAAATCATGGTTGGCGGACTGGTGATAAACGAATCGGAAGATCTGTGGAAGAGATTGGGGGCCGATGGAACGGCTTCCTCTGCGGCAGAAGCCGTTGAAATGGCGAAACGTTGGTGGGAAGAGCGTGAATGATCTGAGAGAGGCGATCCTGGGCAGCCTGGACAGATTTTTCAATAGTCTGGAAAGCTTCTCGGGAGCGATTCTGGTTCTATTCGACCTGGAAGGTCGAATACTGGATCACAGTCCCTCACTTTCCGCTTTGATCGGAGGCAGGAAGGAGTTCGTCGGAGAGAACTTCGGCAGTTATATCGTGGATAATGCGATCAAGATGATGATGAAGGAGCGTACGGGTCTCGTCAGAGTAGGGATAACCGACTCGAGGTCCAATATACATCTTGTGAGTGGCTTCGTAATAAAGATAGATGTTTCTCGCTGGTTGTTCTTCGGAGAGAAGATAGGGCTCTCTGCCGGAGATATCATGGAGAACATGTCGAAGACAACCGACGAGCTGGCCTCTCTCACGAGGGAACTGGCGAAGAAGAATAAGGAGCTCCAGGCGGCTAACGCTGAAATCGAGAGACTCATGAACTGCGACCCTCTCACAGGATTGTCGAACAGGCGCGATTTCATGAAGAAACTCGATGAGGAGATCGAGAGCCTTTGTTCTACATGCANNCTGTTCGCCGAGATTCTAAACGAGATAATCTCACCGAGGAGGACCACGGTAAGGTACGGCGGCGAAGAGTTCATAGTCATGTTGCCCGAAACAGATGGAAAAGAGGCCGCCGAAATTGCCGAAGAAGTCAGGATCAATTTTGAAAGAGAGACGGAGAAACAGCTCGGCTTCAAGGTAACGGCCAGCTTCGGAGTTGCCACCTTCAGGCCTGAAGATACGAAGGCAAGCATACTGAAGCGCGTGGACGACGCCCTTTACAGCGCGAAGTCTGGCGGAAAAAACAGAGTAGTGCGTTAAGAACAAATCCAGGTGCCTTCGGCAGCCAGTTTTTGTTTCGAAAATGTAAGTTCCAAAGAGCGGGATGCAGTATCACAATCCGGCATGACGGGACAGTACATCCCAGCGCTCTAGAAGGTAATAGTCGAATTGGCTATAGTCCAGCTCTTATTCCAGAATGTGTAGCTAACGCTAGGCAAGCCATCGCAAAGATCTTTAAGCCAGCCGGCCATGTGTACTCCGCCGTTTACGTCGAAGCCCGCCGTGACTTTGTAGCCGACCTGCGTGGCGCTCCCGGCAGAGGCATTCGTTTCTCCTTTTATCCATGGCACGAACTGGACGAATGGTCCGGCGACATAGTAGACATATGCCGATAGAGTCAACGGTAGCGAACCCTTGGCCCAGGCGTTGACTTTTGCGTTTGCGTCGAACTGGAGGCCCGAGTAGTTGGCCGAGTAGGAAACGCTCTTGCTCCACCCGTTCTGATACTTGACTGTGAGCGTTGTGTTTGCCGAGAGTGTTGTCGAGGCGTTGAAGCCTATTACACCGGAAATGCCGGCCTCCGCGTTCGCGTCGAATTTTACTTCCATAACGAGCGCCACCGGAACACAGGATACCCAGAAGGTTATCCACTTGGTCTTGGTTGTTATGTTCTTTGTCCAGTTCTTTGTGATTGCCGCTCCCGATGAGACTTCAATGAACGGGGTCAATGAAGGGCTGAAGCTCACAGTCGTCTGGAATTTCTTCAAGACGTATTTGTAGTTCCACCAGCTGATTTTCTTCCATTCATGCTCCCACAGAAGCGACGCGCCGAATGTCAGGCTGACGGTTAATCCAGGCTCAACCGTCAATGTCTGATACGAGAATTCGTTCGAGAAAGTATGAGAAACATAGAAACTCCACGAACCGGAGTAATCTTCCTTGAAGAGATACGGTTTCGGTTCGGTCAATGCGCGGGTTTTCGGACTCTTGAAGACGATGGTAAAGGCGCCATAGTCTCTCAGCTTCGCCATGATCTCTTCGTTGTCCGGTTTCATAAGGTTGTCTGGTGAACCGCCTCCGGTAGTTATTTCCTCCTTGAGGGAGATTGTGTTCTTGTCGTAGTCAAGGCTTGCCTTGAACTTCGTACCTCCGCCCAGATCTAGCGACCAGTCTTTGAGAGGTTTCTCGCCGTGAGGTGATAGTAATTCGAAGATCTCCGATTCCTC
>DBRH01000066.1 GCA_002305955.1 Kosmotogaceae bacterium UBA1373
ATGCAGCTGACCGTGGCGAAGAAAGTGTAGGGGGTGGTGATCACGTAATCTCCTGGTCCTATCTTCAGAGCGGCAACGGCTATGAGAAGGGCGTCGGATCCGTTGGCGACTCCTATCGCGTGTTTAACCCCGATGAGCTCGGCAACGCTTTTCTCAAGTTCCTTCACTGCCTCTCCCAGGATCACTCTCCCGTTGAGCAAGGCTTCGTCTATCTTCTCAAGAACCTCTTCTCTGAAACCCCTGTACTGCCTGGTTAAATCGAATAATGGTATTTTCATAAAACCTCCATGTTCCTGTCGAGAGGACATCTGTATTTGGAGAAGATGGAGCCGAGATTGCAAACGGACGGGGAGAAGATAACCACAGATTCATAACTGCGGTTTTCTGGCCATCTCTGCCTCCGTGACCATTCTTTCGTCATCTCGCCCTCTCGAAAATGGTCTTTCTCATTACTCAACTTGCTCAAGTTCCACTTTTCCCATTTTCGATATGGTGAAGACCATCACGTTTTTCATTCCGCTCTCTCTGGCCTTTTTGATTATGTTATCTGCATGCCTGAACGATGCCACGATGACCGCGGTTTCATCTTTACATTCGGCTTCATCCGGTGAGAAGACATGAAGATCGTGAAAGGTTCCATTCTGTTTGGCCGGCGAGTCGTCCAGAAAGCCGATTATTCTCATTCCCTCGGTTCTCAAAATATCCGCGAGAATGCCGCCGATTATTCCGGCTCCGTACAGGTAGAAGCTTTCGTGTTCGCTTTCTTTGAGCACGTCCAGAACCTCTCCGAAGATCTCTCTCGATTCTGTGTACAGTTTTGCCGCTTCTTTGAGGTAAAGGATAGTGAGATACTGGAGTCTGAACTTCCCGGCCTCCGTCAGTACGTATTTCATGTTTCTCCGGTTCTCGCCCTCCTTCTGGATTAGCCCCGAATCTTCGAAATCCTTTATGTATTTGTTAACCATGCTGGGAACTATGCCTGCCAGTCTGGCAAGCCTTTCCTGGGAAACTGAAGAGCTTTCCGTGAGAGCCTTGAGTATGCTCATCTCCCTGAAATTTGGAGAGGGATTGAAAAACGAATATTCGGAAAGATCCATAAGACCTCCTAATTTCATTCATTCACTGAGAGAATTATATCAGAGATTCAATTTAGTAGTCAAGCAAAAGAAGGCACATACTGGATAAAACAAATTGTGAGTGAGAATTAAATTTCAAAGGCATACCGCTGACAAGAGCCAGCGGCTGTGATCTGCCTTTAAAATAAGAATTTCCTATATGGTTTGAATGTCAAATCCGGTCTATACACAAACGGATTTATTTGCTATTGTATACCTCTTCTCCTTCTATAAATACCATTTCAACTCTTGAAGAGAACTGGAAAGGATGTCCCGACCACACTGCTATATCGGCATCTTTTCCTACCTCGAGCGAGCCAACCCTGTCGTCGATTTCGAGTATCTTTGCAGGATTTATCGTCACCATTTTCAACAGATCTTCCTCTTTTGAACCGTATCTGAGGGCAACACCGAGCTGTATGTTCGTACTCTCGAGCGGGATCACAGGATGGTCGCACATGAAGGCGGCCAGAACGCCTTTTTCATTCATTATTCTCGGTGAATCGTACGTCATGTCTTTCAGTTCTAGTTTTGTTCTGAAGCCGAAGATTGGTCCGATAACCACCGGTACGTTGTTTTCCTTTAAATAATCGACAATTTTATACCCTTCGGTGGCGTGCTCAATCACGAGCTTGAAATCGAATTCTTTTGAGAGCCTTACAGCCGTGAGAATGTCGTCTAGCCTGTGGGCGTGAATTCTAGCGGGGATCTCCTTGCGTAACACTTTTTCGCCGATTTCGAGTTTCGGATCTATCTCCGTGAAAGACTTCCCATCTCTGGCGACTATAGCCTTTTTTTCCATGTAACCTTGCACCTTCTGGAAGTATCCCCTTATAACCGCAGCCGTTCCAAGACGCGTTCCAGGGGTCTTTTTAAAGCCTTCACCATAGACTCTCTTCGGATTTTCCCCGGTCGCCATTTTCAAACCTGCTGGCGCTCTGACGACCATGTCATCGACTATCATGGTGTTTTTAAATTTGAATATTGCTCCCTGGCCACCGATAGGGTTGGCGCTTCCCGGAACCACCATAACGGTTGTAACCCCGCCCGAAAGAGCTCTCTTTATCGCTGCATCCTGCGGACTGAAGGCGTCAACCACAGAGACATCCGGTGTCAGAGGATCGGTCATCTCGTTCCCGTCCTGGTAGTATCCTCCTACGCCCTCTTCGAAAAGCCCTATATGTGAGTGAGCGTCTATGAACCCGGGGAAGATATACTTACCGGATGCATCTATTACTTCGGCACCTTCACACTTGAGGTCTACTCCGATTGACTCGATCTTTCCCTTGCTAACAAGTATGTCTCCCGCGAACGGTTTCGAGGTGATAGGATAGATTGTTCCGTTTTTCAGAAGTATCGACATGGTAACCCCCTTTGAAAATCGAATTATTGAATGTATTTTATCAAAAATGGTTCTTATTACAAACTATAAGAACGACTTCAAAAGAACGGGAGAGAAAATATGCTTGAAGACAGTGTAGCGAACCATTACTGTGCAACAGATGTTGAGAGGAACTGCTCTGAGGCTTTGATCTATGGTACGAACGATGAGTTCCTACTTGGCCTTCCAGTAGAAGCTTTGAGGACAATGGGTCCTTTTGGCGGGGGGATGAGGATCGAAAGTATTTGCGGGGCAATAACAGGTGCTCTGGCGGTGATAGGTGTTCTCTATAACAGAGACAATCCAACCGAGAGAGACAGAATGAAGGAAATCGCGGAGCGATTCCTGAGCGAGTTCAAAAACAGGTACGGCTGTCTGGAATGTTTATGTCTGAAAGATAAATACAGAGACGAGAAGAAAAAATGCGAGCCAGTAGTCAGGATGTCGGCAAGACTTCTCGAGGAGATAATAAAAGTAGAAGAGAGCAGAAGACAATTTGAAAAGGAATAAAAACCCTTCCGGTATGTAAGTTCGGATCGTTCATGATCAAAACTTTGATCGTACGATGAAAGTCTTATACAAATGAATGAATTTAATAACAGCCCAGATTCAATACCATGAGCAATTCTGATAATATAGATATGAAAAGCGAAACAAATACGATGAAGGAAGAAATTATATCCCACTCTGGTGGAGCTTATGGAACAGAGGTTTTCGCAGGAAGTGTCGATGTTTCACGAAAAGTTTCATTCTGAAGTATTGCATGGTAATTCCGACAACCTCTGGTTCACGCACAAGGAGGCGATGAGGTGGAAATAGGGATTTTCGGTCTGCCGCTGAGCGGCAAAAGTACTCTTTTTTCACTGCTGACCGGGGTTGAACCGCACGCGACTCACAAAAACGAAGCCAGCACAGCAGTTGCAAAGGTTTACGATAACAGGGTCGAAGAGCTTTCTAAGATTTTCAACCCAAAGAAAACCATCTATGCCACCGTCACTTTTGTAGATATCCCCGGTTACGACCTCTCTTCTGGCCAGAAAGAAAAGAGCAGGATACTCCAGTTCATTCAGAATTCCGATGCCATAGTAGCCGTAGTTAGAGCCTTCAAAGAGGCTTCCGTTCCCTGGCCAGCCGGCGCAAGCAGTCCTTCGAAGCAATTGGAAACAATAGAGACTGAGCTACTGGTTCGTGATATGGAAGTAGTGGAGAACCGTATCTCCCGGCTGGACGAAGCTAGAAAGAAAAGAAAGCTATCAAAGGAGGAAGAGCGCGAGCTGGAACTTCTTGGAGAGATAGAAAAAGGTTTTGAAGAGAACAGGTTTGTTTCAGTTATGGGCTTTTCCGAAGAGGATCTTAAGCTTCTGGGTTCGCTGGCGCTCTTCACCGCAAAGCCGATCATCGTTGCCGTGAACGTGGATGAAGATCAATTCACATCGAAAGAGTATCCGGAAAAGACAGCGATCACAGCCCGTGTCGCAGAAAGTGGATTCGCCTATATAGAGATCTCTGGAAAAATTGAAGTCGAGCTCAACGAGTTGCCAGAAGAGGATAGAGGCATGTTCATGGAGGAGCTAGGCATCTCTGAAAGCGGCATACAACGTCTCTCAAGAGTTGCGTACGAACATCTTGGGTTAATCTCATTTCTGACCGTCGGCGAGGATGAGGTCAGGGCATGGACGATAAGAAAAGATACGCCGGCCAAAGCGGCTGCCGGGAAGATTCATACAGATCTCGAGAAGAATTTCATCAGGGCCGAAGTGATACCTTACGAAGAGTTCATGACTGTGAAAAGTATGCACGAGGCCAAGAACAAAGGATTGATAAAGCTCGTGGGAAAGGAAGAGATCGTGAGGGACGGTGATATCTTCCATGTCAGGGCAAACGCCTGATAATATCCATCTTGAACTGGTGGATACTCACGCGCATGTTTCCTTTCCACAGTTCGATCACGATAGGGATAGAATTAAAGCCCAGCTCGAGAGCGGCGAACTGTCTATGCTGATAGAAGTCGGAACAACCGTTGAAGATTCTCTGAGGGCAATGGAGGTCTTCAAAGGTGTCAAGAACGTCTTATTATCAGTCGGGGTCCATCCCCACGAGAGTGATGGTCTCGATGACCGGGGTTTGGAAACTCTGAAATCGTTGTTGAAAGATAGACAAGTCGTGGCAGTGGGAGAAATCGGCCTGGACTTCTACAGAGATCTTTCGCCAAGAGAAGTGCAAAAGAGTGTTTTCTTGAAGCAACTTGAGATCGCTTTCTCTTTTTCGCTGCCGGTCGTGGTACATGTGAGAGATGCATACGAAGAAGTTTATGAAATACTCCGTCGATTCAAGGGACTAAAAGGAGTGATACATGCCTTTTCGGGAGGTCCGGCGATGGCTGGCAGATTTCTCGAGCTGGGTTACTACCTTGGAATAGGTGGACCGATCACATACAGAAAGAACGACGGGTTGAGAGAGATCGTTAGGCTGACGCCTATTGAGAAGCTTATAAGCGAGACGGACTGTCCATATCTTCCCCCGGTCCCGTTCAGGGGAAAGAGGAACGAACCACTTTACGTAAGATACGTTGTCGAAGAGATAGCCCGCCAGAAAGAGATGGATATCTACACCTGCTCGAAACAGCTTATGTATAACGCAAAAGAACTGTTCACTCCTGACCTCTGAAGGAGGTGTGATCTTGGGAGGATTTGAAGAATTCAAGAGTTTTCGAGAAAAGATGAATGTAAGAATACTGGAGACGGGAAGTATCAATACGAAAAGGTTCTTCTCCCTGGACGGTGCAGTTTATAAAGATGGCGCTCTCGATACCAGAACGAAGGAGCTGATGGGTCTGGTAGCCTCGACGGTGCTAAGATGCGATGACTGCATTTCCTACCACATAATTCAGTGTAAATCACTTGGAATAACCCGACAGGAAATTATGGAAGCCCTTGACATTGCTCTTGTCGTTGGCGGATCGATAGTGATACCCCACCTCCGGCGCGCCGTAGCGCTTCTCGACGAACTCGAAGAGAAAGGAGCCGGGTGATGGCCGGCAGGTTATTTCTCTTCGACGGGACCGCCATCTTCTACAGAGGATACTACGGTATCGACGTTTCCCTTACCAATTCAAAAGGTGAACCGACCAACGCCCTCTTCGGTCTGGCCCGGATGCTTTCAAAATTCACCCGTGAACATATGGACGAAGGTGATTACGCACTATTTGCTTTCGATAGAAAGGAATTGACCCACAGACACAAAATGTTCGAAGCCTACAAAGCGACCAGAGAAGCGATGCCGGAGGCTCTTGTTGCACAGTTGAAGGATGTTCCCGGTCTAGTGGAAGCTTTCGGATTGAAATACTTCTCTCTCGCCGGACTCGAAGCCGACGATATAATCGCCACGGTTACAAAGAAATACAGAGATAGCGTCGAAAAGGTCTTCATAATTTCAGGTGACAAGGATATCCTTCAACTGGTCGATGACAAAGTTAACGTCCTGCGTTTCGTCACAGGCCTTACCGATCTTGAGCTATACGACAGGCAGGCAGTGATCGATAAATTCGAGCTGGAACCGGAGCGGCTTCATTCTCTTCTTACTCTTGCCGGTGACCAGTCCGATAATATTCCAGGTGTTTCTGGAATCGGTATAAAGACAGCCCAGAAGTTGCTCAAAGAGTACGGGAGTATAGAAGGGATCTACGAAAACATAAGGCAGCTTTCGCAGAGTCTCAAGCAGAAGCTGATTGACGGCAAGAGATCGATGGAACTTTCCAGAGAACTGGTGAAGCTCCTGACCGATGAAAAACTCGACCTCACACTTGATGAGCTGGAGTATCACGGCTATATAAAGGAGTACCTTAGGGAAATACTGCTAAGGCTGGAGTTCTCTTCCATGATAGATGAATACGGCCTAACTAGCGAGGCTGAAGCCAATCTGTCCGACATAGATGGATATACTTTGATCGCCAGCGATGAAGAGTTGCGAAAGCTCCTGGAAAAGGTCAGGAGCAGTCCGGTCGTCTCACTGGATCTTGAGACCTCCTCTCTCGATCCTCACAGTGCCAGAATTGTCGGTGTTTCGATATCTATCGAGGAAAAGAGCGGATACTACATACCTGTCGGGCACGACACTCAGAGGTGGCAGGCCAATTGCAGATGGCTGCTTTCACAGCTGCGGGAGATACTCGAGAATCCCGGTACCAGGATCGTCGGGCAGAATCTGAAATTCGATTACTCAATCCTTGCCCTGAACGAAATCCATCCTGTAATACCCGAATTCGACACCATGATTGCGGCCTATCTACTCTCTCCCGATTCGAGACGCTTCAACCTGGACGAGCTCGCGTTGAAGTTTCTCGGCTACAAGACGGTTACCTTCGAAGATCTAATGAAACGCAATCAACTGGGCGATGACTTCACAAAGGTACCTCTAGAAGAAGCTGCCAGGTACTCGGTCGAAGATGCAGATATATCTTTGCAGCTCTCTTCCGTTCTCAGGAAAAAGATATATGAGCAGAAGCTAGAGAAGGTTTTCAGGGAGATAGAACTGTCCTTGATCCCCGTTCTATCAGATTTAGAGCTGAAAGGTGTTTATTTCGACATTCAATCACTGGAGAAACTCTCAGGCGATTACGGCAGAAAGATAGATTTCATACTGGGCGAGCTCTTCGAACTAACGGGTGAGCAATTCAACCCCAACTCACCGGCGCAGGTGGGAAGAGTTCTCTTCGATAAACTTGGCCTGGCTCCTTCCAAGAAGACCAGGGGGGGTTCTTTCTCGACGAGTGCAGATGCCCTTGAAGAACTCTCCGAAGAACATCCGGCAGTTCAGAAGCTCCTCGACTACCGAAAATACCAGAAACTCAAATCGACGTATCTCGATGCTTTGCCCGTGCTGGCGAATCCTATAACCGGGCGAATTCATACGAGCTACCACCAGACAGGAACGGGCACCGGCCGTCTGTCCAGCAGCAACCCCAACATGCAGAATTTGCCAATAAGAGATGAAGAAGGGAAAGAGATACGCAAGTGCGTGGTCCCCCAGAAAGAGGGCTGGAAGATCGTCAGTGCCGATTATTCTCAGATCGAACTACGCATACTTGCACACTTGAGCGGTGACAGGGAGTTACTGGAAGCCTTCAGAACGGGTAGAGACGTTCACAGTCTAACGGCGTCGAGATTGTACGGCATATCTGAGGAAGAGGTCGGTGAGGATCAGAGACGGGTGGGTAAGATGGTTAACTTTTCGATTATTTACGGGATCTCTCCTTATGGATTGGCCAGCAGGCTTAAAATAAGACCTTCGGAGGCCGAAGAGATGATCTCGAATTACTTCAAAGCCTATCCCGAAGTGCGAACCTTCATCTCCAGCACCATAACGGGTGCGAAGGATACCGGAACCGTCAGGACCATGTTCGGACGAAAGCGCGAAATTCCCCAGTTCAAGACCAGAAACAGAAACATAATACAGGAAGGAGAGAGGATAGCCATAAACACTCCAATCCAGGGAACGGCGGCCGATATAATGAAGCTGGCAATGATAAAGGTTCACGACCTTCTCAACAGTGAAAGAATGAAAAGCTACGCAATACTCCAGGTCCACGATGAACTGGTCTTTGAAGCACCACAGGAGGAACTTTTTAGATTGAAAGAGATAGTCGAAGAAGGTATGTCGAGAGCGGTGATACTCGATATTCCCCTCGATATTGAGATATCTACAGGAGATTACTGGTGTTGATACCGGGCGGGAAACTCCGCAATATGTTGAGATGAGCAGAAAAAAAACAAATTGGGGAGCGATGTCTTCTCTCTACCAATTTGCTATTATAATAATAACGAACATACTTGTTTCGGGAGGAATAGGATACCTTCTGTACAGGTTTGCCGGTATGGCAAAGATCTGGATCTCTTTTTTTCTGCTTTTTGGAGCTTTTTCCGGTATATACAACGGAATTAAATATCTACTGAAAGAGGCAGAGCGTTATGATAGAAACAAGAACCATGACGATAAAGATAGCGGTGATAATGGCGCTTCTGGCGATGGCTGAGAGTGCGCTGCTTTCCTTTGTATCTTTCGGAGGAGCCGAGTATGGCGTTTTTTATGGGACGACGTTCTCGTTGCTCGCTTTTTTACTAATAGTGAGCGACGCCGGTCTTCTGGTAATGGAGGGCAGGCGTTTTGTCTGGGGATTCGCCTTGAGGTACGGGCTATTCGGCATATGTCTTGCAAGTTCGGCGATGTATTCGACCGGCTTCTTTTTTGGAAGTTTCGTGGGACTCATGAACCTAAAGATATCTGCCATGATTTTCGGGAGGTGGCTCTGTGAAAATTAGTCTTACCAGGTCTGACAAGATCTTTCTCGGAACGGTATTCGCGGGTTATATCGCTGTCATGGTGTACATGCTGGCTACCGGTTATAAGTTCCAGCTTGAGGGCGTTGGTCAGCGCTGGATCTATCAGCTTCCCTTCGGCGAGGGACCGATGAGCAGAATCAATCCTTTGACGGTGATAATGACCTGGGTAATCATGGCGTTGATCATTTTTGTTGCTACCAGAGTAAAGGTTTTTAAGATAATCCCGGGAAAGAAGCAGAGCCTTCTGGAAGTCGCAATGGAGTACGTGTACGACCTTGTAGAGGATTCGGTAAACAAGAAAGAGTTCGTCAGACCTATATTCAACATAGCCGCTTCCATCTTTCTGTTCGTGCTCTTGTCGAACATTATCGGCAGCTTTCCGGGAATAAACGCAATACCAACTGACGGAGGAGGATTCAAGATAACCATACTTTCCGATACATGGTACGCACCCACTTCGGACCTCAATATGAACCTGATGCTGGCGGGCTTTGTTTTTGTTATGAGCCACGTTTTTTCGATAAAGGCTAAGGGCTTCAAGAGCTGGGCGAAGAGCTTTTTTGAACCGGCCTGGCCCATGTTTCCCATGAACGTGATAGGAGAGATCGCCAAGCCTGTTTCGCATTCTTTGAGGCTCTTCGGGAATATAATGGGTGGCGGTATTCTCATACTTATAATTGGCTATCTTGCCAAGTACTTCATAGTTCCCGTGGCACTGTGGGGGATTTTTGGACTGTTCTTCGGGGCGATACAGGCTTTGATCTTTACGATACTTGCAATAGCTTACATCAGTTCGTTGATAGATTGATTACCGAGGAGGTATTGACTGTGGAAATTGGAGAAGGACTCATGATGCTTGGAAAGTACATAGGAGCGGGACTGGCCATGGGAATCGGTGCCATAGGTCCTGGAATTGGAGAAGGTAGGATCGGTGCCAGCGCCATGGAGGCGATGGCCAGGCAGCCGGAGATGATAGGTACACTCACTACCAGGATGATCCTGGCCGACGCTATCGCAGAGACCACCGGTATCTATTCGCTGGTTATAGCCTTTATGATCCTGCTGGTTGTGTAATACCGGCTTACCCCAAAGGGGAGGGGTGATAACTTGATCGAGATCAATTTGACTGCGGTTCTATCGATTCTGAACTTCCTGCTTCTGTATTTCGTGTTGAAGAAGGTCTTGTTCGACAAGTTTTTCGACATAATAAAGCAACGAAAGGAAAAGATCAAGGGAGAGATAGCGCAAGCCGAAAAGTTGAGGAAAGAAGCAAACGCTCTTAAAGAAGAGTACACTCGAAAGATGGATGAAGCCAGAACCGTCTCCGACGAAATGCTCTCCAGGGCTGAAAGGCAGTCGGAAGAAATCGTACGCCAGGCACGCGAAAAGGCTCAGCAGGAAATACAGAGAATGTATCAAGCTGCCGAAATTCAAATCAACCAGGAGCGAGAAAAGGCCATGGAAGATGTTAAGGGAGCCGTGGTGGCTTCGGCCGTGACTATGGTCGGACGTTTCCTTCAGAAGGAAATGGATGAAACCGCGAGAAAACAGTACGCCAAAAGAATGCTTGAAAGCCTCGGTGATAAAGAGTGAAAAGAAGCCTTTCTCTGGCCGCAAAATATGCGCGGGCCCTTATAGAGATTATCTCCCCCGAGAAGTTGGAAGGAGTCCGGAGGGACCTGAAGACTCTGTCAACCGTTATCTCTTCGGAGGAACTGGGGAAGTTCATCTTCGACCCTACTGTACCGGGTGAAAAAAAGGAAGCCATGTTGTTGAGCTTTCTCTCCGATCCATATAATGAAACGACGCTCCTTGTGAAACTTCTGGTTAATATGAAGAAGATCTGGCTTCTATCCGATATCCTGCTCTCGTTCGAAGAACTGATACTCGAACAATCGGGTCGGGTATCGGTGGAAGTGATTTCGGCTATACCGCTGAGCGATGAAGAAAGGGTCGAAATAATAGAAAAAGTCCGTGAAATGACCGGTCAAGAAGGTATGTTAAACACAAGAGTGGACGAATCGATAATAGCCGGTTACGTTATAAAGTTCCACGATGAAGTGATAGATGCGAGTCTATCTGGACGTCTTAAGAGAGTCAGCATGGGACTGGGAAACACTGGCTCTCGGGAGGTGATTGAGTGAAGATCAGCCCATCTGAAATTACCAAGGTCATACAGGATCAACTTCAGAAGACTGATATAGAGTTTGACTATTTCGAAGCCGGTAAGGTCATTCAGATAGGCGATGGTATAGCAAGGGCGTACGGTCTGAAGGGCGTTATGGCTAACGAGCTTGTGAAATTCGAGAACGGTGTTTTTGGCCTGGCTCTTAACCTTGAAGAAGATAATGTGGGTGTCGTGATACTGGGCTCTTACAAAGATATAAAAGAGGGAGATCTAATAAGGAGAACCGGCCGAATTATGGAGGTCCCGACTGGAAAGGCTCTACTTGGACGGGTGGTGAACCCCCTTGGCATACCGCTGGACGGTAAGGGTCCAATAGAGAGTTACAGTTACAGACCTATCGAAGTCAAGGCTACCGGTGTAGTCATGAGGAAACCTGTCGATACACCTCTTCAGACCGGCATAAAGGCGATAGACGCCACAGTGCCGATAGGAAGAGGTCAGAGAGAACTGATAATTGGCGACAGGCAGACAGGAAAGACGGCGATAGCGATCGATACGATTATCAACCAGAAAGATCAAAACGTGAAATGCATATACGTGGCCATCGGTCAGAAAACTGCAGCGTTGGCCAAGATATTGGACAGGCTCAACCAGTTCGGTGCGATGGAGTACACAACCATCGTCTTCGCTTCGGCTTCCGATACCGCTGCGCTTTCTTATCTGGCTCCATATGCAGGCGCGGCCATGGGAGAGAGTTTTATGTTTCTGGGACAGGATGCGCTTGTCATTTACGACGATCTTTCCAAGCACGCCTCGGCCTATAGAGAACTCTCACTACTTCTGCGCAGACCACCGGGTCGTGAAGCCTACCCTGGAGATGTTTTCTACCTGCACTCGAGACTGCTGGAGAGGGCGGCCAGGTTGAACGAGAACTTTGGAGGAGGTTCGATGACGGCTCTCCCCATAATCGAGACACAGGCCAACGACGTTTCAGCCTATATACCGACCAACGTCATTTCGATCACTGACGGGCAAATCTATCTCGATCCGAACCTCTTCTACGCCGGTAACCGTCCGGCCGTGAACGTGGGGCTCTCGGTTTCGAGAGTAGGTGGAGCGGCACAGATAAAGGCTATGAAAAAGATAGCCGGAAGCCTGAGAATCGAGCTGGCGCAGTACAGGGAACTGCTCTCCTTTGCGCAGTTCGCTACTGAACTCGACAAAGCGACGCGTGACCAGCTTACCAGGGGAGAGAAGCTCACCGAACTTTTGAAACAGAACCAGTATGTGCCGATGCCCGTTCAAGAGCAGGTTGCAGTCCTGTATGCCGGTGCAAAAGGATATCTGGACGATATCGAGACGGAAAGGATAAGCCAGTTCGAATCCTCACTATTGAAAAATCTGAGGGGCGAATACACAGATGTTCTGGATTCTATAAAAGCGAAGAAGGTTATCGACGACGAGATAGAAAAGAGGCTTATTGAGACTATAGAGACAACCAGAAAGCTCTTCGTTCGATGAGGATGGTCTGATATGAGTAAGGGAAAACTGAGGGCAATAAAGAAGCGAATTGAGTCCACCAACTCCACGATGCAGATAACAAGGGCCATGGAGATGGTAGCACGGGCCAAAATAAACAAAACCCAGAAGGGACTCAGATTCGTAAGGCAGTACGAGCAGTCGATGGAACGTGCTCTAAAGCGAGCGTATCTCGGTCTAGAGAGCCGGCCAGAACTCAGCGGTGAAGGTGACTTGCTACTGGTAGTAACGGCCGACATGGGATTGGCCGGGGCCTTCAACGCCGAAATACTCAAGCTCGCGGAACAAGAATTGAAGAAGCTGAACGTGAAGCGACTTGTAACCGTTGGGGTGAAAGCAGAAAGCTATTTCAAAAAGCATGGTGTCGAACTTTCCGCTTTCAGTCATTTCTATGATACTCCAGATCTTGATGAAGCCGCGATTATCGTGGACGATATCATGGACGCTATGGAGGCCAATAACCTCGGTGGTTTAAGCATGGTTTACAGCAACTTCAAAACGCCTCTTGCGCAGGTACCCAAAGTAGTGAATATACTGCCTCTGAAACCCTTCGAAAGAACGGAGAACGATCTCTACGATTTTGAGCCTGACATAGAACTTCTGTACCGCGATATTCTGTATTCCTGGATAGTATCGATCGTGCTTCGAGGTCTTTACGAGACCAAGGTAGGCGAGCTGTATGCCAGACAGAACGCCATGAAGAATGCCACAGAGAACGCCAGTAATATGATCGAAAGACTCACACTCGTGAGAAACAAACTTCGCCAGTCGAACATAACCCAGGAAATCATAGAGGTTGTGAACGGTGCCGAAGCTCTTAACGGGTAATCTGGAGGTGTAAGTGTGCCCGATAAAAAAACAACTAACGCGGGTAAAATAGTCGCCATAACGGGGCCGGTAGTGGATGTCTCATTTGAAGGTGCCGCTCTTCCCGATATACTGAACGCTCTGGAAGTGGAAAATAAGTTTCTTAAAAAAAAGATCGTACTTGAAGTGTCCCAACTCATAGGTGACAACAGTGTCAGAGCGATTGCCATGGACAGCACCGACGGTCTTGTGAGAGGACAGGAGGTTATAGATACTGGTGGCCAGATTACCGTACCTGTGGGCGAAGAGATACTGGGAAGAATGTTTAACCTTCTGGGAGAGCCGATAGACGAACTCGGCGATGTAGAGTTCAAAGACAGGTGGCAGATACACAGAGAGGCTCCGCCAGTTACTGAGCAGCAGACAGAGATTGAAATACTGGAGACCGGTATCAAGGTTATAGATCTACTGGCGCCTTTTAGCAAAGGCGGAAAGATAGGCTTTTCAGGTGGCGCCGGGGTGGGAAAGACTGTCCTTGTTATGGAACTCATCCGCAACTTCGCCATAGAGCAAAAAGGACTCTCCGTATTCGCCGGGGTCGGAGAACGTACGAGAGAGGGGAATGATCTCTGGCTGGACATGAAAGAGGCCGGTGTCATAGAAAATACCGCGCTGGTTTTTGGCCAGATGAACGAACCGCCGGGAGCGCGTTTCAGGATAGGCCTCTCCGCTATAACCATGGCCGAGTATTTCAGAGATGTTCAGAAGAAAGATGTTCTGGTTTTCATAGACAACATATTCAGGTTCGTTCAAGCCGGTTCGGAAGTTTCGGCCTTACTTGGAAGAATGCCCTCGGCAGTCGGTTACCAGCCGACGCTGGCCACAGAGATGGGAAAGCTTCAGGAAAGGATTACCTCGACGAGAAGTGGCTCGATCACCTCCGTTCAGGCGATATACGTTCCGGCGGACGACTTCACGGATCCAGCGCCTGCAACTACGTTCAGCCATCTGGATGCCACCGTCAACCTTTCAAGATCGATCGCGGAGCAGGGACTCTACCCGGCTGTCGATCCACTGGATTCGACATCTAAAAACCTCGATCCTGTCGTTGTTGGAAGCGAACATTACGAAGTTGCAAGAAAGGTTCAAGAAGTTCTCCAGAGGTACAAGGACCTTCAAGATATAATCGCAATACTTGGAATGGAAGAACTCTCGGAGGAGGACCAGCTAACTGTGCAGAGAGCCAGGAAGATACAGCGTTTCCTTACGCAACCCTTCTTCGTTGCTGAGAAGTTCAGCAATATACAGGGTAAGTATGTTCCGATAGCCGAGACCGTGAGAGGTTTCAGGGAGATACTTGACGGCAAGCACGATGATCTACCGGAACAGGCTTTCATGATGGTCGGAACCATAGAGGAAGCCGTGGAAAAGGCGAAAATACTGACGGCGGGAGAATGATATGCCGTTAAAGACAAGCATAGTGACGCCTTACGGTATTGTCTGGGAAGGAGATGCCGAATACATATCCTTCAAGTCTGTAGAGGGTGAAATCGGTTTCCTGCCAGAAAGGGCGCCGGCGATAATGAAGCTTGTCGTCGATGTGGTAGAAATAAGAGCCATCGACGGAGTTCACACCTTCGCGGTACACGGTGGATACATACTTCAGGAAAGAGATAAGACGACGATTATTACCGACGCGGCCGAAAGGCCAGAAGAGATCAATGTCGAGCGAGCAAAACAAAGATTAAAGAGGGCTGAAGAGCTTCTTGAGATAAGCAACTCCAGAAGAGAAAGGGCAAGAAATCAGGCTAAATTACAGAGACATATGCTCCGAATAAAGCTAGGTTCGGAGAGGTAGCAAGAGCCGAAAGCATAGTTTGAACCGCTTATTACCGGGGATATGTTGATTGTATCTCCGGTTTTTCTTATTTATTGATCTTTGGCATTGATTTGCATAAACAATCAATTGGTAAGCTCATAATAGTTAACCGGGAGAAGGGACAGATATGCTGGAACAGGATCACACCGGAGACGGGATTTTGGATCGGGCGATAAAACTCGAGAGGGTTCTTGAAAGCCTTCCCGATCCGTCGGCCATTATCTCTTCGACAGGAAATATCCTGCATGGTAATTCTGGCTGGGAGAGACTGGCTTCCTCTCTCGCTCTGGAATCGGCTACCTTTATGGAGTCGGGTAAAGAATTCGGAAGATTGGTGAAACGTTTTGCCGAAGAGAAAAAGTTAGAAGAATTCAAAGATCTTCTCTCGGGGAGAAGAAGCTCTCTAAACTTCGAACTTAACCTCTTTGAGGTTCCTGAGGGCAGGGGTTTTTCACTGTTCGTTTCACGCGTTGCTCTTCAAGACCAGCCAATATTTCTCGCAGTTGTAAAAGACGGTACTGAAATCAACAACCTCCGCTGCTTGCTTAAAGAAATCATATACCGTGACAATTTGACAGGACTAGAAAACGAAAACTCTTTCAATCTATATCTATCTGGCAGAATTCATCGGGCGATGAACGCGGGCAGCTCTCTCTTCGTTCTCTATATAGAGATCGGTAATATAAAAGAGATAACGGCCATGTTCGGGAAACGCATTTCCAATTCTCTTATAGTGCGGATTTGTAAAAGATTGAGAGAGAATCTTGGAGGTAGAGAATTTTTCAGAGTTCAACACGATGCCTTCGCTGCGGTCTTCGAGTCGATTGACAGGGGAATTCTCTATCTTGAATTGAGCTCTCTTATAGGAAAACTTGAGAAGAAAATTATCTGTGAAAACCTCGAACTGGTCCCGGATATCCTGGCTGGTGTTTGCGAATTCCCCGTAGACGGCAGAAATGTTGACGATATCTTGAGTAACTGTCTTGGCGCACTGTTCAGGGCGAAAAGAGAGAACCTTAAGTGGAGTTTCTACAGTTAAAACTGCTACTTGAAGCGAAGGGTAATGATGTCGAAGCTGCCTCTGTTAATTGGTATATCACCGTCTTCTGAGGCCGTGTAGCCGGTTATCGCAAAACCATCGTCACACAGGGAAATCGCCATGGCGACATCGCCAAGAGTCCCTCCGTAACAATCGCTCCAGAGAATTTCCCCGGAACGGCTTACCTGGAAGACCCACATATCGCTGTAGGTAAGTCCCAACTTGTCCAGTTCTCCCTCGTGGAAACTTCCCAGCGTAACGTCGTCCGATTCAGTAAAACCTACCACTATGGCCCCTCCAGAGCCGGTAATGGCTATGTCGGTGAGATAATCGTTCGAGCGACCTCCGTAGATTTTCTTCCAGATTAATTCTCCATCACCGTCGAGTTTTATTATGAATCCGTCGTAGTCTCCACTCTTCCTTTTGAAATCTCCGCTCTGCGAATTTGTTGAACCACACACGAAAATTTCGCCTGCTGGACCAATTTCGACGGCGGCCGGTGAGTCCTCTCCAATACCTCCAAAGACCTTCGTCCATAGAACTCCGCCACTGCAGTCAACTCTAAGAACGAGTACCGAGGAATTCTCAATCTCGATCCCGTTGACTTTCAAGACTCTCGAAACGTTACCGTTTGAATCGCCGTCTTTAGAAGTAGTTTCAGCCGCTATCACTATATCTCCGTTTCCGGCTATAGCCATATCTATTGCCCGCTCATAGGAGCTACCTCCGTACTTCTTCTCCCAGACAGGTCTACCGTCAAGATCTAACTTGATAAGCAACACATCGCCGCGTGATATTTCCTCTGAACCGGCCGCTGTTCCGAGTACCAGGAAGCCGTCATCTGCCTTTGCCAGAGAAACCTCAGAGCTGACTGTTCGCCCGAGTTCGGTCTTCCACTTCACATTGGCAAACCTGTCGAGACTTACCAGCAACAAGTTCGAAGGCTCTTTGCTTGTGAAACCATTTCCTGTCGAGCTCCTGCCGGCTAGAAGGAAGCCACCGTCCTCTGTAGCTATTATGTCCGATATCTCGGTCCAGCCGAAATCCAGAAACTTCTGCCAGACTAAATAGCCATTACTATCCAGTTTGACTACCCAGCCGCTTCTGAAGACATCTTCCTCCGACCTCCATTTTGGCAATTCGTGAGATTCCGTCCAGCCTGTCATAACGAAAGTGCTATCTGTAAGTGCTTTGAGTGAGTTAACCGAATCACGACCACTCCCGCCCAGAAGGCGCTTCCAGAAAATGGAGGGTATCTCTTTTGTAGAAAAACTCCACAGCGGGCCTTGAACCTCTCCACCCCTCCCGTCCCTCGCATGGATTCTCCAGAAGTATTCACGTCCTGCCTCCAGAAAGGAAATTGTCCACTCATTTTCCTCTATATTCTTTGCAAGAAGCTCCAGCTCACCTTTCTCCCCGAAATAGACATCGTAAAAAAGGTCGTCGCCATCGGGATCTTCAGCGCTCCAGAGGAGTGTGACTTCTCTAAAAAAATCAACGGTTCCATCGGCAGGAAAGGGGTTTGCCGGCTCTCCGGGCCAGTTATTTACATCTATGACTATCACGGAGAATGTTGTGCACTGCCACTCCCCCCGTCCATCCATCGCCTTTATTGTGACACGGTGTGCGGTTGGCGCTTCTGTGGATCCAGGGAGATACGAATACACCCCTTCATCTATACTGCCAACTCCGCTCACTAGTTCGTAGGTGACATCGCTGGAGTCGGCTGAAGTGAAATCGGGAAGATTTATCATCAAAGTTTCACCCTCGTAAACTTTCCGGTTGCCGATCTCTATAGAGGGAGCCTTTGGATCATTTAAGATCTCTATGTTCAGTGTGATAACTGCTTCGCTCTTTCCAGCCTCCACCACTATCTCAACCACATCCTCGCAATCTTCCAGTCCCCTGGGAGAAACTGTATAGATACTTCCCTCTATCTTTCCACTGCCCTTGATGATCTTGAAATTGACAGGTCCGTTTGGGCCGGAGATAAAATCTGACAGGTTTACTCTCAGCTCTTCTCCTATCTTCACACTCAGCGAAGGCGTATCCAGAACCTTAATCTCGGTCTTTTCTTTCAGAGCAAAGGTTATTACCACCATCGATGTGATCGCTACCAGGCCTATGAGAAAAAGCCTTCGCATAGTCTCACATCAGCCTTACTTTTCGCTTCTTCTTTCTAGTGAAAAAAGGTCTGAATATAAGTAAAAGAAGGATGACTACCGTGGCAACTGCAACCGACACCAGTAACCAGTTGGTTTTTTTCTCGCCTTTTGCCGGAGCTGCCAGCCTTATGGTTTTTTCGGAAGTGTTGCCTTCGAGATCTCTGGCAACGACTCTGTATTCGCCATAATCTCCCACAATAACGAACATTTCTTTTTCTTTGAGGTCCACCGGATATATCTTTTCAGAAACTTCTACTTCAATTACCTTTATATCGTCGCTTACTTTAAAGCTCAGCATCTTTTCCTTATCGGCCTCAGCGTATTGTACATCTTCGCCCACTATAACGGGGCTCTCGGTGGTAATCTTCGTATCAGTCAGTATATCTTTCTCGACCCAGCCGTATTCCCTAACGAAGAAGGAACTTTCACCCTCGGCCGTAACGGTTACCTCCTGGCCGCGTCTGAGACTTCCGTGATCTCTTTCCACCCAGAAGATTTTTGCACTTGCAATCAGTGAAAGGGTCACTTCGATTTCATTTCCCTCGTTATCTATAGCCGTTACATGGTACTCACCGGTGCCACCGACCTTGATTCTCATACTCTCGTGTGGGGAGTTTACAGACACCTCTTCGCGTTTCTCGTCAGGTCCAATAACGATCACCGTTTCAACCTCATCGTTGTCGGTCACAACGAATTCAAGGTACTTTTCCTGGCCGATCTTAACCTGTTGCGATATTTGCCCTATTACCTGGGGAGGTTCTATATCCGGTGCGCTATCGGAAAAAAAACCCCGCGAAAGCCATTCACCGTTAACCAGAAGATCCGTAGCATTACGATCGCTCACGACCACCCGATCGCCCCGCCTGTACGGTCCGATGTTACCGACCACATACATCCTGGTCTCTTCAAACTGAACTTCCAATATCTTTTCATCGAAATTCCCTGTTGAATCGAAGGCTTTGACGGTTAATACACCGGCCGAAGTTGTCTTGAAGGTCACTTCGCCCGACTCTCCAACAGGAACTTCCTCATCGTTCACGGTGACTTTCACAACGGGCTGTGAAACAACGAAAGTCAAGTCGGTATCGTATATTGTAATTGATTGTGGAGATTGAATGTATATCCTCGGGAGTTTGTCCAGCTGGAGCAATAGACTGGGAAGCTCCGTTCCCTGCTGATCAGGCCGCTTTCCAGAAGAGGTTTTGACACGCGAAGCACCTTTACTCGAAGCAACCCAGTTACCATCGCTGTTGTAGGAGAAGTATTCCCCGTCGCCGAAACCTATCAAGGTACCGAGAGCAGCGCCTTTATCAACATCCCATATCTTCACAGCACCGTCACTTGAACCGGAATAAATAACGCTAGAATCGCTCGATAGAATTATCGAAGAAACGTCCCAGGAATGGCCTGTTATCATTTTTACAAGAGAGCCTGACGGTAGAGAAAGTATCTTCACTGTTCTATCGCAGGAAGAAGTGAACATTAAATCATCTCTTATGATTATCGCCGTTACTTCCGCGTTGTGAGCCTTCACTATTCTCAATGCCGACCATGTTTTTACATCATAGAACTTCAGAGGTCCGTCTCTGGAGCCAACTATCAGAATGCTCCTCTCCTCATCCATCGTGACGGACGAGAGAGCTCCGATTTCGGCCTTAATCATCTTCACCTGTTGACCTGTAGAAGTATCCCAAATTCTCAATGTACCATCATCAGACACAGAATATAAGCGGTTCTGTTCCGGCCAGTGGACTATCGAGTTGACCGGTCCAGAGTGGCCTCTCAACGATCTTATGAAGGCCAGTTCAGATAGCGACCACACCTTGACTGTTCCGTCGGAACCGGCCGAATAAAGAGTCTTACCGTCCTTCGAGACCAGCAAATAATTCACTGAACTCGTATGACTGCTCAGCGATTTTAAAGGTTTACCGGTCTCCATCTCCCAGACTCTTATCATACCATCATCGTATCCAGCTATACCAAGCCTTCCGTCTGGCGAGACTGTAACCGAAGTCACCCAGGAGCTGTGGAATAATAGGTTCATGACTAGCTTTCCATCCAGTAAGTTCCAGACCTTCACCGTGTTATCTATATAGCCGGCCACAAGATTCTTTCCATCGGGTGTTAGTGCGATGCAGTTTATGCTGAAAGCCGTCTCGTCGGGAATGTACTCCACTGAAAAAAAGGTAGTCCAAATGAAAAAAACGAACAAAACAACAAGTAATAATCTTCTCAACTCTATCACCTTAGCAGGAATATTCACTCAATTCTATCATCTGATGATGCCCTGCATTATACAACCTGTCAATCGAGAAACTTCTGAATCTCCACTCTGTGACCATCGGGATCTTTGAGAAAAAAGTGATATATTCCGAATCTCTCGTTTACGGAAGGTTTGTTCGGCGACATTTCCAGTCTGAGGGCTTTTTCGTAAAAATCATCTACGAACTCCGTGAGAAAAGTCACTATTGGCGAGAACATACCCGCCTCGACTGGAAGGTGTTCACAAAAGCCTATCATACCTCCGGATGGTACTGAGTAAATTCTACAACTTCCCTGATCCTTGAACAGCTCCAGACCCAGAAAGTCTCTATAAAATTCGTTAATCTTTTCCAGAGAGTGACAACCGAGAAAGAATATCGACCCATCAATTTTCATAAAATCACATTCCTTTCTATACAGTAAAGGTCCGATCTATGATCGGACCTTTTCCGGTTGATAATTCACACTTAATACAGAATTACTATGAGGAGAAGTCGCACTTAAAAGGGTGTTGGTGTGCTTTGTTCTAGCTTTTCCGGGTTTCCTGTTCTGCATTTTCGGTCTCTATTTGGTTTTTCAATATTTCAGACAATACGGGAGAGGCTAAAGTTCATGGTATTATGTACCAATTTTATTGCTTTTGAATTGCATAAATATTTACATATACTAGGGAACATCAGGAACAATTCGTCGTGCCTTGGATAGAGGAAGAACAGAGTTAAGAGGTATAAAGAGTTGAAAGATTGAGATTCCCTTTAGAATGCCAGTACAGGAACATTTCAGGGCAGAGAGTAGGAGACGGCGGCGTAGGAGTACCTTAGATGACAATCCCTTCTCAACATGCCGTCCGTGATCCGGCATCATGATATTTGCTATGGGGGATTAATCTGCACAATCAGACTGGTCACAGCAGGTTACTGGCCTCTGCCTTGAAATGCATAAGTTGAGATCCATGGGGTAATTGTATAAATGTATTGTCATATTAAAAAACAGCTAAAGAAGAGTTTTACAGTTATAAACGGTCGTAGATGGTTATAGAAAGCTCTAGTAGTCTTTGGAATGGTGTTGACTAATACATATAATCTTGTTCGAATCAACCTGTAAAGGGGGGAAGATTTATGAAAAAGGTCTTTGTAATTCTTTTAATCACTTCACTGTTGTTATCCGTAACAGCATTTGCAGCCGATATCAAGAGGGGAGGCACCCTCAGAATGACCTCGATAAAGCAGGGGATTCTGATCGAGAACTTCAACCCCTTCTCGCCAAACACCAATGAGATGGCTATTGGTGGTTTCTACGAGACTCTAATCTATTTCAACTCGATGACTGGAAGGATCATGAATTGGCTTGCAGAAAGCTATGAGTGGTCCGACGATCTTCTCGAGCTGACGTTCAACCTTAGAGAAGGCGTCTTGTGGAACGACGGGGCACCCTTCACCGAGGAGGATGTCCTGTTCACAATCGGACTAGGGAAAGACAACAGAGCGTTAGATGTCGCAAGTCTATGGTCGACGGGAGTTACCGGGGTAAGATCGGACAAGCCTATGACTGTAACCTTCACGTTCTCAGATGTGAACACGACGATCATCCAGAGATTCTCCAGTGTCTTCATAGTTCCCGAGCATATCTGGTCTAAAGTCGATGACCCTCTGACCTGGATAGGAGAAGGAATCCCCGTGAGTACTGGACCGTTCATTCTGAAGGAAGGCTCCTTTAGCGAACAGTCATTCAGTGTGGTTAGAAATCCAAATTACTGGCAGATTGGCGAAGATGGCAAACCTCTTCCTTACATAGACGAAGTTCTGACACTAACCACTACCAACGAGCAGGTTCCTCTCAGACTTGCCAGAGGTGAATTCGACTGGGCAGGCTACTTCGTTGCCAATATCGATGAGGTATTCGTCAAGGCCGACCCCGAACACTTCAAATACTGGCTTCCTGAAGGAAACCTAGTCTTCTTGAACCTCAACAATCTCAAGTGGCCCTTCGACAGCTACAACTTGAGGGCAGCTATAGCCTCGGCGATAGACCCGTTCGAGATAACCAGGATAATGGCCAGTGGAGCAGTCCCCGCCTCTCCAGCCGGCGTAAAGGCTAGTTACCTTAGACTGGCCGAGAACGGTCTCAGTGAATATGGTATAGAATTCGATCCCGATTACGCAAGGTATCTAATTGAAAGGGAAGGTTACAAGCTTAGCAGGAGCGGGATCTATGAAAAGGACGGTAAGGCTCTCTCTCTGAATCTCTATGTGCCGACGGGGTGGACCGACTGGATAATGGGAGCTGAAGAAGTTGCAAGGCAACTGAAAGAGGTGGGAATCGAGGTTATCGTTACTCTCGCCGCCTGGCCTTCCCCTTACCAGGACATGATCTTCAACGGAAACTACGAGATGCTTTTTGGGATCTCCGTCACTGGAACAAGCCCCTATTACCAGTTCGACAACTGGGTGCATTCCAAGCACTGGGCACCTATAGGAGAGAGGACCAAGAATTACTATGGAATGCGCTACAAGAACGACAGGATAGATGAACTCCTCGACAGCTACAGGAAACTGACGGATCCTCAGGCCCAGGATGAGGTAATGGAAGAGGTTATAGCCATCTTCCTGAGAGATCTTCCTTCCGTACCCATGTTCTTCAATCCGGTATGGTTCGAGTACAGCACCAGGAATTTCGTTGGCTGGCCGAGCGCAGAAAATCCATACGCAGAGCCGAGACCTACCGGGATGGATAAGATGCCGGTATTGCTTTCTGTACACCTTAGGTAGTTTTTCGCGTGGCCTCGCGGGCAACTGAGCCCGCGAGGTTCATCCTCATTCACGAGAGGGGGGTAAGGAAGGCCTGCTTTCCGTATAAGGAAGACGCTTTCTGAACAGCATTGGCCTATTTCGCAAGAAAAATTGGATTGTTGTTATTCGCCCTTTTTGTTGCAGTTACTCTGAATTTCTTCATTCCGAGAATGATGCCCGGTGATCCTGCACAGGATTTGATTGACAAGATGCAGGGTATTCCGTTGGAATCGCTCGAAGCAATAAGGGCTGCCTTTGGCGTCGATTCTAACGATCCGTTGCTTGTCCAGTACGGAAAGTATCTTCTGAACCTCTTGAAGGGCGATCTGGGAATTTCTATCTCCAGATTCCCTACTCCAGTCTGGAGAGTCTTGCAGGTCGCCATTCCCTGGACTGTCGGACTTATGGGTACTGCAACGATCATCAGTTTCTTTCTGGGCACATTGATTGGAATAGGCGTTGCGTGGAAACGTAACACGAAGCTCGCTTCCTTCACTGTCGGGCTCTTCACTTTCGTGCGTTCCTTCCCGTATTTCTGGCTCGGGCTGCTGCTGATATACTTTCTGGCTTTCAGGCTTCCGATATTTCCCCTCGGAAATGCCTACACTCCCCAGCTTCAGAGAGGGACGATGGAATTCTTTTTCTCTGTTCTAAGACACGCGATACTTCCTGCCTTGACAATCGTTATCTCTTCTATGGGGGCGTGGATATTGACCATGAGGAACAACATGATCAACGTGCTGGCCGAGGACTACATCACCGTTGCCGAAGCCAAGGGCCTCCCGCTGAGAAGAATCAAGACTCTATACGCCGCAAAAAACGCCATTCTGCCATCTATAACTGGGTTTGCGATGTCTCTGGGATTTGTCGTTGGAGGCGGTTTGTTGACTGAAATGGTCTTCGCCTACCCGGGAGTAGGCTTGATGCTCTATCAGGCGGTTCAGAGCAAGGATTATCCGCTGATGCAGGCGATATTTCTTTTCATTTCAGCGGCCGTTCTCGTAGCGAATTTCATCGCGGATATCGCGATTCTGATTCTCGATCCCCGTGTTCGGGACGGTGGCAAGTGATGTTAAAGGACACTTTTTCTCTCTTCATAGAGAACCGAAAGGCTTTGTTCGGGCTGATGATACTTGTCTTTTTCTCCGGAGTTGCGATCTTTGCCCCATTGATCGCTCCTTATGATCCAAAGACGAACAAGGTCGATGTCCTGAGGATAGTGGAAGAGGAGATGGGTAGAACCACAACTGTTGAAAGGGAGCAGATCGATGAATTCACAGAACGAAGAGTCTACACTCAGTCGATCGCGACTACATATGAGAGAGTAACAACAAAACTCCCGCTAAATGCAAGGCCTTCCAGGCAACACTTGCTCGGTACGACGAAGGCCGGACAGGATCTTTTCTCTCAGATGGTCTACGGAACGAGAATCACGCTTGCCGTGGGTCTTGTAACCGGACTGTTTACTACGATTCTTGCTCTAACACTTGCGCTTTTGGCCGGGTATTTCGGAGGCGTTGTTGACGACATCATCTCTCTGTTTACGAACGTCTTCCTTGTTATCCCGAGCCTCCCGTTGATGATAGTCATTGCAGCGTATATAACGGTCAGGGGAGTTATTCCAATCGTCCTTATACTAGGACTTACCAGCTGGCCATGGTCTACGAGAATACTGCGTTCTCAGGTTGTGAGTCTTAGAAACAGAGATTTCGTAAGGGTGTCCAGAATTCTCGGCGAGAGGCCGCTATACATACTCTTCAGGGAGATACTGCCGAATATGATCTCGCTGGTAATGGCATCCTTCTTTACATCAACGATGGCGGCGATCATGGGAGAGGCTACCCTTGAGTTTTTGGGACTGGGCAATGTCTCGATAGTGAGTTGGGGAACAATCTTATACTGGGCACAGAACAGCGGAGCTCTTCTGTCGGGTGCATGGTGGTGGTTCCTTCCTCCGGGTATCTGCATAGCCTTGATCGGGACTTCGTTTGCGCTCATGAACTTTGCCATCGACGAGATCTCAAATCCCAAGCTTAGAAAGAGATGATTGAGTTGGACAGACTCGAGATGACTCCACTACTTCAATGCAAAAACCTTGTAGCAGGTTACAGGATCAAGAGCGGCTTCGTTCACGCAGTGGACGACGTCTCGTTTGACCTGGATAGAGGGGGCTTTTTGGGCATCGCAGGCGAATCGGGATGCGGCAAATCAACGCTGGCATACGCAATTATGAGGCTTCTCAAAGACAACGCCACAATCGAAAGCGGAAGCCTTTTATTCAAAGGCGCCGATCTTGCGAAACTTGACGAAGAACAGATGAAAAAGATACGGTGGGTGGATATTTCGATGGCTTTTCAATCAGCCATGAATGCACTAAACCCTGTTCTTTCGGTTGGTGAGCAGCTCACTGATGCCATACATGCTCACGAAGAGGCAACACAATCAGACGCTCGAAAGCGGGCTCTTGAAGTGCTGAAGCTGGTAGATATTCCCAAAGACAGATTCAACTCTTACCCTCATCAGCTTTCGGGAGGTATGAAGCAGAGGGTTATGATAGCGATGGCCTTGATTCTGAATCCCGAGCTAATCATAATGGATGAGCCGACAACGGCACTGGATGTTGTAGTACAGCGAACAATAATCGAGAAGATTCAGGAACTGAGGAAGACTCTAGGCTTCTCAGTTATATTCATCACTCACGATCTCTCTTTGCTAGTGGAGATCAGTGATACTCTGGCCATCATGTATGCTGGCAAGATCGTGGAGTATGGAGCCTCCGAATCTCTTTTCAATCGGCCCTTACACCCATACACTAAGGGGCTTATGAACTCCTTCCCATCCCTTACGGGAATGATAAAGCGGATGGGCGGAATCGAGGGAAAGCCTCCCGACCTTTTGAAACCACCTGAAGGCTGTAGATTTCACCCTCGTTGTCCGCAGGCAATACCTATTTGCAGAGAGTCCTGCCCCTCACTGGAGGAGATCGCCGATCGCCACAGCGTCGCTTGTTTTCTTCACAAAGGAGCTGAGATCCTGTGAACGAAAATATCCTGGTTCTTGAAGGAGTCAACAAACACTTCCCGGTAAACTCTTTCAGAATGCATGGAAAGGTTGTTCATGCCATGGATGACGTCTCTTTTTCTCTGCGAAGAGGAGAAGTGCTCGCGATAGTTGGCGAATCCGGCAGCGGAAAAACCACTACGGCAAACGTGATGGCCAGAATTTACAAACAAACTTCCGGTAGAGTCACCTTTGAGGGTAGAGAAATAAGTAAAAATATGTCGCGCGAAGATGAACTGAGATATCACAAAAAAGTCCAGATGATCTTTCAGGATCCCTTTGGAGCCCTAAACCCTACACGAACTGTCGGAAGGATAATGGAGCGGCCTTTCGTGATTCACAAAATCGCCGGGAGAAGAAAAGCCGTAGAAGAGAGTATTGATAAGATACTCATCCAGGTGGGGCTGGAACCGCCTGAGCAATTCACCAGAAAGTTTCCCCACGAACTATCTGGAGGACAGAGGCAAAGGGTAAATATAGCGAGAGCTTTCGCTGTCGAGCCAGAGCTGATTCTGGCCGACGAACCCACTTCGATGCTCGACGTTTCGAACAGAATGAGCATTATGAATATGATGCTTTACCTTAAAGAAAGTCACAGCGTATCCTTCATATACATAACCCACGATCTTTCCGGTGCGCGCTACATGAGCGACAGAATAATTGTCATGTATGCGGGCATGATCATGGAGATCGGCCCGGCAGAAAAGATTATAAACAACTCGTTCCATCCATACACAAGGCTGCTCAAATCGGCCGCTCCTTCCCCGGAGATGGGTTTGAAGCGGAAGCGACTGATTACGGGTGGAGATATTCCGTCGCTGATCGATCCTCCTGGTGGTTGTCGTTTTCATCCGAGGTGTCCTTTCGTAAGCGATATTTGTTCTCTGGAGGTGCCGGCAATGAAGAAGATCGATGAAGGTCATTATGTGAGGTGTATTCTATGACAAATCTGCTGAGGTTCCAACTTAGTATTGTGTTTATCGTAAAGAAGGGGAGTGGTCGATTTTGAAGCTATTATTTTTTTATCAACCGCTTCCCCCAGTTAGGTGAAGCCTTATTTAAGAGAACTTCCTAGCAATCTTCCGTGTCCGGTGGCGTACGTTATCGATCTGGTGTGTCCGCTGCAATCGCCGATGAATTTGAGGTTCCTGTAGCGATCGTTGTCTATCTTGTTGGAATAGAACTTCACTTCTACCGCGTACATCAGGTTGTCCGGATATGCCACTCCTGGGATAACTTCGCTCAGCTTTTCTATGAACTCCGTTATGGAGACAGAAATTCTCCTCGGAAGTACAAGGTTTATATCTCCGAGTATGAAATCGCTTTCCGGGAGGGTCGGTTTGATTCTTCCTAGCCTTTTGGTCCGCTTGGTTTGCATGAAATCTTCGTAAGTCTGCAGAATCACCTTACGGCCGCCCGCTAGAATATTGCTAAGGCGGCTGATGTACGAGCCGTATCCGATAGGGTCGTGAAATGGCTCTGTGAATCTCGTAGTGCAAAGAATTGCGAAATTCGTGTTTATCGAACTTCCATCCGAATTAGAATGTCCGTTCACGGTGACAAAATCGTCGTAGTTCTCCAGTACCACTTTTCCAGAAGGGTTGTTGCAGAAAGTTCGAACTGTGTAACCTGTCTTTGTCTTCAGCCGGACTTTGAACTCGTACATCTCGTTGTTTATCTTTTCTACCAGATGGTCTGGCAGCTCAAATCTCACTCCTATATCCACGGTGTTGCTTGAGGCAACGATTTCCGGGTACTTCGAAGCTACTCCTTTGATCAGGCCATGGCCACTCCTGCCAACCGCCACGACTACGTAATCGAAATCCGCCTCGAAATCTTTTCCCCTTAGTATAACCCTGCTGTCGGAAAAGTCTATATCTTCAACTCTTGAGTTGAAATGGAAGTGTATGTTTCTCTTTTGTGAGAACTCCTCATATATTCTGGTAAGGACTGAGCCGAGCTTATCTGTCCCTATATGCCAGAACATGGAGTTTACGGGTTCGAAGCCCTTCGCATAGAAATTCTCGAAGAACTCGGACTTACTGTCGAAAGATACACCGGTCCTTACGCTCTTCTTATCTTCCTCGCTCAGCTTGCCTATATAAAAATCAACGACCTCTCTCTGTGTAGAGAGGGGGATCTCAAGCTCACCGCCCATTGTACTCGATACGAAGATCTTTCCATCCGAGCGAATCCCACTTATGCTGGAACTGTAAATGTCTTTCGATCTCTCCAGGATATGTATTTCATGATTGCTGTTCATTATCTCACTTACGAAGCCAATTGCAGCGGCACCGAAACCAACAACTCCGATCTTCATATATAAGAGTCCCTTTGAGAGACTCCATCACCTCCATTTCTATTCCCAGATAAACTTGTAATTGCCCAGCTTAAATTCGTTTCTGAGCTGGACCAGCTGCTTCCTCAGAACATCGTTGAGAGGAGCTCCGCGGTCCTTTCTTTCGAGCCAGGCAAGATACTCCTTCTCACCGGCCGTGTATATTCTCTCCTCTCCAGATGCCTTCCTGGAGGCTCTCAATTCTCTCAGTATGTCGCCCGTGGTCTTTTTGAATTCTTCGAGCGATGTAAAGGCTTCCACATTTATAGCCATGAAGAAGTGACCTATCCTTATCGGTTTCTTTTCGCCATTCTCGCCTATACCGGTCAGCATTTTGAGGAAACTCCCTCCCTGAAGGGCCGCCGACAGGATCTCGACCACAGTGGCGTAGCCATAGCCTTTGTACCCGGCCGTCTCTTCGCCTATGCCTCCCAGAGGGACCAGAGCCGCTCCGCCCGTGTTGAGATCGATCAGTATCTGTTGGGTATCCGTTCTCGTCTTTCCATCCGGACCTATCACCCAGCCTTCAGGGATCTCCTTGCTGGCCCTCCCGTAAACCTCTATCTTTCCCCTCTGGGCGACCGATGTGGCACAGTCAAGTACGAAGGGGAACTCTTCATCGGTTGGCATTCCAAACGTTAGCGGATTGGTACCGAGCATATTCTCCACTCCGAACGTCGGGGCGATCGAGGGCCGGGCGTTCGTTCCGGTAATACCGATCATACCCGCTTCGATCGCCATGAGTGGGTAGTAACCGGCTATACCATAGTGTGTCGAATTTCTGACTGCCAACATCCCCATACCGAATTTCCTGGCTTTTTCTATGGCTATTTTCATTGATTTATACGCGATCACATGGCCCATACCATCATGACCGTCCACAACGGCTGTTGTTGGACTTTCTTTGACTATCTCAAATTCCGTCACCGGTTTCTGTGTACCTTCGCGAATTCTGTCTATGTAGATCGGTTTTAGTCTTCCGATTCCATGAGAGTCTATCCCTCTTTTGTCGGAAGTTATTAAAACGTTAGCACAGATCTTCGCATCTTCCGCGGGAACACCAACACTTTTGAAGACATCTACCATGAAGCGTTCCAGCAGATCGAAGTCAACCCACACCACATCTTCGTAAACACTGGACAAATCATTTCCCTCCCTTTCGTTTCGTCACAGTGGAATTATACAATGGATCTGTCCGATAAGCCTGACCAGAACTTTGGCGGCCATGGTTGTCTTTATTAGAAGAAATCGTGTAGAATTGCTTATAAGGGGAAGTATCGTTTCATGGGGATGGGTGATTGCTTTGAAGGACAGAATAGGTGCTGGAATCTATATATATCCAATGCCGTTGGTAGTAGTGGGAAGTATGGCGGAAGACAGGCCTAACTATACGACGGTGGCTTTCTGTGGAGTTGTTGAAGTTCAGCCTCCAATGATCCAGATTACTCTTGCGAAGACACGTTTCAGCTGTAAAAATATAAGGGAATTCGAATCGTTCAGTGTAAACGTTCCTTCCATGGATATGCTCAGAGGGGTTGACTTCATGGGCATCTATTCGGGTAAGACAACCGATAAGTCGGAACTTTTCAAAACCTTTTACGGGGAGCTTCAGAACGCTCCCATGATCGAAGAGGCGCCTTTGAACATGGAGTGCAGGCTTGTCGATGTCTTCGATTTCGGAGGTACTCATGAGACTTTCATCGGGGAAGTTGTGCAGAGCTATTGCTCGGAGTTCTGCGTAGTCAATGGATTACCCGACATAAAGAAGATAAATCCCGCGACCTTCTCGGTGTACGATAATTCTTACTGGTCACTGGGAATTCACCTTGGAAAAGCCTGGAACATCGGGATGAAATACACACCCCCAAAAACGATCCACGACTGATCGGATAGCAGCGTCATCGGCACCTCGACGATTGCGACTTTTGTACCGACTCTGGGTACCTAATAGCCCAAAAAACTCTTCGCAGTTCACGAAATGATCCTTGCAAGCCTGGAACTTTCCTTCGCACCTGGTTCATCTATCTCGTGGGATCTGAGGACGGTTCTATCTTCAAACCCCGATACAATCTATTTCACCCGTTGATCCTGGATATCACTGTGAAGCAGAAAATGTTGTAAAAGAAACCCACCGTTACTTTTCTTTTCCTCTTATCGGTCTGTAAGTGTACCGGCTAACCATCAGTTCGGGTGCAATGTCTCTTATAAAGATCGCTCAATCTTACGTACTTTCCACAAGAATCGCATGCTAGACTTTAGTTATCAGCGATGGCAAGGGAGGGTTTGAATGTTCACGAACGATCAGGGAAGATACTTCATAAGCAACAAGATATGGGATGAGGAATTTAGCGATTCCTGGATATCAGACCAGAAGATGGGAAAATCTCAACCGCCTCTAGAAAAACCTTTCGTTGAAGAAGGTCTGTTACCCCTTCCAGACCCGCTTACGGTTACTCTCAAGAAAAAAGACATAACATCGATAATACACGATAGAAAAAGCCGTAGGGTCTTCACGGATGAAGAGATAACTTCCGGAGAGCTTTCGTACCTTTTGTGGGCCAGTCAGGGAATAAAGGAGATTATGGCTAACAATTACGCGACTCTGAGAACTGTACCTTCGGCCGGTGCACGGCACCCTTTCGAGACTTATCTGTATATCAACAGAGTTTCGGGAATAGAAAAAGGAATCTACCGCTATGTGGCATCGAGACACTCGCTCAGCCTCTTGAAAGCTGGGAATTTCTCCGATGAAATGACCGAGGCCAATCTCGGACAGCAATTCGTTGGCAACTCTGCCGTGACGTTCCTCTGGTCGGTGATTCCGTACAGAACTGAGTGGAGATACAACCTCCACTCCTACAAAGTGATCCTTATGGATGCGGGTCACGTGTGCCAGAATCTTTACATCGCCTGTGAGGCTCTTAGACTTGGTACGTGTGCAATCGGCGCTTACAGCCATGAGAAGATAAACAGGCTTTTGAACCTTGAGGGAGAGGACGAATTCGTGGTCTATTTGGCTCCTGTCGGCCGCTATAGGGAAAGGAGGAATCCGAAGTGATCTTGGATGACGTGGAAAGAAGATTGCTTAATCAGATATATGCGAGAGTTTTCGGGCGGGAAAAGAGGTATTTGCCCGTAGATGTCCTGGCCGGCGAAAGCGGCATATGCCCCGAAGAATTCAGCAGGGTTTTAGCCTTTCTAGATGAAGAGGACTACGTAGAGGTAAAACCCTTCAGAATGCTCAGAATAACCCACAAGGGAATACTGGCTTGTGAAGAGGGTAAGATCCCCGAAAAGAGAGAGATCAGGGATAGAGTTATGGAGAAAATCAAAGAGCTCTCACAGGGAGATACGGAGGTTTTTATCGTCATAGACGCACTTGCCGGTGAAATGAATTTAATGAGATACGAGTTGTTCGACATTCTGAATTACCTTCAGGGCGAGGGGCTGGTGAAGATTCATTCGAGGATTTCCGTCTCTCTCTGCGAAAAGACACCGGAATGACCGTTTGTTCGTTTATGGAGCTTTAGTCCCGCTCGCTATAAACAAGCCATAAACTGCCACTATCGCTACATAAACATAAACGATGGTTATTGAGGATATAAAGAAAATGAACAATTTACTGTATATTTTCATTGTCAAATTACAGTCAGGAAAACGCGTGCTATAATCAAGCGAAAGTAACCCAACGGAGGAGCACCCGTGAAGAGTAGACGCCCATCAGGGAATGGGGGCGGATCGAAAGGCTAGGGTGCCGAAGGAGACGGGAGACCCAGATCCCGTCATCCTGGGCATACGGAGAACATCCGTATGACTGTCACGGAGGAGTCCGTGGAGAGCCGGTGGGTTTGGAATAAGCGATTATTTCAAACCATTAGGTGTTCCCGGTCTCATTCGGGAACACTTTTTATTTTGGAGGTGATGTTATGAAACTTGCAGTTGTTGGAGCCACCGGTGAAGTTGGCCGAATGATGCTTAAAAAGCTCGAGGAAGAAGCGATTACACCCGAGGAAATAGACCTTTTCTCCTCGAGCCGGAGCGCGGGAAGTCTTATGAAATTCGCCGGAAAGAGTATAGAAGTGAGAGAACTCAGAGAGGATTCTCTCCGGAGGGATTACGATTATGTTCTCTTCTCGGCCGGGGCCTCCGTTTCAAAAACCTTTGCTCCGCTTGCAGCCTCCTGCGGAGCGGTTGTGATAGACAATTCTTCAGCTTTCAGACAGAGTGAAGAGATTCCCCTTGTGGTTCCGGAAATCAACGGCTGTCTTTTGAAAGGCTATAGAGGCATTGTGGCCAATCCCAACTGCTCGACCATACAGATGGTGCTGTCACTGCATAAAATACACAGGAGGTTCGACCTAAAAACGATTGTCGTATCCACCTACCAGGCCGTATCGGGTGCGGGGAACAGGGGAATTGTCGAGCTGGAGAGGCAGGAGGCCGGATCACAGGATCAAGCGGTATTTGTAAGAAAAATCCACAGGAACGTGGTTCCTGTTATCGGCGATATACTCGAAAACTCCTTTTCGGCTGAGGAGATGAAGATGATAAACGAGACCAGAAAGATACTGGGCGACTCTAAAGTATCCATCTGGCCTACCACCGTCAGAGTTCCGGTCGCGCATGGCCATTCCGAAGCGGTTTTCTGCGAGACTGAGAAACCCTTTGAGCTTGAGGAACTCAAGGAAGAACTTCGGGCGAGCGAAGATGTTGTTTTGACCGACGAAAGGTTCACACCGGTCGAGATAGCCGGTTCGGATCTTGTTTATGTTTCAAGAGTCAGATCCTTTGACAGTCATCGTTTTCTCTTGTGGAACGTGGCCGACAACATCAGGGTGGGAGCTGCCACAAACGCCGTGAGAATATTGAAGATGCATGCGGGGGGCGCTTAGAATGAAGGGAATCAATTATTCGGCCACTGGTAATACCTTTCTGGTTGTCGATTCCAGAGAGGAGAGACTTGACGATGAGACCAAACACAACATCGTAGTCAAAAATGTCGACAAAAATGACGGTGTCATCTTTGTCGAAGACGGCTTCATGGACTTCTACAACCGTGATGGACTGAGAGCCAGCTTTTGCGGCAACGGCGCAAGGACTTACGTATATTTCATACATGAAAAAGAGGAAAGAGAGAAGGTTAGTTTCAAAAGTATGGCCGGCGAGATCGAAGGAGTCGTCTCGCAGGGAGTTGTGAGCATCAGAATGCCGGACCCGATTCTAACTGGCAGTTTTGAAGAAGAAGGGTTTTCCGGAGAGATCATAACCGTTGGAGTACCCCACATAGTTATGGAGGGAGACACAGAGAAAATCGACTGGGAGCTCCTTGTACCGCTCAGGCATCTCTACGATGCCAACGTGAACGTTTACTCGGTCATTGAAAAAGGAAAGTTGCGGATAAGGACCTACGAACGCGGAGTAGAGGCCGAAACCGGTGCATGTGGAAGTGGCGCCACTTCTGTGAGCTGGATATATGCGAAAAAGACAGGACTAAAAAGCGTGGAATTGAAGGCCAACGGCGGCTGGCTTACAGTCACTTTCGAAGATGGAAAGGCTTATCTAGGAGGAGGTGTGGAGAAATGTTCAGGGGAACTGGAACTGCTCTGGTAACACCGTTCAAGAACGGAAAGGTCGATTACGATTCCTTCAGGAGGTTTTTGAGATTTCAGCTCGAGGGTGGGGTTGAAGCCCTTGTAGTTCTAGGCACAACCGGCGAGTCGCCCTGTGTAAAGGACAGCGAGCGAAAAGAGCTTATCAGGATCGCTATAGAAGAATCAGGCGGGAAAGTACCCGTGATAGTCGGAACGGGGACCAATTCTACACAAAAGACAAGGGAGCTGAGTTCCAGGGTCTTCGACGACGGAGCCGATGGCGTACTGGTGGTAACGCCATATTATAACAAACCAACTCAGGAAGGCCTTTATAGACATTACGGCGAGCTGGCGACACGTGTGGGTGGTCCGATCATAATTTATAACGTTCCCGGAAGAACGGGGGTCAATATGCTTCCCGAGACGGTCCTCAGATGCGCGGAGTTCGACAACATAGTCGGTATAAAGGAGGCAAGCGGAAACCAGTATCAGGTCGATTATCTCATCTCGACCGTCAGGTCCAGAGGGCTGTCTCTCAAAATCTGGTCAGGTAACGACGATCAAGCCTTCCATCTCTGCTGCAGTGGTGGAGACGGAGTCATATCGGTACTCTCCAACGTTGCCCCAGCCGATACCGTAACCATGATAAAGGCTGTTTTGGCCGGCGATCTAGAAAAGGCGCGTGAACTTCATCTGAGGCTCTTGCCACTTATGAATGCACTCTTCATCGAAACGAATCCTATACCCGTCAAATACGCCGTGCATCTTCTGGGATACTGTGAAAACGAGTTGAGGTTGCCTCTGGTGGAATTGAGCGATAAAGGTGTAAAGGCAGTTGAAGAGGCGATGAAGACGAGTGGAGTGTTATGAGGTACGGGCTGGTGGGATCCTCCGGGAGAATGGGACACGAAATTAAAGAAGTCTTTTCGGCCCACGAACTGGTTCTCGAAGTAGATGAAAGCGGTATTTTCAGACGTGGAGAACCGGACGTTGTCGTAGATTTCTCAAATCGGTCGGTTCTTGCAACTACTCTCCAGCTATGCTCTCAATACAGTGCTGGCTTGGTGATAGGTACCACAGCTCTTGTGGAAGAAGACATGCAGGCTATAAAAGAGTTATCAAACCGTTCACCGGTCGTTCAGAGCTACAATTTCTCGACCGGAATCAACATATTAAAAATACTGCTCAGAGAATCGGTCTCCCTCTTCGAGGGAATGGATGTGGAGATCGTTGAGACCCATCATAACAAAAAGAAGGATGCTCCCTCCGGCACGGCCATACTGCTCAAGGAAGCTCTCGGAAGAGAAGTGCCGGTACACTCTCTACGCATCGGCGGCGTACCTGGCGATCATACGATAACGTTCGCCAACGACGGAGAGGTTCTACAGATATCCCATCGTGCGATTTCGAGAAGGGTTTTCGCAATCGGTGCCCTAAGAGCGGCTGAGTTTTGTATGAGTGTGAAAAGCGGCTTCTATAGATTCGAGGAGGTTTTGAGATGGACGCAGAAACGATAATAAAGCTCATAAGTCAGTCGAAGAAGAAGACGCCGGCGTTGTGTTACCTCAGCGGTAAGCTCCATGGAATCGAATCTAGTGATTTGACATACATCGGTGGAGAGGACTTCGGGATAATCATCGGAGACCTGAAAGAGATAAAAGCCTTTCTCGAGAGAAATAAAGAAGTCATTTTAAATCACTATATAGAGGTGAGGGCAAGGAACTCCGCACTTCCTCTTGCCGATCTCACGAAATACGAGGCCAGGATAGAGCCCGGTGCCATAATTCGCGATCTGGTCGAGATCGGCAAGAATGCGATCATCATGATGGGGGCGGTGTTAAATGTCGGTTCAGTGATAGGAGAAGGCACGATGATAGATATGAACGTCGTGGTTGGGGGACGTGCCCTGGTCGGTAGGAACTGTCATATCGGCGCAGGAGCGGTTCTTGCAGGAGTAATCGAACCTCCCAGCGCGAAGCCGGTAGTGATAGGCGATGGTGTTCTGGTAGGTGCCAACGCCGTAGTTCTAGAAGGTGTGACGGTGGGTGAACACTCGGTCGTGGCTGCGGGTGCGGTAGTCACCAAGGATGTTCCACCCTTTTCGGTTGCCGCTGGCATCCCCGCACGGGTTATAAAGCAGTTCGATGAGAAAACGGCGAGCAAGACACAACTCGTTAAGGAACTGAGGGAGATACAACAATGATAGTAGTCCAAAAGTACGGAGGTTCATCTGTGGCCGACATAGAGAGAATAAAAAATGTCGTTGCCAGAATAAAGAAGAGGGTGGAGACTGGTGATAAACTGATCGTGGTAGTTTCAGCCATGGGTAAAACTACCAACGAGTTGATCGCTCTCGCTGGTAACGTATCGTCCCAGCCCAGCCCACGCGAGCTCGATATGCTTCTGGCAACCGGCGAGCAAGTTTCAGCAGCCCTCCTGAGTATCGCCCTGATGGAACTCGGTGTGAGATCCATCTCTTATAACGCTTTTCAGCTAAACATAAACACCTTCGGCGAGTTCAGTAACGCCAGGATCGCCGATATAAACCTCAACAAAATCTATTCTGAACTCGAAGCCAGGGACGTTCTCGTAGTTACGGGCTTTCAGGGTATAAATCCGGAGGGCGATCTTACAACGCTTGGAAGAGGTGGGTCCGATACCTCTGCCGTGGCGATTGCGGCAAAAGCCGGTGTGCCATGTGAGATATACAGCGATGTGGCCGGAATATATACGTGCGATCCTAAAGTGCATGAGAAAGCAAGAAAACTGGAATATATAACATACGATGAGATGCTCGAACTCGCGGCTCTGGGTGCGAAGGTACTTCATTCGCGTTCTGTGGAAATAGCCAAGAAATACAACGTGGAGCTGATCTGTCTCTCATCTTTCAGTGAAGAAGGAGGTACCAGAGTGGTGGCAAAATTGCCAGAATGGCTCGAACAGCCAGTTGTAACAGGCGCTACAATAGATACCAATCAGCTTAAAGTAACCGTCAATTATCTCCCCGGCGACACAGATGTACTCAGCAGAATATTCAACGCCGTCGCAAAGGCCAGTTTCAACGTCGATATGATCTCGGTAGTCAATGAGAATGGCCACTCTCATCTTACCTTCACCGTTCTATCGGCCAACCCGGCAGCTATCCGAAGGACCATTGAGGGCGTCTTGAAAGATGTAGACGGATGGGAACTCACACTCGACGACAACGTGGCAAAAGTATCTACAGTGGGAGTCGGTATGAGATCGAGTGCGGGGGTTGCTGCCAGGTTTTTCTCCTCGCTCCAGAAGACCGGTGTTAGAATAATCGCCACAACGACTTCGGAGATAAAGATATCTGTGCTGGTTCCCCGGACCGATGCGAGCAAAGCTCTAAGAGTGTTGCTCGACGAGTTCGATCTATAGAGGGTGAATTGAATGCTTTCGAGAGTGTACGATCATCTTTCACTGAAAGTGGAAAGGGCTCACGGCGTAAGAATATCGACTGATAGAGGCGAGTTTCTTGACACCTTCGCCGGTATAGGTGTTCTCGCCTTCGGCCATACCTATGAGGAAACAATTGAAGCCATAAAAGAAAAGATCGGAAGATTCTCTCATACCTCCAACTATTTTCTCGATGAAGATGCCATATCACTCGGCCAAATGTTGCTCCGCATGAGCGGGGGGGAAGGCGAGGTCTTCTTCACCAACTCGGGTACTGAGGCGACGGAGGCGGCGATCAAAGCGATCAGAAAATTGAGAAGGGGAAAACTCGTCTCCTTTGAGGGCAACTTTCACGGTAGGACGATGGGAGCACTCTCGCTTACCCACAGCCCGAAACTTAGAACACCTTTCGAGCCTTTGCTTCCAGACACCGTTTTTCTTCCGCTTTCTGGAAAGACTTTTGAGGAGTTCGTCGGAAGCAACGAAATTGCGGGCGTTTTCGTTGAACCTGTACAGGGAAACAGCGGAGTTCATCCTTTGCCCGAAGAACTTATCGAAGTTATATCCAGCATGAAAGAAAAGTATGGTTTTCTGATAGTCGCCGACGAGATACAGAGCGGTCTTTGCAGGACCGGGGACTTCTTCGCCTATCAGCATCACCATCTGCGAGCCGATATAATTACTGTTGGGAAGGCCGTCGGAGGCGGACTTCCTCTTGGCGCTACTATCTTTCATGGTGTGAGTCCCTTCGCTATGGGAGACCATGGCTCAACCTTCGCACCCAATCCCGTGAGCCTGGCTGCCGGGAAATCCGTTGTGGAGAGAATGGATACCACTCTACTCGAAGATGTTAAAATAAAAGGTGAGTACTTACGCCATGGAATGGAAAGACTTGAATGGGTAAAGGAAGTCAGAGGAAGGGGTCTGATGCTGGGGCTTTCCACTCTCGATCCCATCCGGATAAAGGAGAAAGCCTTCGATAGAGGTGTCCTGCTCAACGTCACCGGGGGGAGCATAAGGTTGCTTCCTGCACTGAACATCTCTATTGATGAGATAGATGAAATACTTGAAAGATTAGATTTTGGAGGTTGAGATGATCGATTTTCAGAAACTGGCGGACGATTATGGCACACCGCTCTATGTGTACGACGCTGTGGAGATAAGGGAGAGAATACACAGAGCCCGGGAGGTCTTCGAAGGGCTCAACGCCGGTATAGTTTTTGCCCTGAAGGCCAATGGAAATCCTGCCCTGCTGAAGATAATGGCACAGGAAGGTGTTGGAGCTGACGTCGTTTCCAAAGGCGAACTTCTGGCGGCCAAAATGGCCGGAATGAAAACGATCGTCTGGAACGGTAACGGAAAATGTGCCTCCGAGAGGGATCACTTCACAAACAAGGGAATAAACTATGTATGTATCGATTCCTTTGAAGAGCTTCCACTGTGGGATGGAGTCGAAATAATAAAGCTTCTCAGGGTCAATCCCGACGTCGATGCCAGAACTCATCCACATATATCTACCGGTCTGAAATCGCACAAATTCGGCATTCCCATCGAGAAAATCGACAGAGCTGCCGACAGGATAGACGGTTTGCATGTGCATATCGGTTCTCAGATCACCGAAGTGGCACCTTTTTTGGATGCTTACTCGAAAGTCCTCGACTGTGCGAAGAAGTACGGTTTCAAATACATTAACCTCGGTGGAGGCTGGGGAATAGATTACTCAGGTGACTCACTCGACCTTGAAGCTCTGAAGTCGGGAATAACCGCCCTTTTTTCAGATTACGACGGTAAGTTGATCAGCGAACTGGGACGTTTTATAATAGGGCCGGCCGGCTACCTCGTTGCCGGTGTGGTGAGCGTGAAACCCTCAGATAAGGTCTTTGTAGTCACCGATGCGGGTATGAACACTCTCATCAGACCTGTGCTTTACGATGCGCATCACAGGATACACATTCTGAATGGAACCGGGAAGACTGTAACCGCTGATGTTGTCGGTCCGCTATGCGAGAGCGGAGATATACTGGCCCGCGACAGGAGGCTGGAGATACCTATACCGGGCAGCGCCATAGTCTTCGAAAACGCCGGTGCATATGGCTTTTCGATGGCCAGCAATTACAACGGTATGCCGCTTCCGGCAGAAGTTCTCGTAGATGGTAAAGAAGTAAGGCTCATAAGGAAACGCCAGAACATAGAAGAGCTTTTTATAAACGTAAAGATATGATCTCTTCAGTTGTACGGGAGTGTTTGCAAAAACAGCGGAGTCGGACCTCTTCCGACCCCGACTGTTCTATATTGTCCTAGAAGGCATAACCGATACCTATCAATCCTCCATCGGGAATTGTCGTACCTCCAACCAGTGGAAAATCGATATCGAAATAAAACCGGCCGTTGTTCACCGAGATGCCTGGAATAAAGCCGACTTCGCTTGCCACGAAAAGCTGGAGTTTTGCCGCTATCGTCCAGTCCATAATCTTGAATCCAACGATTGGCGCTATCCGCATATATGGTTCGAACAGAGTCTCGTTGTTGCCGGATTTAGATAGAAAGAAGAAGCCTCCGCTCGCGAGGAGAGCCACGTTTGAGAATCCCGGAACTCCGAACTTGGCACCTCCTTCGAGAGTTATCGAAGGAGAGCTTATGAGGATACTGGGTAAAGCAGCTCTGAAAGAGGCTTCTACGTAATCGGTCAAACCGACTCTTGCCAGGTACTGAAAAGTCCACGGGACGACGATGGCTTCGTTAAAGCCGACGAGCAAGTCCATTCCAACGGCGTGCTTCACGGTCCCTTTCGGCTGGATTTCCGGCCCCATAAGCAGAGACATCGGAACACAACCCGAAAAAATCAAAAGTATTACTATAACCGATAATATCCATTTCATAACGATCACTCCTTTACGTCACTCAAAGTGTCGAAAGAGGATTTGAAGAAAGAAAAGTTCTCGGGGGATTCCGGCAACGGGGCGTTCTCGTAAAGATAGAGTACAAAATCGACGGCCCTGTCGTACGGAATCAATGATTCTTCGGGTAGTTCGATCCCGTCTCTTTCGTAGGCGGTTTTAATCTCCTTAAGTATCTCGCCGGTACTGTATAGCATCAGATTGCCGATTTTCAGCTGACGGGCGAGGTTGTCCAGTAAAACCAGAGTTGGCATCGGCAGTTTGTAGATCTTTTCAAGCGACCCGGCGAAATCCTCGTAAAAACTTTCGGGGGAAGGCCATCTCGCAGGATCGCCTATGAACTCGATCGCCTCGAGTTGTTTTTGCACCGGAAGCGAGTCGAACATTACCTCCAGAACATCTCGATCTTCGAAGATGTAGGTATATTCACCTGTGACCAGGCCGAAAGCGGCCAGCGTATCTAGATAACCTTCTTCGATCTGCAGTTGTATTTTTTCGGGATCGAAGTCGAGAGTGCTGCCATACATGATGCGCGGAACTATGTGTGTGACTTCTGCGCCTTGTACGAAGGCCTGAAATCTGGCGATCCTATCCCTCAGTGCAACCCGTCCGATATCGACGAGTACGATGTTTCTGAATCCTCTCTGGAGAGCCATCTCCACAGGCTGATTCGAATAGATCCCCCCATCTATGAAAGCCTTCCCATCGACACGAACAGTTTGAAAGCCCGGGAAATCTGCGCTGGCCATTATGTAGTCTATTAGCTTTCCCTCAGGAATGTCTTCTATGAAAAGCATTTCCGGGCGTAGATCTGTCAGGTCGAAAGTAACAAGTCCAAAGTCTATACCGGAGTTTCTGACAGTATTTTCCGAAATCAGTTCCTCAAGCAATTCTCTCAGAGGCGAAACGTCTATGCCCTTCTTTATTATGTCGATAGCTCCCTGGAAAAGCTCACCGACACTCCATTCATTCGAACCGCCGTAAGCATCTATCAACGTTTTTTGTCCCTGTGTTGGCTTCATCACTTTGCTCTCGGAGATGTCTCTCCATACCTCCAGAGCCTTTCCAAAATCACCCTGGCCAACTGCTGCAGCGTTCAGAGATCCGACAGAAGTACCATAGACTCCACCTATCGTTATGTCCATATCAATCAAGGCCTTCCAGGCCCCGATTTCGTAACCACCTTTGGCACCGCCACCGGAAAGAACCAGTCCGACATTCGACAAAGCCAGAGACAAAATCATCAAGAACAATATGGCTAGAACGGACTTTTTCATTGATCTCACCTCTCTTTCGGTTAGCTAAATGATACCATCACGGCTTATACCTGAAAAAGATGGAGCGAATATCTCCACCGTTCAGTCAAATAACGAGATTATTACGGGAATACTCACCAGCGAGAAAAAGGTCGAAGACGCGATCAACCTCGATGCTAGATCGTAATCGGAATCGTATATTCTGGCGAATATGGAAGTATTGGCTGCCGCCGGCATGGCGCTCATAATTATAAGGATTTTCTCTACGACACCGGGCAGTTCTACCAATTGCAGGAAGAAAAAGACAGTCAGAGGAACTGCAAGAAGTTTGAAGAGGCTGTATACTATAACTCTTTGGTCTCCCAGCACACTCTTCATTTTGGCGCCGGCCAGAGTAATCCCCGCGATAACCATGGCCAGGGGGACGGTGCACTCTCCGAGCATACTCAACGACTCATCCAGAAAACTCGGTAAGGGTATCGAAAAAACGAACAGGAACAACCCAATTAGAAGAGAGATTATCCCCGGATTGAGAAGACACTTTTTCCTTTTGCCGAACTCTCCTCCGGCGATGATTCTCACACCGGCCGTCCATGTAAGAACATTGAACCAGATGTTGAACACACCTGTGTAGAAGAGACCTTCTTTACCCAGAAGCATCTCCACTACGGGGTACCCCATATAAGCCACGTTTCCCAGTAGCGAAGCGTAAAGAACAACTGCCCTGGCTTTCCCTTCGAGCTTTAGTAATCTGACTACGACGAGTCCGACTATCCATAGAAAAGTGTAGAGAAATCCCCCGCTCAAGAACAAGATCAAAGAGCTGGAAAGCATTTCGAATGAAAACTGGAATTGCATGGAGTCAATTACGAGCGCTGGAAGAGTCACATAAAGAACGAAAGTAGACAGTCCTTTCGTGAAGGAATCGTCAACGAGCCTTACCTTTTTTATTGTGAAGCCGACCCCGATCAAAATGAAGAAAGTCAATATCTTACCGACTATCGGATTCATCAGGATAATTATAAGCCAGTATATTCAAGAAAGACCGTGATGCCGAAAGAATAGAGTTATTGCGGGAGGCTTTGTACCCAAAAGTGATCTTAATCAGGATTTCTCAAAGGCCATTCGATTGTGATAAACTTGTAAATGAGATTTGATCCTTTCCTTTTTTCTGTCCGGGATCGCCGGTTTCTATTCGGTCGTGAGAGTGGAAATGATATTATTCAGGATGCCATTTTGGCAGCCTATACACCTTAAACAGAAAAAGGGGGTTTTTGAATGCGCAAAGTACTTCTAGTTCTCGTGGCAGTTCTTGTGAGTGCCGCGTTTCTTGTTGCGGCAGACTTCCACATCGGTGTCGTAACGGGTACCGTATCACAGTCCGAAGACGATCTCAGAGGGGCCGAAGCCTTGATAAAAAAATATGGAGATGCCGCCTCTGGAGGAATGATCGTCCATCTTACCTACCCGGACAACTTCATGTCGGAACAGGAAACAGTTATCGCTCAGATCACCGGTCTCGCCGATGATCCCCTTATGAAAGCTATCATCGTCAACCAGGCCATCCCGGGAACGGTCGAAAGCTTCAGGAGAGTAAGAGAAGTAAGACCGGACATCCTCCTCCTGGCGGGTCTTCCCCATGAAGATCCTCCAATGCTGGCTGCCGCCGCTGACCTATCGGTGAACGCCGACTCCATCGCCCGCGGCTACCTCATAATCTACACTGCCAAGCAACTTGGTGCCGAGAAGTTCATGCACATCTCCTTCCCGAGGCATATGTCTTACGAACTGCTATCCAAGAGAAGAGACATCATGAGAGCAGCCTGCGAAGAGCTGGGACTGGAATTTATCGACATGGGATCTCCCGACCCGGTCAGCGACGTTGGTGTGGCCGGTGCGCAGCAGTTCATACTTGAGAAGGTTCCCGCATGGCTTCAGGAGTTCGGAAACAAGACAGCCTTCTTCTGTACCAATGACGCACACACCGAACCTCTTCTGAGAAGAGTCGCCGAGCTCGGTGGATACTTCATTGAAGCCGACCTTCCATCACCGTTGATGGGCTACCCCGGTGCTCTCGGTGTAGCTTTCAGCGAAGAAGAGGCCGGTAATTGGCCGGCGATACTTGCAAGGGTTGAAGAAGCCGTTGTCTCCAGAGGTGGAGCGGGCAGAATGGGAACTTGGGCCTACTCTCTCGGTTACACCACCACCGCTGCTCTTGCCGAGCACGCAAAGAATGTAATCGAAGGCAAGTGTGCTATTGACGACTTCGACGCGGTAATGGCGGTTTTTGCCGAGTACACACCGGGAGCCGGCTGGAATGGAAGCTACTACATCGATGCCGATGGAATCGAGAGAGAGAACTTCCTCATGATTTACCAGGATACCTATATCTTCGGTAAGGGTTACATGGGAATCACGGAAGTCGAGGTTCCACAGAAATACCTTGAATTTTAATTGAAATAGCGTCAAGAAGGGGGGGCGACCCCCCTTTTCTTGACTCTTCTCAACTTACGGAGTTTGGGGTGAAGTTATGGATGAAAAAAACTATCTGTTGAGAATGGAAGGGATCAATAAGGATTTTTTTGGTAATCAGGTTTTGAAAGACGTAACCTTGAGAGTCGCTAAGGGAGAGATAGTGGGTCTGGTTGGCGAAAACGGCGCCGGGAAGTCCACGTTGATGAACATACTGTTCGGATTGCCCGTTATTCACCAGACGGGTGGTTACCAGGGAAAGATATATCTCGAAGATAAAGAAGTGAATTTCGCGAGTCCTTTCGAAGCCATAGAAGCCGGAATTGGAATGGTCCACCAGGAGTTCATTCTGATACCGGGGTTCACGGCAACGGAAAATATCCTTCTCAATAGAGAATCAACTAAATACAACATTTTCGTGGAAGTCTTCGGAGAGAGATTAAAAACTCTGAATAGGCAAGAAATGCATAAGAGAGCCGTTTCAGCAATCGAGAAATTAGAGGTTCAGCTCAATCCCGACATGGTGGTCAGCGAAATGCCGGTCGGACACAGACAGTTCACTGAAATTGCTAGAGAAATGGACAGAAAATCTACGAAATTGCTGGTTTTAGACGAACCAACTGCCGTTCTAACTGAATCGGAGGCAGAAACGATGTTGAAAGCTGCCAGAAAGCTCGCAAACCTCGGTTTGTCTATCATCTTCATAAGTCACAGGCTGAGCGAGGTTCTTGCTATATCCGACAGATTGATCATTCTCAGGGATGGACAGGTGGTTCGTGAACTCGAATCTTCCAGGACCACCCCCAGGGAGGTCGCTTCGTTGATGGTTGGTCGCGAGATAAAGGAAGGCCTGTCAAAAAAGTCGAAAGAGTTCGAAAAGTCAGAAATAGTTCTGGAGATAAAGGATCTGTGGGTCGATATGCCGGGCGAACAGGTAAACGGGGTCGATCTACAGGTACGTAAGGGCGAAATTCTGGGAATAGGTGGACTCGCCGGTCAGGGCAAACTGGGAATAGCCAATGGGATAATGGGTCTCTTCCCAGCCGAGGGAGAGGTAGTTTACAGAGACGAAAAACTGCCCTTGAACAACCCAGTGAGAGTATTGGGCAAGGGTATAGCATTCGTATCCGAGGACAGGAGGGGAGTCGGCCTCTTGCTGGATGAACCCATTGATCTCAACATAGTCTTCACTGCCATGCAGATACAGGGAAGGTTCATCAAGAAACTGATGGGCGGGTTGATAAAATGGCGCGACGATAAGGAGATCGCCAGGGTAGCCAGAGAGTACGTTGATTCTTTGCAGATTAAGTGTGTGAGTGAGAAACAAAATGCCAAAGAGCTTTCGGGAGGAAACCAGCAGAAAATCTGCCTTGCCAAAGCCTTCGTTCTGGAACCCGATCTTCTATTTGTTTCCGAACCTACCAGAGGTATAGATGTTGGTGCCAAAAGCGTCGTCCTGGAGACTCTCAAAAGACAGAACAGGGAACACGGAACGACAATCGTAATGACTTCTTCGGAGCTTGAAGAACTGCGATCGATCTGCGACAGGATAGCCATCGTCAGTGAAGGGAAGATAGTCGGTATTCTACCTCCAACTGCCGATCCGGCCGATTTTGGACTATTGATGCTCGGAGAACAGGAAGAGGTGAAGGCCAGTGTTTGAGAAAATCAAAAAGCTCATCGAAAAGGCTGGCTGGCCTAGAATAATCATCGGATTGTTCCTGTTGTCTCTGTTTTTTATAGCACCGTTCGTAGGAATAAAGGTGAGCACTTCTATAAGCGACACGATCGTCAGGTTCGCAATGAACGCGGTCCTGGTGCTTTCGCTTGTTCCAATGGTGCAATCTGGGTGCGGACTGAACTTTGGAATGCAACTAGGAGTTATCGCCGGACTGATTGGAGCCATAACCAGCATAGAGCTCGGGATTACCGGATTGGCAGGTTTCCTGGTCGCAATCGTTATCGCGATCCCCTTTGCGGCAATTCTAGGGTTCCTATATGGATTACTGCTAAACAGGGTTAAGGGCGATGAAATGGTCGTTGCGACTTACGTCGGATTCTCTTCGGTCGCTTTTATGAGTATGATGTGGCTGCTCCTGCCCTACAAAAGCCCGAACATGATCTGGGGTTACGGTGGCGAGGGCCTGAGAACTACCATAAGTGTCGAAGGTTACTGGCTTGGCGTTTTGAACGACTTCCTAAGTATAAAGGTTGGAAATTTCTTTTTCCCGACCGGTACGATCATCTTTTTTGGGCTTATGGCTTTGATCATCTGGATTTTCTTCAAAACGAAACTCGGTACTGCCATGACGGCGGCAGGATCGAACCCGGTTTACGCCAGGGCAGCCGGCGTAAATGTTGACAGGATGAGAGTGCTTTCTGTCGTTATCTCGACTATCGTAGCCGCGATCGGAATCCTCGTTTACGAACAAAGTTTCGGCTTTATACAACTCTATATGGCGCCTCTACTAATGGCCTTCCCCGCGGTCGCTGCGCTCCTGCTAGGTGGTGCCTCTGTCTCCAAAGCGTCGATGGGAAACGTTATAGTCGGAACGTTCCTGTTTCAGGGTATTCTTACGATGACACCTTCTGTCATGAACAACATCATAAAGAGCGATATGTCTGAGGTAATAAGGATAATCGTTTCCAACGGTATGATTGTGTACGCTCTGACAAGAAGAATGAAGGTGAGAACATGAAAGATCAAAGCCTGACCCGTGCGAAAAGTCCGCTGGCTAGATTTGTGATTTCCAACGCCGTTCCTATTCTTTTTATAGTACTGCTAATATTCGCTATACCACTTTCGGGCTTTTCTACCGATTATCTTATCAACGAAATAATAACAAGATTGGGTAGAAACTCCTTTCTGGTCATCTCTCTTTTAATACCTGTAATGGCCGGAATGGGGCTGAACTTCGGTATCGTACTCGGAGCAATGGCCGGTCAGATAGGGCTCATCTTCATGCTAGACTGGGGCGTTGTGGGCATACCAGGTATCTTGCTGGCGATGCTTATAGGCACGCCGATTGCAATTCTTCTGGGACTGCTGGCGGGTACGATCCTGAACAGGGCTAAAGGTAGAGAAATGGTAACGTCTATGATTCTCGGTTTTTTCATCAACGGTATTTATCAGTTGACGATTCTGTATGGTATGGGAAGCTTAATACCGATTACCAGCAACAAAATACTACTTCCGAGGGGTTACGGAGTGAGAAACGCCCTCGATCTGATCAGCGTGAGAAAGGTACTCGACAATATGTGGTCGATCAATATCAGCAACATTTCCATACCACTCGGTGTATTCTCGATAATAATCGGTTTGTGCATCTTCGTTTATTGGTTCACCAAGACCAAACTCGGGCAGGACATGAGGGCTGTCGGGCAGGATATGCAAGTTGCCGCCACAGCAGGTATAAACGTTGACCGAACCAGGACGCTGTCGATAATAATATCGACCGTACTCGCATGTTTCGGCCAGATAATCTTCCTGCAGAACATAGGGACGATAAACACTTACAACTCTCACGACCAGGTTGGAACCTTCGCGATTGCTGCCTTGCTGATAGGAGGGGCGTCGGTTGTGAAGGCTACGATACCGAATGTGTTTATCGGTATAACGCTCTTCCACCTGACTTTTATAGTCGCTCCGAGAGCCGGCAAGGAGCTTCTGGGTCAGGCTCAAATCGGAGAATTCTTCAGGGTCTTCGTCTCTTACGGAATCATCGCGATATCGCTTGCGCTTTACGCCTGGAGAAGACAGGTAGAAAAAGAGACGGAAAGAAGGCAGGCAAAAGCGGCGATCAAGGCGGCCATAGAAGATAAGGCGGAGGGATGATGATGAAGAGAAATATAATCAGGCTCGCCCTCGTGATTGTGTTGATAGTCCTGGGATTGTGTCTGTATGTTCTGGGGAAAGAGCACAAGATATTCGTGGACAACAGGGATATCGTGATAAACGGAACCGAGCTGAAGTCAACCAACCCTTTCATCGTGTACGTTGACAATGTCGATCTCGAAGAAGTTGGTAAGGGCAAGAGAAAAGTCGCTTATTCGCCGGGACCATGGCATACTGTGAAAGCGATCGAGAAACTTCCCGATGGAACCACGCGAGAATTCGTCAAAAAATTCACTTTATCACCGAAAGACACTGCTATTATTAACTTACCTGCCCTGGTATCTGAAAAGGATGGGTGGCTGAAAATTGAGGGCGAGTAATCGCCCTCTTTTCTATAACTCCCACCGCATTTCAAACGCTATTCTGTTATCATTTTTAAGGACGACTAGACTGCTTTCCGGAGGAAGTTGAGATGGAAGAGTTAACCATCGAATTCAAAGATATCGAAAACATGCTCGAACATATCAGGAGCGTATTAGTTCGGGTCGGTCTCAACAATCTAAGAGTCAAATTCCCGGCCGATGTCACCAACGTCGGAGCGAAGGGAAACTACGTCTATATAAACGTTTCACAGGACTACACGGAGCGTGGTGCAAAGAGAAAGATCGATTTGAACATGATCGCGGATATGGCGGCTTTCGGTAGAATGGGAAGACAGCTCGGATTGAAATCATCTAACGAACTTAAAGGAAAAAAGTGGCAATTTCAGGGTACTATCAGCTTTTACAAACCCCGGGCCAGTTTCTCCATCTGGATAGATACCATCGCACCATTAGGCGAGTCGGATATTACGGTCCGGCGTCGCGAGATCTACGCTGCGTTGAAATCGAATAACGCACTCAGAACAGAGGAACACGAATTGAGCGAGCTCCAGCCTATACGCAAAATAGCCGTCATCTCGTCGGCCACAGCCGCAGGGCTGGGGGATTTCTACTCCAATTTGAATCTTAAAGAGCCGTACAGACCCGTGGTTCATCTATATGAATCTTTCATGCAGGGCAGCGAAACCGTTCCGGGGATCTTGAAGGCTCTCAACATGATCAAGACCTCTCTTATCGCTTACGATGTGGTAGTTATTACACGCGGGGGAGGTTCGGCGATCGATCTTATGTATTTCGACGATCTAGATTTAGGAATGGCTATATCGGCTTTTAGCAGAGATTACTGCCCGATCTTGAGCGCTATCGGCCACGAACGTGATTTCACCATACCGGATTTCGTCTCCTGGAAGCGTTTCGATACTCCCACCGCTGCGGCGAAAGCCATAACCGAACAGATAAACACTCACAGCGAGAGCCTGAATCAAGCGGCCGCAACGTTGAAAAAAGAAATGGAATGGCTCTTCGAGAAAACATCCACGTTAGCGGAGTTTGAAAGGCTCAGAGAGTTCGCCACCAGAGTGGAGACACTCATTGAGAGATCCGACGAACAGTTCGAAACAGTTGCTGAAAGAACATCGAGACGTCTACTGTCGGAAATCGAAAGAGCAGCCTCCTTCATAGACTCCCTCGACAGGGACAGTTACGCCATCACAATCGAGAGGACCTTTGAGAGAGTTTTAATTCTTACAGACAGCCTCTTCGAGAGAGCCAGCACAATTCTGGACAGACATCTGAAAGAATCCGCGAGTGCACTCGATAAGGTAAATGTTGATGTGTCTATGGACAGTCTTCTCTTCCGCACAGACACCTCTCTGGATCTTTTCGAGAAAGGTGTGCTGAGATCGTTCGAAAGAGTTGAATCGAACGCAGTAAATAATCTTGAGGAGCTATCTTCGGGGTTGGTGGAACACGGCGGCTATGCCGCATCTCTACTTTTAGGCGGAGTTGTTTTGAAAAGAGATTCTCACGTTGTTAGAAGCGCCAGGGAAGTGACCAGAGGCGATAGGCTTGAATGCTATTTCGCTGATGGGTGCGCGACAACCATTATAGATGAAGTTACGGAGGTATGAGATGGAAGAGAAGACGATAGAGGGGATACTGAAGCTCAAAGAAGAACAGATAAACTCCATGGATTTCAAAAAGCTTCTTGCATATATCAGATCGATCGACGAATACTTCAGGAGTAATACCAATCCCGATGTTGAAACGGCCCTCAAGACCTATCAGAAAGCGATTCAGCTACTGACAGCTGCCAGAATGAGGCTAATGGTGTTGAAGAAAGAGAAAGAGGAACTCGATAGAAAATACTCTCAGTTTCTCGCCTCCATATCCGGGGAAACGATCGGGGAATCGAACTCCGGCGAAACAGAAGAAGATGAAGAGAAATCGAGCGACACCCAGAAGAATGGCAGGCTTCCTTTTTAGGTGCGAGTGCAGTGGAGGAGGTTTACAGAAGTATAGAGGGTTTAGAGATCGTCCGGATCTGTGAAGAAGATGCGCAGAAAGTCATTGAATACGTCAACCGGGTGAGCGGAGAGAGCGACTACCTGAGTTTCGGTGAAAATGAGTTCATGACTACTGTCGAAGAGGAGAGAGAAGTCATCAGATCTTACAGAGAACGCGATAACTGCCTGATAATCGCTGCCCGGCTCGGGGGGAATATAGTGGGATTGCTGACCTTCGAAGGTGGACGCAGAGAAAGGCTGAAGCACAGAGGTGAGTTCGGTCTTACAGTCTCTAAAGAATACTGGGGAATGGGTATAGGAAAAAGGCTTATCGAATACATGATCAAAGCGGTAAAAGAGAGCGGCATCACAAGAATCGGCCTTCAAGTTAGAGTCGATAACGTACGAGCTATAAAGCTTTATTCGAATCTTGGGTTCGAGATCGAAGGCCGTATCAAGAAATTCATGAAAATAAAAGAAAAGTACTTCGATTTTCTACAGATGGGTTTCGACCTTTGATCACTTCTTTTTGAGAAGAATCAACACTCCAAACCCGATCAGAAGGGCACCGACAATTATAACCGCCCATTTGGACAGAGTAGAGGGTATCAGCGATATCACTGCAACAATGGTTAGTACAAATATCGGTGTCAGAAGTGCTTTAGGTTTTCTTCCACCGGCCAGGTACAGCTGCAAGAGACCAACGGCAGGAGCAAGTATGAAAAGGGCCCAGCCTCCACCTTCGTAGAAACCATCGAAGATCACTCCCAGAGTGAGTGCAAGAGCGACGGTAAGCAACACTCCTCCTGGAACGAAAAGCCCCTTCTCCCCTCTGATGGCGTTGTATTCCATTATCAGTCCGGGAACCCATATGAACAATAACCAGAAATTCTCCAGCAATGAAGGGACGAAAATAATCGACAGTCCCAGGGCAATAACTATAACGCCCATGAAGACCTGGGCAATACTGCTTTTGGTTGAAACTCTTTCTTCGGGCATGATTACACCTCCTCCATTCAACTCTCCTGATATATAATACC